>JAHHIB010000026.1 GCA_019359075.1 Kalymmatonema hyalinum WJT4-NPBG1
TTCGCATCTGTAGGTAGGAACTTGAACACTTGCCAATAACGTAGTACACGAGGTACTTAGTCGGGTCAACTACTGTCCTTGGACTTAGGCTAGAAGCCCAGCGTCTTTAGACCTGGGTTGTTGACACACTACTACTTAAGTTGAAATACAATCCGTGAAGATGTCCTGACATCTTATCACACAGCTCCTTGCTGAGCGGACCGGTGGTGCAATCTCTCCTGCACTACCTTCAGGCTGCGGTAGTCCCACACCCGACACTGAACCTGCCAGAAGCAAGTTCAGATGCTCCTGGTTGACCTGCACCTTGAATTACAACTTCATGATACACCGCAGGAGGAACCAGCACTTCATCGAACAATTAAGTCCTGCGGACGTGCCTTCTCGGCGCGTAGCGTCTGGGACAGGAGAAGGGAGCGCTTTGCGCTTAGAAGGTATTCACAAGGCAAAGCGCGAGAAGGAGAAATACTCGTAAATCATGCAGATACTAAGCGTCGTAAAGATTCAGAACGGCGTTTTGCCGTGGTATTATCTGGCTGAAGTTTCAGTGCTTCTTCATAAGCTTGCAGGGCTTGAGCAGTTAATTTTTTCCGCTCGTATGCATGACCGAGATTGTTCAGCCCTGTCACATAGTCGGGTTTAGATTTGACGGCTTCTTTATAATGACGAATCGCTAAGTCATACTGTTCTTGTGCAAAGTAGGCGTAGCCCAGCCCATTATATATATATGCTACATTTTCTTCTCCTTCTTCTTCGGCGGCTTTGATTGCTTTTTGAAAGAAGGTTACTGCCTGGGAAAATAGTTTTTTCTCGGAATAAATACTGGCTAACTCGTAATATTCTTGAGATGTCCCTTTTTCTTTAGTCAGCTTGTTTCGTAAGCGTGACATGGTGCTTTCCAGCTTACGACTTTTGAACACCTGGCGAAAAACGCTGACACTCGCAATTAAGAGCAGACCCACAAAAATTGACAGATAAATAATCGCTAGATTGTTATCCATTGTCTTTATTTAAAGTTTCTTCTTTTTCTATTATCAACTTACAGGGAACAGTGAAAATTATGGCTGATAAAAATTTTAATTTATATTTTAATTTATATTTTAATTTATAATTTTTTATGCATAATTTATACTTCCCTCATTCAGGGTAATCCCCAATGTGTAGCGCGTTGCTGGAGCCAACCAGAATTAATATAACGGGCAATGGCTTGGTTTATCCGCCTTCGCAATTCATCGTACTGTAATCCCTTGGGCATGACCACAGATAATGGTTCTGTTGATAGCTTGGTTGGCAGTAGCCGATACTGGGGATATTGTTGCACCCAACCGCTAAGAACGCTAGCATCTGCGGCAAAAGCATTTGCTGCATTGTTTTCTAAGAGCGCAAAGGCTTTTTGATAAGAATCTACTCCCACTAACTCGGCATTTGGTAAATAATAGCGCACGTTGGCAATGGTGCTGGAATTTTTGAGGACGGCAATTTTCCGTTTTGCCAAATCGCTCAGCCGTTGCAATGAAGTATCTTTTGTCACTAAAACAGCGCCATCAAAGTAGTAAGGAACACTGAAACTTACCAACCGAGAGCGTGAGGAGGTTGCTGTGACTCTGGCGATCGCCATATCAACTTTATGATCTAAAACTGCAGATAGGCGATCGCGATTTGCCACAGGTTGCAATTTCACAGCATCTGCTTTACCTACTAAGTCAACTGCCAATGCCTTTGCTAAGTCGATTTCCAAGCCTTGCAAATTGCCGCTTGCATCTCTAAATCCTAGCGGACGCAAGTTATCTTTGACGGCAATATTTACATAGCCCCGCCGCTGAATTTCGGGCATTTCTGCGGCAGATGCTGATAATTGTGTATCTGCTATCACATAGGAAAAACTCAAAAGCAAAAAAATGGCAGCGGATATCAGCAGATGTAACCGACAAGCTGCTTTCCATCTGTTACATCCGTTATCCATCCGTTGCCACCTTTATCCTTTCGCTTGGCTTGCTAATTCAGCAACTTTAGCGAAGCTTGCTGGATCGAGAACTGCCAATTGTGCCAATATTTTACGGTTGAGTTGGATATCGGCTTTTTTGAGATTTCCGATCAACTGGCTGTAACTCAAGCCATGTAGGCGTGCAGCAGCGTTAATGCGGGTGATCCACAGGCGGCGGAAATCGCGTTTGCGTTTTTTGCGATCGCGATAGGCGTTCCGCAACGCCTTCATGACTCTCTGATTAGCGGTTCTAAACAGAGTTGAGTGGGAACCGCGAAAACCTTTCGCGAGTTTGAGAATTTTTTTGCGGCGTTTGCGAGCAACGTTACCGCGTTTTACCCGTGTCATATCGTTTTAGTTCCTTAACAAATTACAAATAGGGGAGCATGAGGCGCACGTTTTCTTCGTCGCGCTCGTTGACAACTGCCATTTTCGACAGGTTACGTTTCTTATTGGAAGATTTGTGCTGTAGCAGGTGGTTTTTGAAAGCTTTGCGACGTACGATTTTGCCGGTGCCAGTGGCACGGAATCTCTTTGACGCTGCTTTACGGGTTTTGAGTTTAGGCATGGCCTGGCTTTAATTCGACACAATCTATAATTATAAAGTAAGAATCCAAAGCTGATCAGGAGAACAACAGAGATTGACGTTTTTCCCTGGTCGTTCAAGTATATTTGAGGCGTTATCCAAGAAGCTTTTGTTACTCACAGATGTCATGTTCGACGAAATTATACAACGAATGCGGGAGAAAGTTACATCACTTCAATATGTCATGACTCTCCATGCAGAACAAGAAATGAACGATGACAATTTGACAATCTACGACATCGAACAAGGCATTCTCACAGGTGAAATTCTGGAACGTCAAAAAGATAAAGTCACTGCTGAATCAAAATACCGTATTCGAGGAACAACCGAAGACGACACAGAAGTTGAAGTCATTGCCAAACTGAGTTTGACGGGAAAGTTAGTTATCATGACCGTATATCGGGTCTAAGATGGGAAAAAACAATGCACAAGTGTGATATTTGCACAAGTGAAGGAGTAAATATCCGCAGGGTTACGAGAACCTATGGCAAAGGTGAAGACTTGCTGGTTATTGAGAATATTCCTGTCATCAGTTGTCCTCATTGTGGCGAAAGTTACCTCACAGCAGAAACTTTGCACGAAATCGAAAGAATTAAGCGCAACCGGAAAAACTTGGCAGTTGCACGTTTTATAGAAGTGGCTAAATTTGATGAGCGAAACTCGCCTGTTGCTGTATAAGTAGTGCTATGGCTAAACTAGCTAGGTATTAAGACGCGATCGCGTCTTAATTCGAGCCAGACTTTATAAGTTGGTAATAAGAACGATATCTAAACAGTCATGGAAAAAGCCAGACATGATCAATCTGGGCAAAATTAACCTGAGTAAAGGTTAACCTTTCGTGCTGCTGATTTTGGGATCTAGAAGGATTTGTGAGCCGGATTGGTTGACATGGTAAGTCCAAGAATCGTCTCCCACCTCAACAAGGGCTTCCCAACCTTTAATCGGCTTGTATTCCCTGGTGCAAACTTCTCCAAATTTGAATTCGCAAGGATTTCCAAAGGTTTTTGGACTGACTTGAGCAATTTCCAACTCACGGATTGCTACGCCGGAACGTTTGGAAGCGTCACGCAAAATTGCATTTGCTATCCGTTTTGGCAGGACGTTTGAAATCTGGTTTGTGTTTTGAGATATTTGAATGCGGCTGTAGCTGGAAAACTGGTCTGTGTTTTGGGATATTTCAATGCTGCTGTGGCTGCTCTGTATCTGCTCATCGCTAGCCAAAGCAGCAGTATTGTTCCCAGCAAGTCCTAGTACGCTTGATAGCATTGTCAATGCTAGAGTCAACAAAGCACCTTTAGAGGACTTGAGTGTTTTGTTAAGTGCAGGATATAGTTTGTTTATGTCTTTCATAGAACACCCTTAAAATTGAATAAGTTAAATTGCCACTAGGAGCTATGCCCTTAGCTTGGGTTTTGCACGTTTTGATTTTGCTCTACTCCTAGAGACTTCAAACTCAAGTCCGAAAGTTTCCGATTATGTGCCGCTTTTCTTTGTGTCTCCTCCGGGAATTGTTGCCAGAGTGATTACGCTTTCGGGAAACTGGCGTTTCAGTGCTGGAAATACCGGACAAGGGGTTTGCTCTTGTAAATTCTCTGGTTTACTCCAGGTAAATGGAGCTTTCTTCGCCGCAGACATCCACAGTAGGCGCTTTGCCCTTGTCATGGCAACGTAGAGTAAGCGATACTCTTCGGCAGTTTTTAGGTGTTTTGCTTGTTCCCAAGCAGCAGTGACGCTGGGTAAAGTAGATTTCGCGTGCAGAGCAGCGCGAATTTGGGCGCGGGCAACTTCTGATAAAGTAAAGTCACCTAAAAACTGGCTTTGGGGAGGAACCCAAAATCTGCCAGGAATTAAGTTTTCATGCACAAAGGGTATGAAAACGTAGTCCCAATCCAGCCCTTTTGCTTTATGCATGGTGATAATTGTGAGTTGACCGGGACGGGTGTATCGTGCTTCTAAATCTTCTGTTTCGACGGGTTCAAACCGTTCGGAACTGACGATTTCACTTAATACATTCAGCATCGCCCCCATTGAAGTATTGCCAGCTATTTGCTGATTGACTCGTTCTGCTAATTTGTCGGCTGTTGCTAGTTCTGCTTGCTCGTAATTGAGTGTTAGGGCGATGAATGAAATTAACTGGTACAGGGGCAGTTCTAAACGGGCGCGAAGTAAACTCCGACACAGATGCGCAGCTTTTTGCACTGGCTGTGGCTGAGGTGCAGCCAAAGGACCTGGATACAAAAATTCTTCGGGCAAAGTCGCGAGGGCGTTGAGGTCTTGCGTTTCAATCAATCGCCGCTGTACAAGGACTTGTAATGCCCGCTTGAGGTAGTCGGGGGAATGAGGGCGATCGCAAAATTGCAGAACTGCCAAAATCTCTTCCGGGACATGAGAATGGCGATCGCGTTCCCCAACATCATAAATTGGAATTTCATGATGTTTACACACTGAACTCAGCGCCTCTGCCAACCACCGTCCTTGACGGTTCTCCCGCACCAAAATAGCTGCACTAATTTTGTCTGCGTCCTGGGAAAATAACTCTACAACCCTCTCGGACAATAACTCGACTGTGTGATGAATATCACGGGGCGTGTATAGTTCCAATCCCCGCCCCACAGCTTGCGGATTGACATCATCTTTACGGTGATTCAATTCAACAGGGCGAATTCTTTGGAAACGAAAGGGTGATGGGGAGATGGGGAGGTGAGGAGATGAGGGGGATGAGGGAGAGGTAGGAATTCCCCCTTGTCCTCCTTGTCCTGTTTTCACATAAAGACTATTCACCCATTCCAAGACAAAGTTGGCGGCGTCGATAATAATTTTGGTACTACGACCGGCTTGATCCATTGTCACCAGTCGCCCTTGGGCGTCACACTCTTTGCAGAATTGCCGAAAATAAATTGGATCGGCTGGGGTGAAGGTGGAGTTAATCGCTTGGTTGGGATCACCAACGCGAATCATATTTGGCGGCTGGTTGGGGTTGTGGGAGTCAGTGGCGAGAATTGTTAAGAGTCGCGTTTGCAGTGGGCTAGAATCTTGGGCTTCGTCTTCAAAGACGGCGAAAACTTGATTTTGCTCGATTCTCCGGGCGTTTTCGTTCTCCAAAACGCGCAGGGCGGCTAAAATCATGTCATCGTAGTCGATGAAGTCACGCACTCGCATTAAACTTTGATATTGCTCGTACAACCCAGCCGCGATGCTTAAGATTTCATATTCGTCTGTGGTTTGTTTGCTGAACTCACGCAAATCTTGGGGGAATAAACCAGAACTTTTTGCCTCATGAATGACTGTAGTCGCCAGTTCTGGCAAGACTTCTGTCCGTAACACTGACTGACGTCGCAGTCTTTCTGTTTCTTCTCCGTCAAATTGAATACCTTCTAATAACCGAGAATAACGCCCTGGATGGGTGTTAATCCATTGTTCTACAGCAGTCCTGATGAATCGGTGACTTTGGTTGGGGGTAATTAATGTGACATTTTCTAACTGTAAGCCTGACAAATCCGGATAGCGGTTGGCTATATTTAAGGCAAGACCATGGAGCGTGTGTACAGTAAAGCCAGTCTGGGGTAAAGATAATTTTTTTAAGTATTCGCGGATTTTAACTTTAATATTGGCAACAGCTGAGCGAGTAAAGGTAACAACAATGAGTTGACGACGGCTATTGCGAGGTAATGCAGAAGATTGATCATACTGACGGGCGATCGCAATTGCCGCTGCTGCTGCCATTCCTGTGGATTTACCAGCACCAGGAACCGCCGAAACAGCGAGTGAACCAGACTGCCAGTCAACCATGTGCTGCTGTCCCAGACGGAGGGTATTACGGATGCTTGCTATACCTATCTCTCGGACTGAAGACACAGGCGATGAAGATACTTCTATCGGTGGAGATTCTTGAGGCACTGATTTGTACAATTAGCGTCTTATGTAATAAAATTTTAAATTTTGAACCGCAGCCTGGACGCTGATAAATATCTGAAAATTATCCGCTACAGGCTGCGGTTGCAATTTTGGACTAGGAATTGTTAGTTGTTCTAGTAACCACTAACGACGAACCATTGAAAGGAATGGCAAATCGCAAACTCTATCTACATTATCTCGCTTTGGCTGGGGCGATCGCCCTGGGTGCAATCTTGCGTTTTTGGAATTTGGATCTCAAACCTCTGTGGATGGATGAGGTGATTACTGCCATTTTCAGCTTGGGTAAAACCTACAATGATTTGCCTTTGGATGTCGTGTTACCCCTGGAACGTGTACCAGAGATTTTTACTATCCAACCAGGAGTAAGTTGTTCTCAAATTGCCAAAAACCTTGCAACCCAGTCTACCCATCCGCCGCTGTTTTTTTGTGGGATGTACAGTTGGTTGAACTGGTTGAGTCCTTTGGGAAGTGAGTGGGTTGTAAAATTGCGATCGCCAGCAGCGTTGTTTGGTGTAGGTGCAATTGTAGCAATTTACTATGTTAATCGTATTGCCTTCTCTCACTCTGCGGGGATAATCGCAGCAGCTTTTATGGCTGTTTCTCCCTTAGCTGTTTACCTTTCACAAGAAGCACGGCACTACACATTACCCATGCTCCTGATTAGTTTATCCTTACTGGGGCTGGTGCAAGTTGTCAAGGATATCGAAAAGCGACAGAAAGTTAGACTTTGGGTTTTGCTGGGATGGGCAATCATTAACAGTATCGGTATTTATGTTCATTATTTTTGCATTCTTGCCTTCATTGCCCAAATTGGCACGCTACTGGTGCTGGTATGTTGGCGCAGGACAAATATCATTAACAAACGCCAAATTTGGCTAGCACTGATTCTATGTGTAAGTGTTGTTGCAATCAGCTTTTTGCCCTGGCTACCAGTTGTCGTTAATAACTATAACCGTTCTGAAACTAGCTGGCTGGATCCTCCACAAAACATTTCTCCACTCTATCAAACTCTGATTAGTTGGCTGCTGATGGTGATTTCTCTTCCTGTAGAAAATCAGATCCTTCCAATTGCAGTTATATGTGGATTGTTAATGCTGTTGTTTGGTGTATGGGTGGGTTGGCAAGCTTTCAAAGGGTTAAGGCAGCTATGGTGTGCAAAATCAACGCATTTAGCGACACTGACTCTCTTAAGTTTCTCGATTTGGGTATTGTTAGAATTTTTTGCCATTGCTTATTTCTTAGGCAAAGATATTACTCCTATTCCCCGTTATCACTTTGTTTATTATCCCAGCTTTTGTGCTCTCCTTGCTGCAAGTTTTGCTCAAACGAACAAGAAAGAAAAAATAATAAAGTTTTCTATATTCAATCTTCATTCTTCAATCTTCATTCTTTTCCTTGTCGGTATTCTCAGTTGTGTTTTTGTTGTTTCCAACTTGGTGTTCCAAAAACCTTTTGGACCTGAGCAAGTCGCGCAAAATATGAATCAAGACCCCTCACTTGCCCTGATGATGGTGGTGGGATACAGAGATTACCAAGATGTGGCGTTAGGCTTAAGTTTCGCTTTAGCACTCGAACCACTTCGCGAAGTAGGGAAAGATAAATTAATTTCTTCATCTCCCTCATCCGCTTCATCCTCCTCTTCTAATGTTGCTTTCTTCAAGCAATCACCAGACTTTGCTCCTGTCTTGCAAAAACTTTCACAACTTCCTACGCCAACTGCAACTCAGCTTAATTTGTGGGTTGTTGGTCCAGGTAGAAAACGCAAAGACTATCCACAGCAGATCACACTTTCGCAGCAAATGACTTGCACCATAGATTCCTTGCAGCACTACCGTGTTGGTGTTCCCTATCAGCTGTATCGCTGTGGAAAAAATTTTTGAATTTTTGATTATGAAAATCCATTGGCTAAGATTCCCGACTTCGCCGAAGTCGGGAATCTTATTATTCAATTTTAAGAATTAAAAAATATTCCTCAGAATTTATGGCTTGCAAATTTGATAATTTCTAACTTAATAATGATAAAAATTTGTTATAAATAAGGTATGTACAATTTTTAAGCAGGTATATTTTTTCTATTTTAAAGTAATTGTTGAGTAGGTGCATTTAACCAAAGATCCATAATCTCTACACAAAGCTTATCCATGAATTTCCAAGATGTGATGACTGCTCATAATGTTAATTTAACAAATTGCGATCGCGAGCCGATTCACATTCCTGGCTCTATCCAACCTCACGGTATTCTCTTGGTTTTATCTGAACCTGATTTGGCAATACTCCAAATCAGCAATAATACAGAGGCTTTACTCGGTATTCCACCTGAAAACTTGTTAGGACAGCACTTATCTATTCTCCTTGAACCAGTTCATCTCAATGCTATTTATGGCTGTCTTCAGGGAGATTTTGAACATCTCAATCCCCTAAAACTTTTGGTTCGCGCTCAAGGGAAACCGACTGAGTTTAATGGCGTTATTCACCGTTCACCGCAGAACTATCTCATACTAGAACTAGAACCCTGTGATCTTGAAAATCTTGAACCAGTCAGCGGGTTGGTCAACTTTTACACTTTGACACGCGGCACACTTACTAAGCTCCAACAGGTTTCAAACTTAAGTGAATTAAGTGCGATTCTTGTGACAGAAGTAAGAAAAATCACAGGGTTTGACCGAGTCATGGTTTACCGCTTCGATACCAGTGGTTCAGGTGAGGTGATTGCCGAAGATAAATTAGAGGAATTAGAGCCTTACCTAGGTTTACACTACCCTGATACTGACATTCCCAAACAAGCAAGACATCTGTATATTGTCAATCCACTGCGCTTGATTCCCGATGTCAACTATCAACCTGTAGCAATTATCTCCCCTCCACCTCCCTCATCCTCCTCATCCCCCTCATCTCCCCTACCTCCCCTCGATTTAACTTTCAGTGTCTTGAGGAGCGTTTCTGCGATTCACATTGAATATCTGAAAAACATGGGTGCTCGAGCTTCCATGTCAATTTCACTTATAAAGAACAATAAACTATGGGGCTTAATTGCTTGCCATCATCACACTCCTCGATTTGTTCCTTATGAAATCAGAACAATCTGTGAGTTTTTAGGAAAGGTGATGTCTTTAGAACTCATCTCTAAGGAAGAAAATGAAAATTTAGATTCAAAATTGCAGTTAAAATCGATTCAAACAAAATTTATAGATACAGTTGCACGAGCGCAAGATTTAACTGATGCCTTAGTGCAAGACAGAGCAAGTTTGCTCAAACTAGTCAACGCTGAAGGTGCGGCAGTATGTCTTGATGGTAATTTGATGCTGATTGGTAAAACACCGAAAGAATCAGATATTCATGACTTAGTTGCCTGGTTAAAAGACAAATTTCACAACTACCTTTTTGTTACCGATTCCTTACCTCAGGAATATCCTCCAGCGATGGAGTTTAAAGAAGTCGCAAGTGGTTTGTTAGCCCTTTCTATCACCAGAATTAGCAACAATTATGTATTGTGGTTCCGTCCAGAAAGATTGCAACAGGTGAGTTGGGCAGGAAATCCTCAAAAGCCCACAAAAATAGAACCCGATGGTAGTTTAACAATCTTCCCGCGTCAGTCGTTTAAGTTGTGGAAAGAAACTGTATCCGGTACATCCTCACCTTGGGAGCAGTACGAAATAGATGGAGCAATGGAACTGAGAAGTGCGATTGTTGGGATTGTTCTTCGCAAAGCTGATGAACTGGCTGCTATCAATTTGGAGTTACAACGCAGCAATAACGAGTTAGATGCTTTTTCGTACATTGCTTCTCATGATCTGAAAGAGCCATTACGCGGCATTCACAACTACTCAACATTTTTGCTAGAAGACTATGCCAATGTTTTGGATGGAGAAGGAATCTCGAAGTTAGAAACTTTAGTGCGCTTGACAAAGCGCATGGAGGATATCATTAATTCCTTGCTGCATTTTTCCCGTTTGGGACGACAGGAATTAAATATGCAGCTGATAGACTTTAACGATTTGGTGAAGAATGTTGCTGAAGTCTTCCGCATGAGTTTAGGCGATGTCAATATTAATATCAGGATTCCCAAATCTTTGCCAACGATTCGGGGCGATCGCGTTTTACTTGAGGAAGTCTTAACAAATTTAATTGGTAATGGCTTCAAATATAATGACAGCCATGAAAAATGGGTAGAAGTAGAATGTTTAGAATCCCAAAACCAACCTCAGGATGCGAGTCCTTTTTGGACATTTTCCGTCCGCGATAATGGTATTGGCATTCGTAAAAAACATCTGGAAACCATCTTTCGGATTTTTAAGCGGCTGCATGCTCCTGGCAAGTATGGCGGTGGTACGGGTGCGGGTTTGACCATTGTGAAGAAAATCATCGAACGACACGATGGTAAAATCTGGGTCGAGTCTACTTACGGTCAGGGCAGTATTTTCTATTTCACCTTACCACGTTAAACAGATATGCAAGACTCATTACTTCAGTCAGTTCTCAATACCCACAATATCAACAAAGCCATCTTGTTGGTGGAAGACAGCGACGAGGATTTTGCAGCATTTAGCCGCATGCTGTGGGAAGCTGCTTTTTTCAACCCAGTGTACCGTACCTGCAATGGCGACGATGCCTTAGACTATCTCTACCGCCAAGGCGAGTACGCCGATCCAGCCACGTCTCCTCGTCCAGCCATCATTTTAATAGACCTAAATCTGCCTGGAACTGATGGGCGAGAGGTGATTGAACAGGTCAAGCAGGATGAGGCACTCAAAAGTATTCCTATTGTAGTATTTACCACTTCCTCTAGCCCAAAAGATATTAAGACTTGTTACCAATATGGTGTGAATTGCTATATGCTCAAACCGATTGGTGTGGAAGCTTTGAGAAAAACTATCCGAATTTTTTTAGATTACTGGTTTAAAACAGCTGTTCTTCCCAATTCTATATAGTAATGAAGGAGAGCCAACGCACTATTTTTATTATCGATGACTGTGTAGAAGACCGCACAGCATATCGTCGCTACTTAGAGTGCAGTACCACAGATCATCGCCAGTACACTTATGAGTTTGTAGAATTTGAATCCGCAGCAGATGCGATTGAGCATTGCCAACATTCGATGCCAGATCTCATCCTGCTCGATTTCATGCTACCAGATGCAACTGGGCTAGAATTTATTGAAGAATTAAAGCTTTCTACTGGTAGAAGCTTGTTGCCAATAGTCATGCTGACGGGATACGGAAATGAAAGCGTTGCTGTCGAGGCGATGAAAAGCGGCGCGCAGGATTATCTAGTCAAGGGAAAACTGACAAGCCAAGCTCTCAATCGTTCCTGTTATACGGTTATGGAACGAGTGCGCCTCATGCAGCAGCTAGAACATCAGCAAGAGCAGCAACGTTTAATTGCAACAATTGCTCTGCGCATTCGTCAATCCTTGAGCTTAGAAATTGTTCTCAATACAGCAGTCGATGAAATCCGTGACTTTCTCAAAACGGATCGGGTGCTTGTCTACAAGTGTCCTCCAGATATGAGCGGCACAATTATTGCAGAATCTGTTTTGCCTAAGTGGAAGTCGTGCCTCAATGCCAAATTTGAGGATACCTGCTTTCAAAATATCAGAGCAAGCAATCATCACCGTCGCTCAGGTGCGGTTAATGATATATATGCAGCTAAATTGTCTGACTGCTATGTTCAAATGCTAGAACAATTTCAAGTCAAGGCAATTTTGTTTGTCCCGATTTTTTGCACTACTCAATCCCAAGAAGCTGAGCAATCAGTTTGGGGTTTACTAGTGGCTCACCAGTGTTCTGCTGCGCGTCAATGGCAGTCATGGGAAATAAATTTGTTAGAGCAACTTTCTGTGCAACTGGGGATTGCAATTCAACAGGCAGAACTTTACCAAAATTTGCAAAACCTCAATACACAGCTAGAAGTGAAAGTGCAAGAGCGCACAGTTCAATTACAGCAAAGCGAACGCAAATACCGTGCCATTTTTGAACAGACTTTTCAATTTATTGGGTTATTAGCTCCAGATGGCAAAGTTTTAGAACTCAACCAGGCATGTTTAGAGTTTTGTAACAAGAAACACGATGCTGCGATTGGCAAATTCTTCTGGGAGTTGTTCTGTTGTCAGATTGTCCCAGAAGCGCACAGAGGATTGCGAAAAGCGATCGCCCAAGCAGCTCTTGGTTCTTGTACTCACTGTCAGGTGAGAGTACCTAACGGACAATGTGTTTTGAGAACTGTTGATTTTTCCTTCAAGCCTATCCTTAATAATACAGGGGAAGTTGTCTGGCTGCTATTAGAAGGACAAGATATTACAGAACGCAAGCAAGCAGAAGAAGACTTGTGTCAACTCAATCAAGGGTTGGAAGCAAGAGTCATACAGCGCACCAGTGATTTAGAGCAGGCAAATGCTAACTTACGCAGCGAGATTGCCCAACGTCAACACATAGAAGATGAACTGCGTCAAAGTGAACAGAAGTTTCGTCAACTAGCAGAAAATATCCGCGAAGTTTTCTTTGTCTACAACCATGACTTGAGCGAACTAATTTATATCAGCCCAGCTTACGAAGAGATTTGGGGTTGTTCCAGCTCCAGTCTGTATCAAAACCCTGCATCTTGGTTTGAGCTTGTCCATCCTGATGACAAAGATACTGTCTTGCAGGATGTCAACAGAAGTATAAATATTGAAGGTTTCAAACACGAATATCGAATCATCCGAGCTGATGGAGAGATTCGTTGGATTTGTACCAGAAGTTTTTATGTTCGAGATGACGCTCTTGAAGTTCAACGTGTCGTCGGTTTGGCTGAAGATATTACCGAACGCAAAATTAGAGAAGCAGAACTTCGAGAAACTAACGCCTTACTCCAGGCAATTATTCAATCTGCGCCAGTAGGGATTGATTTAGTTGCTCCTGACGGTAATGTTGTCCTCTGGAACCCGATGTGCGAGCGTATCTTGGGTTGGGATGCTCAGGAAGTCCTTGGCAAGCCATTACCAATGATTTCCCCAAAAGAACAGGAAAAGTTTCTCGAATTTCTGCACCAAACCCTTGCTGGTGAGGGATTAACCCAAGTGGAAACTCATCGCCTCAGGAAAGATGGTTCGATAGTTGACATTAGTCTTTCAACAGCTTTGGTACGGGATACCCAAGGAAAAATCATTGGTGGTATTGGAATTACCCAAGATATTAGCGAACGCAAACAGGCTGAATTAGAGCTTATTCGTAATCGCGATTTACGAGAAGCTATCTTTAATGAATCAGCAGATGCTATTTTCCTGGTAGATGCTGACACTCTTTTGATCATTGATTGTAATCGCCGTGCTATTGAGTTGTTTGAAGCCTCTAGCAAAGAGGAACTAATTAATATTCGCGGCAGCACATTACAAAGATATCAGTTCACTGCCGAAGAGACAGAGAAAATCCTAGAAGAAATTAAAATCAAAGGCTTTTGGAGTCAAGAAATTGAATACGTTACCCGCAAAGGCAATTTATTTTGGGGTCATTTAGCTTCCAAACAAATTAGTGTTGCTGGTAAAGTTCATAGGCTGGTACGGGTAAGCGATATTAGCGAACGGCACGCCGCGCTGCGCGAACGCAAGCGGACAGTAGAACAACTTCAGCATTCATTAGAGGAAAAAGAGACTCTGCTGAAGGAAATTCACCATCGCGTCAAAAATAACCTGCAAATTATTTCCAGCTTATTACGAATGCAGTCCCGACGTGCTCAAGATCAAGGTACTATGATCTTATTTCAAGAGTCTCAAAATAGAGTGCAATCTATGGCACTGATTCATGAACATTTGTATCAGTCGCCCGAACTCTCCCAAATAGACTTTGGTCAATACATCCACAGCTTGACGAACAACCTTTTGCGCTCCTATGGGATGAGCCAAAAGACGATTGCCCTGAAGATTGAAACCAATGGAATTAAGCTTAGTCTCGATACTGCTATTCCTTGCGGGCTGCTTATCAACGAACTGGTTTCCAACTCTCTCAAGTACGCTTTTCCCAACGACAAAAGTGGCGAAATCATTATTCGTCTTATGCCAGAGACTGATAAGACCATTACGCTAACAGTAGGCGATAGTGGTATTGGCATTCCAGAAACTCTAGATTGGCAAAATACCAACTCTTTGGGTTTAAGAATAGTACATAACTTAACAAAACAACTTAAAGGTAACATACTCCTTGAGGGCGATCGCGGTACCACATTCCATATCACCTTTCCCAGGGCTTTAAAACCTTAAAACTCCTTGCTTGCATCAGAAAATGAATTATGGTTCCGATAAAAATCTTGGTTGTTGAAGACGAACAGCTTGTTGCTGATGATTTGAGAGAAACACTGGAATATCTAGGATATGTTGTTCCTGCTCTCGTCGCAACGGGAGAAGAAGCCATTCTCATGGTGGAATTGCTTCAACCCAACTTAGTGTTAATGGATATCAGGCTTGCGGGAGAGATGGACGGAGTCGAAGCTTCATTTAAGATTCAATCTCGTTTCCATGTACCTGTCGTCTACCTTACTGCCAATGCAGATCGAGCAACTCTAGAACGAGTCAAAGCCACGCAGCCTTTTGGCTATATTTTAAAGCCTTTTGATGAAAAGATACTTTCTACCACAATTGAAATTGCTCTCGGACGCTATCAGGCACACTTTGAGGTACAAAAGGCGTTGTCTATAGCTCAAGCAGATAAGCAAATTGCCCAGTACCAATCTCAGATGAAATCTCAATACCTCTACATGGCGGCTCATGAATTTCGCAATCCTCTCACGACAATTAGGTTGGGTTCTGAAATACTCAAACACTACAGCAACCAACTGCCAAAAGAGAAAATACAAAAGCACATCGATCGCATTCAATCTGCCACCGATAGTTTAATTGATCTATTGGATGACATCCTAACACTAGGGCAGGCTGAATCCGGCGCAATTCAATGCAATCCTGCACTAATGGATGTTGTCACATTCTGTCAAGAACAAGTTGAAGCCTTAGATTTGGCAGTAGGAGAGAAACATGAGATGCAATTGTCAGTTATAGGCGAGCAACGTATTGCCTATCTCGATGAAAAACTCCTTTGGCATTTACTGAATAATCTGCTTTCTAATGCCATTAAGTACTCTCCAGAAGGTGGCATAGTATCGCTAACCCTGTCTTGGGAGGAAAAAAACATTTGTTTCCAGGTACAAGACCAAGGAGTTGGAATTCCAAAAGAATCTCAGGCAAAGCTTTTTGAACCTTTCCAACGCGCACGTAACGTTGCGAATATTCCAGGTACAGGATTGGGGCTGGCAATTGTTAAGCAATGCGTCGAGATGCATGGAGGCACGATCAGTTTTGAAAGTGAGGTCTGTCGGGGTACAACTTTTGTCGTTAGGTTGCCCCTCCGAAATTCGTGAACTAATGACAACGCAAACGCTTGTTTTCAACAAGCCCTAGTTTTAGCTATAAGCAATCACTTAAGAGTCGTTGAATTTTGATTACGTCATATGATGCCCTGATGAACACTTATAAAAAACGAAGAACCTCACCCGCCTCCCTTCCCCTCTCCACACAATCACGCTCAAATTCACGCATTAGAAATTCACGCGTTCAAACAAAAGATTCTTATTCTTGATTTTGAACGCGTGAATTTTGATAGGGCAGCGTTAGCCCGTGCCGCTTTTCTTGTGCCATATTTTGAATTCAGCGAAGGGGGTTGGGGTGAGGTAAAGCAGGAATTATAAGTTATGAAGCGGACTTGATATCACTTTACTTTCAATGAAATCAATTAGACTACAACCAATACATATGTAAACAATTAATCTTATGATCTTATTTTCAAAGTTAAACAGAAATATAACTAAATATAGATGCGAAAGCCATTAGCTTACTGTGTCTTAACCTTACATCTGCGAAAAGACAACAATGAGTATCACCATTGGCGGTTACAACCTCATCAAGGTCATTTATGACAGTACCACGAGCTGTGTTTATCGTGCTGTGAGAGAGTCAGACCAAACCTCAGTGATTATTAAAACTCTGAAATTTGAGTATCCCACCCTAGAACAAATCACCCGATTAAGACATGAATATCAAATACTTCAAGTCTTAGAGATAGAAGGAATTGTTAAACCCTTATCATTGGAAACCTATCAAAATGGTCTGGCGCTAATTTTGTCAGATTTTGGGGGAGAAACTCTAGAATATTTTATCATCGCTCAAGCTCTTGAGTTAAGCAATTTTTTACAAATTGCTATTCAATTATCTTCAACGCTTGCTCAAATACATCAAAAAAATATTATTCATAAAGATATCAAACCCCAGAATATTCTTATTAATCCGAAAATAGGTCAAGCTGAAATTATAGACTTTAGCATTGCATCGCGTCTATCGAGTGAAAATCAGACAGTCAGTAATCCGACTTTGCTAGAAGGCACCCTCGCCTATATGTCACCAGAACAAACTGGGAGGATGAACCGTTCAATTGATTACCGAACTGACTTTTACTCCTTAGGCATAACTTTCTATGAAATACTAACAGGGCGGCTACCTTTTCAAGCTACCGACCCTTTGGAATTAATTCACTGCCATATTGCTAAAACACCAGCATCGCCCAAAGAAGTAAATCCAGAGATTCCCCAAGCGGTTTCTGATATTGTCATGAAATTATTAGCCAAGACTGCTGAAGAGAGATATCAAAGTGCTTTGGGACTAAAAGCCGATTTAGAAGAATGTCTTAGAAAACTGCAAGCAACTGGCAAAATTGAAGATTTCATAATCGGTCAGCTTGATTTATACAGCCAGTTTCTCATTCCGCAAAAACTTTATGGTCGCAAAAAAGAAGTTGCCACCCTAATAGGTGCCTTTGAACGAGTGGCAAACCCCCCTATATCCCCCCTTGCTAAGGGGGGATATAGGGGGGTAGAGATCATGTTAGTGAGTGGTTACTCAGGTATTGGAAAATCCTCGTTAGTGAATGAAGTTCATAAACCCATTATCCGCCAGCGTGGTTATTTTATTTCCGGTAAGTTTGACCAATTGAAACGGAATATTCCTTATGCTTCCTTGATTCAAGCTTTTCAGGAATTGATGCGGCAACTACTTATGGAAAGTATTGACAGCATCGCGCTTTTGAAAACAAAACTCTTAGAAGCATTAGGCTCGAATGGTCAGGTCATTATTGATGTTATTCCGGAAGTTGAAAGAATTATTGGTTCTCAGCCAGATGTTGCTCAATTGGGACCAACTGAATCTCAAAACCGATTTCATCGGCTGTTTCAAAAATTTATTCATGTATTTAGTAAACCTGAACATCCCCTAGTACTTTTCCTAGACGACTTACAATGGGCAGATTTAGCTTCCCTAAAGTTGATTCAGTTGCTTGCTTGTGACTCAGATAGTCAATATTTGTTGCTGATTGGAGCATATCGAGATAACGAAGTGAGTGCGACTCATCCATTAATGTTGACTTTGCAGGAGATTCAATCTAATGGTGCAACGATCAACAATATTGTCCTTCAGCCTTTGCATATCACTCATGTCAACCAATTAGTAAGCGAAACCCTTCGCTCTGACACAGACAATTCAAAGCCACTCGCTGAGATACTGTTTAACAAAACTCAGGGAAATCCCTTCTTCTTAATTCAACTGCTCAAATCCCTCAACCAGGAAAACCTGTTGTCATTCAATTTCAGTGAAGGTTGCTGGCAATGGGATATTGAACTGATTGGCGGCATTGATATCACCGATAATGTTGTTGAATTAATGGTCAGCCAGATTCAGAAGCTGTCGCCAACAACGCAGAATATCTTAAAGTTAGCTGCTTGTATTGGAGATAAATTTACCTTAGATGTTCTCAGTATTGTTAATGAAAAATCTTGGTCAGAAACAGCAGCAGATTTGTGGGAATCTTTGCAGGCAGGATTAGTTTTGCCTCTGAACGAGTTCTACAAAATTCCTCTGGTGAGTAGTGTTCAGCAAAATGAACAACTGGTAACTCATAAAAGACAGCAAACAATTGCATATAAGTTTTTGCATGACCGGGTGCAACAAGCATCTTATTCTCTCATTCCAGATTTGCAGAAAAAAGAAACCCATCTAAAAATTGGTCAATTACTACTACAAAATAATACGTTTGAAGAACGAAAAGAAAATATCTTTGCTTTGCTCAACCAACTGAATTTTGGCACCGACTTACTCACTTCAGAATCAGAAAAATATGAGCTAGCTGAACTCAATCTCCTAGCAGGTCAGAAAGCAAAAGTAGCGACGGCATATGAGTCTGCTATCCGCTATCTAAACGTGGGTTTGAGCCTGTTGACAGATTCTAGCTGGCATCAGCAATATGAACTGACATTAGCTCTACATCAGGAAGCAGCAGAAGCGGCATTTCTCAGTGGTGACTTTGAGCAAATGGAGCAACTAGCTGACGTCGTGTTGCAACAAGCCAAAAGACAGCTAGACAAAGTGAAAGTTTATGAGTTGCGAATCAAAACTCGTCAAGTGCAAAGAAAACTACTCGAAGCGGTGAAGCTTGGTCTGCAAGTTTTGAAAATACTGGGAGTAGAAGTTGCAGAATCACCAACTCCATTAGATATCCAGCAAGCTATTGAGGAAACAACAGCAAATATAGCAGGTAAAGGAATAGAAGATTTAATTAATTTACCGCCAATGACAGATACGAACAAGCTAGCAGCCCTTCGGCTGATAGTAAGTTTAGTTCCTGCTGCCTATCAATGTGCACCTGCACTCTTTATCCTGATGGCTTGCCAGCAAGTCAATTTATCTATTCAATATGGAAATACTCCTTTGTCAGCTTGCGGTTTTGCTGATTATGGAGTGGTTTTCAGCGGATTATTACAAGATATTGAAACAAGTTATAAATTTGGAAAATTGGCTTTAAATTTATTAGACCGTTTAGATGCTCGTGAGGTGAGAAGCCAGGTCTTATTTAAGGTTTCAACATTCATCATACATTGGAAATATCATATTAGAGAGACTTTACCACTTTTAGAAGATGCTTACTCCAGTGGATTGGAATATGGAGATTTAGTACATACTGGATATTCAGCAAGTAATAAGTGTCAATATTCCTATTGGAGCGGTTCGGAGTTAAAAAGCCTGGAACAGGAAATGGCGCAATATAGTAAGGCGATCGCTCAAGTTAATCAAGAAACTGCCTTAAAGTGGCATCAAATATTTCATCAGGCAGTTTTGAACTTAATAGGATTGGCTGAAAATCCTTGCCGTTTAGTTGGTGAAGTTTACAATGAAGATCAATTCCTACCACTTCACATTCAATTCAATGAGCGCACAGTAGCTCACTATGTATTTCTTAATAAATTAATCCTCTGTTACCTATTTGGTGAGTTTTCTCAAGCTGCAGAAAATGCAACTAAAGCCCAACACTATTTAGACGGGGTAATAGGGTGGTTAACTGTGCCGTTTTTCCATTTCTATGATTCTTTAGCACAACTAGCGATATATCCATCAGTACCACACTCACAACAAGAAGACCTGTTGAGTAGAGTGATGAAGAACCAGGAAAAGATGCAAAGATGGGCAGAACATGCCCCAATGAATTTTCAGCATAAGTACGAGCTTGTGGAGGCAGAGAAAGCGCGGGTATTGGGTCAATATTGGCAAGCGATGGAGTGTTATGACCGAGCCATTGCGCTCGCTAAGGAGCAGGGATACATCCAGGAAGAAGCGCTAGCAAATGAACTGGCAGCAAAGTTTTATTTTGAGCATGGCAGAGAAAAGGTAGCTCAGACCTATTTGACTGATGCTTACTATGGATATCTTCGTTGGGGAGCAACAGGAAAAGTTAGAGAGTTGGAAATAAGATATCCTGACAATTTTTCCCAAATATCAAACCAAAAAACCAAATCTATAAAGATAGATCAGACAATTAACTCTACAACTAAAGCTAGTCCCATTTTTCTGGATTTCGCTACAGTTATGAAAGCTTCGCAAGCTCTGGCTAGCGAAATTCTTCTGGAGAAATTGCTGGCAAAAATGATGCAAATTGTTATTGAAAATGCTGGTGCAGAAACTGGATTTTTAATTTTAGAAAAAGCAGGGGTGTTATTCATAGAAGCTTCAGGAAGTGTCGGACAAAGTGACATAAGCGTGCAGCAGACACCTCTAGAATTCAGTCAGCAGCTACCGATATCTGTGATAAATTACGTGCATCGAACTCAGGAAAATGTCGTACTGAACGATGCGACTGGTGAGGAATCCTTTACGACAGATAGCTATATCATCAATAGAAAACCAAAATCTATTTTATGTATGCCAATTGTTCATCAAGGTAAACTTATTGGCATTCTTTACTTAGAAAATAACTTGACCATTGGAGCATTTACGCCGGAGCGATTGGAAGTTTTACAACTTTTATCTTCTCAAGCAGCAATCTCAATTCAAAATGCGCGTCTCTATAATGACTTAGAGGAATATAATCGGACTCTGGCAGCGAAAGTAGAAGAGCGAACATTAGAGCTACAAGATAAAAATTTGCAACTCCAACAGGAAATTTGCATTAGCGAAGCTGCCCGAAGAGAACGCCAGCAAGCAGAAGAAGCAGCGAACGCCGCCAACCGTGCTAAGAGCGAATTCCTAGCTAACATGAGTCATGAACTCCGCACGCCGCTGAATGGAATTTTGGGTTATACTCAAATCTTTCAGAAAGATAAAACTTTAACCGCTCACCAAAAGAATGGTATAGACATCATTCATCAGTGTGGCGAACACTTACTAACGCTAATTAACGATATTTTAGACCTCTCCAAAATCGAAGCTCGGAAAATGGAAGTTTATCCAAAAGAATTTCATTTTCCTCAATTTCTTGAAAGTATTGCCGAAATTTGTCGCATCCATGCCGAACAAAAGGGAGTTCCATTAATTTACAAAACTCTTTTCCCACTACCAAGAGTCATTCAAGCAGATGAAAAACGGTTGCGTCAAGTCTTGATGAATTTACTTAGCAATGCAGTTAAGTTTACAGAAAAAGGTAGTATAACTTTAAAAGTGGGTTATCACAAGGAGAAACTTCGTTTTCAAGTAGAAGATACAGGTATTGGAATTGCACCTGAGCAATTAGAAGAAATATTTTTGCCTTTCAAGCAGGTGGGTGAGGATAGCCGTAAAATTGAAGGCACAGGATTGGGATTGGCAATTAGCCGTCAATTAGTTCAAATCATGGGTGGCGAACTAAAGGTGAAGAGTACTTTAGGTAAAGGAAGCGTTTTTTGGCTCGATTTGACTTTACCTGAGATTTTCCAACCAAGTGATACCAACAGTCTTGATGAACCTAACATTATTACTTTTGTTGGCTCTAAACGAAAAGTTTTGGTAGTAGATGATAAACCGGCAAATCGCTCTGTCTTAGTTAATTTACTACAGCCTTTAGGTTTTGAAGTTGTGGAAGCGGCAGATGGCTTAGAGGGTCTAAACAAAGCGCGTGAATTTAAGCCAGATGTGATTTTAATGGATTTGGTTATGAGTGGGATGGACGGCTTTGAAGCCACCCGTCGCCTCAGGATGTTACCAGACTTCAAGGAAGTGGTCGTGATTGCCGTCTCAGCTAGCGTTTTTGAGTTGGATCGGCAGCAAAGCCGAGAAGTTGGTTGCGATGATTTTCTCGCAAAACCAATCCAAAAAGCGGAGCTTTTAGAAAGATTACGGATTCACTTGGGGTTGGAATGGGTTTATGAGGAACAACACAGCAAGGTACAACTCCGGAACGCCACTACATTCAAGGTTGGGAACCTCCCCACGCGGCTGGCTTCTCAGGTATCATTTGTGGCTCCACCAGCAGAGGAACTTGCAGTCTTGGTTGATTTGGCGATGAGGGGGGACTTAAGAGGCATTACACAACGAGCGGCAAAATTAGAGGAGCTAGAGCAACGATGGGTACCGTTTGCTACCCATTTGCGCCAACTTGCTAAAGATTTTAAAGGGAAACAAATTCTGGAGTTTCTCAAAAAATATTAAGAGGTTTTTTTGTAAAGGCTATTATTAGCAACTGCCTAAGTAATTTTTTTGTCAAAATGGCGACAAGCAAAAGCTCTCTTGCTTGTAAAGGTCCTTTTAGCGTCAAAATAATCAAGGATTCGTCTAATTTATTAATCGGACTTTTCGTTTCTATGACTCATCAAGAAAGTGATGCTAAAGAATCTTCTGTGTCGTCGCGAGGATGGCGAAGTTTACAGGAAAATCTCATTCTGATTGCGATCGCCTTATGTTTGGCACTGTTGATTAGGACTTTTGTTGCTGAACCGCGCTACATCCCTTCAGATTCAATGCTGCCAACCTTGCATAAGGGCGATCGCCTGGTCGTGGAAAAAATCTCCTATCTTTCTGGTTCCCCACACTTAGGCGATATCGTTGTTTTTCAGCCACCAGAGGAACTGCAACATCGGGGGTATCCCAAAGACCAAGCTTTCATTAAGCGTGTTATTGGCACGCCTGGCAAGACAGTCAGCGTTGCCAATGGCAAAGTTTACATTGACGGGCAACCAATACAAGAAGACTATATAGCTGAACCACCAATTTTACCAATGTCCGGGCGGCAAGTTCCCCCTAACCAATTGTTTGTTATGGGAGATAACCGCAACGATAGTAACGACTCCCGCTACTGGGGGTTTTTACCCAAAGAAAATATTATTGGTCGAGCAGTGTTTCGCTTTTGGCCTTTTAATAGAATTGGGCTTATTTGATTGTAGAGACGTAGCCCTTCGGGTTCGCCAGTCGCCTGCGGAGGGAAACCCTCCCGCAGCGCTGGACTCACATGCTACGTCTGTCGATTAAAACCGGAGATAGTACATAAGCTGAGCGATCGCATCACCAGGTAAGTTTAACCTTTGCTGAAAATCAGCCAAGTTCCGGTAAGGACCAGCTGATATGCGGTTATCCACCACTGCTTGGGCTACGGACAAATCAATCAATGGCACATTTGCCAAAGCCTCAACTGTTGCCGTGTTAGGGTTTACTATATTACTGGAAAGAACTAAAGATTCCGAGTCGTAATAACTAAAATTCAGAATTGGCTTGAGTGGCTCTAGCCTATGTACTGGCAGACTTAAGGCTGCGGCAATATCTTCAATGCAGTAAAATTTAACACCAGCACGAGAAAGTTCCACAAGCGATCGCGCTTGATGAATTGATAACCCCGGTAGACGCAACCAATCATCAACAGTCGCTTGATTGGCATCAATCTGGATACCCAGTTCGGCGGCGATCGCAATTTCTTCCCCTGATTGTAGTCGGTAGTAGGGGTCGTTAAGCAGCTTGGAGCGTAGTTTTTGCAACTTAGGGTTTAAAGGTAGCCAATTTTTCATAGTGTTGCTTGTTTTAAGAAATTCACTCTAGCAACTGGCGGCGCTTTTGCTCAAATTCATACTCACTTAGGAGTCCATCTTGGCGCAAACTTTCTAACTCCCGCAAGGCTTGAGCAATTGCTGCTACTTGATTGCTAGCCGAGTGTGAGTTTTTGATAGCTGGTTTACCTAAATTAAAATTACGGTCAAAACCTTCTTCGTCTTGAGCTAAAAACCAAACTCCTTCAATCGCGCTTGCTACCTTAGGAATGGGTGTCCAGGAAAGCAACACATATAAAAGACCCCACAGCGGCTGTCCTAGATAAAATTTATGTAATCCGGAAATTGTCAGCGTACCGGAAAAAGCTAAAATCGCGGCAACGCTTCGGCTTTTTCGCTGATTAAACATAATTAAAGCACCATAATAAATTCAGCATTGCTGATATCCTAGCCGAAACCCAATATCTGAATCTATTCTATTCCTAAGCTATGAGCGATGAGCGAGTTGATCAGCCACTGCATCGCCATTTATAAATAAATATGAAGTAATTATTTATCTGTGTCCCATGAGTGTCCATCTGTGGTTCATTATTTCTTTCTTTTTTGAATCTTGTATGCCTTGCGGGCACGTTAGCCCAAGCCGCGTACCGCAGGCATAGGGCATACTTTGAATGCGTGAATTTGAGTGCGGCGAGGGTCAAGTGTTGAAATTGCGGTAAAAAACCGTACTCAAACCGAAGCTAGTTTTCTAGATTATCTCTCTAGACTAGAATAAAGTAACAGGCATCAACTAAGAAAGCTACTGAGTGTCGCCCCTCAGTGGAGTGTAGGCAAAATGGGATTTTTTGATTCTGACATAGTTCAGCAAGAAGCCAAGGAATTGTTTGAGGACTATCAAGCACTGATAACACTTGGCGGCAACTACGGCAAATTTGACCGGGAGGGCAAAAAACTGTTTATTGAGCAGATGGAAGCCATGATAGAGCGGTATCGTATCTTTATGAAGCGTTTTGAGCTATCAGAAGATTTCATGGCGCAAATGACCATACAGCAGCTCAAGACTCAGTTGAGTCAGTTTGGTGTAACTCCCCAACAAATGTTTGAGCAAATGCACCTCACCCTACAGCGGATGAAAGGTGAACTGGAAAAACAATCATAACACAAGAGTTTTGAGTTAGGAGTTCTGAGTTGATTCAGAACTCCTAATTTCTAATCCTAATTTGATTTTGGGCGAGAAAACTGATAAGGCGACTTAAACTTCTCTACAGGTACACCCTTAAGCGCTCTCAACATAAAATCGCGCCAGATAGGAGCAACCATAGTGCCGCCCGTCGCACCGCTTGCCAAAGTTCTGTTGTCGTCCCGACCTACCCAAACAGCAGTTGTTAATTGGGGTACAGTACCAACAAACCAAATATCCTTTTCGGAGGAAGTTGTTCCTGTCTTACCTGCTGCTGGGCGGTCTATTGCAGCATTTTTACCAGTACCATCATTAATGACAGAGCGCATTGTATCAACAACTGCTGCTGACGCCCAAGGATCGAGAACTTGCTGCGGTTTGGGTGTGTTGTCAAGCAACACGTTGCCATTACTATCAGTCACACGAGCAATAATCGTCGTTGGCGACTGCCAGCCATAATTAGCAAAGGTCGCATAAGCACCTGCCATTTCCAACGGTGTCATACCAATAGCACCTAAAGGTAGAGAAGTCACGGGTTCCATCGGACTCATAATACCCAAGGTGCGGCAGGTTTCAACAACCTTATTCATCCCTACAGCCTTGCCTAGCTTAATGACAGGAATATTTCGAGATAGCTTGAGAGCGGTACGAATTGACATTGCTCCCCCATAGCTACTATCGTAGTTTCGCGGGTGGTACCAACCGTCACCATCTCGATAGCTCACGGGGCTATCGTACACTGTTGACTCTGGTCCATACTTACCAGTTGCAAAGGCAGCGTAGTAAACAAACGGCTTAAAAGCAGAGCCAGGTTGGCGAAAAGCTTGAGTTGCGCGGTTGAATTCGCTGGTTTTAGGATCTACACCACCCACCAGTGCTTTGACAAAATGGGTGCGGGGGTCAACTGCAACTAGAGCAATTTGGTTCTTAGATAACCCTTGCCCGCGTAGTCTATTATGCCACTTACTGACAGTGCTTTCCGCCATCCGTTGGAAGTCGGTATCTACTGTAGTTTGAATTCGCATACCACCCTTGAGCAGCGCTTCACGACCAAATTTTTTCGCTATTTCTTGGGCTACGGCGTTTGTCACATAAGGTAAGGCGCTCCCTTGGAATGACCTAATCTTACCGAGTTTGATTGGTTGTTTGAGGGCGTTATCGTAGTCTTGTTGGGTGATCCAGCCCAAATCCTTCATCCGCCCCAAAACTATTTTCTGCTGCTCTTTTGCCTTGTTCATATTGACAAACGGGCTATATTCTTCTGGGGCTTGGATCAAAGCAGCCATCATCGCCGACTCAGCCAAGGTTAAATTTTCGGCAGACTTGTTGAAGTAACTGCGTGCTGCTGTTTGTACGCCATAGTTGTTATGACCCCAATAAACTTGGTTGAGGTACATTTCCAAAATTTGGTCTTTGCTGAGAATTTGCTCCAAGCGAATTGCCAGTACTCCCTCTGCTATCTTACGGGTAACGGCACGTTTGTGAGACAAGAAAAGGTTTTTTACCAACTGCATGGTAATGGTTGAACCACCCTCACGCACGCCACCTGCTGACCAGTTGGTGACTACTGCACGTCCAACGCCTTTAGGATTAATGCCGTGGTGATAATAAAAGTCACTGTCTTCACTCGCCAGTACTGCCCGCTTCAGGTCTGGAGAAATTCTATCTAATGATACGACTTCACGGTTGGCTTCTCCGTGAATACTTGTCAACAGTTTGCCCTTGAGGTCAAAGATATAAGTCGTTTCTGATGGCAAGAAGCTGCGTAACTGTCTAACATCTGGCAAATTGCGGAAACTAACGGCTAAGCCAACCAGTCCTCCCGCTACAATAGAACTTGCCAGCATAGTGACGGATAGTAGAGTACCGCCAGCTACCTGACCTACTCCTTTGAAAAACTCAAAACCCGACGCAGCTGGCTGAGGTTGGGGCTGCTTATTTTCAAAAGTTCTGGACGACACGGCGATTTCACTTCCTCACTTGTAAATATAAGTGTAATGTCTTGGTGAAGCAAGGCGGCTAATTTTTTGTAATTATATTAGTTTGGCAGAAGACTTTGAGTAATACAAATTGTCAGTGACCATAATCAATCCTACTTTGATAGTGCAAAGCGTAAACAGTCAATCTCCTAGTAGTATGACCCAAGATTTTTCTTGGTTGCGTCGTGGTGTTGTTGAAATTTTCCCACAACCTACTGATTCTGAAAGTGAAATTGAAAGTCTAGAAAAGCGTTTGACAATAACTGATCGACCTTTAAGGGTTAAATTAGGAATTGATCCGACAGGTGCGGATATTCATCTCGGTCATACCATACCAGTGCGAAAACTGCGAGCGTTTCAAGATGCGGGTCATACAGCAGTACTTATTATTGGTGATTTTACAGCTCGCATTGGCGATCCGACAGGCAAATCTGAGGTACGTCGCCAACTTTCAGAACAAGAGGTGGCGAAAAACGCTCAAACTTATCTTGACCAAATGCGATCTATTTTGGATTTTGATACACCAGGTAGGTTGGAGGTGCGTTACAACTCCGAATGGCTGTCTAAGCTAGACTTGGGCAAAATTTTAGAGTTACTCTCCACAATGACAGTGGGGCAGATGCTGGCTAAAGAGGGCTTCGCGGAACGCTATAAAAAAGAGAATCCTATTTTCCTTCATGAGTTCCTGTACCCGCTGATGCAAGGCTATGATTCTGTCGCCGTTGAAGCAGATGTGGAATTAGGAGGGACTGATCAAAAGTTTAACATTGCCGTAGGGCGTGATTTACAGCGCCATTTTGGGCAAAAACCGCAGTATGGGCTGCTGCTACCAATTTTGATTGGTTTGGATGGTGTACAAAAAATGTCCAAATCTCTAAGTAATTATGTGGGTTTATCAGAACATCCAACCCAGAAATATCAAAAGCTGCAGCAAGTTCCAGACCATCTCCTGAAGGAGTATTTTACACTGCTTACTGATTTACCATTAGAGAAACTGCCAGAAAATCCACGCGATCGCCAAAAACTCCTAGCACAGGAAATCGTCAAACAGTATCATGGGGAACAAGCTGTTAAGGACATTGAGGCGGGTGACGTTCCAGAATTTTCCTTGGCGCTCGTCCAGTTTCCCGCTAAGCTAGCATACCTTCTGAATGCAAGTGGCTTGTGTAAAAGTAGTGGGGAAGGTAGGCGGAAAATTCAAGAAGGTGGAGTGCGCCTTGATGGCGATCGCATCACCGATGTTGACACCACTTTTGCTGACAAGAGTGAATTGCACGGACGAGTTTTGCAACTGGGGAAAAATAAGTTTGTCCGACTGATACCTTAATGAAGTGGGGGCACAGGGCACTGCGCCTCTACACTCCACTCTCCAGTTGTGTTAAAAAGTCATAAAAAGATATTTAGAACCACAGATGGACACTCATGGGACACAGATAATTAACTAGTGTTCCATGAGTGTTAATCTGTGGTTTGATTTTTATTACTCTTGACTTTTGCCAGAGGGTTAATGAATATAAAAGAGCGAATTATCGTACCTCTAGATGTACCAGATGAGCAGGCGGCGATCGCCCTGATCGAACGGCTTGAGTGTGTCACTTTCTGGAAAGTTGGCTTGGAGTTATTTACAAGCACAGGACCAAAAATTCTGGAGGTGCTAAAATCTCGGCAAAAACGTATTTTCCTGGATTTGAAGTTTCATGACATCCCCAACACCGTTGCTGGTGCTTGTCGTGCGGCTGCTCGTTACGGTGTTGATTTGCTGACAATTCATGCTTCATCTGGTAAAGATGCCTTGAAAGCAGCCACTGAGGCGGCATATGTAGGAGCAACAGATGCAGGTGTGAAACCGCCGAAGTTAATTGCCATTACCCTGTTGACAAGTATTTCTTCCAGGCAGCTAGCGTTTGATTTGAAAATTCCCCTAGAATTACCAGAATATGCTCAACAGATGGCTCTGATGGCTCAAGAGATGGGTTTGGATGGGGCGGTTTGCTCACCCCAAGAAGTAGCACAATTGCGACAAACGAGTGGAGATGATTTTTTGCTGGTTTGTCCGGGGATACGTCCAACTTGGGCAGACAAAGGTGATCAAGCGCGATCGCTCACTCCTGCACAAGCCTTCAAAGCAGGAGCAAATTACCTCGTTATTGGGCGTCCCATCACCGCAGATCCCAATCCAGAGTTAGCTTGGAAGAGGATTATTGAAGAATTAGTGACATGAAGTCAGCAGTCAAAAAGAAAAATAAAAGCTTGTGTCTTTTTTGTTGTGGCTTCTGGCTATTAATATCAAATGCTGTGGATACCTCAGTACAAGCGAAGAAACTCACCCCTAACCCCTCCCCACACGCCCAGAGGGAAACCGTTGGTGGGAAGAAGTCTTCTTGCGGTAACCAAAATCTAGAAGCTTTAACAACTGGGCTGTTGCGAGATTTACCGAGTTATGCCAATCGCGCCAGTCAACGCGCCCGTCGTTTAAGCAGAGCAACTGACGTTTACAGTTATATGGTAGTCGCGGGAAGACCTGAGTTTGCACCGCTACCTCTTAACCCTAGCGGATACACCACAGATTCACTGAAAACGGCGTCAGTTGGAGTCGAACAAGTCTTTTTTACGACTTTAGAGCGACAGTACACCGCAGGCAAAGCAGTTCCATTGCAGCAATTCCACTGGTTGTTTTTAACAAAAACAAAGAGTGATTGGCGTTTTGTGATGATGTATTCCCAAACTGGTTTGCATCCTAAGAACCAGCCGCCTACACCACCACGCGATAGTAGTAATGGTGACATTGCTCAAGCAATTAATGCTTGGTTGCGAGATTGTCAAGCGGGAAGCGTGCGTATGCGTTCTGGGAATTTGGGAAGCTAATCTCCCCCGCCCCCACCATCACAACCGCCGCCACCACCGCCATCAAATCCTCCACTGTCGCAACCGCCGCCATCATAGCTGCTACCGCTGTCATATCCGCCAGCATCACTACCGTACCAACCGCTGTCGCTGCAGCTACTGTCATATCCTCCAGTATCACCACCATACGAACCGCTGTCGCTCCTTCCACTAGAACGGTTACGGGATTTGCTTTTACCACTTCCAGAGGAACCGCTGTCATGTACAATACTTAGCACCACTAGCACAACTATAAACAATCCGAGGAACCCCAACATAAGCTTTCTCCTTGGCAGTAGTAGGTGACTCCACGCTCAACCATTTGCCCCAAATTTAGGAATACCCCAAGTTAAGGGCGTTTCAGGTGCCGGGAGCGTTTTACTTTTGTAGGAATAAAGTTAGCTACCAAGTGAAGCGATCGCATTCCGGATTTTCTACCAAACTTTTGGTAAAATACCTGATGCTTGCCAGCTAGTGGTTGTTCTGAATTTCATCAAACTTGGCACGCACTGCTTGTACATCTTGCCACATCAGCCATTTAGGCTTGCCGACTTCACGGGATTGGTTACGTAGTAAATAAGACGGGTGGAAAATCGGCATACACAACCGCCCGTCCCACTCGATCCACTGTCCGCGAATTTTGGTAATTGCGCGTTTCTCACCAGTTAATCCTTTTACAGCCGTTGCGCCCGCCAAAAGAATGATTTTTGGATCAACCAAGCGAATTTGTTCCAACAGGTAAGGTTTGCAAGCCTCCATTTCTTCAGTGGTGGGAACCCGATTACCTGGAGGTCTACACTTGTTGATATTACTGATAAATATATCTTTTTCAGTATCTAAGTTAACAGATGCCAAAATTTTCTCCAGCAACTGTCCTGCCTTTCCCACAAATGGCAACCCAGTTTCGTCTTCATTTTGACCTGGTGCTTCCCCCACAACCATGATTGGCGCTTTAAGATTGCCACGTCCAACAACGGCATGAGTGCGTGTGTCTCCCAACCCACAACGGTGACACTGGTTGCAATGCTGTGCAACTTCAGTGATACTGGCATAGGTTCCAGGAGGAATGGGAATTTTAGCGTTTGTGGGAATTAGCTCTTTTTGGTCATTTGAGTCAAAATTTGACTCCTCAAAGAGGCTGAGTTGTTCGTTGCTCATGAAAATTTTTAATATTCGCGCAAGTGCAAGCTATGACGTCTGGGTTTTCTCAAGAGTGTAGGTCAACCTAACTCGATTGCTGATATTGAATCAAGAATCCTGTTGAAGTTGTGTTTGTACTGGTTTAACAACGACACGACCATTTTCCACAACAGTGCAGTTTTTAGATCTGCTTTTGCCATGATTCCCTGGGTCATGAGCACATGGCGTTTTCTCAGTACACTGCGTTTTATGGTATTGAATATTTTGCTCTTGTTGTTGATTAAGGGTGACAGCACAACAAGCAGAAGTGGTTAACGACATATTATAATATTTTGCTCTCTGTATACTATTATCGCTCGATTCAGTCTTGGTTTTACAGGAAATACTTATCTGCTTAATAGTAGGTGAGTAATAATACTTAAACAAGATGACATGGAACAGAAAAGTTTACGCGTATAAATTCTTTAGAGTGGCGGATGAGTTGAGGGTTCAACCCCTCACGAAGAATGCATTCTGACTCCTGAATTCTGTGCCTCCTCCGGAGGAGCTGCGCAAACGCGTAGCGTGTCCGCAGGACATATTCTGACTTCTTGTTTTGACATCTTTCTGTCATATTTGCACCTCAAACTAAAAGTAGTGTTGTCCATAAATATCAACTTCAATTACGTGATTCGATACAAAGGGGTTGATGACTATTAATGTTGAAATTTTTAACTGTAGGTGCTGTCATAGCTACTGTTTTTAACACGCAAGTGAATGGCAGTTTATTAAGTTCACCGGAAAGCGTTGTTAATCAGACACTCAAAGCTAGTCCATTAAATTTAGTAGTAACAGATGTAATAGCTAATGCTCATAGTGAATTGACTAATACTCAAGCTTCAATAGATTTCCCAGACTCTAGTGATACTCGAGAAGTGGTAGAACAAATAGACCCAACAGGAATAATGTTAGGTCTATTGGTAGTTGGTAGTCTTGCTGTTGCAGTTACTCTCAGTACACAAAATGACAATAATCGCTCTATTACTAAAATTAGCCAACAGAGCAAAACAGATACCATTCTCCTTAAGCAAGCAAGTCCTAGGCTTCAGCAGAAACTCCTGAGACTTTTGCATAATGATTGGGATGCCGCAAACCGCCTTTTATCCAAAGTCAAAATGAAAAATCCTAATAGGTCGGTTAACTGGTATGTAGAGAAAGTCATTTATGATTTGGAACGCGATCGCGCTTAGCCAAGTGCCGCTCATTCTGGGTATTAGAATCAAATCTTTTGTGTTAATCCCCTATTGAGGGATTAACACTGTTGATTTTTTTATCTGTAATTTTGACATCTTTTTATCTTATTATCATTGACTCAATGACTCTTACAAAAACTGAAATCCTTGTACGACAAGAGCTTTCGTATTGCTAATCAACTCATAAAACTGAGATTATGGAGTTGTAGACGACATTTTTATACCACTTCAGGAGCTATAGGATAGTTAACTAGATGCCATATTTTCATGTGGCTGCAGTGATCATGTTGCTGGAAATGCAAATTTCAAACTGCTCCTAGTTATGGCGTCGGTGAACATCCAACGACGAAGGAAGAACAAATCATGATTGACTTCAGCCTCACTCCCGAACAGCGGATGTTGCAGTCAAAAGCGCGTGACTTTGCCGAAAGAGAGATTAAGCCTATTGTTCAAATCATTGAGGAATCTAATAATCCAGAAATTGAACCTTGGGATTTCTGTCAAAGTCTGTTCCGCAAAGGAACCGAACTAGGATTCACGTCATTGTTGCTTCCAAAAGAGTACGGTGGTTTGGGAGGAAAATGTGTAGACCTTGTTTTGGTTCTGGAAGAAGTGGGTGCTGCTGATGTCAGCATTGCGTCTAGCTACTTCAATCTGACGGCGGCAATGTCGCTTTTTGTAACTAGGGCTGGAACAAGCGAACAGCAAAAGCGGATATTATCGCACGTCCTTTCTGGAGAACCTCACTTGTATAGCGCTGCAGAGAGTGAGCCAAACGTCGCAACCTCAGATTTGTTCTGTCCGCTACCAGATGCCAACATCGGAATTAAGACCTTTGCACAACGCGATGGCGATGCATATATCCTGAACGGGAAAAAATCGTCGTTGGTGACAAATGCTGGCATTGCCGATGCATATTTTATTATTGCACGTACAGATCTCGATAAGCCTTTAGGCGAGAGTATGTCCATATTCTACGTGCCAGCAAATACTCCAGGTCTTAAATTTGGCAAGCGCACTGAGATGATTGGCTGGAAACCCTCGCATCATGCAGAAATTCATCTTGATAACGTGAGAGTACCCGCAGAGAATCTGCTTGGGCAAGAGGGCGAAGCGGCAAAACTCCTGATGTTGCTTCCTGAAGTGGCTATTGGACTTGCAGCTTCTTATGTGGGTTTAGCTCGGGCTGCTTATGAGTATGCCCTAGATTATGCTAAAAAGCGGGTCAGCTGGGGTCGTCCAATTATTCAGCATCAGGCAGTAGCTTTGAAGCTGGCTGATATGATGATAAACACTCAAGCTGCGCGATTGACGGTATGGGACGCAGCTTATACCGCAGACACTAATCCCCAACTCGCTGCGATGGTGAAGGCACCAGCAGCTAAAACTTTTGCTGTGGATGTGGCAATCAAAAACGCGCAAACAGCAATGGAAATTTTGGGTGGCTATGGAGTAACCAAGGAGTCCCAAGCGGGTAAATTTCTTGCGGATGCCTCTATTGGATACTCATGTGACTTCACGCGAGAAGTGTTGCGTCTTGGGCTTGTTAACTGTTTGTAGCTTTATCAGCTAAAACACATTTAGTGAAGTACCCTAAGTTCCGCTACGCGGAACTTAGGGCTTCCTGACCTCACCCACTACTGCGGGTGATACCCAGTCTTTCAACTGGCTGTTCAGGCGTAAATTTCCCCTCTTCCAGGGGTATTTTTGATTCAGAAAACAATATCAAGTTTAATGCAGCATTAATATCCCTATCCCAAACTTTTTTGCATTCAGGACATTGCCACTCACGGATAGCAAGGGTTAAATCTTCTTTGATATATCCACAATTAGAACATCTTTTAGAACTGGGGAAAAATCTATCTACGTAACGAATCTCACACCCGTAGATATCTCCTTTGTACTCTAGCATTGTGAGAAAATTACCCCAAGCAACATCGCTAATATGTTTAGCTAGCTTACGGTTTTTTACCATACCTTTGATATTCAGGCTTTCAACTGATATTGCTTGGTTTTCACAAGTCAGTTTCCGGCTGATTTTATGCTGGTAATCTTGCCGTTGGTTAGCCACTTTTTCGTGAATCTTAGCTACAGATAATCTCGATTTGTCAAGATTGCTTGAACCTTTTTGTTTTCTGCTTAGCCTCCTTTGTCTGACTTTGAGTCGGGGTAAAGATTTCTGAAAATATCTTGGGTTCTCAAACTTCTCACCATTTGAAGTAATAGCAAATTCTTTGAGTCCTAAATCCAACCCTATCTTATTCCCGTTTAACGGTGCATGAGCAATATCAAGTTCAGTAACTATAGAAGCGTAGTATTTGCCAGATGGAGTTTTGGATATAGTTACATTTTTTGGAGTTCCCAATATCTCTCGATGAATCACCATCTTAAGAGGTGTCATCTTTGGTAGTTTTAGAAACCCGTTTTCACTTATTAAAAAGTGCTGTGGTACTCTAAATGATTGCCTATTACTTCTCTTTTTAAAATTTGGAAAACCTCCCAACTTCTTGAAAAATCGTGTAAATGCAGATTTTAAATCCTTCAGTGTTTGTTGTAGTGACTGGGAATTAACTTCTGTGAGCCATTCAAATTCAGACTTCAACTTAACCAACAGTTTTGCCCATTCTTTGTATCGCAGAGATTTTTTTGACTCCGCGTAAGCATCTGTAGTCACCCTCAAAAAGTAATTGTAGACAAATCTAGAGCAGCCAAAACATTTCGCCAAAAATGCTGACTGCTCGTTATTTGGATAGATTCTGAATTTGTAAGCTTTGTTTCCCATAAGCCTGATTCTAGAATACTTATCGCGCTTCACGTCAATTAGCTAAGTGTCTCAGATCCTACACTGGCTCTCCCGCACCACACCCACTTCGTTGCGTATGGGGTCAACAGCCAGGATGATAAACAAGAGTGCAAAAGTCAATTGGATGAAAATTAAACCACAGATGGACACAGATGGACACAGATGAATAACTAGTGTAAATCTCGTGTGCAAGAGTGGTTCCAAAATTCATTAACCTGATTTTTGCAAGAGGTGTAAGCGTGCATATTTTTTGGAATGCGTGATTTTTTCTACACCCTCTCAACATCACATCATATTTAATGGGTCAATATCAATTGTTAAACTGACAGACTGAGGACAAAGTTTACGCACTTCCTCCCAATCTGGCAACTGTGGCAAGGCATCGGGCGCAAATTTTAGCAATATCTGCCAGCGGTAACGATTCGCTACCCGTAAAACACTAGCTGGTGCTGGTCCCAAAATGTCTAACCCCTCATGTTGAGGCAAACTAGCTGCTATGATCTGTGCCGTATTCTCCACTTGGATTGCCTCGCTACTGCTTAAGCGCAATAAAATCAATCGTCCGTAGGGAGGATAATTGAGTGCTTGCCTTTGTTCTAATTCGACATCTATGAAGGACTGATAATTGTGATTTTGCACTGCTTCAATCACAGGATGTTCTGGGGTGTATGTTTGGATAATCACTCTTCCTGGCTCTTCTCCTCTACCAGCACGTCCAGCAACTTGTGTTAGGGTTTGAAATGCCCGTTCGCTAGCGCGATAGTCTGATAAATGCAGCAACCCGTCAGCAGCCACAACACCCACAAGTGTGACTTGAGGCAGATCCAATCCTTTGGTGAGCATTTGCGTACCGACTAACAAATCTGCTTCACCGTTGGCAAACTGAGTTAGAAGAATACGGTGCGCTCCTTTTGTGCGCGTGGTATCGCTATCAAAGCGGATGCAGCGCAATTCGGGAAACAGTTTTGCTAACTCCTGCGTGACTCGTTGGGTACCACTGCCGAAAAATTTCAAGTATGGAGAACTGCATTCGGGGCAGTTTTGGGGATGCGATCGCACAAAGTTACAGTAATGACACCGTAGTATTTGTGGTGCATTCTCCTCTGTATGGTGATAAGCCAGCGACACATCACAGTTTGGACACTCTAGGGCATATCCACAACTGCGACAAGAGACAAATGTGCTGTGTCCCCGGCGATGGATAAATAAAATTCCTTGCTGACGGCGTTCTTGCAGCTGCTGCAAAGCTTGTTGCAGGGAACGACTAAATATAGAACGATTTCCTTGGTGCAATTCTTGCCGCATATCCACAACTTCCACAGGAGGTAGAGGACGGGAGTAGATGCGTTCGGGGAGGGAGAGGTAGTGAGTGGGGGGGGATGAGGGGGACAAGGAAATATTTTCTCCCTTGTCTTCCGTGTCTTCCCCTGCTCCCTCTGCTTTGCAAACACTCACCCACGTCTCCAGTGAAGGAGTTGCCGAACCTAGCACCAAAGGACAGTTTTCTAACTCGGCTCGCCATTGGGCGACGGTGCGGGCGTGGTAGGTGGGGATGGGAGAATCTTGCTTAAAGCTGCTGTCGTGTTCTTCATCCAATATGATTAAGCCTAAGTTCGGTAGAGGGGCGAATACTGCACTTCGCGTCCCTATAACAACTTGGGCTTCTCCTGTCAACATTTGCCGCCAAGTGTCGTAGCGTTCACCGTCTGAAAGGGCGCTGTGGTAAACGCTGACTTTGTTCCCGAAACGAGCGGTGAAACGGTCAGTTAACTGGGGTGTGAGTCCAATTTCTGGCACTAAGACGAGAGCAGACTTGCCTTTCGCTAGTAGAGGGGCTATTGCTTGCAAATACACCTCTGTTTTTCCAGAACCTGTGACACCATGCAACAGCACCGTAGCACATCCATCTAGATGGGTAATGACCCCTAACGCTTGCGATTGAGCTGGTGTTAGTATTTTTGTCTGTTCCACTGCTAGCAAACCTCCTTGCGTTCCATCTGCAAGTGGGGGGAACACAGGAGGAGTTCGTAAGACTTCTCGGTCTTGGATGACGATGTAGCCCTTTTGTTCTAACGTCTTAAGAATGGATGTACTTGTGTTACAAGTTTGTAACAGTTCAGTTTGCCACAACTCGCCGCCGCGCCTTCGCAGCACTTCCAAAACTTCTCGCTGGCGAGTGGTTAAGTCACTGTCAGATGTACTGCCTATAAGTGTGACTGCTTTTTGCTGTTTTGGTCGAGTTGGTCGTGGGGGTTCTAAATAACTTTCCACTAAACCCCGTCGCTGCAACTCCCGGACGCCCCGGTAAGCTGCTTTTACTTGGCGTTGCAGGTAGAGGAAGCTGTAATCTCCATCTGCTTGCGCTTGTAAAAGTTCCAGAATTTGCTGCGCTGCTGGGGAGAGGAAGGGTAGGGGAGATGAGCCAGATGAGCCAGATGAGGAGGATAGGGAGAGTATCGCCTTGTCCTTTGTAGTCAGGCGGATGCGACGCTGCGATCGCCCTAACAAACCGGGTGGTAAAGCTGCACGTATAACTTGAATGAGGGGTGTGTAGTAGTACGCTGCAACTCGATTCAAAAGTTCCCAATAAGTCGAGGGAAAAAAGCCTACACTAACGACATCTTCTACATTCCGAACTTTTTCTAGTGGTAGATCGGCTGGAGGTTGTGTTAGAAAACGAATGGCGATTCCTCCTAACTGTTGCGTACCAAATGGCACACTTAAAATGTCCCCTGGTTTTACTTCCAACTGATCGCTTAGCCGATAGGTGTACAGTCCTGAACTTCCCGGACAGTCTACTAGCACTTCAATCCAACGATTCTCAGTTCTTCCTGACTGGTACGATTCTCCAGCTTGCGCAACTACCAAAGGAGGCAAACTAACGCCATTCATGTACATAGTTTCTAAATTAATAGAACAGATATTTCTCTTACCAAAACAGTCCTAAGTGCCAAGTGCCGAGTGCTTAGATATCCCCTTTTTGTTTTCTATCCTCCAGAGTACTCAAGCCCTTAAAAAAATAGCGAGAAGCCCGTGAATTGATTCTTGGAGAAAAAGAAAATTTTTTTCTTGTTCTATCCCCTGGATTCATCCATAGGGATTGGCTTATAACTCAAGACTTAGGACTCAGCACTGATAAACCAGTTTGTCTATCTTAACCAAGTTTCCTGAACTCTAACTGTATGCATTCGTTAACCAAAAATGTAATTGGCAATACTGTCATTAGACATAATACTTGATAAGTTTCGTCTTAGGTAATTGGGCAGAAAATTACTCCTAACTGGAGAAGGCAATAAAGATTGAATGTCTACTCAACGAAAGGAACGACAATCGCCGCTTTTTTCAGAAGATTTTCTCTGATTACTAAATAGGGAATAAGCCTTTTCCGCCCATTGATAGATATTCTATGCTGTAAGTATGTGAGATCCTTTATCAGGAGAATACATTGCTAAACTTTTTACTTGCCAAATTCCTTGTACTGGGGAAAGCTCAAGAGCGATGCATAACCCCACTATCAAAACTCAGATACATTAAGCGACTACCTAGGCATAAAAAGTCAAAAATTTAGAAAATTACATGAATATTTAAGATTTTGGAGAGAGCCAAATGGAGTTTTTATATTTTTTAAAATAGGGCAATTTTGATTGAGGAGGGTGTGAAATATTTTTTAATTAAGAAAAAAAGAGGAAAATATATGTTGGCAGTCTGAGAAAATGTTTATCAGGTGCAACTACCAGGATTAGTTAAGAACAGTATCTATCTGGAACCGACAGCTGAAGTCAACTGAGGTTTAAGTGTTAAGGATGAAGTATAAATAAACCCCAAGAATAAATGAAGCGGGGATTCTCTGCCAGTGTTCCCTATTTTTTCATTCTTATGCCTTGATCCCAGCCTATGGTAAGTCACCTTCCAAACATCTTTACAGTCCTCAGCCTAAGACAGTTTTGCCAAAGCGGGAAATTCCTGTAATAACAGTATAGACAACGTTGATCAAACTCACAGAAATTATGGACAAAGGCTCGTATTCTATGATTCAACGGGTGTATTTGTCCCTCAGAAAAACCACCAAGCATTTTTGCAGAGCAGCTGTCACTAATTATGTACCAAACAGAGCAACAATCCCTGAAGGAAACTATGAATATTGCTGACTTGGGAACAATGGAAACAATGGGAAGTGCTGCTGATAATGAAGAATTATTTATCACGTTAGATGCAGTGGCAGATGAAGAAGCCCCAATTGTTGTAGAAAATCTGGAAGCCGAAGATCGCGCAGGAGATCAAATGGCGGCGGCTCGTCCCTCGGGATATAACAAAACCGAGTATGATGATGCCGTCGGCGCTTTTTTTAAAGAAATGGCTCGATACCCGTTGCTAAAGCCAGATGAAGAGGTGGAATTAGCGCGGAGAGTCCGGTTTTTAGAGGAAATTAGAGAATTACAAGCTTCTTTGTCTGAACAACTAGGAGATGAAGCGAACAAGGCAACTGTCGCTTCCCATTTGGGGATGACAGAAAAACAACTAGAACATCGCTTGTATCAAGGGCGAGTCGCAAAACGTAAAATGATTCGCTCAAACTTGCGGTTGGTAGTATCTATTGCTAAACGATATTTAAATCGCGGAGTTCCTTTTCTAGATTTAATTCAAGAAGGAGCGATGGGGTTAAATCGTGCTACGGAAAAATTTGACCCAGATAAAGGATATAAATTTTCTACTTATGCCTATTGGTGGATTAGACAAGCAATTACACGGGCTATAGCCAACGATGCCCGGACAATTCGCTTGCCCATTCATATAGTTGAAAAACTTAACAAACTTAAAAAAGCGCAACGCGAACTCAAACAGAGATTAGGGCGCAATCCTAGCGAAGAAGAAATGGCGGAAGCTTTGGAGATTCCCGCGCCACAACTACGCCAGTTGCAACAACTACGACGACAAGCACTTTCCCTCAACCACCGTGTTGGTAAAGAAGAAGACACGGAATTGATGGATTTGCTAGAAGATGAAGATAACCTCTCTCCAGAGGCGAAAATGAACGAAAGCATGATGCGCCAGGAGATTTGGGAAGTCTTAGGTGACGTACTTACTCCACGGGAAAAAGACGTCATCTCTCTGCGGTACGGTTTAATTACCAGCGAACCCTGTACCTTGGAAGAAGTTGGCACTATGTTCAATCTTTCCCGCGAGCGAGTTCGCCAAATTCAAAGCAAAGCCATGCGGAAGTTGCGACGTCCTCACATCGCCAAACGCTTAAAGGGGTGGCTAGTATAGTTAACGCTCAACAGTTAACAGTCAACAGTTAACAGTCAACAGTTAACAGTCAACACTCAATAGGAACCAGCGCTACAGGAGAGTTTACGTCTGTAGGCGACTGGCGTTCTAGAGTCAAAAAACTTATGACTATTGACTATCGACTATAAAATATGGACTAATGACTAATGACTAACAACTCATGACTCATAACTAATGACTTCGCGTAGCGATTTAATTTTGCGTTTTGCTGAACCAGGCGATTGCGATGTATTGTTTAAACTAATTAAAGCGCTGGCAGAGTACGAAAAATTATCTCATGCCGTCAATGGTGATGCTGTGGCACTAAAGGAGCATCTATTTGGCTCCCCAAGATACGTAGAAGCAATATTAGCAGAATACGCAGGGCAAGCTGTGGGGTTTGCCCTATTTTTTCATAATTATTCAACATTTTTGACAAAACCAGGAATTTACTTAGAAGATTTGTTTGTTTTACCAGAATACCGACAACAAGGTATTGGCAGAGAACTGATCACGAAAATAGCGCAGATAGCTGTAGAACGGGGCTGCGGAAGGTTAGAGTGGAGTGTTTTGGATTGGAACGAACCAGCCATTGCATTCTATCGCCGTATGGGAGCCACTATTTTAGATGATTGGCGAATTTGTCGCGTTACTGATGAGGGGCTGATAAAATTAGGTTGTCAGGGATAGAAATACATTGACAAAATTCATAAAATGTATATTTTAATTTAAGTCTCTACACCCAGGTAAAAGAGATTCCTGATAGCGGATGAATAGTAGATCAAAACTTCGGCGCGTGAAACTATTTCAAAGAACCTTGGCTTCTCCCAATACAGACGCTAGGCGAATACTAAGGTTGGCTCATAGATGAAATGCTACTTGAAGATGTAGCAGCATAGGTGCTGGAACAAACCGACAAAGGCTAGAAGTAGCTCACGCAAAGGCGCAAAGAGAACCTTGTTAGTGTCTTTGTGTATTTGCGTGAGATAAATTTATGAATTCGCTTCCTGTACCAGAATACTACATATTTTTCTTTTGAGGAAGTTTTACACCTTGTCTTTTGACAATTATTCTGATCACCCGTAAAGTGACGAAGTCTCTTACTAAGCTAAAACACCTATTGATTGCCTAGTTTCAAAGTGAGGGTTGTTTTTTGTCATCAGTCGTTTGTAAAAACACGCGTACTAATGATGCTCATCACAAAAAATCAGGTGCAATTTTTATGTGGAACAGCTTAGGGTGCTGTGTCATGAGAATTTTGTGTGGTGAGAGAGAAAATGAAATTTAGTTTCCTAATTTTTCAAGCTTTATTAATTAATTTTGCTTTCGCTTCCGTTACCTTTGCAAAAGAAAATAATTTAGTTCACAAAAAGGCTTCTATAAAGAAGACATCAGAAATACCATACTTAAATGAGATAAAGCAACCATACACCAGTGCAGAATTATTGACTCAAACGCCAAGCCCATCTAAAAAGCCACAAACAACTGATAACCCAGAACCAAATTCCACACCAAACGAGTCAGAAGCCACAGTTGAAGATGATGCCATTATTATAGATGTGACAGGGGAAAAAGATGACCTTCCTCAATCTACTCCGACATATGTTATTGAAAAAGAGGAAATTGAAAAACAGGGTGCGACAAGCGTATCTGATGTTTTGAAAAAATTGCCTGGATTTGCTATCAATGATACAGGTCATGGTGCAGATATTCACACAGGTACATACTATCGCGGAGCCTCGATTAACCAATCTGTATTTCTGATTAATGGCAGATCTATTAACACCAATGTCAACACCTATCATGGTGCTACAGATTTAAATAGTATTCCTGTAGAAGCTATTGAACGAGTGGAGTTGTATAGTGGTGCAGCTTCTACTCTTTATGGTTCCTCAGCCTTTGGAGGAGTTGTTAATATTATCACGAAAGAAGGTAGCGGTGTTCCTCGGTTCAATGCGGCGGCGGAATTTGGTTCTTTGAATTTTAATAATCAACAATTAAGCTATGGGGGTGCAACTGGCTCTTTAAGATATAACCTGAGCTTTGAAAGGTCTTTTATTGATAACCGTTACCGCGTTCCTCTTGGTGCAGCAAATCGTGATCCTCAAGGATACTTATTTAATGCAGACACAGCAAGAAGCACATATTTTGGCAGTTTTGCCTTTGATGTAGATCCTAGGAATACGTTAAGTTTAGATGTCACTACACTCAGCAGTCGTCGGGGATTAATTTATTTTGGCTTTCCTTTACAAAGAGATCGACTAGACCACGATAATTTAAATATTGGCTTTTCTTGGAAAATTCGCCTTGGTAATGGTAACACTTCTGTTCTGACAACCACACTAGGTTATAACCAAAATTACTTCAACACTTACGGTCCCAGCAGCCAATTCTACCGTACAGGAACTTTAGATACACAATTATATACAGCTAGGGTAGACCATACATGGCAACTGACTCCAAATTATAAATTGCGCTGGGGATTAGATTTACAAAACACAGATTTAAATGGGGATGCATTCAGTACAGTTCCTAATCGAATTGACTTGAATGAAAATGAAAGCGAGAGTTTATTGAATACCGCATTATTTGCAGTTAATACTTTGAATATCAGCGATAATTTTCAGGTAGATTTGGGTTTGAGACAAAGCTTTGATAGCAAATTTGGAAATTATCTCAATCCGAGTGTGGGATTTAAATATGATATTGTTCCTGCTTTAGCTGTGCGGGGAAGTTGGGCGGGAGGACAGCGCAATCCTGGTTTGGATCAGTTGTATGTTTATGATACGGTACATGGATGGCTACCTAATCCTGATTTAGAACCAGAAACTGGCTCATCTTGGACTGCGGGAGTTGATGTTAAGTTTTTGGAGAATTTAGTAGGACAGTTCACTTACTTTGGCAGTAGTTTAGATAATCGCTTGGGAGTCGTACAAGGAACATGGCAAAATATTGGGTTAGTTGATACCAATGGTTTAGAGGCGGCGCTGCGGTGGACAATTGGTTCTGGGTGGTCAACTTTTGTCAACTACACATATACAGATGCCAAAATACAAACAGGACCAGAAAAAGGGTTACAATTGGGCTTAATTCCCTACTCTGTAGCTTCTGCTGGTATTGGTTATGAAAGTGGAGGCTGGCAGGCGAATTTGTATGCGACTTATTATGGTGGCGCTCGTCGAGCCATATACACAAGAACCGGAGAGTCAATTACAGAGTTCTCGCCATCTTTCTTTAATTTGGATTTTAGCGCTCGCGTTCCTGTTACGAGAAATTTGGGGTTGACGGTTTACTTAGAAAATTTACTAGATGAACAATACGAGCGAGTCAATCGTATCTATAGCCCTGGGTTTACGTTCCGCTTGGGTTTAACAGCTAATATTTAAGAGACGCGCCATGGCTCGTCTTTACATCTGTTGGCGTTAGAATGTTTGGTATGAGAGCCAGAATTGAAAACAGCGTGCTTTTTCTCCACCACGAAGATCTGCCAGAGTACAAAAAAGGCGGTTCCGTGGTGAGGAACAGTTATTTCTGGGCGCTGCGTTCAATTGCGGGTAGGGCTTCGCGTTATGGTGATTGGGAGTACGAGCCTGAGGTTTGGCTAGCACTGGCGCGGATGTTGTTATCCTTCGCTGAATCTAGGTATTTGGGGCTTAGAGAAACTGTGCTGGAGTTTCCTCTATCTCAAGGAGAAATTCCTGATGTGCTGCGAGATGTTTCCACTTGGGAATAGGATAGAACTGGAGGTTAATACTAAGTTGCAGATCAAAACCTCACCCCTAACCCCTCTCCTTAGTAAGGAGAGGGGAAATAAAGCACAGCTTTATTGGGGTGAGGTGATACGTATGAACGCAACTCGGTATAAGCTTGAAAAAATTCATTTTTAGGCTGCGCCTGGGAAAGAGAATGTAGCAGCATTTACAGAAAAACTTAATATTAAATTAATTCCAAAAATAGATAGATTGGCGGGCAAAACTAGCGTAGCTAGTTTTGCCCGCTTGCAAAGAAATTAATCTATTGGAGAGTTATGCATAGCTGCGAGATGCTTATACTTGAGAATAAAATAAAACTGGAGGCTCCGCCTCAAAAAATTTCTTTCCAGGCGCAGCCTGGAAAAGAGAATGTAGCAGCTTTACAGAAAAACTTAATATTAAATTAATTCCAAAAATAGATAGATTGGCGGGCAAAACTAGCGTAGCTAGTTTTGCCCGCTTGCAAAGAAATTAATCTACTGGAGAGTTATGCATAAAAGCTTTGAAGAATACGATCAGTTCATTGAAGAGTACAATAAATTCCTACAGCACTACGCACACTCTTCACGACTTATTACAGCAATGAAAAGTTCACAACAGGAAAATACTCAAGTCACTTTATTATACCAAGAGGCTGTACAGGCACATACAGAGGCCACAAGTGCATACATAAAAACAGTCAGAATGTATAGGCAGTTAGTCCAAAAATGGCTTTTGGTAGCGCAATCCTGTTATCAGCGTGGATAATTTAGATAGCCTCGAACACCATTTCAGGAATTAGTAGCTGGTTTGTATCTGAATTTTCCAGTTTAGCGATTCCCAAAAAGCGCCCATCTTCATCGTAAACTCGTAAGATTTCTACAACATTAAGAGTTACACTAATGCGCTGACCTTGACACCATTTCTGTGCTTGAGTTGCGCTTAAGGTAATAAAAGGAAGATGCTGTAAGGCTGCATCGGGGGGAGTGGGTTGAAATGCCCCAGCTTGTAGTTGTGCTTCCAAGTCGGCAAAGGTAATGCTATCTGTTAAGTGAAAGCCACTGCTTTGTGTTCGTGTTAAAGCAGCGAGAGTTCCACCAGTTTCTAAGACTATACCTAAATCACGGGCGATCGCCCGAATATATGTCCCTGCACCACAGGCGATCGCCACATCGACTTCGGGAAACTCCTTTTCTCGCCAGTCCAAAATTTCAATTTGGAAAACTTCCACTATCCGTGCTGGCACTTCTACATCTTCTCCTTTACGTGCCAACTCGTACAGGCGTTTCCCTTGAACTTGAATGGCGCTGTAAATTGGAGGAATTTGCTCGATTTTGCCCACAAATTGTTGCAGTGCCGATTTCACCGCGTCTAAACTCAACCCAGTGCAAGGTTGCGAGGCGATGATTTCGCCTTCCAAATCATCGGTTGTCGTACGCACACCCAAGCGAATTGTCGCTTTGTAAGCTTTTTCTCCAGGAAGATACTGCAACAAGCGAGTTGCTTTCCCAACAGCGATAGGTAACACTCCTGTGGCTGTTGGATCTAAAGTTCCAGCGTGTCCCACGCGCTTGAGGCGCAAAAGTTTGCGTGTCTTCGCCACACAGTCGTGGGAAGTCCAGTCAAATGGTTTGTTGAGATTCAGGAAACCTTGCATATAAGTTATAAATTATAACCGCAGATGCACAAAGCATTGCAGGCAGCTAATTCATCTGTGTCCATCTGTGTCCATCTGTGGTTTAATTTTCATAGTAATTGACTTTTGTAAGAGGTTGATTTCTCATCTCTTTGCTTGTGCTAACTCGGTGCGCGTCAGGAACTGTAAGTTATAAATTATAACCGCAGATGCACGCAGATAATTCATCTGTGTCCATCTGTGTCCATCTGTGGTTTATTTTCATAGTAATTGACTTTTGTAAGAGGTTGATTTCTCATCTCTTTGCTTGTGCTAACTCGGTGCGCGTCAAGGATTGAATGAGACTCAAACCAGCTGAGCGACCAGAAATAACTTTAGCGTAGGCGGCGTTGAGGTAGGTAGCGTATCCTGGCGTTCGTGTAACGTAAGTTTCAAAGAAAGGGACGCTCAAAACATTCATGTAACGTTGTGCAACACTTGGATTATACCCAACCACCTCGGAAGGTAAAGATAGTTGCTGTGCGCTACCCTTACCACTCCCAATAATGGAAAAGTGGGTTGCACGCTGAAGCACTGCCAGATACTTTTGTGAATTATTTATCCAAGAGAAAGGCAGAAGTTGTTCGTATAAAGCTGGCGCGATAGTATCATCGCTGCCGGCGACAATCATCACAGGAGTTTGAATTTGGCTTAAACCAGCTTCTCCAAAGATACTGCTCGTCATTGGGTTCACCGCAATCACAGCCTTAATTCTCTCATCTCGAAACTGATATTCCTTAGGGTTGTTGCTACGCAATTCGAGTGCATGACATTGAAGCAGTAAAGAGAGATTCCAAGTATCTTTGAGTGCCTTGGGTTGACAGTCTTTTTGGAGTTGTCCAAAGTTAATCTTTGCACCCGCCAAGGCTAAAGCTGTGTAGCCACCGAAGGATTGACCAAACACTCCAACTCTTTGCAGATTGAGCCGACCTTTAAAACGTGCATCCGTTCTGCTAAGTTCTTGGAGCTGATCAAGAATATATTTTACATCGAGAGGTCGGTTCTTAAATTCATCCGCTTGTGCAACTTCACTTGTACTTCCATTGAAGAGCGATCGCAATTGTTTGGTGTCACTTCCCGGATGATTGGGAACAACAACAGCAAACCCGTGAGAAGCTAGGTGATTGCCTAAATATTCAAAGTTACTGCTGTCTGAACCCAAACCATGAGAAATGATGATGACAGGGACGCGACTTTGAACGTTAGGAAGGTAAACATCAGTCAACAAAAACCGTTTGCGTAGTGAATCGAAAAACTTCAGCGTCTGTTTTTGCGATATGAACCGTCCTTTACGCCGTAAATCTGGCAATTGGGAGTCTAGTGGTAGTCTAATTGTGGCAGCTTCGGCATTTGACTTTTGAGAAACTGCTGTAATAGCTCGATTCGTTTCATTTACCAGTTTTTCCAGTTGCGCAGTCATTGCTAAAGTTCTTGACAAATCTATATAAATTCCAGAACTGGGATACTTACGCAACAAATTCAATAACGTTAAGCCTCCTGGTTCAGTTGAGGCTAAAATGAGCGCTGATCGTAAGGCGTGAAATCCTGGTTTTGGTTGACGAGATTCGGTTTTAATCACTTCTCCCAACCGTTGCAGCAGAAATTCTCCTTGTGGTGTATAAAGAAATTGCGACACCGCCACTGGACTTACCTTAATCGGACTGAGTAACCCACGCCGCAACTGCTGAAGCTGTTCTTTTTTCAGATATTGCCTATAAACTGCCAAGTCCTCGTCAAGAACACCGTTTCTGGCATACTTTTCCAAAGCGCTGACAGATACAGAACGCTCAAAGGCTGAATATGACGCATAAATTCGCTCTGCTGCTGTGGCAGAATTGCCAAACCCAAGTGTTGGCAGCAACATAGAGAGAACCAGCCACAGCGAATTCTTTCTCAAGGCGCTGATCCAATGACCAAATAAGTTGTTCATTGTTTAACTGTGCAAGGAGATTTTATTTAACGAGGCGTGATCTGTAGTCGTTGTGCGGGCACTCCAGAATTAATTGATATCTTCGCCTCTCAATATAGAGATATTTTTGATGTTTTTTCTTGTTTTGAAATTCAAATACAAAACTTCAAAGAGTACATCAAGCAGGTGGAATCCCCACTTTCAATATATCAAATAGCTGCATTGTGCTAAAAATGAATCTTGCTTCTGGGGGAGTCGTTTTATTTGCAGCAATTCGAGGCAAGATGACTAACAAGCCCAGAAGAAGAAAAGCCACCATCACATTTGTTGATTCAAAACTCAGGAGACTTTACCAAATCCTCCTCCTCCAGGGGTTTCTATTACAAAAATATCCCCAGGTTTCATCTCGACTGTTGCAGGTTCGTCTAAATTTTCTTGGGTTCCATCCTGACGTTCTATCCAGTTGCGTCCTACAAGTCCGGCTTCTCCACCATTTAATCCAAAGGGAGGAACAAACCGATGATTAGAGAGAATATTAGCTGTCATGGGTTCTAAAAACCGGATGCGACGGATAACCCCATTACCACCGCAATGTTTTCCTTTACCCCCGCTATCCGGACGAAGACAAAAGCTTTCTACTTGTACAGGATAACGGGTTTCTAAGACTTCTGGGTCGGTCAAGCGGGAGTTAGTCATGTGGGTTTGTACTGCATCGGTACCATCAAAATTAGCCCCTGCCCCAGAACCGCCGCAGATGGTTTCATAATATTGATACCGCTCATTACCAAAGGTAAAATTATTCATCGTTCCCTGAGAAGCAGCCATCACACCCAAAGCACCATACAAAGCATCGACAATAATTTGAGAAGTCTCTACATTACCCGCTACAACTGCTGCCGGATAAGTTGGGTTAAGCATACAACCTTCAGGAATAATAATTTCTAGAGGCTTCAGACACCCGGCATTCAGGGGGATATTATCATCAACCAGAGTGCGGAAGACATACAAAACTGCTGCTTGAGTGACGGCTTTGGGAGCATTGAAGTTACTATTGAGTTGTTTAGAAGTCCCAGTAAAATCAATGGTAGCGCTGCGATTTTCTCGGTCTATATTCACTTTAACTTGAATTCGCGCCCCATTATCCATTTCGTAAATGAATGAGCCATCACTGAGAACATCAATTGCCTTTCTGACTGACTCCTCAGCATTATCCTGCACAAAATTCATATAAGCTTGGACAGTTTCAAGTCCGTATTGGTCAACCATTTTACGGAGTTCTTGAACTCCTCTTTCATTGGCGGCAATTTGTGCCTTAAAGTCTGCTATATTTTGGTCAGGATTACGAGCAGGATAGGTATGATTTAAAAGTAACTCCCGTACGGTGGTTTCCTGAAAATTTCCCTCCTCAACCAAGAGAAAATTATCAAAAAGAATTCCTTCCTCTTCTACTGTGGTACTGTGGGGAGGCATTGAACCGGGAGTAATTCCGCCAATATCTGCCTGGTGTCCACGAGAAGCTACATAGAAAATAATTTGTTTTCCGTCTTCGTCAAAAACAGGGGTAATCGCAGTCACATCAGGAAGATGCGTTCCCCCATTATAGGGATTGTTGGAAAGATACACATTTCCTGATTTTATAGTGTCGCTTTTATCATTAATTAAACTGCGGACACTTTCACTCATTGAGCCTAAATGTACAGGAATGTGGGGGGCATTAGCAACTAATAATCCAGAAGAATCAAAAATAGCACAGGAGAAATCCAGCCTTTCTTTGATATTCACAGATGCTGCCGTGTTTTGGAGAACAATTCCCATTTGTTCTGCGATAAATTGATAGAGGTTTTTGAAGATTTCTAAGCGGACGGGATCGGGTTGAGATGTTGTGTACATTTTTGAATCCTATTTGTTGACATTTGATGAATTGAGCAATACGTGATGCCGCAATAACTACCGCAATTTATGTTAGCTTATCTCTCTCTAGCGCTTTTTAAACGGCTTGGCTAAAAGGTTTTTAATGATATGCGGGACAAGTGTAGGACCTGGTAGAAAAACAATACCCAACTGTTGCATTAATCCCAGCGCGTCACCTTGTCCCCAATGCTCCACGATTTTGCCGTTCTCAACGCGATCAATGTGCATAATTGATAATTTGATTTGCTTAAGAGTTGGGGGAATACCTTGAAAGTCACCTAAATGTGTAGCTGTGAACGTACCACAAGTAACGACTTTATTACGTTCAACAATCACTTCATCAAATGTGTGTTGACCATTGAGAAAGGCTAAGTAGAACGCCATACCGAACTGTTTAAAACCTTCGCAGTCGAGGGGTTCAGGGACACCAGCCATGTGAGCAACAAAATTGGAGGCGAGAAGTGCTAATGCTTGGTCAATATTCCGATTATCGAAAGCTTTGTAAAACTGGAGAACGATGGCTTTATTTTGCTGGCTTAACATTGATTGGATGCTTCTTTTTCACTAAGATTGTAGTGGATTGCAAACATTACACCTCAACAGCCCATTTATAGACGTTGTAATATTAAATGATTACGCTCAGTTAATCTTGCTTCCCAATCAGGTTCAACGACAATCGTGCTAATTTTTTCTACAATGATTGCAGGTCCACTAATCCTATCTTCAGGTTGTAAATTTTCCCGTTCATAAACGGGAGTATCATGCCATCGGTCAGCAGTAAACATTTGTACTGTTTCAACAGACGCGGGGGCTTCATCTATAGGACGGGTACGAGTTATTAAGGGTTCTTCGGGAGTATCCATCTTCTGAATAACTTCCACCGAGGCAGATTCAACAATTAAGCTTTTCTCTAATTGAATGAAACCATAACGACATTTGTGTTCAACCTCAAATTCTTGCCGCATGACTGCCACATCCGAGGCAAAATCAACTGTCAAGGTAGAGTTTGTACCTTCATATTTTAAATTAACTTTTAGGACGACTTCTTCTTCACTACTTGCTTCAGCCTTGTCAAGGGGGGATGAAAGGGGGGTGGGAGGGTTGGGGAGGGGTAATTCACTTCTCGCTTGGGTTTCTAATAACTCCATTAACTGTAGCAGTTGAGGGATTAATGCTTGATTTAGAGGCTTTTCTACTCCCCCTTCTCTAATTGCCCGGACATCAGCTAATCCCATTCCATAAGCAGAAAGAACTCCAGCATAAGGGTGAAGAAATATCTTTTTCATCCCCAAAGTATCGGCAATTAAACAAGCAACTTGCCCTCCTGCCCCTCCAAAACAACAAAGGACATATTGGGTGACATCATAACCTCGTTGTAGGCTGATTTTTTTGATTGCGTTTGCCATATTCTCCACAGCGATCGCAATAAATCCAGCTGCGACTTGTACGTTCGTACGGCTATTTCCTGTGACAGCTTGAATCTCTTGAGCTAATTGTGTAAATTTCTGAATGACAATATCTTTATCTAAAGGCAAATTGCCATCTAATCCAAAGACAGAAGGAAAATATTGAGGATGAATTTTGCCTAACATAACATTGGCATCAGTAACTGTTAACGGTCCGCCACGTCGGTAACAAGCAGGACCAGGATTTGATCCAGCAGATTCCGGTCCGACACGATAACGAGAACCATCAAAAAATAGAATTGAACCGCCTCCAGCAGCAATCGTATTTATCGCTAATACGGGGACTCGCATCCGCGCCCCTGCAATCTCCGAATCTAGTTGTCGTTCATACTGTCCTTTAAAGTGGGCGACATCTGTACTTGTCCCTCCCATGTCAAAGGTAATGACTAACTCAAAACCCGCCCTTTTGCTAGTTTGTACTGCGCCGACAATTCCCCCAGCCGGACCACTCAAAATACTATCTTTTCCTTGAAATTGTTCGGCTGCGACTAAACCGCCGTCAGATTTCATAAACATTAATCTGACTCCAGGTAACTGACTTGCTACTTGGTTAACATAGCGACGCAGAATCGGAGTTAAATAAGCATCGACGACTGTTGTATCTCCTCGGCTAACGAGTTTCATTAAAGGACTCACTTGATGCGATACGGAGATTTGCGTAAATCCTATTTCTTGAGCGAGTTGGGCGACTTGTTGTTCATGCTGAGGATAGCGATCGCTGTGCATAAAAACAATCGCGCAAGAGCGAATACCTGTGTTGTAAACTGCTTGTAAGTCATTTTTGACTTGTTCAATATTTACCGGGATTAATTCCTGACCGTTAGCATCATAGCGTTCTGAAATCTCAATCACCTGCTCGTAAAGCATGGTTGGTAAAATGATATGACGGGCAAAGATATTAGGACGGTTTTGATAGCCAATCAAGAGTGCATCTTTAAACCCTTTGGTAATCACAAGTGCGACTCTATCCCCTTTCCTTTCTAACAGTGCATTTGTTGCTACTGTTGTCCCCATTTTGACCACTTCTATTGCTTCAGTTGGAATAGGTTCGTTGCCTGAAAGACCGATGATATCCCGAATACCTTGGATGACTGCATCTTGATACTGTTCGGGATTTTCTGAAAGTAATTTATAGACGATAATCCATTGCTGGTTGGGAAGAGGCACAATTAAAAAACGTAACGGACTTCCTCCTACAGGATGTCTTGAGAGTCCATCTATAATTGCGCGATCGTCAGTCACAGCAACCAAATCAGTAAATGTACCACCCCGGTCAGCAAAAACTTTCAACATTGCTTTGTTTCCTCAACGGTCTACACGTAGAATAACAAGGGGATTTGCAATGTTTCTACTTCGGGTAACGATTTAACCTCGACCAACGCCAAGATGTATCATTGACAAAATATGCCAAAACTAGCATACTGTCAGTATGAGTTTTTCATTAAAACCAGTTGAGTGGGTTGGAAGCTCGCTTGATGATTTGAGAGAGTTCCCAGAAGAAGTTCAGCAGGTGATGGGTTACGCTCTTTATTTAGCTCAGTGTGGCGAGAAGCATAATTGTGCAAAACCGCTTAAAGGATTTAAAGGTGCTGGGGTATTGGAAGTTGTAGAAGACTTTGATGGGGATACTTACAGAGCCGTTTACACAGTTAAATTGCAAGGCGTGGTTTATGTTTTACACGCGTTTGAGAAAAAATCAAAGCACGGTATTGCTACGCCAAAGCAAGACATTGAACTCATCGAAGCAAGATTCAAACGAGCAAAAGAGCATCACGCGCAAAACTATAGCGCCAAGCAAAAGGAAGAGAAAAATGACTGAGGAAATCAACGTCAAAGCAAGTAGTGGTAATGTTTTTGCAGATTTAGGTCTAGCTAATCCTGATGAGCTACTTGTTAAAGCAGAACTTGCACGTCAAATTAGCGAAATCATCACGAAACAGGACATGACTCAAATTGAAGCAGCTGAACTTTTAGGAGTGGATCAACCTAAAATTTCTGCCCTAATGAGCGGAAAACTATCAGGTTTTTCAACAGAACGGCTTTTCCGATTTTTGAATGCTTTAGGTTGTGATGTGCAGATTGTGGTGAAGGCGAAACCAGAATCTCGAAAACACGCTCAGATAAAAGTTTATAGTCTGTAGTAGGGTAGGTTGGCTTACCTGAAATTTTGGTCTTCTAACTTAACTTGGAAGACAGAGCGACAACCTCTGTGGACTTAACGTTATATCAGCAATCGATGGATTGATCGATAAAGCGATCGCTCCACCGATTGGTAACGCCCAGTCGTAACTCGTTACGCAAGTCCAACCAGCTTGGCGCTCAGTTCCCACATGCGATCGCCTTTTTCATCATCACGGGCTTGAGGAGAGACCTTTTGAACAAACGACTTACCATTTTTCTTCTGTCGATTCCCCCAGCTCCAATAAGCACCAGATTGTTTGTACTCGGGATCGGCTACCACCACTGCGACTCGCTCGCCAGCCAGATCCTGAGACACATACCCCCCGGTGATGTACTTTTGGAATTTTGGGAAGAGTTTCTGAAACAGGGGATAGTGGTTGCGGAATAGTGGCGTTTCTGCAACACACCCCGGATAGAGAGAGGTGAAGGTAATCCCGGTCGATTCGTGATAGCGTCGATGCAGCTCTCGCATGGTGAGCACGTTGCAGACTTTGCTGTCCTTGTAAGCCTTGACTGGTTCAAACTTCTTGCCATCAATCATCGAGATTGGCTCTTTAAATCCTGCTGCAAAGCCATCCAGATTTCCTAAGTCAGGGCGCGGCGGAATCTTGCCGCCAAGCTCGTCTGGATTGTGCGTCACGGTTCCCAAAATCACCAGCCTCGGGTCGGAAGAGGATGAGTGCTTCAGGTCTTCAAGCATGAGGTTACACAGGAGGAAATGACCGAGGTGATTTGTGGCAACGCTCAACTCAAATCCTTCAGGCGATCGCAACGGCTCTTTTAGTAAAGGCATATAAATTGCGGCGTTGCACACCAAAGCGTCTAGGGACTTTCCGCTTGCCCTAAAGTCCTTGACAAACTGTCGAACACTCTCTAAAGAAGCTAAGTCGATATGCATGAGCGTGTAGCTGTCCTGGGACATTCCCACCGTTTGGGCAGCTTTTTCAGCCTTCGCTAAATCCCGACAAGCCATCACCACATGCCATCCCCTTTGGGAAAGTGCTTTCGCGGCGTACAAACCGACCCCTGAGGATGCGCCCGTGATCACGACCGTTGAGTTCGGATGTTGTTCCATTCTGTTCAGACTTCGTTGACTGTCGTTGACTGTCTCTATGATCTCACACCACGCTCACCACCAGCGTTGATTTTTCGAGATGTCCTGCGGTTATTATTGACACTCCGTTAACCTAAGGTTGGGGGTGACTCCCATGCTTAGGTTAACGGATGAGCTTAAAAAGAACACAATCTTAAAAGAAATCAGCCATCCAAGGAGATGCGCCAGCAAATATTTGAGTTGCGGCTGACATGGCTGTTTCTGTAGCATCCAGTTGTCCTGCAAGCTGCAACTGCTGTGGGGTAAATAAGCCCGTGTACAGAGGTGCCAATCCTCTAATGTCTAGCTTCATCTCGCCTTTTCCGCCGCTTGTGACTTCACCGCGTCCATTGGCAACAGACAGAATGAATCTCCCATTGTTTTCAGCAAGCAGATCATCTCGAATTTCCAAGTGCAGTTCTGCTTGAATTCCTGGTGAATAACCACGCTTTTCCAAAGCTGTACTAACATTAATCACGCGTAGCATCCAGCGCATGGCAGATTTTTGCTTGGCTGTTTGCTCTGGCAGGAGTAAAGTTAGGGAGTCGTTAGCAGATCCTCTCCATTGCACATATTTGATTTGGGAGCGATGATTGGCAAGAAAGCTCCACAAAGTTTGTGCAGCAGCGGTTGTGAGAACTGTCCAATCCCTCAGCCGTATACAAGAGCCATCTTGGTTTTGATGCTGGCTGAAGATGATGTAGCCTTGGGGTTGGTCTGCACAACCGATAAGATACGCGTAGACTGCTTCATTCTCATCTGGTCTAGATATGCGTTGCCAAAGACCTTGGTGTCGGTCTAAAAGTCCATTATTGAGTATTGCCTGATGCTGATAGAGCTGATGAAAGATTTCATGATTACCAGGAACATCGCAAACAGGTAGCGGCTTTTCCTTCACTAGGATGCTTTCAGTAGGAACTTCCCAAATACAAGAGAAACCCCCCTGCTCATACCCTGCTTTTCGGTATAGGCGTTGAGTCGCTGGATAGAGAGCGGAAATGGGTACTCCCTTGGCATAAAGTTCCTTAACAACGTGCTGCATCATAGCTAACGCAGCTCCAGTTCCGCGATATTCTGGAGCAATGCCTACTGCTGCTATTCCCGTCATAGGTACGCGCTGACCGCCCCACCACTGACCCATTGAGATAGTCGCTAGTCCACCAGCAATTTGCTCAGCTTGACGGATGATACGGAAGTTTTCTAAGCCGAGGCGGTTGAAGAAAATTTCACTCTCACCCGGCGACATGAGAAAACACTGCTCGAGGATGTTCCCCAGCCGCTGAATGTCCTCTTGATTGGCAATCTGGCTGTATTCAAATTGAGAAGTCATAGCATCTACTGCCTAGCAAGACAAAACTACAAGCATACTACAGCAGGCAGTCGTGTCACCGCTTCACCCTATGGGTTAACCCGAATGGGGGATATGAGCTAGAGAGCGAAGCAAGGAGCGGAAAGATTTTGTTTCAGCTTCAGTTGTCTGGTTTGCTTTACTAACAAGTATTAACTTTGCTCAAAAAATATATAAACTTTACACCTTTGTTAACTGTCATTCGTCTTACTGGTGATAGTTTTACAGAATCTGAACCAAAATTGTAATTATGGACACACTACTTAGTTTAATTCTGGTATCCATATTCATTTACCTAGTACTTACCTCCTTAGGTAAGAAATTTATTTCTGGAAACCTTAACCGATTGGTATCAAGGTATTCAAAGGGAATCACAATTGGTGTGGTCATTGTTATAGCAATTGTAAGTGGGCATATTGTGTCGGCGCAGACGGGGCCGCCGCCTTTGGCTTCGCTTAAGGGCGTGCAGGTTCCTGAACCTGATAATCTTAAAGAGTTCATTAAGGACAGAACAGCTGCAATTAAGCTAGGAAAGGCTTTTTTCTGGGATATGCAGGTTGGTAGCGACGGCTTACTATCCTGCGCTAGTTGTCACTTCCATGCTGGAGCCGACAACAGATCCAAAAATCAAATCAATCCTGGTTTTTTGGCTAACCCAAAGGATACAACTTTCCAAGTAGGCTCAGCAGCAAACTACCAGCTACTACAACCGGGAGATTTTCCATTTCATAAGTTGGCAGACCCGACTAAACGCGATAGCGCGGTGTTATCAGACAGTAACGATGTCACCTCCTCCCAAGGAATCTTCAATGTTGAGTTCAAGGATGTCGTTCCTGGTCAGGCGGAGGATAAAGTAGAAACCAAGCCCGATCAAGATGGCTTTAGCGTGGCAGGTACAAATGTCCGCCGAGTCGAGCCGCGCAACACGCCAACTATGATTAATGCGGTGTACAATCACCGCAATTTCTGGGACGGAAGGGCGCAGGATATTTTCAACGGTGTGAATCCCTTCGGTTTAAGAGACCCCAATGCCTCTGTTGGCAAGGCAGATAACCCAAGTAAGCTAAATTTTGTCAAAATCAGCCTAAAGAATTCGTCCTTAGCTTCCCAAGCAGTAGGTCCGCCACTCAGTTCCTTTGAAATGTCCGCTGACGGGCGAACTTTTGAGGAAATTGGCGATAAGTTCGGAGACATCGATAAAAAATCCAAAAGCGCTACCAAGGGCAAAAAGCTCCCAAGAAAACTTGGTAAAAAGTTACTTCCCCTTCGTCCGCTAGGCAAGCAGGTTGTGCATCCGGAAGATAGCGTTTTAAGTGCTGAAAGCAGATCGCCTCAACCCGGTCTAAAAACGGCTACCTACGAAAAGTTGATTGAGGATGCGTTCAACTCAGAGTGGTGGAAGTCCAACAGCATGATCCAAATTGATCAGAATGGTCAACGGAGCATTGTTAAAAAGCCAGATAAATCCTTGGCTACCAACGAGTACACGTTGATGGAGTACAACTTCCCACTGTTCTTTGGGCTAGCAGTTCAGATGTATGAGTCCACACTCATCTCTGACGACACACCCTTTGATCGCGGTGCCCTAAACGCCCAGCAACAGCGGGGTAAAGAATTGTTCGAGGGCAGAGCTGCATGCATCGCATGCCATAGTGGGGCAGAATTTACCAGCGCTTCGGTTAGTAGCGTCAAGCAACAAGGACGAATTGCAACCTTCCCGTTACCGACTGGTCAAACAGTCTTCTTTGATAGGGGCTTCTTTAATATTGGAGTCAGACCCACCTCAGAAGACCTTGGTGTCGGTGGTAATGATGGTGTCGGTACTTCAGACCAGGTGGGCAATCCACTTTCTGAGACGCGACTAGCTCAACAAGGTAAATTTAACCAGCTTTTGGGTGAAGCTCCGAATATCACCCCCGCAAATGGGATAGTAAATCCGGACGGAGCCTTCAAGACACCTGGACTCCGCAACGTTGAACTTACCGCGCCTTACTTCCACAACGGTGGACAGTTGACTCTACGGCAAGTGGTAGAATTCTACAATCGTGGCGGAGACTTCTCTTCTGGCGTTCTCGGACCGATTACGCCAAGTCTATCAAACGCTGAAATAGATGACTTAGTAGCTTTCCTAACATCGCTCACTGATGAGCGAGTCCGTTTGGATAAAGCGCCCTTTGACCACCCGCAACTGTTCGTCACCAATGGACATCCAGGTAACACTAGCTCAGTTACCAACGATGGTACAGGAAAAGCTACAGACACTCTGTTAGAAATCCCTGCTGTTGGTCGTAACGGTAAAATTAATAGTACTCCCAATTTCTTACAACCGTAGTAGCGGTAATTGACAATTAGAAACGCACACTTTGGGAGCCGCACTCAAGATTTGTAAATCGTAATTCGTAGTTTGTAGTTAATAACTCAATCACGGATTACGATTTATCTTTAGTACTAGATGTAGACTTTTAAGGTGAGTCTAATATGCATAATGATAATTTATGAAGATTTTTGAAAATTGATAAATCGTAATTCTTAATTCCTAATTCCTAACTCTGTACCATTAAGACGACTAAGAAAAGCACGTAAGCGATCGCTTTCTGGATTGGAGATAACTTTGGCAGCCGAACCTTGTTCTACCACGACACCTTGATCCAAAAACATAACTTGATGTGCCACTTCACGAGCAAATTGCATTTCATGAGTGACAACTACCATTGTCATACCTTCTGCTGCTAGTTGCTGCATGACTTGCAACACTTCACCAACAAGTTCCGGATCTAGGGCGCTGGTTGGTTCATCAAAAAGCATGACTTGGGGGTTCATACACAAACTGCGGGCGATCGCTGCCCGTTGCTTTTGTCCACCCGAAAGTTGTTCTGGATAGGCAGATGCTTTGTCAAAAAGTCCAACTTTTTCTAGGTACAATCCCGCAAGTTGTGTACTTTCTTTCGTAGATTTACCCAGCACTTTACGCGGAGCAAGTGTGAGGTTTTCTAGTACGCTCAGATGAGGAAACAGGTTAAACTGCTGAAAAACCATGCCTACTTGTGTTCGTAGTTGGCGCAGTTGCCTGTTGCTAAAACTAGGTTGTGATACATCAATACCATTGACTACTAAACGCCCACAATCTATATTTTCCAAGCGGTTGAAGCAGCGCAGCAGAGTACTTTTGCCACAACCAGAGGCACCAATGACTGCGACGACTTCTCCTCGTTTGATTTCGCCCGTGATTCCCTTAAGCACTTTTAGGGAACCATAGCTCTTTTCAATGTCTTTAAAGATAATTGCAGGGGTGGAATTGTCCATTTCCCATGTTTATTACACTATAGCTAATTATACCTAAACAGTCTGGAATGAGAAAAAACAAAAGTTAAGCTAGTACGTATTTAATATATTTAGTTTTTCATGTTATTAATAGCATAAAATACAAAAAATATTTTTTTCTACACTTGATAGAAACTTATTACTCGCTTCTGTAGTACCTGAAAAGATGGTTCTTTGAAAATCTCATCTATGTTAGCAATTATTTATCCGGAAAAAAACAATGTTCGAGGAAAAAATTACGAGATGGTGCAAAGCACCCGCCCCTATAGGGCGATCGCATTTTATTAAGCATTTCTTAGCTGGTTTTGGTGCGGCTGTGATTTTGTCAGCTTGTGACTCAACCAGCAATACTAGCAGTTCCTCCTCTAACGGAAATTCTCAACAAACAGCTACAGCAGGTAAAACCATCAAGGTTGCCACAGACGGGACCTTTCCGCCCTTTGTATTTAAAGGAACGGGAAATGAAATTGTGGGTTTTGACATTGACGTGATCAAAGCAGTCGCAAAAGTAGCTGGAATGACAATTGAATTCCAGACTATGCCTTTTGATGGCATGATTCCCGCACTACAGGCAAATACTGTAGATGCAGCCGTCGCTGCTATGACGATAACACCCGAACGCGCCCAGACAATATCGTTTTCTCGACCTTATTTTAAAGCAGGGTTGGCGATCGCAGTCCGCCAAGACAACGCAACGATTACCAACTTAGATAGTTTAAAAGGCAAAAAAATTGCCGCCCAAATTGGTACAACCGGAGCTAAAAAAGCCAGAAGCATTTCAGGTGCCGAAGTGCGGGAATTCGACTCAGCCCCTTTAACTTTGCAAGAACTAGCAAATGGCAATGTGGATGCAGCCATTCATGATGCTCCCGCGATTCAAGAAGCTATCAAGACTGGTAACATCAAAAGTATAAAGGTAGTTGGCGAACTAGTTACCGAAGAATATTATGGCTTTGCCCTGCCGAAAAACTCTCCCAACCTCAACGCCATCAACACAGCTTTGACAAAGATAATTTCAGATGGTACCTACGCTCAAATTTACAAAAAGTGGTTCGCTTCAGAACCTGTAAAACTGCCAGAAAGTGTGCCAGGTTCCTCATGAGGACTGGGGAGAATCAATTCACGCCGCCGCATTCACGCATTAGAAGTCTCTTCCTCATCACCCCATCACCCCACCTCCCCACCACTCCATAATGATTCAAAGTCTAACTATCATTCTCAACGCCCTGCCAGATTTACTGCTTGGCACTGTCATAACACTTGAAATTGCCGCATTTTCCGTTGTTTTTGGCATGATTGGCGGCTGCTTGATCGGAATTACCCGACTTTCGCCAATTGTGCCTCTGAGATGGGCAACTCGCGCTTATATCGATTTCTTTCGCGGTACGCCTCTGCTTGTGCAGATTTTTATGATTTACTTCGGCTTACCAGCACTGGCGCAAAGTATTGGCATACCTCTGCGCTTTGACCGTTTAGTTGCTGCGGTTGTTGCTTTGAGCCTCAACTCTGCTGCATATATAGGCGAAATTGTTCGCGCTGGAATTCAATCGATTGAACCAGGACAAGCAGAAGCAGCAAACTCCCTAGGTATGAGTGGAGTGCAGACCATGCGCTACATCATTTTTCCCCAAGCGTTGCGTCGCATGATTCCACCACTAGGAAATGAATTTATTACCTTGCTCAAAGATACCAGTCTGGTAGCAGTTATCGGCTTTGAGGAATTATTCCGACGCGGTCAATTAATTGTGGCTAATACTTATCGGGCTTTCGAGATTTACACGGCAGTTGCCTTAGTTTATCTGGTTCTCACCTTAGCTTCATCTCAATTGTTTTCTTTTCTGGAACTTTGGATGAACCCAATCAAGCGTAAAAAAAGCAAGCCAAAGTCGATTGAGTCTCTAAAAGCTTAACGGAGAAGTTATTCTCGATTAAGATGATGTCTTTGGAGATAAAGCAAGCGCCAAGAACACAATTTTAACTTACTGCGATCGCTTGAACTTTGATTCCAGTTTTAGACGAAGCGAACCGTGGATAAAATTGAGAGACTGCAACTACAACCTAGCCAACAAAACAAGAGCAAGATTGAAAGCACAAAAAGAAATCCAATTTTTTCAGTAAATTAATGAACTATATAAAGCTACGAATTCTCGACATAGAGCAGTTTGTAATTTGTTTGATATTCTCAGATTAGAGGACTTAGAGGTAGAAGCAGTAAAAGCGCTACCGCCCTACCGAAAAGGCTTTTATCATGTGAGCTTTAAGAAAAGCCCAAGTAACTCATCTGTTTTTATAAATGCTGACAAATTTGAAAACAGACGAGACTGTCTTGTATTCAGTTCACCCTATCATATCTATTCTTGGCAAAGAGACTCAAACACCAAAGGCTTTGTCTTTTACTTCAAAGATGAATTTTTATGCTGCGATATTTTGAGCGAGTTTCCCTTCTTCAAAGTTACGGAAAGCAATCTCTTCGAGCCGGAACAAGCGGAATCAGAAAAGCTACTAGGCTACTTTCAAATGATTTGGACAGAGTTTGGAGGTACAAATTCATACAAAACTTATATCACTCAATCGTTGGTACTGGCTCTACTTTATTATTGCAAATCACTTTATGAAAAATATACAGCCCAAGCTAAAGAGCAACCCCGTAATCTTGCAATCTTAAACCAGTATCAGCAACTCATTAATAAATTTTATTTACAGAAAAAGACAGTTGAGGAATATGCAAGTTTGTTAGGCATTACCTCTAATCACCTAAACGATGTCATAAAGCAAGCCACAGGTAAGACAGCCCGTAGCATTATCGTTGAACGTATTCTGTTGGAGGCTAAGAGCCTTTTAACTCATACGGAATTAGATATTGCTGACATTTCCTATAACTTACAATTTGATGAACCCACCAACTTTGGCAAGTTCATCAAAAAATATGTTGGGTTGACACCCCTGCAATTTCGTAATCGGAAGCAGCTTAAGGATTAATCCTTTGTTATTTACCATTTTATCCACGAATTGTATTACCACCGCGTAGCAACTAACGACTACCCTTGGGATGTCATGTCTTGGCCATCACATCATTCTAATAATAATGAAAATCACAGATAATACTATCCTCATTACAGGTGGAGCAACGGGAATCGGATTAGCCTTAGCAGAGGCTTTCCTAAGAGAAGGCAACAGGGTAATTATCTGCGGAAGAAGAGAGCAAAAATTACAACAAGCAAAGACAAAGCTTCCTTTGCTTCATATCATGAACTGCGATATTTCAAAAGACAGCGCCAGAGAAAACTTGTTTCAATGGGCTACCAATACATTCCCAAACGTCAACATCTTGATAAACAATGCAGGGATTCAAAAAGAAGTCTATTTGACAAAAAAAGCAGTAGATTTATCGGGAGAAGATGAGATAGACATCAACTTAAAAGCTCCAATTCATCTATCCACAATGTTTATACCTCACCTAATCAAGCAGAGAGAATCGGCAATTATAAATATTACCTCTGGTTTAGCATTCACACCGCTTGCGGTTGTTCCTATCTATTGTGCGACAAAAGCAGCTTTACATTCATTCAGTCAATCTTTAAGGCATCAATTGCGAAATACATCAATTAAAGTCTTTGAAGTAGCCCCACCTATTGTTGATACAGAGTTAGATAGGGGTGCAAGAGAAAACCGAGAACAAGAAAATGTAGTCATTTCACCTGTGGAGGTTGCTGAAGCAACTCTTAAAGGTATGAGAGAAGACCAGGTTGAAATTGCCATTGGTTTAGCAAGTAACTTACGTTCTGCTCCTGAGAAAATGTTTAATATCATTAATCGCTTTTGAGTCGGCTGTGGAGTACCTTGATTGACCCGCAACTCGTGAGGAGGCTTTTGCTGACTCGAATATAGATCAATATGCTAGCCCTTTCAATAACATTCCAACAAGCCGCCAAAATAGCATCTGGTTTGGTGAGCAGGAACTTAAAACTTCCACATTGACACAACTTGTTTCCCTATCAAAACTAACGCAACACCAATGATCACAATCAACGTCACCTGACCACCAGGAACAAGTCGTTGACTGATGCTATTTGATTGTTCCTGCTCTCTACGTTGTTTCCAAATCATCAAGGCAGGAATAATCCCTCCTAAAACTGAAACACTGAATGTTCCAGCATAGTCGAGAGCAGTCAAGAAGACTCTAGGATTAAGGACTCCAAGACTCATAGGCGGAAAAAGAATCAGTGAATAAAGGGGTAGGCGTTTAAAAGGTTCATTGGATGCTGAAATATCTTTAAAGAAATCTAGCAAGCCGTACACAAACCCAATAAATGATGTGACAATAGCAAACTCGGAGAAAATGGACACTAACACTCCTAACCATTCTCCCGCGCCACCACCACGTAAAATTTGCAGTGGGTCAAAAACAGTTTCGCCACCAGAGGTACCGTGTACCATATCGGGACTGACGCTTCCCAAAATCACGGCATTCCAAGCCAAGAACATGACCAAGGGAATTGCAGAACCAATAAAGATGGATTGACGTATCTTACGGGCATCTCCTTCAAGCTGAGCCACAACTGTTGGCACAACATTATGATAAAACAGTGCCACAAACATCACCGAAACGGCTGGAGGAAGCGCACTCCAATCTTGAAATGAGAAAGAGGAAGTGTTAAGGTGCGTTGTTCCCAGGAACAACAGTCCGAGAAATGAAGCAAGGACAATTCCCACAAACGCGCTGTTTAATTTCTCCACAAACCTTTCTCGCCCAAGGTACATAATGCCGCCAAATAAGAGAGTGAAGGCGGTTGTCCCTACCCAAGCAGGCAGAATGTTCTGCATACCTAACACTTTTTCAACCGCAGATACTAAAATCTCTCCACCTTGGGCAACATACGCTACAAGCAAGGCGTAGTGCAAGAACAGATACGCGCCACCAGCAACCCGCGCACCCAGCGTCCCAAGCGTCCTCTCAATCATCGTTAACAAACCTAAACTCGGACGTCCCACAAGACGCATCGTGTTCAAAGTCACTTCTGCAATCAAAAGACCAGAGACTAAAGCATAAAGCCAAACAGCAATCAGTAGAACTGTCGATGGCACAACGCCAGACGGCAGAGTCACCGCAGGTAATGCGAGGATACCAGCACCAACGGTCGTTCCAGCAATAAGTGCAGTACTTCCTAAAATACTACCCGGTTGATGACTGAGTTTACTGCCATAGAGTTCAAGGTTAGAAAATAACCGAGTGACTTGTGGGGTCTGCGACTTGAGAACAGCCTTCATATGGGTCCTGCTAAGATACGCACATTCTGAAACAATCTGAAACAGAACATAAACTAATGTAAAGTATCTTAGCAAAAACCCTGTCATTAGACCAAAAGAGGCGTCAAAAGTCTTGTGCTACTGACCAGGGATGTAGAAACCCCACCCTTAATGAAATAGGGCGGGATCGTTGATTTTTGCAATACAACCTTATTGGGTGGGCAAGCAGACGCTAAAGCAAGTTCTTCCTGGGACAGACTCAACTAGAATGCTGCCCTGATGACGATTTTCCACAATTCGCCTAACGGTTTCTAAGCCAAGACCCGACCCCTTACCTACGGGTTTGGTCGTAAAGAATGGCTCAAAGATACGGGACTGGATCTCTGCTGGGATGCCTGAACCTGAATCGATAATTTCAACCCGGACATGATTTCTTTTAGAGAATGTGGTGATCTCTAAAGTGCCTTGACCATCCATTGCGTCAATGGCGTTGTCAATGAGGTTAGTCCAGGCTTGGTTGAGTTCGCTGCCGTAGGCTAAAATTTTGGGAAGGGAAGGATCGTAGGAGCGATGCACCGTAATGCCGTATTTCAGCTTATGGCAGAATAACTGCAACGTGTCCTCTAGTCCTTCATGGATGTTGACAATTTGTTGTGCGCCTTGATCGAGATAGGTATAGGATTTCATCGCACTGACAAGCGTAGCAATCCGTTCAGCTCCACGTAGTCCGCCACGAATCATAGACAAGACCTCAAAGGATAATGCCAGCCAACGAAGTCCTTGATCGCGCAGTTCCGTGGGGTCATTTTTCCAGGGCTGAGTCAGTTCCTCAAGAGTCTGAATCTCGATCCCTGCGGCTGCTAGTGGTGCTGCCAGTTTCCACGCTTGGTTAACTCCGTAGTTTTCTAGCCATTCCAACAGTTCATCTTCGCCATCGCTTAAGCTAATCAGGTCAACACGATTATTGGCAATAGCATCAAACCCAGCATCTCGCACTGCTAGCCATCGCTGGCTATCTTCAGGTGATACTTGACGTTGCCCATAGATCAGGTTCATCCGCTCCAGTTCCTGTATCGCTGGAATGATCCCATTGAGCGATCGCACGAGGGCAGCTGCCGGATTATTGAGTTCATGAGCTAATCCCGCAGCCAGAGTTCCCAGTGCAGCCATCTTCTCGCGAACGCGAATAAAGGACTCCAGACCCCGCAACCGTTGTTGAAAGGTGCGAAAGATAGCTCGCTCGAAATCGCGACACTCATGCAGCAGCGCTAAGAAGTCAACAGCAGAAACTTCGTAAAACTGACAGTCGGTTACAGCCCGCATGGTTACTAGTGCTGGTTCTTCAGTCAACACCGGAACTTCCCCAAAATAATTAGGAGCATCGTGCTGTCCAATGGGCATTTCAACTCCATCCTGCAAACGAGTAATGCTCATTCGTCCTTTAGCCAAAATAAACACGCCTCTTGTACTTCTCTTGTCACCTTCTGGAAAGAGTATTTCTCCTTGGAGCAAATGGATAGGTTTGACGCGATCGCATACCCATTCCAGTCGCGCTTGCGGAAGCTGCCGAAAGGCATCCAGTGTCACCAAATCATCCACGCACAGCATTCTTGCATCTCCCTCTAAATATGAAGGCTTGAAGTCTTATCGCACATCACTAAGTACAAGATTGCACAAGTTCGTAACGATTTTCATCTCAATGCAATTGCGTTTCGTCATCAGCACTGACTAACAATTTTTACCCTGAAACTTGCTCTTTGCTTGTAAAACACATCGCTATTCCCTTTTCATAATAAGCAGCTTCATTAATAAACACAGGATAAACCGATGATTCTTCTTCATAGTAAATAGTTTTGCCATCAAAAGTGAGAAACAGAGGGTCTCCTGGTTTCAATTCTTCATAATCTCTACCTTGCAATTGAGGATGAATCATGCATTCAATTTCCCCATTTTCGTTCTTAGGATAATCCACAACTTTTAAATGTTGATAAATAGTTACACTATGACTGATTTGTGGAATTTTACCTTGATTATATTTCTCTAAATAATCCAGAATGGCATGAATAAGCTCTTCAGTTTTTTGAAACAGAGTTGCTTGGAGAGTTCCCTGTGGAATGGGACCAACTTCAATACCAAAACCTTTGTCACATATAGAATTTAAAAAAGATGATTCTTTTTCTGGTTCAATCCAACTATATATTTTCACTGTTGGTTGGATTGAACTCAAATAAGCTGCCAATTTTATATTAAATGGGTTGTCATCCAAAAGGACTATACTTAGCCCCATGTTAGCTGTGGTACTGTGTAAATCCACGATAAAATCAACTTGCGGATTTCCTTTTGGTCCCAGAACTTTATTGATGAATCTTGCTCTATCCTGTTCATGGGAAGACCCTAGAGAATTATTCAAGTCTTCTATAGAAAAGCAGCGGTTTAAGTCTTTGTCAATATATCTCCTGTTCGCTTGAAAAGCTTGCGGATTAGCAAGCATTACCAGTGTTTCAAAGCTAGGTCTTTTGACTAATTCTGGAAAATTCTCAAATTTTTTAATCAGATATGCACCTGTGAATTCGTTTCCGTGGGTTCCTCCCACAATGGCAACCTGTCTGAATTTTTCCATGATTGTTGTAGGGGGCAAGTTGGGGTAAATCACAGATGCACACAGATTAACACAGATAAATTATCTGTGTGCATCTGTGTTAATCTGTGGTTTAATTTTCAAAAAGATTGACTTTTGCACTCTTGTTTATTCAACCTACAAACTTTCTAATACTGTGACAGCAAAGAAGGTAGTTGCTACGACTGGAAGACACGCGCTCCACATGCCTCAAGTGTACTAGCCTCAGTCTGCTCAGTGTAACCTAAAACTCTCATACCAGCAGCAACACCTGCACGCACACCCAAAACGCTATCTTCTACAACAGTGCAAGAGGTCGCTTGAACTCCCATATTTTTAGCTGCATATAAGAAATCGAATCTACTATGCCAACGTTCACCAAATGGTCTGCCAATAATTGCATTGTCCAACGCACTCTTCCAGTTGGTGGGTTAGAACAGGCACTTGCAATTCAGAATACTTCTTGTTTCTCATTAAGTTTTTTTGTTTTTGGTGGATGTGGTTCATCCTTTAAAGCCAACTCTAAACCACCGAGCACAAATTTTTCTCGTGTCCGTTCCACTGTCGCAACATGGACTTTAACAGTGGAGGCGATAGCTTGATCTGTTTCTCCCTCACTAGCCATTAAAAGAATATTCGCGCGAGTTATAGTTCTTGCTTTGTGTTTACCTTTTTTAATTATTGCTTGCAGTTGAGAAACCTCATCCTCGCTCAAGTCCACAATGTACTTTTTTGCCATGCTAAACCTCATTTTTAACTAGTTTATCAATCAGAGGTTTTACCTAGCAAAGTTTCATTGGCAGACTACTAGGTCTGGCTTTCATAGATGAAAAGGCAATTACGCGAACGGTGAGTAAAATATCTTTAAGAAAGATAAAGTATTTTAGAGAAGCTAATGAGAGTAGGATAATGAAGATGTTTCGTGATCACATCTTTTTAGCCAACTCTCTACAAAATTTGAAAAAGTCTAACCCATTCAAGTTATATTATCTTTCTAAGAAACTATTGCATCCGCGTGCTAAGCCCTTAAATTTGTGAAACACTCTCAGCATCTCTCTAATCTGGCTGACGCAAGTCTTTGGCTTATTTCTTGTAAATACCCCGACCTAACTAGCGCAGACGAATGAACCCAGAGATATTGGTAAGGTTGCAAAACTTGTGTCGAGATCAGGCGGCATTTGAGATGCTCAAGCAGATCCTGGCAGAAGAAGCCCAACAATTAGAGCAGGAAATCAATCAGGCGCATTTCCGGGTGGAGCAACAGAAGGCATTGTTCCGTGTGATTACCCGTCTGCGGCAACCTCTAGATACGGAAACGATTTTTCAAGCCACAGCTAGTGAGGTTCGCCAACTCTTAAAAGCAGATAGAGTGGGTATGTTTCGCTTTTATCCAAACTCAGGTTGGGATGATGGGGAATTTGTTTCTGAGGACGTGGATCAAGCTTTTAGGTCCGCTATGGCGCAAAAAGTTCACGACCATTGCTTCGGCGAACAGTTTGCAGCCCATTATCAGCAGGGTCGGATTCAAGCGGTTTCAGATATTTACAATTATGGGCTGAGCGACTGTCACATTCAGGTTCTGTCGCAATTTCAGATACGGGCAAACTTAGTAGTACCGCTCCTGCAGGGTGAGAATCTCTGGGGATTGCTCTGTATTCACCAATGCCGCGCTCCTCGAGAGTGGCAAGCGACAGAAATCGAGTTTGCCACCCAAATTGCCAGCCATTTGGGGGTGGCCCTCCAGCACGCAGAACTTCTGGCTGATCTGCAAGCGGAAGTGCTAGAACGCCAGCAGGCTGAGCAAGCAGTTCAATCTCTAAACCAGGGACTGCAACGAGCAATCATTGAACTGCAGGCAGTCAACAAGGAGTTGGAAGCTTTTAGCTACTCTGTCTCCCATGACCTGCGTGCTCCTTTACGTAGTATTGATGGCTTCAGTCAAGCTTTGCTGGAAGACTGCCACGACCAGCTGAACGCAAACGGGCAGGACTATCTGCGGCGAATTCGGGCAGCCACTCAACGGATGGGGCAATTGATCGATGACCTCCTCAACCTATCCCGAGTTACGCGCAGCGATATGTGCTTGGAACCTGTGGATCTGAGTCTGTTAGCTAGTGGTATCTGTACTGAGTTACAGCAGAGTCAACCAGAGCGGCAGGTAGAGTTTGTGATTCAAACAGGGCTGTTAGCGCAAGGAGATATCCGTCTACTGCGAGTGTTGTTGGTGAATTTACTGAATAATGCCTGGAAATTTAGCTCCAAGCATACTCAGGCACGGATTGAGTTTGGAGTGAGCAAGAGCGAAAGCGGCGTCCCAGTCTACTTTGTTCGAGATGATGGCGCGGGCTTTGATATGACTTACACTAATAAGTTATTTGGACCCTTCCAGCGATTGCACAATATGAAGGACTTTCCAGGCAATGGAATCGGACTAGCCACAGTACAGCGGATTGTGCATCGGCATGGCGGCCGGGTGTGGGCAGAAGGAGAAGTGGAACGGGGGGCTACTTTTTACTTCACATTAGTAGCAGAGGAGGCAGGGGCATGAGCGAGGGTAACAAAATAATTCTTCTAGTGGAAGATAATCCGGATGACGAAGCTTTGGCAATCAGAGCCCTAAAGCGCAACCATATCAGCAATGAGATCGTGGTGGCTCATGACGGGGTTGAAGCTTTGGATTACCTGTTTGGTACCGGCGTTTATGCCGGACGGGATATCAGGGTCAAGCCTACGGTGATTTTACTGGATCTGAAACTGCCCCGTGTTGATGGTATTGAAGTATTACGTCGCTTGCGGGAAGACGAACGCACTAGTTTGCTACCCGTGGTGGTTCTAACCACCTCCAACGAAGAACAAGATCTGCTTGATAGTTACAGCCAAGGGTGCAATAGTTACATCCGCAAACCCGTAGATTTTATTCAGTTTTCGGAGGCGATTCGGCAACTGGGAATGTACTGGCTTCTGATGAATGAACCACCGCCTGTTTAGGGAGCTACTCAAGATGAGTCTTTACCTACGTGTTCTGATTGTCGAGGATTCTGAAGATGATACTCTGTTGGTCTTAAGGGAGCTACGTCGGGGTGGCTATACCCTGGACTATGTTCGGGTGGATACCCCGGCAGCAATGCACGCAGCTCTTGAGCAACAGTTATGGGACATCGTGATTGCAGATTACAATATGCCTGCTTTCAGTGCCCCAGAAGCTCTTAAACTCCTCCAGAGCCAGAAGCTAGATTTACCATTTATCATCGTCTCCGGCACTATTGGCGAGGAGATTGCCGTCGCTGCAATGAAAGCTGGAGCGCATGACTACCTGATAAAAGGTAATCTTGCCCGCTTGGTGCCTGCAGTGGAGCGAGAGTTGCGGGAGGCACAGGAGCGGCACAAAAGGCACAGCGCAGAACGGGCTTTACAGGAAAGCGAAGAGCGGTTTCGCCAATTGGCAGAGAACATTATTGAAATGGTTTTCTGGATGTCAGACCCTGGAGAGCGTCAGGGGCTCTACGTCAGCCCAGCATACGAAAACATTTGGGGACGCTCCCGCGAGAGCTTGTACGCCAACTTTATAGAATGGCTAGAGGCGATTCATCCCCAGGATCGGCAACACATTGAGACCGTCTTTTTTGAGCAATCGTTGGCGGGCACTTATGACGAGGAGTATCGCATTATCCGTCCCGATGGCTCATTGCGATGGATACGAGACCGGGGTTTCCCTATCAGAGACAAATCTGGTGAACCCTATCGAGTTGTTGGAATTGCGGAGGACATTAGCGATCGCAAGCTGGCAGAACAACAAATCCGCGAACAAGCTGCGTTGCTGGATGTCGCTACTGACGCAATTTTTGTTCAAGATTTGGAACAGCGCCTCTTATTCTGGAATAAAGGTGCTGAGCGCCTGTACGGATGGGAAGCAGCAGAAGTCCTTGGTAGGAGCGCTGAGTCGCTTGTGTACAAATGTGAGGAAACTTTGCCGCAATTTGAAGCAATACAGACAATACTGGCAGCCGAGGGTAAGTGGCAGGGTGAGTTGCAGCAAGTTACAAAAGACGGTAAGAAGATTATTGTTGAAAGTCGCTGGACGCTTGTGCGCGATGTGGCTGGCAACTCCAAATCGATTCTAATTGTTAATACTGATATTACTGAGAAAAAACAACTCGAAGCCCAGTTTCTCCGCGCTCAACGGCTAGAAAGCTTAGGCACTCTCGCTTCGGGCATTGCCCACGACTTCAACAATATCCTCACTCCCATTTTGGCAGTTGCTCAACTGCTGCCCCTCAAATTCCCCAAGCTTGATGAGAACACTCAGGAACTGCTGAGAATACTAGAAGGCAGTGCTAAGCGTGGTGCTGATTTGGTCACGCAAATTCTGTCGTTTAGTCGTCGAGGAGTCGAAGGAAGCCGCACCATCGTCCAGACTAGGCATTTACTTTCAGATGTGGCACAGGTCGCTCAAAGAACCTTCCCAAAATCTATCGAAACCCAAACTGATATAGCACCCAATCTTTGGACGGTTTTTGCAGATGCAACTCAACTTCATCAAGTGCTGATGAACCTAACAATCAATGCTCGTGATGCCATGCCCGATGGCGGTATCCTGGAGATTAGCGCCGAAAACCTTTGGATTGATGAAAGCTATGCTCGTATGCATGTGGATGCTAAGGTAGGCTCATACATTGTGATTACTATTACTGATACCGGAAAGGGCATTCCGCCAGAAATTATGGACCGCATTTTTGACCCCTTTTTTACCACTAAAGAGGTGGGTAAGGGAACTGGTTTAGGACTTTCCACTGTAATAGGCATTATTAAAAGTCACGGCGGTTTTGTGAATGTGTACAGCGAGGTGGGAAAGGGAAGCCGCTTTCAGGTGTATTTGCCGAGTAGCCAAGTCACTGAAACTCCAGCAGCAACCGATGTAGAACTACCAAATGGTCATGGGGAATTGATTTTGGTCGTAGATGACGAAGTTACTATCTGCCAGATCACTAAAAGTACCTTGGAAAGCCATAATTATAAGGTTTTAACTGCCAGCGATGGAATTGAGGCACTTGCACTCTATGCTCAGTACAAGGATGAAATCAGTGTGGTGTTGATAGACCTGATGATGCCAGGCATGGATGGTTCTACCACAATTCTCACGTTGCAGCGCATGAATCCCCAGGTGCAAATCATTGCAATGAGCGGGCTGATGAGCAATTGGACGACTGCTCAAAAGAGAAGTCTTGGCATCCAATACTTCTTGCCAAAACCCTTCACATCTCAAGCATTACTGAGTACCCTGCGGGAGGTGCTTTAATATCAAATGTTCCTTCTACCGTCTGCTGTCTAATCCCTGCCTTTCAAGGCAAAGCGAAACTCACATCTTGCACCAAGGAAATTTGATGTTATTTTGACACACAGTACTAACCCTAAAGCCCTTATTTTGCCGATAAAAGCCAATAAAAACACTGTAGCTTTATTGCGCTGCTTTTGACTAAACCCAGGGTTATACGGATAGGTGCAAGATCTGAGGAAAGCGGGTGCTGTCACTACTTTGGTAAAGGAGGCTTCCGGGTAAATATCAGGGCGGTAATGGTTCAAAAATGTAAAGCCGTCCTACAAGGACAGGGTTTCTACCCAAATTTTCGATGACAAACGCCGGAATACGCACCCTCAACCTTAAAATCCCCTACGTGCTTATCCCCATAGTTAGAAACTAGGGGCTTGCGCCCTCCGATTTCCGGTCAAAGGAATCAGGGGATTAAGCAGCTAACTTTTTTGACCTACCACTTCACACCAGGTTTGGGCAAAAAATCCATCTGGGTGCTGGCTCCATTCCCGCAAAGCTTTACTCATCATCGTAATTGATTGCACATCAGCCCATCCCTTGGACACTGCTTGCTCAACCTTTTGAGAAGCCTCAATTCGCAATGCCAGATATTCTGTAGCCAAACTTAACGGCTCATAGCACTGGTAGGAAGCAGAAACTTTGATCTGAGTAAACCCAGCTTGTCGTAGCAAAGCACGTAACTCTCTCCCCACATAGACATTACCGCCATTGTGTTGCTGAAGAAACTTGTAATACGAAAGTGCTTGCTCCAATTCCGGCGTAGAAGGCGCAATCAAAAAACCTCCCCAATCTGGACTGCGAATCCCCACCTCCCCTCCAGGTTTGAGAACTCGCAAAACTTCCCGTAGCGCTTGTAAAGGTTGTTGAAGATGCTCGAATAAAGCATGAGAAAAGACTGCATCAAACGAATTATCAGGGAAGGGTAAGGTATAAACACTTGCCTCGATGAAATCAACATTATCGATCGCTTGCTTTGCAGCATTTTCGCGGGCGATGCAAATTTGAGAAGCTTCCTGATCAATTGCCGTCACTGTACCAGGAAAGATTGCTTGCGCCAAACCCAAAGTTATCGTACCAGGACCGCAACCGCAATCGAGCAATTTCATCCCTGGACGCAGATAAGGCATGAAAAACGCTCCATGAAATTCTGCTGTGCGATGCATCATAAACTGAGTTGCATTGGTTGAATAACCTGGAGTGTAATTTTCTGGCATCGTTTTGACTCCTGAATTGTCCTTGTATGAGCATCATAAGTAGACCGTTTTCAGATGTCTAATATATATTTGTTTCTATTTGAAACTTTTAAAGTATCAAAATTATGGAACTGCGACATCTGCGCTATTTTATTGCTGTGGCTGAAGAACTGCACTTCAGTCGATCTGCTGAGCGACTGCACATAGCTCAACCACCGTTGAGTCAACAAATTCAGCAGTTGGAAGCAGAATTAGGAGTCGAATTGTTTCACCGCAAAACTAAGCGACAGGTGCAACTCACAGAGGCTGGACGGGTATTTTTACGAGAAGCTTATCAACTGTTGGCGCATCTGGAGGTGGCAATTCAGGTGACTCAACGTACGGGACGAGGAGAAATCGGACAATTGCGGGTAGGGTTTATCAGTCCAGTCACTTATGATTTATTGCCTGGTATTCTGCAAAAATTTCGGCAACAGTTTCCAGAGGTGGAATTGGTGTTGCAGGAGTTAACGACAGCTGAGCAAGAGCAAGCGCTTCGTGAACGCCGCATTCATGTTGGCTTTGTGCATCTACCTTTAGAAGATGACACCCTAAGTTGGGAGTGCATTCAGCAAGAAACTCTGATTGTAGCGTTAGCCCAAACTCATCCTTTAGCGCAACAAGAACGTATCGCAGTGCAATCTTTAGCGAACGAGCAGTTTATTTTGTTTCCTCGTTATTTAGGAGTCGGACTTTATGACAAGATTATGGCTCTTTGTCAGCAAGGCAATTTCACTCCGAAGGTAGCACAAGAAGCAATCCAGATGCAGACGATTATAGGACTGGTTTCAGCCGGAATTGGGATTGCAATTGTGCCGTCCTCTTTGCAAAATCTTCAGCGTACAGGGGTAGTTTACCGAGCGATTGCGCAGAGCGCAGTGCCGTTCGCGGAGCGTCTCCGTCAGGAGAAGGCGATCGCACAAGAAACACCTTTAATCGAAACTGCGATCGTGTGGCGAGGTGAAGAAGAAATACCAGTGTTGCGCGAGTTCCTCAAAGTTGTTAGCCCTGCTGACAAATCAACAACTTTAACCTTGTTAAGTTAAATTTTATACTTGCCCAGAATTCTCCCTCTACCCCACCCCGGTTTTGTCTTGCGCCGGGATCAAGGGGAGCCAGCGCTATGCAGGAGGAGTGCTAGCCATGCAGTGAGGCAGCGCTCTTGGTAGGGCTTCGCCGTGAGGCTTCGACGGTGAGCTCAGCCGAACCGCGCTCAGCGGCTCGAGTGAGCGGCTCGAGTGAGCCTTCGCCGAACTCCTCGCCGAACTCCGAACGGTTTCCCTCGTGCCGGCTCTGCCGAAAGGGTTTCCCACGCCCAGGTGACTGGCGTTGGTTTCCCGAACTCACAGCGACTGGCGTGTGGGGTAAATCAACGTGGGATAAACGTTTGAACCTTAAGTTAGCAGCTCCGCGCACTGCCTCTTAAGCTACCGCTTTATCCCATTTGCATAAATAAAATAATTATCTGTCACTTTCACCTCAGCATGAAATCCTACTTGCGTTAGCTTGTCACGCAGTTCTTCCGGCTGATAAAAAATTTTAACTATCTTAAATTCTTGCTCATTATTTAACTTTCGTGTGATGTAAATATCACCGTCGTTTTCTAGGATATGATTCTTAGCTGTGGATGTTGGTTCAAAGCGAGAGTCAATGATAAAAACTTGTCCACCAACGCGAACCGATTTATAGACTTTTGCTAAAAACGAATCAACTAATGTTGGTGGTACATGAGACAACCAAAAGGAGAAAAATACTAAATCATATTCAGCATCTGGTTGCCATGAGAATAAATCGACTTGTCGATATTCGATGTTAGTAGCACCTAACTTTCTGCGGTTAATTTCAATCACTTGTTGGGAAGCATCAAGCGCTGTAATTTGCTTGCCAATATTTAAAAGTTCCTGCGTCCAAATACCTGTCCCACACGCTAATTCTAAGATATTTTCTACTGCACCAATTTGGTATAATGCGGTTCTGACCACAATAGCTTCATTGAACCAACGCTGGTTGATTTCCTCTCCACGGTCATAGCGTCCAGTTCTGTAGAACCATTCATCATATTCCTCGGCTCTGGCACTATAGTAAGTAATTTGTTGTTGAATAATATCATCTGTCATAGCTTGCTTCCTGTTTGCTGCATGAACTTAGATTTCCCTGAGATGTTTATGGGGTTTCCCTTAAACTTACATAATTAATGTATAAAATGTTAATAAAAAATATTTTAAGGGTTGTGATTCGTCAGAAGGTTATGTAGATATTAATGCTAAATATTCAACCTAATTAATAATCTCATCTTGGATCTGCCAATGCCTACTTATGATTTAATTGGTCAAAAATATTCAAGAACTCGTGTTCCTGATTCTCGCATTGTGGATGCGTTAATCGAGTTGCTCAATTTGCCAAAAGGCAGCACTATCGCTGATGTTGGGGCGGGTACTGGTGGTTACAGCCGATCGCTTGCCAACCAAGGATTTTTAGTCTATGCCATTGAACCTTCTTCAGTAATGCGAAAGCAAGCACAACAGCATCCGCAAATTGAATGGTTCACTGGCTATGCAGAAGCTCTCCCTTTGCCAGATAATTCTGTTGATGGAGTGATAAGTATCCTGACTATTCATCACTTTTCCAACCTCAAAAAAGCCTTTCAAGAAATGCATCGGGTTGTCAAAAATGGGGCAATTGTTGTCCTGACTTTTGATATCAGGCTGGCTGAGAAAATATGGCTGTATGATTATTTTCCTTGGGTTTGGGAAGATGCAGCACGCTTTTTACAACTCAACGAACTTACAGAGTTGATTCAGGCAAATACCACTAGACGTGTTGAAGCTATGCCATTAATGTTGCCCTATGATTTATCCGATTTGTTTGCAGCCGCAGCTTGGAGACGCCCTGAGATGTATTTACAATCTGAGGTACGTGCAGGGATATCGTCTTTTGCTTTAGCTGATCCCAATTTAATACAGCAAGGAGTCAATTCACTTGCAGCAGATTTAAGTAGTGGTGCATGGGATGCCAAGTATAGAGAAATCCGCAAGTTAACAGAAATTGATGTTGGTTATCGTTTTCTACGTGCAACAATATGCAATTATTAGAAAAATTCAAAATCTGGCGTTGCTGAATTCTCGTCGTGACATGAAAAAATCAACAACTACTCCTGTCACGCTCAAAAATTACCTATTAACGTAGACGCAAGAGCGGCGATCGCCCGAAAGCAACGCGCGGCAATCCCGACGCCCTCAATGCCTTACAGCAAGCGCTAGATGTTCCGGAGCGAGATGTGTAGCGAAACCCAATGACTTCCGTAAACCGTCAAAATTGCTACAATAGCTGCTATAAATTTTCTGATGAAAGCAGATGTCAATTCTGCTGCAATAGTTGTTTAGTGGAGAATCTAGTTATGAGTCAAAATGAGAATGGTACTTTATCAAATGTAAATCAATCTTCTTCACATTCAGGTATCCGATACTGGGGTAAAGTTGAGCTTATAGAGGAAGGGGAGACTTATAGAATTAATCGTCTTGAAATCAAGCCTAAGCACAGCATGAAAGCACAAATTCATTACCACCGTAGTGAACATTGGGTCGTAGTTTCTGGTGTTGCAAAGGTGACTTGTGGTAACGAGGAAATATTACTGAATCGAAATGAATCAACTTATGTTCCTCCCGCCACGCTTCATAAGGTAGAAAATCCAGGATTTATTGAGCTAGTTATTCTGGAAGTTCAAAATGGTGAGTACTTGGGAGAGGATGATATAGAGCGCCCATTGGACTTGACGTTAGTTTAGCCTCAAGACAAATGCTTAAAAAAGGTGGGCACTGCCCACCCTACAAGCTGCTAACCTAGCTGCAGAGAAAATGATGAATACGAACACGAACAAAAGCTTTCAAGTTAGAAAAGCAGGACAATCAGATAAATACTTCGTATACCAATTGGAGCAGACATATTGGGATGAATATACCTCCTAGATATGGGGAGAATGACAAGATGAACAATTTGAAAAAGTATGGGCAAAAAGTGGTTACGAAATGGTTTCACTATATGGTTTACCCGTTGGTATATTTCGGGTTAGTAGGCAAGATTCTTCACTATATATAAATGCAATACACGTAATTCCAGTACCAGGGTAAGCGCAAGAAAAACAGCCTGACTTTTCCCGTTATCTCTTTGGCGGATGCGATCGCTTACTATGTCGCTATCCCAAAGTCGTATTTTTTCGGTACTTATTGTCATTAGCTCTAAACAGT
>JAHHIB010000027.1 GCA_019359075.1 Kalymmatonema hyalinum WJT4-NPBG1
TCTTCATTGGAACTAACTCTGAGTGACGGTTGCGCTCTGCGCAACCGCTAAATTGGCATTGGCGATCGCATTAATCTCAGACTGCGAAGCGCTCGAACTCAGATAACCCGCAACTTGGGTTATTATGCCAACGCGCACACCATGGTAACTGCTGCCCAAAACCCTGTACTGGCAGAGGCGTTAGATCACAGTGATTTGTTGTTGGCGGACGGGAGTGGAGTTCGCTGGGGTAGTGCTTTACTGGGTACACCGTTGGTGCATAACCTCAATGGCACCGACCTAGTTCCGGCTTTGTGCAAGGATGGGGCGGCAAAAAATTTATCAGTTTATCTTCTTGGTGCTAAGCCAGGTATAGCTGAAGAAGCAGCAGCTAAGCTGAAGAAAGCGTATCCTGGTTTGGTTATTGCAGGAACTCAACACGGCTATTTCTCTGATGCAGAAACTCCGCAGGTATTAGAGGCTATCCGGGCAGCTCGTCCGCACCTGCTGTTAGTGGCGATGGGAGTACCGTTACAGGAAATTTGGATCAATCAATACGCAAGCCTTCTGCCCGGTATCACTTGTATGGGCGTGGGTGCTCTGTTCGATTTTGTAGCTGAACGTGTATCCCGTGCCCCGTATGCAATTCGTGCTGTTGGTATGGAGTGGCTGTGGCGACTAGCAATGGAACCGAGCCGGCTATGGCAGCGTTATCTCATAGGCAATCTTGTGTTCTTAAGTTTGGTGCTATCCTACGCCTTTGCTCCACGTCGTCAGGGCGAACCAACAACATAAGAACACAAAATTTACAGCCAAATCACATTAGGCGACTTTAACTCTACCAAACTGCTCTGACTTTAAAAACAATTTCAATAGAACATACCCTCAAGCTGTTTAGGTAGATCCTGATAATCTCGACATAACCGTCTAGCATTTTTCTACCCACACAAAGCTGTGTTCAACCACCCATCACCAAGGTTCAATGACAAAGCTCTCTTGCAGTCGCAGCCTCAATTTAAGTAAACAAGCATAAGCATTTGCAGTGTAGCGAGCTAATACTCCTCAATAGCTTTTGCCTGCCAAGATTTTCTCAATCGTGCAATAGACATCTACCGGAATCAATAGTAAAAGTTATGGCTCTCACACAAGAATATAAACTGATTGTATTTCAGCCTCAAGGACGCTTAGATTTGCAGCATGGTAAGGTCTTGAGGGAACAGTTAGCTAGTTTAGTGCCTCAGTCCCAACATCTTTGGGTGATTGATTTAGCCAAAGTGGATTTTATGGATAGTTCAGGGTTAAGTGCCTTAGTAACGGGACTTTCCGCTGCACGTTCCAGTGGCTGTCGTCTTGTTATTTGCAACTTGCAAGCACCTATCCGGATAATCTTTGAACTAACTCAACTAGATTCAGTGTTTGAAATTTTTGATAGTTACGACGCTGTGCTGACCAAGGTTAACACTCAGTCGTGAAGTATTGACCAAGGGTTTAAGACCCTTGTTGTCTAGCCAAGTTTTGGTCAATTGGTATTACCCATCCGCTTGCTTAATTGACCAGCTAATCCCATCAAAACCAAGCAAGTTGCTAAAAAGCCAGTCTTTTCAACTAATTAGCTTCTTAAACTGACCCACTGAAACTGTGATTACCATGTCTAATTCCTCTAGTTCCCACCCTATTTACCCCATTCATATACCAGTTCTGGATGGTGCTTACACTGTTCATTTCGCCAGGCTTCCAGTTCATCCTTCTGTAACAAGCAAAGTGAAGCGTATGATTGACATCCTGGGTGCGCTTGTAGGGTTGGCTATTACAGCAGTCGTAGTGATTCCTCTTGCTATAGCCATTTACCTGGATAACCCTGGTCCGATCTTCTACAGTCAAATTCGCTGTGGTCTAAACGGACATTCCTTCCAGATTTGGAAATTCCGCTCGATGGTGGTCGGGGCTGATCGACTCAAGCATCTGGTCAATAATGAAGCCAAAGGTCATCATATATTCAAAAATAAGAATGACTCTCGCATTACCCGTGTAGGCAAGTTTCTCCGCCGCACTAGCCTAGACGAACTCCCTCAGTTCTGGAACGTGCTGCTGGGGGAAATGAGCCTAGTCGGTACCCGTCCTCCCACTCCCGATGAAGTGATGCACTACTCAAGTCACCACTGGGAGAGGTTGAATGTCAAACCGGGTATGACAGGCGAATGGCAGGCTAATGGTCGCTCCACCGTTAAGGACTTTGAAGATATTGTTCGCATGGATCTAAAGTATCAACGCAATTGGTCTATTGCCTACGATATTAATTTGCTGCTGAAAACCCTAAAGGTTGTGTTAAATAAGAACGGCGCTTGCTAGTAAAGTAATTGTCAGATTTATCGTAAAGAACCAAGACAGACCTGATTAGGACGTACCTGCCTAGCCTCAAAAAGAAGTTGTCAATCGACACCCCATCGAAGCGTGCCGATTGACCGCCTTACATCCCCACCCTGTAAGAGGGATGGGGAATTACGGCGCTTCGTTAAAGGGGAGTTCCTGCAAGCGTGCTGTTTAACGGCGAGTCGTTGAGCAAAGAATCTCCCAGGGCAATAGCTGCGGGGAGTGTCAACAGACATGATGACAAAATATGTAATTTAAATAACATAAGTAAGTCCAATTATCTAGATAAAAAGAAAAAATTGCTTTTAAAGCAAAATCGATGAAAAATAGTAGCCATAAAAAATTAATATTATTTTAAGCAAATCAACTTATCCTTAAATTGGGGTCAATTTTTGGTTGGCAACAGTCACTAATCCCTATCAGGGCTTGAAATTATCTGTAAAGATTTATGAGTTACTACATTTCTCCTCGCTTTTTGGATAAACTTGCAGTTCACATCACTAAAAACTACCTTGATCTTCCTGGTATCCGAGTCCCCTTAATTTTGGGTATTCACGGACGTAAAGGCGAGGGCAAGTCTTTTCAATGTGAGTTAGTCTTCGAGAGAATGGGTATCGGAGTGACTCACGTCTCTGGCGGCGAACTGGAAAGCCCAGATGCAGGAGATCCAGCACGTTTGATTCGTCTGCGCTATCGAGAAACAGCAGAACTCATTCGCGTACGCGGCAAAATGTGCGTGCTGATGATTAACGATTTGGATGCAGGTGCTGGACGCTTTGATGAAGGCACTCAGTACACGGTCAATACTCAATTGGTCAATGCCACACTGATGAATATTGCCGATAATCCTACCGATGTGCAACTCCCCGGTAGTTACGACTCAACGCCTTTACATCGCGTGCCGATTCTTGTGACAGGTAATGATTTTTCCACCCTTTATGCGCCGCTCATTCGCGATGGTCGGATGGAGAAATTTTACTGGGAACCAGACCGCGATGACAAGGTGGGAATTGTCGGCGGGATTTTTGAACCGGATGGACTGTCACGCCGGGAAATTGAACAGTTAGTTGATACTTTCTCCCATCAATCAATAGACTTTTTCAGCGCTTTGCGTTCCCAAATTTACGACGAACAAATTCGTCACTTTATACATGAAATAGGAATTGAGCGCATATCTCAACGTGTGGTTAACAGCACCGAAGGACCGCCACAATTTAGAAAGCCTAATTTCAGCTTGTCTCACTTAATTGAGATGGGTAACTTAATGGTTGGTGAACAAAAACGGGTAGAAAATTCCCAATTGGTTGATGAGTACAATCGATTGAATAGAGGCGGAAATTATCAACCTGCGCCTCCAGTACCTGCTCCTGCAGCAGTACCCAATCAATCAACCAATAGCTCAAAGCCATTGGAAAGAAGCAATGGACACCAGAAACAGCAGCTATCAGATACCCATTTAACTCTGGAGACACAAGAACAGATACGTGAAATTTTGTCACAGGGTTACAAAATAGCCATTGAACATGTAGACGAACGACGCTTCCGCACAGGTTCTTGGCAAAGTTGCCCGATTGGTACAATTGATGGCAAATCAGATGCTATATCCGCTTTGGAATCTTGTTTAACAGACTATAGCAACGAGTATGTGCGCTTGGTAGGAATAGATCCAAAGGCGAAGCGGCGGGTGGTAGAAAAGATTATTCAACGCCCGAATGGGAAAGTTGCTAGTCACTAAAGTCCTGAGTTTAGAGTGCTGAGTACTGAGTAAAAATTACTCAGCACTGTTTTGGTGAAAACTAATCTGGTAGCACAATCTTTCCAGCAGTTTCTTCTGAGACTCGCTCGATGTCAAAATTCTCAATATTGCCTTCAAAGCGATTAAAGATAATTCGGATTTCGTCGTAGCCTATCGCGGTAGATGCTCCTCTTGGTGTACTACACTTAACCCGCATCAGGGTTTGGAAACCACCAAATTCTTCGTTGATATAAAAGCGTCTAGTGCAATCAAAACCAACAAAGTTTTCTAGTGCTACCTGATTCAGCGCAGCTACACCCAAGCGACTGTTAATTATTGCTTTAATTTCTTTTATCTCCTCTACTTCTGTCATCCGCCGCCATCTAGTTGCTGGCTGTTTGTTCAGTAGTTCATTCAATTTAGACCATGTTGTAGGACCAACAATTCCATCAGCAACAAGCCCTTGCGCCTGCTGAAATTTAATCACACCTGCTTTGGTCTGTGATCCAAAAACACCATCAGCAGCACCAGAGTAAAAATTGAGTTTTTTCAATGCTTCTTGTAGCTTAGTGACTTCTGCTCCTCCTGAGCCTTCTTTGAGAATCACGGAAGTTGTAATCATGATACTTTCCTTTGTAAAAATTGTTTGTAGTGAGGACTTTAGTCCTGACGATAAATGAGGAAAAAAGTTCTCACTACGAACTTATGAAAACGGATTGATAAAGAAAATCTTAAATAAGTAGGTGCGTAACAGTGAGTTAACGCACCATAGTAAAAGTCAAGGTTAGTCTTCACCCATTAAATGTACAACCTCTTTTTAAAAGACTATCCAAACTTCTTAGCAGGCTTCTTCAGAAAAAATTTGTGCAATTAGCTGATCTTCTGGAATGTCATGGGTAATCAGGGTGTATAAAGACGCCCAAGTCAGTGGTCCCATCACTCCATCAGCCTTAAGACCTCTAGCCTTTTGAAAATCTGCAACCACAGCTTTGGTCTTCGGTCCAAAATTGCCATCAATCTTAACTTGCTTGTAGTAGTTGCTCAAAAGTTCCTGCAAGTCTCGGACTTCATCTCCTTTTGAGCCTTCTTGTAGAGTCTTTTTCTTTGAAACCCATACCGCATTGTCTAATGCGATCGCCGTTCTTGGTCCTACAATGCCATCAGCAGTCAGCTTGTTATTCTGCTGAAACTTGATCACAGCAGCTTTAGTTTGCGAACCAAAAACTCCATCAGTTGCACCTGAATATAGCTTGAGTGTCTTTAAGAATCCTTGGATGACGGTAACTGGATGTCCGCTTGAGCCTTCTTTAACAGGCAGGATAGAAGTCGTGGTAGCCATGATATTCTCCTTTTAAAACTAAATTACTGAATTTTGCAAAACTTCAATCAACACTAACGGTCAGTTAACCGCCTATACCCTCTAAATTACCTAAAGCCTTCAAAGTAGCTGTTCCCACAATTCCATCAGCCTCAAGACGATGATTTCGTTGAAACTGAACCACAGCTGCTTTGGTTTTCGGTCCGAAAATACCGTCAAGAGAACCAGAATAAAACCCCTGTCTGTTTAAGACGTATTGCAGGTTTACAACTTGTTGTCCCGTTGAGCCTTCCTTGAGAATTAGGGCGCTACTCATGATATTCTCCTGCGTAACTCGTGTTCGGTCTAATTGAAAATGAATTGATGAGACAATGCACCCTACAATAACAAGGGCACGGGAAACGCAGCCGCTTGGTCGCTACATATCCGGATATACGCGTTGTTTCTCAGTTGACAAGGTATCAATGCGCTGTTGCACAGATAATGTGCGTCGCCAGCAATGAACTCAACAACGCTTGCCCAATGTATAAATTTATTTTGTATTAAAAGTTCAATTGTGACTACCGTAGTTTAGAAAATTACAATAAAATTTAACGTTGTTTTGCCATCATTTTCTCAAAACCCTATATGTGTAAAGGCTTAAGGATTTCTCCTGTTGAAAAAATCAGCTACAAAGAGTAGTGATTTTCCATAAAATTGGTAAAATTGTTATCTTCGGAATTCCAAAAACATTCTTAAGCTTGTAGTAAATATGTATGTTTTTATTAAGTACTAGTAAAAATACTGAAGATGGTGGAGCATCCGTATAGTGCCATGTTATTGGCGATGATTAGTCGCGAATAACATGGCACTTTTTCTAGTCTTTTTTCAAAATTGAGATGCTCCCTCGCTCTACAGCTTCATTTGTGTCTCTCCTGTTTAACGCCGACGATCATTTGCGTTCAGATTTTGTTAAGTGTTCAACCGAATTACCCGACTTTCTGCATTGGCATCTACAGTCAACCTATAAATAAAGATTCCAGGTTGTAAAGATTCACCCGCATCATTTTTACCGTCCCAGACAACTGATTTTTGACCAGCACTGGGATTACTTTCATCAACCAGGTTGCGAACATAAGCACCAAAATGATTCCAAATATCGAGCGTGACTTTTTGGGCATTCTCCGGTAACGTGTACTCAATCTTCACTGATTTCTCAAACTGCGCTGGCGCGTTTGTTGTCAGAAATCTTAAAGGTGCAACTCTCTCCACCAGAGGGGCTGTTACTGGTGCATCAGAATACTTGTAAACAGTCTTGCCTGAAGAATAACCGACAGTCACGGGATTACCAATAAATCGGAAGCGATTGATAAATTGTCCGATTTGGTTCGCATCTTGCCAGTTTTTGCCTCCGTCGTTTGTTTGGCTGCTTAAACCAGTGGGATTTCCTTCTTCAAAGTCATAGCCCCATCCACCGACCCAGCCGAGGTTCTCATCAACAAATCCAACCCCTTCGAGATTTACATTCTCTTGAGGATCGTTGATGCGAAGTCTCGTCCAGGTTTTTCCGCCATCTGTTGTCTTGAGAATTGCACCTTGATTGAAATTTTCCAGAGAGACAAAACCAACGCTCTCATTGAGAAACTGAATTTTCCAACCCCATTCTCCTAACGGAAAAGAGGAACTAATATCGGCGACTCGGTTTACCCAGGTTTTTCCCCCATCTTCTGTATAGAGAACCACTGGAATTACATTATCGCGAGTGGGATTAGTAATACTCTTGTCAGCTTTGCCACCAACAACCCAGCCACAATCCTCATTCATGAAATAGTTATCAACTAAAAGTGTGGCATATTCGCTCATATCCCATGCAGTCCAAGTTGCCCCACCATCGACAGTCTTAACCATACGAGGAGGGCGATTGGGAAAGTTAGTCCCGGAAGCGTAAACAACCGATTCATTGACAACTGAAAGACCGCAAATCGCTGACGGGGCAAGTTCGGGAAGAATATTGTCTATTAACTTCCAATTTTGACCGCCATCGGTAGTAGAGTAGAGGCGTTTCCCTGCGGTCAAAGTTCCTACCCATCCCTTTAAGGGATTAGCAAAACCAACACACCTCAAGTAAATCCTATCCTGAAATTGTTGCTCCCAAGTATTGCCGCCATCGGTAGTTTTGATGATTTGACCATTGCTATTAACTGCCCAACCTACCAGAGGATCGATAAACCAAATATCATCAGTTCTCGAACTAGCGATTGGTGCATTTGTGGGAAACCATTGTAAGTTTGCAGGATTTGTCATGATAAATATTTCCTCTTGGTTATGGATACAGTATTCGGATTAGTAGGGAAAATTACTATCTTTCCACTGCTTGAATAGGTTAATTCTTGCTTCTGTCCAAGGTCCTTCGGGAAGTAAAGGCATAGACTTGGAGGATACCGAGCCTAAAATTACATCTGCATTATTCTTCACAGTCTCATAATCACCGAGATTGACGGGAAATCTCGGTTGCGATTTCATATGATCTACATCCATCGGAGAGAATAATTGAGAAATCCCGTTAGTCCATGTTCCCCCATTGGGTTTGAGAGAAATGGTATGGGCGATGTTCTTCAGCGACACTGAAACCTCTGTTAAAGCTTGTTGCAATTTAGGATAGGGTTGGGTTCTAGAGTCGTTAATCAACGCGTCACAAGCTTGGGCAATTTCTTGCAGTCTCTCTTGGAAAAAGATCCAAGCACTAGTTATCTGCGGAAGCAACTGCACATCTGCATAAACTTCAAAACTTGGCCCTGCATTCATGCCTGAAAATCCTTCGCCTGCTGGTAATTGAGTGATTGCTTTGGCTAAGGGAGAAACGCCAAAAGGCATGAGATTAATAAACGCACTCTTGAGAACATACATTTGTTCTTCATTCTCCTCAGTATGTGCAAAGAAACGGAGGAGTATTTGCAACATCACCTCATAAAGAGCAACGAAGATCTCTACTACATCGCGACTCAAGGGATCGGTAATGATGTTGGCACCAAGAATTGTATTATCTTGCTGAAGACTTAAGAGGGGATTTTCAATTACTGGACGAGTAGGTTGAAAATTGGGATCGTTCTGCAACTCTGCTAAATACTCTTGGCGAATTTTGGTGAATTTAGTAAAATGACTGTCATCTCTTTGCGCAGGAGAGCCTTCGCCCTGTACGATAATGAGATCGATCGCTTTTATTGCTGAATCTAAGTCTGTAACCTGGATCATCTCTCTAAACATCCCCATTGCTTGAGCTTCGGGCGGTCCAATAAATAGTTTTTGACCGATAGTTTGAAAGCCTTGGCGGATTAGTCCGTAGAGTTCTCCAATGGTGTTATACTCAAGTTTTCTCGGAACTAATGGTTGTGGTAGTACTGCCACAAGTCTTAGCAATTCTTCATCTCTGATTCTCTGACAAAACTGAGTCCAATTTCCTTTTTGTTCCTCAGTATCAAAGTTATTTGGTAATTCAAAACAAATATAGCGGTTCAGCGTGGTTTCATTGAAAGGAGCTAGTTTGAATTGAAGTTTTAAAGATGTATAGGTTTTAGCCTGGGGAAAATTTGCACGTCGAAAATATGGTGCTCCTCCTATGGCTGTGAGCAGATTGCTAGCCAGTGCTAGATGCAGCATTTCCTGTACGGCAATTCCATTAATTGTCCGCCGCCACCTATTAATCTTATTTAATTGAGCTTGAGAAATTCCTTCATCTGTAGATTCTTTTAAACTGAAGGCAGTAAAAAGATATTGGCAGGCAAGGGAATGTTCCAATTCTGATGCTTGGGAGAGAAGATAAAGTAAGTCTTCTCTAGTTTTGACTTGATTGTCTGTACTCATATTGCGTAATAGTTTAAGAAGGAATGGGTAGTGGCTAATCATATGCAATTAACAATTACCCATTACGAAACAACTCTTGAGATCGTTCTTAAACAGATTTAAGATTAGGATGCTAATCCGTAATTCTTGGCTAGATTATCGTTAATGCTTATAAGCATCACGTCGCTCCTTGATATCCTGTAACACTCGGTTGGTTACATTTCGAGCCGACAGGGTTTGCAGCAACTCATCTTGAACATTAACAGCACCTTGCACATCCCCTTGTTTCTGCAACCAGTCGCTAAAGCGGTCTACATAGTACTTATAGTCAATATGTCCAAGAGATTTAGCAGCCATTTTTGGCTGATCAGTCAAAGCAGCGGCAAATTCCTTACGCGCTTCCTCAACCTTGGGAGAAATCACCTTGATTTTGGGATGATTAGGATCGTCTAAGTCTAAGATTTTGTATTCCTTTGCCATTGCGCTGGCTAGGGCTACCTCTGCATGGAAAGCAACTGCGCGATCGCTCAATTTTGCTGATACTTCTCTAAGCGTGTCGTTCCCGTTAGCCAGCACCTGACTTCCATCAAATGTCAGAATACGTCCAACATCTTCAGAGAAAAAGTCCTGCGCTAGAAATTCTTCGTCGTAACCCCGTGGGGGCGCAATACGCAACCTCAGTGGGTTGGAAACCAAGTCTTCTTCGGTATCCTCTTGGTGTAAGGCTACTTGAATAGTATAGTAACCAGGTTCAGCAATTTGCCAACCACCCTTACCCACAGAAGCAAACAGGGACTCGTATGTTGATTCTCCAGGCATCAAGACACGGAGTTGGGTTTTCCAGCAATACTGAGCATAGGGGGAGAACTGACGAGCGGGTTGACCATCTTTCTTGATAATCACAATCATGTGGTCAAGTTCGGACAGGAGTTTGTCACTGATCAGCATAGGTTGAGATGAAATATTGGTTAGCTTCAACTCCAAGACCACTGGCTCTAGGAACTCGAATAGAGCTTGCTGACGATTAACACGCAATTCCAACTTAAGTGAGGGTTCAGCAGACAGGTTGAGCTGCTCAAAAGCGTGATCATCAAACCAATCAGCATTTCCTTGCTGCACAAATCGGAAAGGAGCGTGCCGCATGAACAGCAGTTCTGCCTCGCTGAACCGAAACTCAAATTTGCTGAAAAATTGCAATTCCTGTGCCCTGCCGTCGCCCTGCTGTTGGCCTCGGGGATAATGGAAGGGATAGTTCATGAAACTCAATGCTTCTGGCTCGGCAGCCAAGGGAATCCAGCTTGCACCAAAAGCCTTGTGCCAAGAGTGAGCTAGGTTAAATGCGTGCCCCATTTCATGAACAGCAGTCCAAAAACGCATTCGATTCACCCATGCATCTGGAGCAGGGTCACCTGTTGGTGACTGCGAAATAAAGGAATTGTAAAAGAGTGCAGTTCCTTGTCTGTGATTGGGACCAATGTCATCAAACATGACCCCACCTAAGCCTTGCCCCAGTTCATGGATAGATGCAAAGAGAACCCACATTGACCATTGAGGTCTATTTGCAAACCGCGACCAGTGAATTTGCATGGCATCATGCATTTCATTGTCGCTCCACCTCGCATCTAGTCCCGGTGGAAGCCCAAGGGGTGTATCCCCCCCTGACTTAGTGACGGCAAAACCAGTGCGCTGGAACACCGTCTCAATGGAGAGCGTTTCCTGAAGCAGTGTTGCAGGACGGTTGGGATGAGCGTGAGTGTCAATTGCAGTTAGTGGCGTGATGCCTTCCTCAAAGTCGAACTCAAACTCCACCTCGTGGAAGTAGGGTGATTTGTACTTGTAAGCAAAGGTGTGATTGGATGCTCCTGCCACTGAAAAAGTGACTGCGGCACTGCGTTGGTCGGGAAACTGACTGCGTTGCACCTCAATATTGACGTTTGTGTAGGGGAAAGAAGCTGTGTCTCCATCCTTGTACCAAATCTCACCAGTCCACGAATTTAAGCTAGTATTGGTGAGATTAGCAATCCAATGGGTTCTGGAAGCGATTGAAAAGAAAAATGTACCACTTGCTCTCATAAGTGGATAGCGTCCATCCACATCCAATCGCAACTCTTGGGAAGATGCTGGTTCCGGGATGGCAGTAGGGTTGGGAAGATTTATCTCATTCCTCAACTCATAAAGACCACTCACTAATTCGTCCATTTGAACTAACTCCTGTAAATTTCATAAGTATCTAAATCCCTGGTTTGACACATGGAAGACGATCTTGTCATCAGCAGTTATCGAAACCCCCAAATAGGTCGGACCAGAGATTTCTAGAACAGTAGATTGGGCTAGCTTTTTATTTAGCAGTGTCACTTTCACATTGACCAAACCTTCTGGAACATTCGTTTCAAAAGAAGCTGCAAGTCCAATTTGAAATCTCGTTTTCACTTGCGATTCATGAAATGCTTCTTCACCATTGACTTGAATGATGACCTCATCATTTAAAAAACCATCTTGCAAAGCAATATGAAGTAAGACCATTAGACCTCTAGCTGGTTAAGCGGGAGTCGCTACCATCCTGAACACTTCTTGAGCGATTTGCTCCCCAGACCGTGCTCCCACGGTGCCATCAAACCGCCAATGAACGCCCAAGAAGACGCGGCTTTCCAAATTATCTTGAATGGCTTTGTTAAGGATAAAGGTCATAGGAACCCTCGGACGTGGGTCTCCATTGGTGTCCGTTGTTTCGCCATTCAACTCATCGGAGACAAAATCCTCAATCTCCATATCAGGATCGTATCCCTGCTCTTCGAGGAAGAGTTTGATGACTGTCATCGATGCCGTACCAAACGTTGCATGGCCAGATGTATAAGCCGGAAACGGCGGTGTAAAATCGAGGCCACGTGTTTCGCTGCCTGGCGGATTGTTGGATCGAGGAGAGCCAAGTGGTTGCCATTTTGGAACTTTGCGATTCGCGTCCATTTCGTTGCGGATGCCGACGATAGGACGCCAAAGATTATAGAAATATTTGGTGTCCCAACATTGAATCCCAGCATCTGCCATCGCCAAGTTGAGCAAAGCAAAATAGCGAGCGTTCTCTTTTTGGGAAAAGCCTTGGCTCTGTGCAATTACTCTTGCGAGTTGGTTGTAAAGACGAGGCGGTGTGCCGATCAGATTCGCGCCGTCATAAGCCCAGAACAAGCCAATATAAGTTTCTTCTGGAGAGCGCGCCGTCCCCTGAATGGCTCCTTTGCTCTTCACCTCATCGAAGGCGTCTCGATACTCTTGGGAATCCAGCGCTGGAGGAGCCGGGGCGCGAAGATCATGAATGTTCTGGATGGCAAAAGGGCGAACATTACCCCATGTCGGAGCATAAAGTCCTTGATTTGGGTTCAACGGATCGGGGGCGTGCATCCCCGGAGTTACCCCGGAACCATTTGCAGGTGTGCTAATTGTGTTTAGGAAGACACTTTCTCCACCGCCTCCACCGCTCGGTGGTCGATTTTCATCCGAACCGTCATCTCGCCGAGACTCGAAGATGGCAAGGCCGATCCTTTGGCCGAGATCGAAGCTGGACTGGTCAATACTTCCCACCTGCTGCCTGAACTTCTCAAGGGATTCGTTAAGGAAATCGGACTGTTGGGAGTAAAGTGCCATCAGTGTTGCCATAGCCGCTCCCGTAATAGCAGATTCTACAGAACTACCTTTCGGGATATCCTCAATCGTGTGATACGGCTTGTGAGTACGAGTAAACGAGTTGCTCGTGTCGTAGATTGCGGCGTGAACAATGGCCAATGCACGCGAGGTGAAAGTTGGACCACCCTGCTGTCCAGGTGCAGGGGAACCGGAGTGGTCGCTGGCAACCGCTTGAAGTGCCACTTCATTCCAGAAAAGAACGCTGTCCATATCCCGAAAGTCCTTAGAGTATGTTTGCAAACTACAAAATCGACGATTTTGAGCTTTAGGAGTCTTGCAAAAATAACTTGAACACTTTTGATTGGGAAGTAAAGCTAACAGCCTATTCCAGATTAAATTTGTACAACTTATTTTTACATGATGCCTTAGGATATTAATCAAGGCTACACCTTTCTTTTTAGAAAGCAGGTCGGTTTTCGTAAAAATTCTTCACGAAATTGGGCGTTACTAGAACTTACGCCAAAATTTTGATTGTGTGGGAATTGCCATAGTGCATCTCTACATAAATCACCTCAACTTAGTAGAGTTTTGAACTAGCGAGGACATAAGTCTTCATAGCTGTATTCTTAAGTAGGTGTAAGTGAAATTAACTTATGCACTAGCGGAAGATGGAACGTGGATTGTAGATAGCTGAAACATTTTGCCACCGCAGTGCAATTGATCCGCAAATACAGACAATGCTTCCCTCATGATCGCGGACGTTATGCATAATCCTGTCTTTTTGTACAGTGCGTAAGTCCTAGCCCAGACTTCAAAACGGCTGAAAGTTTAGCTAATTCCAAAACAAGCCAGCGAGTAGGGTGGGTACTGCCCACCCTGAAATCATTTAAGAAATTCGCACAACCAATGCATATGATTGTGGACTTATGATTCGATAAGCACGCACCACGATTTCAACTTTGCCTGCAGGTACATCGGTCAAGACAACCTGCTCAACATTATTCCGGCGATCGAACTCAGTCGAGGATGGCGGCAGATTTCCGTGTCTCTCCTGTCCGTCTGGAGTTCGCACAATCAAATCCAAATCATTCTGAAGTGCTTCTCCAGGGAAATCGGTCCACACCAATGTCACCTTCACCAGCGAGTCTGATTCGCTGACTTCTACTTCAGTTTTTTCCTCTTCCCCAGTATCCAGTGCTGTGGCTTCATCCTTGAAAATGACCCGCTCGTTATCGCCTCTTGGTCCTACCGTTGCGGCTAAATCAACTCGACCAAATCCTTCTGAGAAGTTGGGAATTTCTCCCGTTTCCGAGGGAACGTATTGACCGACAATATCCTTGGCTCCGTTGATCAGCATTGCCTTAACCAAAGCTGCACTTGGTTGTTGCTTCTGTTCGGTTTGGAAATACTCTCTCACCACCGCAGCGCAACCAGCTACCAGTGGTGTAGCCATGCTAGTACCAGGCAGAAAGGCATAAAGGGGGTCTGTGGATGTGCCAAAGAATGAATCGATCTGGGCATCTCTTGAGCGAGTCGAGAGTATAGCAGTTCCAGGAGCAACAACATCTGGCTTAATGCGCTCATTTCGAGTTGGTCCTCGGCTGCTGAAAGCCGCCATGCCTTCTGCGTTGTTGGACCACCCATCAGAGGCTATTGGCTCGACTCTATACTGACCGAAAGTACTGTAGGGTTTGGATTGCTCTGGTCTGTTATTCTCTGTGGCTCCAACAGTGATACAATTCTTTGCAGTTCCGGGTGCGCCGATAGATCCATTATCGATCACCCCGTTGCCATTTATGTCAACGCCATCGTTGCCTGCAGCAAAGCAGATCACCATGTCTCGATGCTCCCAGACAAATTGGTCTACTTGCTGAGAATCTATAGTATATCGCCCAAATGCCGGACCTCCCCAGGAATTCGTATGAACGCGAGCGCCATCATTTTCATACGGGACTTTGAATAAGTTGTTCAAGTCGTCAGCAAGCCCTCCCAACTCTCCTTGGCGATCAAGAATGGACTGAAACACAAGCTTAGCTTTAGGGGCAGATCCCCGGATGGGACCTCCGATTGTCTCAGATTTGCCATCGCCAAGAACCGAACCTGCTACGTGGGTACCGTGTCCATTAGGGTCATTTGCGGTTGACCTTCCCAATGGGTAAAGCTTGACGACTCTGTCTGTGAACGCAGGATGAACGTCTGTGCTTGAACCTTTGTCGAAGCCAGTGTCGGCTACTGCCACAACTTGATTTTCTCCTTGGAGATTGACCGTGGTGTGTGTCTTATCGGCATTGAGAATTCCGAGAGCCACATTGTTGAAAAGCTGGCGTGGAACAAACTCTTCAATGTGTCGCACCTCATCTATTTTTGCCAAGTCCTCAAGAAACCGAGGTTGAACCGTGAGTTTTACGGCGTTATTACTGAATTGCAAATCTTCAGGGTTCAGTCTAGCAGCAGCAGCAACGCGATCGCGAAGATTGTCGTCAATTGAGACATTATTATGAAACACCACTTCCACCCGTTTTGGCTGCTGCAATATTGGTGGTTCTACATCGCCTAGAGCAAGTAGATTATTCGTGTTTTTATTGACTTGTCCACTACGCAGCTGAGGTGGAATTTTGAAGCCCTCTAAATAGACGTTCGCCCACTCGACAAACGGCAGGTTGCGGATAGCATCGAGATTTGCTGGTTCGTAACGAGCGATGAAGGTATTTTCTGGTACGAACTCTAGGATTTCGACACCTAACGTTGCGAGTTGATTTTTCTGGTCTCGGTTCAGCGGTTGAGTCGTTTGGATGAGAATATAGTTTGAGGTGGAACTGTCGGGACTGATAAGACCAGCAACGCCCATCGCGTTCCTCTGGGCATCTGGGTCGATTGATACACCGTTGATGGTAATCTTAGCCATTGTTTTTCTCCTTAGTTTTATCTACTATCATCGATTTCAGCATTTCGGACTTACGCCTTGATACAAGTATAATTGTGTACAAATAACTTACTTGATTTGCTGAAGCTCAGTTAAGCCTTTTGATCTGAGCTTTCTGTATTGTTAATTGGTGTCAGCAAAATCAACTTATGCACCCAGGGGAGAGAAACGGAAAACAATGCCAGCTAATCCGTCACAGACTGAACACCTTTTAATACATACAATGCTTGATTTGTCAAGTATTTAACCCCTAAATATAACAACTCAAATCAAGTTTCTGAATCGCTTGTCATAAAAGCGATGTTGGGAAATTGTGATTACCGAGAAGACAAATAATTCTGTAAATCTTTTGTACGTTGAGTTGTTAGGCGCTCTAGGCATCCATTACGAAAGATTTCATAACCTGTCCCACCACGGTTGCCATAAACTTCAAAATCACAGTTGCGATCGCGAAACTTAATCCATGTTTGCTGTGCCGCAGTCAGTATTTCCTTCTGCTCACCATTTAAGCTAGATATAACTTTTTGATACACCTGATTAAGTTGTCTATCTGCTGCTTGATACGACTGCTGAGAACAGTACTTCATTTCTGGTGTGGTGAGTGCTTTCTTGCAATCAATTTTTTGAGCAACAATCTCTTGTGCTGTCGCTAGTGCGGGAATACCTGATATTGATAAGGGTGCAATAGTTGTCAGGATGAAGCTACTTATCAATCTTTTATGGATGAATTTTCTTGACATAAATAGAAGTTATTTTTGCAACTTTAAACTCACGATATTTCGGAAATTAGGGGAATTACAAAAATGACTTGCTCAAGGGCGCTTCCCATTTGACCTAGAAACATGAGGCATATATTGTGGGTGCTGCATCGTACCACAACAGCAACGGCGATCGGCATATAGACCAACCTGGGATAGATCCACAGGACCAGCTATGGCATTTGCTCCCAATACTTGGCGAAATTCAAAGTGTTTCCGTATAAACTGAACACAGTCTTTCTTTCCGTCTGCCTCAGCTATTTCGATCATCGCGTTGGCATCTGGAGTCACAGGATGGACACCCTGGATCGTAATTTGCGAATCGCTGGGACCTTCATTTACTTGAGTGTGAACGTAAACAGTTCTCGGCAGATTAAGTTCCTTCACAGAGGGGTCTTGCTTCCAAATCCGCATCTGTGAGCCAAATAAAGGCGGGTTCACATTTGCAGGCAATTCCACCATTTTGTCTGCTACGGCTTTCACCCGTCCCTTTTGGGCGACTGCCTTGTGGAATTCTTCCACAGAGTTCAATGGACTTGATTTAACTGATTTATTTGCCATAATTATTTCCCTTTTTATGGTTTTTTTGGTTGCGAATTACCACACCTGCTGGTTTAGGATCTGAATAATTTGACTAAGAATGCGTCTTCGCTAAGTAACTACTTCTTCAAAGTTCTCGATTCCAAAAACAGAGCCATCTAAATTTCCATCCTTTGAAGTTCCTCACCCGCGCGATGGGCGATGGGCAAAGCCGCGCCAAGGGCGATCGCCACAACCAGTGATTTTTCCTGCCTATGTTTGGGCTGGGGAGCTAGACATCCAAACCTTTTAGGTGATAGGACAAAGGTGAGTTCGATACATTCTGCGTCTACGTCATCCGCTATAACCCTGGATGGCAAGACCTTGGTAAGTGGGAGTGCCGACAAGACTATCAAGATGCAGGCGAATGTCTTAGAGGGGGTGGGGTGTGACTCAACAGTGGCTTAGCAAGCAACGAGTGCAAGAAACAAACCAGCTAAACCTAAGAAAATTTCACAAATATATAGGTTTTGGATATAGGTTTTGGTACTGTGAATAGTTTATATTTACCGAGTAAGTGGCGTTAGATATGGGAGGAATCGCTGCACAGTTCTAACAATTCACCCTCTAGTATCATAATCAACAGACGTAGCCGTCACTTACTGCATATAAAAAGTCATCATTTCTGCTAAATTGCAAGCGTTTGAGTCTAAACTGAAAAGTCCGTGTTCCGGAATACCTCTAGCTTTAACATCAGCAATCATGTCTAAAGTTCTTGTCTCCGATCCAATTGACCAGGCTGGGATTGATATTCTCTCCCAAGTCGCCACTGTAGATGTCAAAACAAATCTCAAACCAGCCGAACTCATAGAAATCATTGGTGAGTACGACGCGCTCATGATTCGTTCTGGTACCCGTGTTACCCAAGAAATTATTGAAGCTGGGACGCAGTTAAAAATCATCGGTCGTGCTGGTGTCGGTGTGGATAATGTGGATGTCCCCACCGCCACGCGCAAAGGAATTGTGGTCGTTAACTCTCCAGAAGGGAACACGATCGCCGCCGCCGAACACGCGCTAGCTATGATGCTGTCTATGTCTCGCCACATCCCTGATGCCAACGCTTCAGTGAAACGCGGTGAGTGGGATCGCAAAAGTTTTGTCGGAGCCGAAGTATACAAAAAAACCCTGGGTATTGTAGGCTTAGGTAAAATTGGCTCCCATGTTGCCGCTGTTGCCAAAGCAATGGGGATGAAATTGTTAGCTTTCGACCCCTTCATTTCCACCGAAAGGGCAGAACAAATTGGCTGTCAATTAGTAGATTTGGATTTATTGATACAGCAAGCAGACTACATCACGCTGCATATTCCCAAAACTCCAGAAACCACCCACTTAATTAACACCGAGAGATTGGCAAAAATGAAACCCACCGCCCGCATTATTAACTGCGCTCGCGGTGGGATCATTGACGAAGAAGCTTTAGCAGTCGCTCTTAAAGAAGGGAAAATTGGCGGTGCGGCATTGGATGTGTATGAGACAGAACCCTTGGGCGAGTCCTCATTAAGATCACTGGGGAAAGAAGCTATCCTGACTCCACATTTAGGCGCTTCGACAACAGAAGCACAAGTCAATGTGGCAATTGATGTTGCTGAACAAATTCGCGATGTGTTGCTGGGACTTCCTGCGCGTTCAGCGGTGAATATTCCGGGACTGAGTCCTGACGTGATAGAAGAACTCAAACCCTATATGCAGCTAGCGGAAACCTTGGGTAACTTGGTGGGACAGTTGGCTGGTGGACGAGTGGAATTGCTCAATATCCGGCTGCAAGGCGAACTGGCTACAAACAGGAGCCAGCCTTTGGTAGTAGCATCTCTCAAGGGTCTACTTTACAAAGCCCTGCGGGAACGGGTGAATTACGTTAACGCCAGCATTGAAGCAAAAGAGCGCGGAATTCGCGTTATTGAAACGCGGGATGCTGCGGTGAAAGACTACGCAGGTTCCCTGCATCTGGAAGCTACAGGTTCTTTGGGAACTCATGCTGTTACGGGTGCTTTGTTAGGTGCGGGGGAAATCCGCCTCACCAACTTAGACGATTTCCCTATTAACGTTCCCCCTAGCCCACATATGCTATTCACCCTGCACCGTGATATGCCAGGGATTATTGGCAAACTCGGTTCCCTACTTGGGAGTTTTAATGTCAATATTGCTAGTATGCAGGTAGGTCGCAAAATCATTCGTGGTGATGCGGTGATGGTTCTCAGCCTTGATGATCCCTTACCTGATGGGATTTTACCTGAGATTACTAAAGTGCCTGGCATTCGTGATGCATATACAGTAACTCTATAAAAAGAATGAAAAACCAAGGGTAAAGGATGAAGTAGGAATTTTTTCATCCTTTACCCTTCATACTTCATACTTTAGATATGGCAAACACTTGGTGGGAATTACAAATTTTATCTGATCCAGAGCTAGAAGATTCCATCTTTTGGCGGCTGGAAAATTTTGGTTGTCGCGGAATCGCTAGTGAGAGAAAAGGAAATAACTTGTTGATACGGAGTTATTTGCCGGAATTTCAAGCGCAGCTTTCTTCTTTAGATGAACTTTCACAGTGGCTGCGTCAAGATGCTCTTTCTATGGGATTTTCTATACCGACTGTGCAGTGGGAGTTGATTGATGAGCAAGATTGGGCAACTAGTTGGAAACAATATTGGCAACCCCAGGAGATAGGCGATCGCTTCCTCATCAACCCTGCATGGCTACCAGTACCAGAAAATTCTGATCGTCTCGTTCTTCGTATGGACCCTGGTGTAGCATTTGGCACAGGCGACCATGCGACAACCCAGTTGTGCTTGGAATCATTGGAAAAGCAGTTGATTAACCCTCCTAACTCGGAAGGGGGTGTGGTCATTGCGGATATTGGTTGTGGTTCTGGTATCCTTTCGATAGGGGCGCTGCTGTTGGGAGCAAAGAAAGTCTATGCAGTAGATACTGATCCCTTGGCGGTAAAATCAACCGCAGAAAACCTCGCGCTCAACCTTATCAGTCCAGAAAGGTTAGTGGTGGCGGAGGGGAGTGTAGAGGTTTTGACAAAACTGATTGAACAACCAGTCGATGGTATCGTCTGCAATATTTTGGCAGATGTGATTATAAATTTGGTTCCACAGATGAGTGCGATCGCCGAAGGCGGGGCTTTGCCCATCGCCAAACCCAGCAGTTGGGGTATCTTTAGTGGCATTTTAGTTGAGCAATCCAAAGCCGTCTGCGACAGCCTAGAAAAACATGGCTGGGTTGTTGCAAGCGTGTTGCCGCGCAAAGAATGGTGTTGTATTAATGTGCGGCGTTCTTGAGCAGTCCTAAAAAAGGACGGCAAAACCACTGTCCAATCAAGATGATATAGCCTTTTTCAATTGAGTGCAATACAGAAGGCAGTGCGTTGCGAGCAGCGCCCTTGGTAGGGCTTCGCCGTGAGCGCTCAGCCGAACGGTTTCCCGACCCAGGCGGCTGCGAGGTCTCCTCCGTTATAGCAACTGCCGTCAGGATTGTAGGGGCACGCCTTGCCGTACCCCTAAGAGTGGTGTACGCAACACCAGAACCGCAATAAATGCGCTTTTTTATGCTCCTTTCATTGAAGTTCGGTAATCATTATTTATTAGGTGATAAAAACCGGATTATCACTCACTTTATTGTTCAATAACATAAGAATCAAAGCAAGTTAAACGCTGAATTAATTAAAGAAAATCCTATTCAGAGGAGAGAAAACAATGGCATTAGTTCGTTGGAATCCTTGGCAAGAAATGAACTCCTTACAACGTCAAATGAACAGCTTATTTGATGATATGCTCGTACCATCAGCATCTGTTGAAAGAAATTTCCCTAGAATTCCTGCTGCTGAGTTGCAAGAAACAGCAGAAGCTATCCATCTCAAGCTAGAACTTCCAGGAATAGAAGCTAAAGACTTGGATGTGCAAGTCACACAAAACGCTATTTCCATTAAAGGTGAGCGTAAGTCAGAAACCAAGACTGAAGAAAAGGGTGTTACCCGCAGTGAATTCCACTACGGTAAATTCCAGCGCGTGATTCCTTTACCGGCTCGTATTCAAAATACCAATGTCACAGCAGAATACAAAGATGGTATTTTGAATTTGACACTTCCTAAAGCTGAAGAAGAGAAGAACAAAGTCGTCAAAGTTAACTTGGATCAAGCTGCTGCCTAATTGATTTTCAACAGTTATTAACTCCCTTTACCTTAAAGGCTATTTAACTTAAATGCACAGTTGGTTAGCCTAAAGGTAACGCTCAGTCTCTTTTATGAGGCTGGGCTTTTTTATTGACCAAAAAGCAATGCTGTACTCTTACCATGTGGTTTGTACTTTATGCAAATGACAAGCGCTGTAAGCTTGGATGTTGGAGTGTAAACTTTGACATTGCGATAATGCTTCTCAAAACCTTTAAAAATGATGTCTGCTAATGTAATCAGATAACTCAGTATATACGCTAAGCTAGCCAATGTAGCATAAAATCTTTGTGGACTTATGGAATTTCAGGACTGGTTTTCTAGTCTTCCTCCTGCGTTGAGACCAGCTTACTCACTTGAAGAACCTAACCAAGCAATTCTACTTTACAAAGGAGAACTGGAAGTTGAGCAGCAGAATATAGTCACCAAAGGAAGCGGTACTGTTTACCTGAAATGGTTCCCTTACCCCCAAGTTGAATTCCATATGTCCAGCTATAACTTAGGTAGAATCGATACTGGTGAAGCTGATCTCAAGTTGTCAGAGACTGAAGGTTGGCTTAAGGTTGATATTTCGAGAATTAACGACGAGGAATTAAATCAAACCGAACATTCAATGCAAGTCTGGGGACTAACAAAACAACCTATCATCATAGGATCAGGAAATGGCTTGGCATATATAAAGTTTCACCTAACCAACTTTCATAAACTAATTGGTTCTTGTAAATCAGTATTTATCCAAGAAGATTCCAGCAAGACTACGATTCAAAGAGTTGTCTTTGAGGCTGGGGGGTGGAGGGTAACGATAGATCAACTTGAGACAGTAAGTCAGATATTGAATTCCCTCACCGCACAAGGAGGCTATGCTATAACTCACGTAGGAAAACTTGAAAGAACTGATGAGACGCCTTTTGCAGTAGATGAACCACGGGACTTTTTAGAAGCTTTTTCTTACTTCCTTTCATTTATCCGAGGCTTTCAAGTTTCTCCCACTCTCCTGGTAGGCTACAATGCAAGTGAACAGCGAGTTTGGGAAGAGTGGAAATTATCGAATTCAGATCCTTGGTGGTCAGTATACTCATGGGCTTGGGGTTTAGACGGTAAGAACCTTGCAAATACTTTTCCAGGGTTCTTGAAATGGTGGCAAGATTGGGGTGAATCAGCCAAACTTGCTATTTATTGGTATCTAAACAGCAATAGAAATGTAAGCGCGATAGAAGGCTCAATTATTTTGGCACAAGCTGCATTGGAACTTATTGCATGGGTTTGCTTGGTGGAGAAAGGTAGCATTAGTGAAGAAGACTTTAATAAAAAACCGTTAAACACTACTTCAAAAAAAATAAATCGGCTTCTTGAGGAGTGTGGAATTCCTCAAGAGATTCCTTCTGATCTCACTAACTTAGCAGACTTTGAGTGCAAGCTAAAGAACAGTAATAATGGACCGTATGCATTTGTTGAAATCCGAAATAGTATTACCCATTCAGCCCCCAACAATCGCAAAACATTTGTCAATACTTCCAGTGCAGCAACAGTTGAAGCTTGGATGCTTGGGGTATGGTATTTAGAACTTATTCTCCTAAAAATGTTCAACTATAAAGGGTCTTACTTCAAACGTAGACCAGGACATTGCTGGTATGGTGATGTAGAACCTGTCCCTTGGGTTTAAGAGTTTCATAAAGAGGAAAAAGTTGCTTTACTTCGACAAAGTGCTACTAACAACTAGAAACCTTATCCCCAGCTAATTGTAATATGTCTGAAACATAGACATAGTAGGTGTTTTCAGCAAAGTAGCACTTTTTTCTAGCTATCTCAGCTCAATCTCTAATAAAACCGCAAAGCATCACCTGATTGAATATCAAACCAGTGGATATTTTGGGGTGGTAAAGCCAATGTAATCTGCTGATTATTCCATTTTTGGTCTGGAGGTAACAAAGCACGCACGGTGAATGGTTCTGTTTCAGAACTTGCAACACGCACACTTACTAAATTGTGCATACCCAAGTTTTCCACCAGATAGACTTGACCTTGAATTTTCTGTGTATCATCTGGTTGTGGAATGCGGACGTGTTCTGGACGGATACCTAATATAATTTCCGGTGGTACTGTTGGTATATCTGGCAAAAGTATTTTTGCATCACCAAGCATTGCATAACGTCCCTTACAAGGTAGCGTCAGCAAATTCATTTGCGGACTCCCAACAAATCCAGCGACAAATAAATTAGCTGGTTGGTTGTAGATGCGTTCTGGCGGGTCGAGTTGCTGGACAAGACCGTCATTGAGTACAGCCACTTTTGTGGAAAGTGTCATCGCTTCTGTTTGGTCGTGAGTCACGTAAACCACAGGGGCTTTTTGGGCGGCAAATATTTGCTTGATATCTGCACGGACTCGTTCGCGCAGAAGTGCATCTAGGTTACTGAGTGGTTCATCCAGCAAGTAAACTTGGGCGCGACGTACCAGCGCCCGACCAACTGCAACCCGCTGTCGCTGTCCCCCCGATAACTGACCAGGTTTGCGTTGCAATAATTCTTCTAATCCTAGAAGTTTTGAAACTTCTGTGACTCGTTGTTCAATTTCAGCGCGAGGAGTTTTTTTCAGCTTCAGTCCAGAGGCTAGGTTTTCGTACACACTCATGTGAGGATAAAGTGCATAGCTTTGAAACACCATTGCCATATTGCGATCGCCTGGTCGCTTAAACGTAATATCCTCGCTTCCAAGAAATATTCGACCGCGAGTCGGTTCCTCTAACCCTGCAATCATTCGCAGTGTCGTAGATTTACCACAGCCACTTGGACCAAGTAAAGTCAGAAATTCATCTTCATCTACAGTTAAACTAACGTCTTTAACTGGAATGACTTTGGCAGTATAGGTCTTATTTAAGTTTTTTAATTCAAGTGTCGCCATGATTTTTATTGCGGTTTGCAATTGGGTAAGGTAGACCAAAGGAATAATGAACCACAGATGGACACAGATGAACACAGATAAATAATTACTTCATTCAATTGAGTTGCGCTATATCTGTTGATTATCCTTTAACAGCACCAGCAGTAAGACCTTGAATAATCTTGCGCTGGAAGAACAAAACGAGTAAAACTAACGGCAATGTGCCGACAACAGTCGCTGCAGCAATAGGACCATAGGGAATTTCAAAAGCTGAAGCACCGCCTAATTGTGCCGCTGCAACGGGAATAGTTTTCATGTCTTCACGAGTGATAAATGTGAGAGCAAAGATAAACTCATTCCAGGCAAAAATAAATGTGAGAATTCCAGTCGTCACCAAAGCAGGAATCGTCATAGGTAGTAATATTTGCAATAGCATTTGCAAAGTGTTGTAGCCATCTACTCTTGCGGAATCTTCCAAGTCTTTTGGTAACTGCTGAAAAAAGCTGCGTAACACCAAAATTGTCAAAGGTAAATTAATAGCAGTGTAGGGAATAATCAGCGCTAGATAATTGTTGCCTAAATGCAACTTTTGGATAATTTCCAATAGTCCTAAGAATAATAAAATTCCAGGGAATAAAGTCACAATCAGGATAGCTGCAAGGATGGCTTTTCCACCCCAAGGACGCAACCGTGCTAAAGCGTAAGCAGCAGGCGCACCCAGCGCTAAAGATAAAGCTGTGGAAATAATCGAGACAAAGGCACTATTTAAGATGTAGCGCCAAAACGGACGACGAATAAATAATTCAATGTAGTGATTGAGGGTAATCCGCAAAGGAAAATAAACAGTGGGAACTTTAGCAATATCCTGATTCAACTTAAATGAGGTCAGTAGTTGCCACATGACTGGTGCTAGGCAGAAAATGACTACTAAGGTAATTGCTACCCAAAACAAAACGTTTTTCCCCGGATTCTTTACCTTCGTTTTTGGTTTAGGTGTGGTTAATTTTTCCTGAGTGACAGCCATAGAAATTTTAGCTTGGAAAATTGTAATCAGTAAGAGGTATTGATTCGAGATTTGTTGAGTAAAAAACTAGCAATAGCAACGGTTACAATTAATAAAAGAAACGTCACCACCACGAGTGCAGCTCCATACCCAAAATCCAAGTAGCGCATGACGGTAGAGTAGATATACAGTGATACCACTTCTGTTGCACCACCAGGACCACCTCCGGTCATCACAGCCATCAAATCGAAAACCCCAAAAGCCTGAGCAAACCGAAACAGCATAGCAATAAGAATTTGTGGCATTAAAAGGGGTAGAGTAATTTGATAGAAGCTTTGCCAACGTGTTGCGCCATCAATCGCGTGAGCTTCGTACAAGTCTGCTGAAATCGACTGCAAACCAGCTAGTAGTAAGATGCTAATAAATGGAGTCGTTTTCCACACATCTGCAACTATCACGGCTATCATTGCCAATGTTGGTTCTCCCAACCAGTTAATTCCAGTTTGAATCAAACCCAGCCGCAACAGAAGGTCGTTGACAACCCCGAATTGGTCGTTAAAAATCCACGCCCAAGCAAGACCGATCAGGGCAGTCGGCAAAGCCCAAGGTAAAATGGCGATTGTACGCACCGCACCCCTGCCAAAAAACGGCTTGTTCAACACTAGGGCAATACCCAGTCCCAGCAGTAGCTCTAGCACCACTGTTGATAAAGTAAATACTGATGTTGTCCAAAAACTTTGCCAAAAACGACCATCCCCCGCCATCCGCGCGTAATTTTCCAATCCAGAAAAGACGGGTTGCAGCTTCGTTCCCAAATTTTCTGTAAAGAAACTTAACCAAAAAGCACGGGCTATTGGATAGCCGAAGACAAACAACAGCAACAGCAAGGCGGGTAGTAAGAAAATCCACGCTGTTCGTTGTTCTCGACTTCGTATTGTTTGCATGTTAGTCATGAGTCAATAGTTAATAGTCATTTGTAGAGAGGTTGCATACAACGTCTCTACATTAGCCACTAGACTTTAGTAGTCGTCTCGTTTCATTAGCAGCAGCTTGCATTGCGCTTTCAGGAGTCATGCGATTTGTCAGTGCAGCACTGAGGTAACGTTGCAAAATATCTGATGCTTGAGCATATTGGGCGATAGGCGGACGTAAAACTGCCTGGTTCACTATCTTTAGTAACTGGGGATAGTGAGGGTATTTGCTGACGATTTGTGGGTCTGTAAATAATGAGCGTCGGCTTGGCACAAAACCTGCATTTAAAATAAATTGGCGCTGTGCGTCTTCACTTGTAAAATATTGAATTGCTTTCCAAGCTTCTTGAGGATGTCTGGAAGATTTGGAAATTCCCAAACCCCAGCCACCTAAACACGCTCCTCCACTGTTCCCAGGTGTACCAACCATTGGTTTTAGGGCAATTTTGCCTTTGATTGGCGAACTTTCTGCATTTGCTAAAGGCCAAAGATAGGGCCAACTGCGTATAAATGCGACTTGACCACTTTGAAAAATGCGCCTTGTTTCTTCTTCTTGATACGTTGTGACTCCCGGAGGAGAAACACGCTCAGCAATTGTATCTTTGAGAAAAGCGATCGCTTTTAATGTCTCGGGTTTATCTAGCCCAACTTCCAAGGTATTGGGATTCACCCAAAATCCACCAAAACCTTGCAAGACTTCCACAAACATAGCAGCTAGTCCCTCGTACTGACGACCTTGCCAAACGTAACCCCAATTAATTTTTCCTTGCTCTTTTAAGGACTGAGAAATTTTCAGCAAATCTGCAAAGGTTTCTGGCGGTTGAAAACCTGCTTGCTTGAGCAAGTCTTCCCGGTAGTAGAGAACTCCAACATCACTCCGCATGGGAATTCTGTAGAGTTTGCCTTCGTAACGTCCCCCTTCTACGTCTTTGGGCGAGAATGCTGCTAACTCTTCTTTTGTCAGGCGATCGCTCAAATCTAACAACCATCCAGCAGCAGCAAACTTGGGTGTCCAAATCACATCCATATTGACCAAGTCATAAGGAGAATCACCCAAGATAAATGCCGAAGTATACAGGTCTTCCAGCAAATTTGTCGCATTTGGACCTTCAATAATATTGATGCGAATGCCGGGATTTTTTGTTTCAAAGTCTTTGATTATGCCTTGTCTCCAAGGTTGGGCATCAGGAGCAGTCATCAACATATTCAGGACTACTGGTTGCTGCGATAAAGCTTGCGCGATGGAAAATAAGATGATGCCCAGTAATACAACCAAAAATATTCCTGTAGGAGATTTTATTTTTTGTAATATTTTTGGCTGTTGTTTTAGTTTTTTTAATTCAAACATTCTTACCTAAAAAATCCTAGCAAGTAACAATTTTTTTTAATATTTTTTTATTAGAACACTTTCCCGTTCAATATCATGCCTTTGTTTGAAATATTAACTAATTTTGTAATATTTTGAAAACTTTAGATGGGGGTTAGGCAGTCTCTCTCATTTCTGGAGACACCAGTTCAGAACGTCGCCAGATGGCACTTTGTCTATCTCATCTTGGCAGTTTTAAAACTTTCATTTTGTCATATATTGTGCGTCAATTCTGTTATATTATGATTATTAAAAATAAAACATTCAATTTGATAAGGTACGAAAACATCTCTAAAAATAAATACTTAATTTTATTTACAAAAAATATTTTGCTTGATAATAAAATCCATCTTTAGGTAGATTTATAACTTTCTTTGGCTTCGGTCAAACACGCTTAGGATGGCTACAAACTGCGGCAAATGTTGAGATACCAGCACCACAAACTCAGCTACAACAGCGAATTGGCCAACTAACCGAGATGCTGATGGCAAAACAGAAACGCACAGGCGGCGAGCGCGCCATATCTGTTTGTCAGACAAGGGCTACTATCTTAGCACGCCGGGAAATGGGGGAATCTTTGCAAGATATCGCAACGGATTTAGAAATGCCCTACGAAACCGTCAAAACCTACGTTAAATTGGCACGGAAAGCTTTAGTCGATTAGCTTCAGACAAGGTTCCCGATGAACTGAAAAGCCTACGCAGCCTTGCGTAAGCGTAAAGCGTGCCGCAGGCATATGCATAGCGTGGCGTGCGGGCTACTAAGAAGGCATAGCAATCAGCCTAGGAGTGTGTCACATTTTTAACTCCTAACTTCCAGAAGGTGACGCTTGCGTGATCACAGATTACACTGAGGATGATGTTAATCACTGGTTGCCTGTAGCAACACTTACATAAATTAAATGGCATAGTTAAGCATTCCTAATGTGTAATTCTATATCAACATCAGTTATGTCAGTTCATCAACGTAATTACGGTCATACTGCCGATTTAATTATTAGTGTTGCCAGTCAAAAAACCCGCGAATTGCCTCAAGAAACCACTCGTGTGGGTTCTTGTGTCAAACGACAAGGAACGATATCTAGTTTTCTGGCTCCTCTGACCCAGGATACTTTTAAACAGGTCGTTACGGAAGTTGAACAAAAATTAAGAATTGTCAACCAAACCCTGTCCATGTTGGATTCTCAGGGTTTTGAAGCAATACTACACGAAATGCTACAGTCAATTACTTTGAAAACAGGGGAATTACTATGTGCTGATCGCACTACTATATTTTTATTGGATGAAGAAAAAAAAGAACTTTGGTCAATATTAGCTGAGACAGAGGGCGATCGCTCGCTAGAAATCCGCATACCAGCAGATAAAGGCATTGCTGGCGAAGTTGCTACACATAAGAAAATCATCAATATTCCCTTTGATTTTTATAACGATCCGCGTTCGGTATTTGCCCAAGAGCAAGAAAAAAGAACTGGCTACCGCACCTACTCTATGTTGGCTTTGCCACTTTTAAACGAACAAGGGCAATTAGTCGCAGTCGTACAATTACTGAATAAATTAAAATTGCCCAGCCATCCAAATGCTCCTCTTTCAGAGCGGATTGATACTAGGGGTTTTACTGATACGGACGAAGAATTATTTCTGGAATTTGCTCCATCCATTCGGCTCATTTTAGAGTCCTCGCGGTCGTTTTACATAGCAACTCAAAAACAGAGAGCCGCCGCAGCCCTGATGAAAGCAATCAAATCGCTCAGTCAAAGTAGCCTAGATTTAGAGGACACGCTAAAGCGAGTCATGGCTGAAGCCAAGGAACTGATGAACGCAGATCGCAGTACCTTATGGTTGTTAGACCGCGATACTGGCGAACTTTGGACGAAAATAACCCAAGACGACGGAGTAACCAAGGAGTTACGAGTACCAATGGGTAAAGGCTTTGCTGGTATAGTTGCCCTCACTGGCAAGACGTTGAACATTCCGTTTGACCTGTATAATCATCCTGACTCGGATACTGCCAAACAAATAGACCAGCAAAATGGTTATCGCACCTGTAGCTTACTTTGTATGCCAGTATTTAACGCCGATGGAGAATTGATTGGCGTGAGTCAGCTAGTCAATAAAAAGAAACCAGGGCATTTTCCCCCTTATCATCCCAGGTTGTGGCCCAAGGCTCCTGAATACTTTCAAGCGAGTTTTGACCGCAACGATGAAGAGTTCATGGAAGCTTTTAATATTCAGGCGGGGGTGGCGTTGCATAATGCCCAGTTATTTGCCACAGTCAAACAACAGGAACTTTTACAGCGAGACATTCTTCGCAGTCTTTCCAATGGGGTGATTTCTACTGATAAAGCAGGGTTAATTATCGCCGCCAATGAAAGCGCCAAACGCTTGCTAGGTGTGGAACCAGAAGACCGCTTGGAAGGTAAATTAATCACTGATGTTGTCTGCATCAAAGAAGGCGACTTTAGCAATTGGTGCCAAGCAGCCTTAAATCCAGCAGATTTAAGATACCGCGAGCAGTACTATCCGGATCGCACCCTACTGACGACTAGCAAAACACAGCACAGTGTGAATTTATCAATCAGCGCGATCGCAGACGCCAGCGACTCTCAGCAAGTGCGTGGGACGTTGGTTGTTATGGATGACATCAGCGATAAAAAGCGCCTCAAGAGTACAATGTATCGCTACATGACTCAGGAATTAGCAGAAGAGTTGCTGAAATTGGATGACGCGAAACTGGGAGGCGATCGCAAAGAAGTTTCGATTTTGTTCTCTGATATTCGTGGCTACACCACTTTGACCGAAAAACTGCAAGCAGAAGAAGTGGTAAGTATGCTCAACGAATATTTTGAATCGATGGTAGAGGCAGTTTTTCAATACAAAGGTACCTTGGACAAATATATCGGCGATGCCATTATGGCTGTTTATGGTTCCCCCTTGCCTTTGCAACAACACGCTTGGATGGCTGTGCAAACCTCTATAGAAATGCGCCATCGCTTGCAAGAACTTAATGTCCGTCGTCAAGCAGCTAACAAGCCAAAAATTCATATAGGAATTGGTATTAATTCTGACATAGTTATTAGTGGTAATATTGGCTCAAGCAAGCGAATGGAATTTACTGCCATTGGCGATGGCGTTAATCTAGGCTCCCGACTGGAAAGCGTGACCAAGCAGTATGGCTGCGACATTATTATTAGTGAAAACACATATCAGCCTTGCAAAGAGTACATATGGGCGAGAGAACTAGATTACATTCGTGTCAAAGGGAGAAATGAGTCGGTCGCCATATATGAATTAGTCGGGTTGCGTTCCGACCCTATTTGTAGCAAAAAAATGCAATTAATTGAGTATTATCACAGAGGGCGCGAATATTACTTGAGTCGCCAGTTTAGCCGTGCCCAAGCTGAATTTGCCAAAGTTTTAGAAATTGACGCTAAAGACTTAGCGACAATACTACATTTGCAGCGTTGTCAGTACTGGCTACAACAATCTTCATCAGATAGTAATTGGGATGATGGGGTGTGGACATTTAAGGAAAAGTGACATCCTCCCTGAGTCATCGTTGGGGCTATAGTCAGGGATTCCAAAATTGTATTCTGTGTTCTGCGTTTTTCTTTAATATGTCCACTTACTGATTAAAGACATTCTTTAGATAGAAGATGGAAGAAAACATTAGCAGTTACCGTACTTAATCAGAGAGAAAATGTTTTGGCTCTTTCTTCCAAAATAAAAAAAATTATAAAGCTTGGCTGCTTTTTTTACTTTTTGGAAACTGAGATATTTAATATGACTTCTACAAAACCGTCTAATTCTGACAAAGGTACTCTTCTCAATTCGCATCAACAACCTAAAAAGACAACTTCCAGCGTAGCTCATAAAACAGCACCACCCGAAAAGATATCTTATAGCGTTGCCCATGCAATTCCTGGACGTATTCGTTTTCGTATTCCTCGGCTAGTCAAAGATTCTGAGTATGCCAATAAACTCAAGCTGGTGATAGAATCTGACTCTAGGACTACGGATGTCCGTGTTAACCCGACAGCTGGATCGATTGTCGTCACTTATCAACCAGGCGTCATTTCAGACCAGCAAATGCGCCAGCATCTGGTCAATCTTATTCAAACCGCCCCAAATATAGTTTTGCCAAAGCAAGCAACGGCAAAATCAATTCTGGGAGCCATCTTCGATGCTGTGATCAACCTACTTGACAGTACACGTAACATCAACAAAGCGCGTACCGCCATTGTGTATGGACAGCCCAAGACAGACATTTGGGAACGATTGCTCTCGACCACGGAAAGTATGATCAAGAGGCTAAAATCTGGCATCATGTTCATCTTGCCCAACAAGCGATTGCAAGCGCGGAGTGCGCCCAAAGAAGTGGGGTTGCAGCTCGAAAGGCTGCAAGCTGCTGGCGTAGACGCCCGTAGCGGAGGTAGCGACATGGGCGAGGCTGTGGCGACTTGAGGAGCTTTTCGCCTGCGGGGCTTTCCCCCGGCCGTGCGACTGGCGTCGGCTACTCTACGAGTAGCCGACGCTGTGTAGCCTATACCGACATTACCATTCACATCGTTTCCGCTAAGATATTCACAGCCTGGAAGGTTTTAGGCAGCTAAGTAGAAAAATGGGCACTCCTAACTTCAATCAACTCCGCAATGAGAATCCTTTGGTTCGGGCAATACATACCGCTGTCAAAGGAAGAGCTAGATATAAAGTCAGTGGACTTCATTATTCGGAAGATCTCAAAAGATACCTTGAATCGCGATTGTCAGAGGAAGAAATCATCGCGCAAGTTCATGCTAACCATATCACAGGAAATGTTCTTGTGATTTTCCATCCAGAAAAAAGCCCAAATGCGATCGCCTTACTCCTTCAAGATATTGTCTTAGATTACAGAAAACAGGTCAGAAAACTACCTGTAACGACAGCTTATATCAGTACAGCAAAAGAAACAGCCAAAAATTTACCTATAAATAAAGGAGAATTAAATCAGCCTAAAGCCGATGCTGACAAACAAAATGGCAAAGCTCTACTGCCCCAAACGCATACAAACAAACAATTAGACCAAGCGAGCAATCAACTTGTTCTGGTATCAGGGGTTGTTTCCAGCCTTGTCCTCTGTACCGCAGTGCTACATAAATATAATCTTGACACAAGCATTTTACTAGCAATTCAGAAACTGCACACGCCACTTCTTGATCGCATCATGCTTGGTATCACTTCTCTTGGCGATCCAACGGTTTTGCTGTTGGTTTCTTTGGGATTGGGATTTGGACTTATATATCATAACCGTCGCTTTCAAGCAACTACCTTGGGCATAGCCGTCGGTGGTGCAATCTTGCTAAATTGTTTGCTGAAACTGCTGTTTGGTAGAGCACGTCCAGCACTGTGGGACCGACTCATTCATGTAGGTTTACACAGTTTTCCTAGTGGTCACGCAATGGTGTCAATCGTGATTTACGGCTTTATCGGCTATATTCTGGCAAAGCAATTTCCTCAATGGCGGGGACGGATTTTTGCTTTGACCTTTGTCTTAATTCTGGCGATCGGTTTTAGTCGGCTTTATCTTGGCGTACACTGGCCTACTGATGTCGTCGCTGGCTATGCTGCAGGTTTAGTGTGGTTGATTGCTTGTATTCAGAGGTTGGAACTACGACAAAAATATAACTCGTTAGGTAAACATTTACAACAGGAGCCTGAAGCATCGAACAAGATGTTAGAACTTACGCCAGAAACTGGCTATGTGTTTTCAAGCTAAAATTTGAGTTACTCTAGATTTCCTAGCTAAGTGTGCATCTGGTGCAAATTAATAAACCTCTTGCAAAAGCCAATTTTATGAAAAAAAAACCACAGATGGACACAGATGGACACAGATAATTTATCTGCGTTTATCTGTGCCCATCTGCGGTTCTAAATATCCATGAATCATACTTTTGCAAGAAGTCTAATGAACAAACGCAAAGTATTGGTATTTCTGCTGCTATTTACAGCAACGGTAGCAATAAGTACTATTGCGGGGCATCGCAATCCCCTATATGCAGCTTCCTCAGTTGGCAAAGACACGCTGACGATGATCACCTCGCCGGACTATCCCCCTTACGAGTATTACGACACTCAGGGCGGTGAAAGGAAAATTGTTGGCTTTGATGTTGATATCGCCAATACCATTGCCAAGGAACTGGGGTTCAAACTCAAGGTGATGGAGTCGGATTTTAACGGCTTGATTCCCGCACTTCAAGCAAATCGTGCTGACTTTGTGATGGCTGGGATGACTCCTACAGCAGAACGGCTCAAAAACGTCGATTTTTCCATCATCTATTATCAAGCGAAAGATACAATTGTTGCTCCCAAGAGTAGTAACCTAAAAAAACCAGAAGATTTATCTGGGAAAAAAGTTGGCGTTCAACTGGGCACAATCCAGGAGCAAAATGCTCAGAAATTAGCCAAAAAAATTCCCGGAATTCAGCTAAAGCAACTCAACAAAGTCCCTGAAGTCATTCAGGAAATTAAATCTGGGCGAATTGATGCTGCTATCGTCGAAGATACGGTTGCTAAAGGATTTGCTCAAGCTAACTCGGATTTAGAATTTAACGTTATTCCTTCATCACAAGAGGGTACAGGTTCGGCGATCGCCTTTCCCAAAGGTTCAAATCAAGTAGAACCCTTTAACAAAGTCCTTCAGCAAATGAAGGACAGGGGCGAACTGGAAAAACTAGCGACGAAGTGGTTTTCCCTCAACAGCGCTGCCAACGCGGCATCCTCAACAGCACCTGCTCCTCAAGGTGGACTGAATCTAGATTTTAAGAGAATCCTTCCAGATCTTCCCTTTATTCTCCGGGGAATTCCCTTAACTTTGTTGTTCACTGTGTTATCAGTATTCCTGGGTTTAATTTGGGGAACATTCCTATCTCTATTAAAAATTTCAGGTATAAAGCCACTAGGTTGGTTAGCCAACGCTTACACCTCTGTATTTAGAGGCACACCATTGCTGTTGCAGTTGGCGTTGGTTTACTACGCAACACCCCAGCTAACTGGTTATGATATACCTGCATTGCAGGCAGGAGTACTCACATTTACTCTCAACTCTGGGGCTTATATGTCAGAAACTATCCGGGGTGGGATTCAAGCAGTAGATAAAGGACAGAGTGAGGCGGCAATGTCTATGGGTGTTCCCTACGCGTTGATGATGTGGGACATCATTTTGCCCCAAGCATTGAAGAACATTCTCCCCGCTTTGGTAAATGAAACGATTGGACTTTTGAAAGATTCCGCTTTGGTTTCAACTCTTGGTGTGGTGGAAATTTTACGCAGTGCCCAAATTGTCGGAGCTAACAAGTATATCTACTTTGAACCCCTGCTGTTTGCTGGGTTAATCTATTACGTTTTGGTCATGGGTTTAACTAGGGGCGCATCCACACTTGAAAGGAGGTTGAGGCGAAGTGAGTGAAGCTATCATTCGTACGGAGTTCTTGTGTAAATCTTTTGGCAAGCTTGAGGTTTTGAAAGATATTTCGACTGAGATTTACAAGGGTCAAGTCGTAGCCATTTTAGGTCCAAGTGGGTCAGGTAAGTCAACTTTCCTGCGATGCATGAACTTGTTAGAACGCCCCACCAAAGGACGAGTTTACTTTAAAGAAAATGAAATTACCGCTCCCAAGGCAAATATCGCCAAAGTTCGCCAGCGCTTGGTGATGGTGTTTCAACACTTCAATTTATTTCCCCACATGACGGCGTTGCAAAATGTCACCTACGCCCCCATTAAGGTGAGGGGAATCAATCAGGAACAGGCAACGCAAAAGGGGTTAGAGTTGCTTGGTAAGGTAGGTTTGGTGGAAAAAGCCCATGTGTACCCCGCAAAACTATCCGGCGGACAAAAACAGCGAGTTGCGATCGCCCGCGCACTAGCAATGGAACCGGACATGATTTTGTTTGATGAACCAACTTCTGCCTTAGACCCAGAAATGGTTAAAGATGTGCTAGAGGTGATCAAAGCTTTGGCACAAACTGGCATAACAATGGCGATTGTGACTCATGAAATGGGATTTGCCAGAGTTGCTGCTAGTCGAATTATGTTCCTCGATCAAGGGCGTTTGGCAGAAGACACCACACCAAGCGAATTTTTCAACACTCCTGGGTGCGATCGCGCTAAGCAGTTCTTAGAAAAAATGCTGTAGCTTAAGAGTGCAGATATTTGCTGTCCACTACAGCTATATACGCACGTGTAGGAGGATGTCAAAAAAACCTAGGACCGAAGTTGTAAAATTGCAGCCTTCCATAACCAAGAAATTGACCATGAGCTTGCTCTCCTGGTGGAAACGCCGTGACTCCAAATAAATACACGCCAGCAACTTGAGGGTTTTGCACGGGCTTGAGAGCTATTGTGATGGTTCTACCTGGAGAAACTGGCGGGTCAAATGTGAGCGATATTGTTTTCGTCTTGCGATCGCTTGTCGCATCTTTCAAAGCAAGTTTTTGACCTTTGTTGGAACGCGTCCCTTCAAAGGCGGAAGTGTCTTTCAAGTCAAAGCGTACACGGTCTACTCCCTCACGCTGGTTAATCGTTATGCGTTGCAGTGGTTCTCCAGCGTTTTCTGGCAGACCAATCGTAAAGTAATACGTTGCACCCCATACATAAGTGTCCTTGTAGGTCGTCACTACATCACCAAGGCTCGGCGGTTGGACAAAATAGACTTTACCATCTCGTAACTGAACTGCTTGACTCAAGTCCGCAGTGTATCCGCCTATCACTGCTGTGCAAGCAATCGCTGTACTTAACAAAAATCTTACACGCATTGCTGTGTATACCTGGATCTATCGCAGGTGACAAACTTATCCTATGATTCAATTTTACAATTTCCCTTTCAATGTTCTGCATTTTTACTCAACTAACTTTTGATTATTCTTAACAATATTTAAATAACATTAATTATTTGAGCGTAATCAGGCAACAAATACTGAAATCGCTTTACAAAATAGCAACAGATTTGTAAAAGATAATTGATATTTGTTGTCAGAGTGCTTAAGTTAAGTTAGAAGTGAGAAGTATAAAGATACGCAATTATTCAAAATTATGAATGCTATTTCTAGCGTTGAACTTAAGCGACCGATTTGGCAAAGTATTGCCTTGTTAACTTTAGGCTTTTGGCTCAGTGCCAGCCTCTTGTTAGATTGGGTAATTATGCCTAGTTTGTATGTTTCTGGCATGATGACTCAAGCGAGTTTTGCCTCAGCCGGCTATGTCATTTTCTGGAATTTTAATCGGCTCGAATTATTGTCTGCTGGTTTGGTATTAACTAGCGTGTTAGCTATGTGCAACAGCCAATCTAAGTGGCGTCGCAGTGCAATTATTTTATCTATGCTATTGCTCGCTATAGCTTTGGTTGATACTTACCTGTTAACTCCGCAAATGTCTGCAATCGGGCTTGAACTGAACCTCTTTCAGACAACTGTTGAAACTCCAGCAACTATGGATGTACTGCATGGTGGTTACTGGATTTTGGAAGCAGTAAAACTATTGGCAGGCGGCACACTTTTGGGCTGGTGCTGGCGACGTTAAATCACTACATGAGGAATGATGAATGATACAAAGCTTCAGAATGCATGATTCATCATTCATCAGCTTCCGGCGAAGCTTCCTCATTGTTAAAAAATAGTAGGCGTACCGCGAGTATGGCAAATCCTACGGCGGCGATCGCTTTCAACAGCCTTGTAGGTAATAACTCTGCCACTGCTCCCCCAGCTAATGCTCCTAACAAGCTCGTCAACAGCAGTGCGCCAGCTGCCCCAAAAAACACCGCATGCGGAGATTGAGAACGACCTGAAAGAGCGATCGCCGCTAACTGACTTTTATCACCCAATTCCGACAAAAAAACTGTAATAAAGCTCAATCCTAAAAGATGCCAGTCCATAGTTAATAAATCCAAATTCAAAATTGTGCCACATCCCAAAAAAGCATCACGGAAATCACCAACAACATTATTCCTGCTGCTTTTTCTACGATTTTCGGAGAGAACCTGGTAGCCATCCAACTCCCTAACACCACACCTAGTAAACTAGTCGTGACGAGCGCTGCTGCAGATCCAAAAAACACCACCCACGGAGATTGTGATTGCGCACTCATTAACAAGGTGGATAGCTGTGTCTTGTCACCAATTTCTGCCAGAAAGATGGTCAAGAACGTAGTGGCGAAAATGACTCTTGGGGTTTGCGGCTTCTGAGGTTTGTCAGAAATCAAAGGTGACGACAGTTCAACTAAGGCGGTTGTAGAATTGCAGTCTACTTCATCTTTTAGCTCTAGCTGGCTTTCAGTCTCAGATGTGGAAAAGTTCAAAGGCTTGGCGTCAAGTTTCACAGGTAGTATTTTTTTCGCTAAGTTGTTTTCATATTTTTCTCATTTTCTCAATATTTTTGACAAATGGCAAGCCAGGGTTTACGAAAGCTTGTTATTATCGCCCTTCTCCTGTCGGAGACGCTACGCGTATGCCTAGCGGCACGCTTTGCGCTTACGGGCAAGGCAGAGGGCAGGAGGGAAGAACTTTTTTGATGTAAGCCTTCGCTGCCTTCTGCCCTCGCGGTGCGGCACGGCGTAGCCTGCCCTGCGGACAGGCTACGCCAACACAATGCATTTTCTACTCGTTGCATAAGTCAAAAACCCGAAGGAAGCCGCGCTTTGTAGGAGTGCGAGTTCTGAACCGATGTGATGCCTGCTCGTTAAAGTAGCCGCTGTTAGGCATGCATCCACTAAAAGGAATAGTTACAATCGTATAGCCAATCACTTTTTGCTCAAACAATCAAGAATTACTTTTAGTAGCGGGTATTGGACGAGCGAAAAACTGTAGAGCAAAGCCGCCTTTAAGTATTGAAACTGCAGCTGGAAGATAACTAGAGACAATTCAACTATTAAAAGGCGCGCGGGATGGTGTCAAAGATTGATTTGCTTCCTCTTACAAAGGAAGTCGAGTCGTTGCACCAAACAGTTTATTTGTTCCAAGTTCAATGAATTCAACAATTGCAGCATTTAGAGGAGATTGTGCAAGTAAATATTATTATCAACAAGCAATTTGTAAAGTTCTACTGTTGAGAGTCCGGTTCAAATTCGACTCTTTTATCATGAATTAGAGAGGATAGAAAAATGGTTCAAAGTATAGGTTCAACTAACTATACGGCTACTGACTTAGACCGATTCGCACAAGAGCTAAATCGAGACGGCATTTGTGTGATTCGCGCTCTTTTTGACAGAAAACTGGTTTCAGAATGGGCACAAGCTTTTGAAAAGTTATTTCGAGAGCGCCAAAATCAACCAGGTGGGCTGGCTCCTCGTGAACTTGCCCGCTACTATTTGACGTTGCCTTGGGTTCCCCCGTTTGCCAATGCGGAAGTTTTCGCCAATCCCACAATCTTGGGTGTCCTAGATCGCGTGTTCGCTCAGGAATACCTGATGGTTCAGTTAGGGGCTGATATCCCGGTGCAAGGCTCAGATTATCAAGAAACCCACCGGGATTTTCGCCCTCTGTTCTCGGATCAAATAGTAACGCCACTCTATGCCCTAGCGGTCAACTTTCCACTGGTTGAAGTAACGCCAGAGAATGGACCATTCCAGATGGCGCGTGGCACGCATGTCTTACCGCGTGATGAAGCCCTCTTTAAGATTGCAAGGGGCGAAATTCCCATGGAATCTTTTTATATGCAACCAGGTGACGTGATTATCCGAACACCCCTCGCGCTGCACCGAGGTTCACCAAATAGGACTTGCCAGGCGAGACCAATGGTAGTCATGGGCTACGTTATGCATTGGTTGCACACAGCGAAAGTGGATTTGACTCTCCAGCGAGACTATTATGAGAGCCTGCCAGAGAAGATAAAGCAGTTGCTGCGGTGTCAGGTGGTGGAGCAGTTGCCAAAGGAAAAAGTTGAAACTTACGTGAATTTCAAGTACTAAAAAGACAGTGTGCTAAAAAAGCACTGCTAAAAAAGCTAAGTGCTTTGGAAATCTTGCATCGTCACATCGCCATTTGTCATTAGTTATTTGTTCAAATTAAGTAGAAATGATTAATGACAAATGACGACTTTGATGAGGAAACGTGTAACTTACAATGCACTTGCAGCTTAGAAATTTTCCCACCTTCTCTGAAAAAAATAAAGCCAGGAACAAGCACAAAGATAGAGGTTTAAGGAAGAAAAACCGAGGAAGATTTGTTATCGTCATCCTAATTATTCCATAGCACCATCTTGTTGCAGTTGCACTTCTTAGGGAACTACGATGTCTCAGATTGAGCCAACACCCGAAGCCGGGATCCAGACACGCACCTACACCAATCCAGTCTACGAAGGTTATTTCGCCGATCCCTTTGTCTGGGAGTACCAGGGCGTATACTATGCAATTGGAACTGGTGCGGCGGAGGCCCAAGGACAGGTAGACGAAATCGCGGAGGCGTCAGGCGTTGACTCCACTAACAAACTGCGTGTCTTTCCTCTGTTACGCTCCCTCGACTTTCTAAATTGGCATTTTGTTGGTAACGCGCTGATGCGACCAGATCCTGCCCTCGGCGATAACTTTTGGGCACCCGAAGTTGCTTACTGCGATGGCAAGTTCTACCTTTACTACTCAGTGGGGCATGAGGACAAGAATCATCAGTTGCGCGTTGCAAAGAGCGATACTCCATTAGGTCCCTATGAGGATGTTGGAGAGCCGCTAGTAGATCCTCAGTCTTGTTCCTTTGCCATTGACCCGCACCCATTCCGTGATGACGATGGACAGTGGTATCTGTTCTACGCCCGTGATTTTTTAGACACTGAGGGCGGTGTGCGTGCTGGTACTGCGCTTTTTGTAGACCAACTCCAAAGCATGACGAAGCTCAAAGGCGTTGGGAAAGTCGTCTTGCGTGCGCGTTCCGATTGGCAGCGGTTTTTAGCCAACCGTTTGATGTATGGTGAAATTTTTGATTGGCATACTTTGGAAGGTCCTTGTGTCCGCAAACATGGAGGTCAATACTACTGCTTTTATAGCGGTGGGCGCTGGGAGACAGAAAACTACGGTGTGGATTATGGAGTTGCTAATAGTGTGATGGGACCTTACTCTGATGCGGGCAACGAAACGGGACCACGGGTGCTGAGGTCCGTTCCTGGTCGTGTTTTAGGACCTGGACATAACTCCATCGTTCTTGGTCCGGACGGTCAGACTGAATACATCGTCTACCATGCCTGGGGAATAAAGATGGCTGCGCGGCAAATGTGCCTAGATAAGCTCATCTGGACGCCAGATGGACCGTGTTGCAATGGTCCTACTTGGACGCCGCAGACCATCACCAGCAAATGAGTGACAACTCTCACCCCTAACTACAAGTACTGTAGCGGGAGCATCTCAAGGTACGAAATGAGACTTGCTGCATCAATGGCTGAGTAACCTCTAAGCCTCCGCAGCCAGAAATCGGTAGTCCAACCGACCCAAGTTTTAATTGCTACTGGTGCTAGCAATCGAGAAATTGCAAAGTCTCTTTATATTGCTGAGAGAACAGTGAAAAATCACGTCACGAGTATTTTGGGTCGGTTAAATCTACGCGAGCCTCCTTCAGAGGAGCAACGCTTACGCACTCAAGCTGCAATTTTTGCCAATTCCTTTGTGTCGTTGTTGGATAATTCTCCAAAGTAAAAGAAATCAGGCAAAAGTCCAGATTTTCTCAAATACCCACTGCTCGGTCGAAGCGTAACATTTCCAGACTTCTATCGCCATACACCCCCTCTATCTGCTGATAACAGCAGTCTATGGCAAAATCGTTCAACTCTTCAGGGTAAATACCGTACATCTCCTCAAACACCTCTGGTTCCACACGGCAAAATCGCGGACGGTTTGAGTAAATCCGACATTCTCGCGAATCTTTGTCGAAATTCACACACCATCCCCCTTCGCCTACCATACTCAGATACAATTCCAGTTCCTCAGGTGATAAATACTCATATATATCTGGACGATCTGCTGGATCAAGATGACAGCAGGCTCCACATTCCTTAACACATTGCCAAGTTGCCATGACTAAAACCTGTTCTAAACGGTGCTATTTTTTTAATTTTTATAGTTTTTTCTATAATTTTGTTAAGTAAATTAAAGAGAGTGGGCGATCGCCGGATATGATCAATTGCGGGGTTTGTAGTTATATCATTTCCTTTGGGAGGAAAAATGGAAGCTTTAGCCAATACTCTAGGCAATATTCATTGGGAAGTTATTTTCCAGCTCGTTTCTGTCGCACTCATCATGTTAGCCGGTCCTGCGGTCATTTTTGTGCTGGCATTTCGCAACGGCGACCTGTAAGAGTGCTGAGTAGCTAGGGGCGCAAGGCATTGCGCCCGTGCGTATTGAGTAGAAATGATTCGCAACTCATACTAATTTGAAAAAAGAATGCGACAGATACACAGTCTCAAAGCCTTGTTCTATTTGGCTTTGTTAATGCCGTACCTTATGAATGAGCGTTCTTAGTGAATTGGTATCAGTACTCGTTGCTCAGAACGGATAAAGCTTGAAGCGCAGTTTGAATAATCATGTTGTATTCGGGTTGAGAAACATCAACCTCCATAGCCTCTTGACGATTGGTTCCTAATAAGGCGATGGTATGTCCTAGCTCAACAGCTAAAATTTTGCCTTCGGGATATCCAATTCTTAATTCTGGTACAGAGCCATTTTTATAAATACCACAGTTGTAGTGGCGTTGATTGTACTCAATGGTGGTTCTTAACGGCGTTGGTGGTGAAGCAAAAAAAATGTGAGACTGGGTTGGGAGCCTAACGCCAACTAACTCCAACTCGATGGAAGTATTGCCATTAAAGTGATTTTCTCGTAATTTGTAAGCAATATCAAGTCGCGGTGGTAGAGGAAAATAGTCACGCCAGCGCCAAGCGATCGCCTTAATTTTGGAGGGGAAATCATCAATAGTTTGTGATACAGTCAGCTTGATATGACCCTTGCCCACAGTTTGTTGCTCAAGGATTTGAACATTCGGTGTCCAAAAGACTGGATCTGGGTTTTCGATACCACAAGGCTCTAAAACATTAAGCTGTTGATAAAGCTGGTAATGAATTTGATTGAGGTTGGCTTGAGTGTCAATTTTCAAAAGTGGTTTGAGGTGCTGGAGTTCAAGACATTTGTTAGCGAACTCACTCAGACGCGATCGCAAGCCCTCCAAATTCTCTGATAACAAAGAAAATCCCCCAGCAGCCTTGTGTCCGCCGAATTTGCCAAGCAAGTCCTGACAATATTCCAAAGCATCAAATATATGGAACTCTGGAATTCCACGCGCTGAACCGCGAATGTGCGTCTCATTCTCGTAAGTACCAATAAACACTGGCACTCCGTAACGTTCCACCAAGCGAGAAGCAACAATACCAATCACACCGTGGTGCCAGTTATGTTGCACAATGACTAGTACACGGTCTTGTGGTAGAGAAGCAAGGTATTCTGTTTCTACGATTTCTATTGCCTCTTGCTCAATTTGCTCGCACATTTCCCGACGCTGGCGGTTAATGGCTTCGCACTGCATAGCCCTTTCCAGCGCTATTCCCATATCGTCAGTCGTTAGCAATTCTATAACAATTTGTGGATCAGCAATCCGACCAATTGCATTAATTCGCGGACCCAACCGAAAGCCAATATCCTCCGGCTTGAGAGAAGACGCGGGGACGCGGAGAGGGGGAGAGGGGGAGACAGTTGCATTTAAATTCCCCGTGTCCCCGTGTCCTCCTTTTGCCCCACTCGCCTGCACCCCAGACATTTGAATCAGCGCCTGTACTCCAGCAAGCTTGGATTTGGGTAACTGCTGCAAACCACTTTTCACCCAGTGACGGTTTACGCCAGTCAACGGTGCTAAATCCGCAATGGTTCCTAATGTAAACAGTTCCAGCATCGAAGCTAATATGTCATCGTTAGCTTGTCCTAGTTTTTGGGCGAGGGACACAGCCAGAATGTAGGCGACACCAACACCAGCAATACCGCGATAAGGTGAAGATTCTCGTATGAGTTTCGGATTGAGAATAGCGTGTGCTGGGGGTAATTGTTGAGGAATGTCGTGGTGGTCAGTGATAATGACTTTTAGACCAAGTTCTCTAGCTCTGGCAATTGGTTCAAAGGCTGAGATGCCATTATCCACAGTCAGAATCAATCCTACGCCTTCGCTATGGAATTCTTCAATAATGCGTTTATTGATACCGTAGCCTTCATGCATCCGACTAGGAATAGCATAATCGACTTGAGCGCCCAACCAACGCAGACTACGCAAAAGTAAAGCAGTGCTTGTCATCCCATCAGCATCGTAGTCACCGCAGATGGCGATTTTTTCTTCTTTGGCGATCGCCCAATCCAACAATTCCAGACTGATTTCCAAATCAGGAAAGTCGTCCAAGGGCGAAGGTAATACCAAGTCTCCTGAATTTAAAAAAGCTTGGGCTTGTTCTTTTGTTTCAATACCCCGGTTTATCAACAATTGGTTGATTAAGGGCGGTAAATTTGTAACTTCCGCCAGCTTTTGTGCCGATTCTGTTTTTTGAGGGGAAATTTGCCACCTTTGATCAGGTAGTCGTTGACGAAGACGGGAAAATTCAGGCGTGGATTGGTTTGACACAGTATGAATCAATGATTGTGTTGCAAAAACCTCTTGAGGACACGATAACTACTTTACAGGGAGTAGTTATGCAGAAGATTACCATGTTCCGCTACCTAAGAAGTAAGGAGGAATCATGTATCGAATAAAAAAGGAATAGAGCCGCACAAGCAGACGATTAGCTGGGTAATATAATTTTTATCTTTCAACTGTACAAAAACTAATGTCTGAAAACGATAAAAGCCCGATTGAATTGGCTGAGCTGATCCAACAGGTTAAAGAAGACCTTCTCTCCGTGACACCTGGAAAAGATAAGGATGCGCCTTTCCTGTTTGTTGAATCTGTGGAACTGGAACTACAAGTCACTGTCAAGCGAACTGGTAAAGCAGGTGTCAAGGGAAATATCAAAATTAATGTGCTAGGGAGTGGAGGCGAGGTTGGTGGTGAAATTGGTGGCGATCGCGCTCAAGATAGAACTCATAAAGTTAAAGTAAAACTATCTCCACTTTTTGATAAGGAGCGTTTAGTGAAGTTTTATGAGCAGGTGTATTCGGAAAATATGCCAGCGACGGTGAAGAACAGTATAACGGGACTCTTCAAAGGTGATGAGGAAAGCAACCTGAATGAAGACCTCGGTGACTAGTACTCAGACCAATAGGTAAAGGGGTAAAGTGAAACTGCTGGAGCTGAGGTTCTATCCAATTGAACGGAAGCAGGATTGCTTCAAAGTGAGTGTGGAGGGTTCATCAGGAGAAGTCCATCATGAACCACCTCTACCTTTTCTAGATAGTGAGACTCCCGATGTGCAGGACAGGCGTTTCACAGTAGTCAAGATATTAGAGTCAACAAAGTTTAATCAGAAGGACTTTTCGCAAGAAGAACAAGCATGGATGGTGCGCGAGCAACTTCTGTTGTCGGAACAGAATGCTTTTCAGCCTCAATGGTTGGCTACTATTGGGCGTAGACTTTACCAAATATTAGGTCAAAACATTCAGCAGGTGATTGAGGCGGCGGTAGCAGATGCTAAGCGCTTGAGCACTTGGTTGCATATTCGCCTAAGGTTTCCAGCAGACGATCCCAAATATGTTCGCTTAACCGATTATCCTTGGGAGTTGCTCCATAACGATTACGGGTTTCTAGCGCATCAAGGAGTGACTTTCTCGCGCTATATTGCTTATAAGAGTCCTCGTCCCAACTTACCGAGTGTTGAACGGCTCAATGTTTTGTTGATTTCTTCTGGAGCAGGTGATGATAGAATCGGACTGAAATCATTACCTTCTGATGAGCGAGAAGCGATCGCCCAAGGACTGCAACACGCCCGAGAGCAGGGAGCAATTCAATTAGAAATTTTAACTCCTCCAACATTAAATACGCTCCGCAGGCGGTTGCTAGAACGCCAAACTGCTGCGGTTCCTCACGTTCTGCATTTTGATGGTCATGGCTTTTTCGGTAAGCGCTGTAATGAAGCAGGATGCAGGAAAGCTTATAAACAGAGTAAACAAGAGTGTGAATGCGGTGCAACCTTGGGAGAAGCCCAAGGTTATTTGGTATTTGAGCAATCAAATGGAACTGCTGATTATGTAAGTGCTCAAGAACTTGGCGAACTGTTGGGTAATTTGGGGCGTCGAGAGCAACCCAACTCAGAGCAGGGAATTGCATTGGTTGTTCTGAGTAGTTGCAAAAGTGGAATGTCTCGTTTAAGTGATTCTGTTTTCAACGGGGTAGCTCAGAATTTGATTGGTCGGGGTATTCCGTCTGTGGTGGCAATGCCGTATTCTATCAGTGTGGCTGCTGCGAGTGCTTTTGCAGAAGATTTTTATCGTTCGCTTGGGCAAAAAGAGTCACTGGCGATCGCACTACGGCGGGGACAAAGTGCAATGGGAATTGAAGGAAATCAGTGGTATCGTCCTGTGCTGTATCTGCGTTGGGAGGATAATGACGGAGGACAACTCTTTGATCAGGTTGTACGAGCGATGAACGAGGAATTTGTAAATCCATTGGCACAGAAGGAACAAAATCTGATCTGGAAAGATACTCATATGACAGCGACATATGAATATGATGTATTTATTAGTCATGCAAGTGAAGATAAGGAAGATTTTGTAAGACCTCTAGCTAAAGAGCTACAAAATAGAGGTTATCGAGTCTGGTATGATGAAATTTCTTTGAGTTGGGGAGACAACCTAAGTAGTTCAATTGATAAAGGTATTTCACAATCAAAGTTTGGAATTATTGTACTCAGTCAAAATTTCTTTAAAAAGAAATGGACAGAGCGTGAGTTAAATGGATTTGTTTCCAAAGAAGTCAATGATGAAAAAGTCATACTTCCTATTTGGCATCAGGTATCAAAAAAGGAAGTTTTAGCTTTTTCTCCAACTCTTGCTGGTAAAATTGCAATCGATTCTTCTCAAGGAATTGATTATATTGTTAATAAATTTGTTGATATCATGACCCAGAACGATGTCCCTCATTCTAAGCCTATAGACAATTTTCCCGAAAACTCACCATCATCAAATTCTCCTCAGATATTACCAAGGATAAAATCATCACGTCAGCAACTTCGTCTTCAAGAGGAACTTACAGATTTACGAGAAGAAAGGGAGGCTTGTAACAACCAATATCGTTCAGCAATAGATGAAGCTCAACGAGTTCGTTTAAAAAGAAAACTTGATGATTTAGACAATCAAATAGATAACATAGAGCGTCAACTAGATAATATGTGAATTACAAGCTTTATTGGTGAAGATATATTAATTAATATTAAAAGATAAATTTTAGCCAAATGTTATTTGATAGTGAGCGTGAAAAGCTTCGCAAAGATTATGCAGATTGTATTGTTGAACGAGAGGTTTGTAATAATCAGTACCGTTCGACTATAGATGAAGCTCAACGAGTCCGTTTAAAAAGGAAACTTGATGGTTTTGACAAACAAATAAATGAACTGGAACGTCAGCTATCTGGACAGGATTTAACTGCAGATGCTAATCGTCGCTCTCGTGCCTTAGAAGAGAAGCTTCCCAAAATAGACTTTAAAAAACAAATAGGGATTGTAAAAGATATTTTGGAGCAATTTGCAGAATATGGGGCTGCTCTCTTTTTTATAAACGATAGCTTCAACATGGCAGGAGATTTATTTAGTTTAGAATTAAAAAATTGCTTAAAAGATGAGACAACAGACTTAAAGCATTATGAGATAGCCTTCTCAGTTGACAGAAGATTGGACGAAATAGGTTTTCTCCAAGGATTGGGAGGTTATTTGGGTATTGATGAAATCAATAGTAAAGAAGAATACTCAAAAGTTATTGAAAAGTTTTTTGGCTTTATAGAAAATGGAAGTATTGTTTTTATTGAACTGAGAAAAATTGACTTATTAGATGATAAAGAAAATTTCTTGTCTTGGTTGGTAGACTTTTTCTGGAAATCATTAGTTGAAGAATTACCTTTAATTTGCAAAAATAAAGATATTGAACAAGTAAAGTTTATAATTCTTGTGACTTCAGATGATGATATTTTTGATGAATGTTCCAGTTTGCCATTTTTTTGTCATGAAGAATCCTTTGATATCTATCAAATTTTTGCAATTCTCTTGACGGAGTGGAGTGAAAAAGAAATTCATCTTTGGCTGACAAAACACTCAGGATTACCTAAAAAGAAAATTACTCCAATCGCTAAGAGTGTTTATAAGTCAAGTCGTGGTGGTACTCCTAAACTTATCTGTGATGCACTAAAAAATAAACTGAATTAGTTTTTTTACGTTTATTTCTGGAGTAGCTTATGAATTTGCCTGCTAAATTGACTTTTGAAAACAATCCCAATCGGCGTCCCGAAAATCCACATAAACATTCACCAACGCGCCCAGAGCCATATGTCGTTTCTTCAGAATTAAAGAAAGCTGTGAATTTGGCAATCTATCTCAGGCGACCATTATTATTAGAAGGAGACGCCGGGTGTGGTAAGACTCGTCTTGCTTCGGCTGTTGCCTATGAGTTAGGACTTCCTCTTTATCGTTGGGATATCCGTTCCACTACTAAAGCGCAGGATGGACTCTATGAATATGATGCTATCCTCAGATTGCATGATGTGCAAACACAGAAAGTAGAGCAAATACAGTCAGTAGATGAAGCAGAAACTGACGAGGAGGAAGATGAGGAAAGAGTCAATCATAATCCTGCTAACCCCAAACATTACCGTAAATTTGGAGCTTTAGGAAAGGCATTTCAGCTAAAGAATCACCCAGCAGTTGTACTGATTGATGAAATTGACAAAGCAGATTTGGATTTCCCGAATGATTTGTTAACAGTTTTAGATGAACCTTGGGAATTCAAAATTAAGGAAACGGGGGAAACGATTCGCGCTACACACAAACCAATTGTCATTATTACCAGTAATAAGGAAAAAGGTAACTTACCTGCGCCATTTCTGCGTCGTTGCCTGTATCATTATGTAGACTTCCCAAACGATGCGAAACGGTTGCAGGATATCGTCGAGAAGCATTACCAGATTCGTGAGGAAGAATCACCGCCTCCTAATTTGGTAAACACAGCAATTGAGCGTTTTCTAAATGTGTGGAATGAAGGCGGACTTTTCAAGAAACCAGGAACCAGCGAATTTCTCGATTGGCTGAAAGCACTCCATACCTTTGAGCCAAAACCTTACAGCGCGACGCAACTGAAAAAAGACAAGTTGCTTCCCTACCGAGAGTTATTATTTAAGCTGCAACAGGACTGGAAGAAGTATGCCAAAGCCTCATGAATTCCTTTAATCCACAAGGTTTGATTGTTCGCGCTTTCATTCGTTTGCGCCAAAGTGGTTTTCAGCTTGGCGTCGGAGAACTTTTGGCAGCACGGCAAGCGGTTGAGGGGGGATTTGGGGAAAATGAAGAAGCACTGGCAGAGACATTAAAGATTTTATGGTGTCACTCCCCATCCGAACAAAGCCAGTTTGACCCCATCTGGGAGTCTTTGCTGATGAGTTCGACTCCCAAACAATCCGAAAAACCTCCTCCAAGAGAACCAAAGCTTGAGCCTCCTCATCAAGAGCGGATGGAGGAACCGCAGAAACCATCGTCACCGCCTCCCGAAGAGGCTGTAACTGAGATCAAGTCTAAACCAGAACTGGCATCGCTCCCGATTCGGGCACCTTTTACACCAGTGGAAAACGAGGATACATCTACATTACAGGCATATTATCCCATCTCCCGTCGTTCCATGGTTTATAGTTGGCGGTATCTACGGCGACCTGTTGCTGATGGTCCATTAGATGTGCTAGATGTCAATGCAACCATTGAGCAAGCCACCCGCCAGGGATTTTACTTAACTCCAGTCTACCGCAGACGAGAACAAAATAATGCTCATCTGTTGTTGCTGCTCGATCAAAATGGCTCAATGACGCCGTTTCATCGCTTCACTCGCGATTTAGTGGAAACAGCAATCTACGAAAGTTGTCTGCAACCGGAAAAGGTAAATGTATTCTATTTCCATAACGTTCCTGCTGCGAGTGTTTACAAAGACCTTTACCTGACAGAACCAATTGCCTTACAGACAGTATTAGAAACCTGCGATAATGAAACTAGCATATTGATTGTCAGCGATGCTGGGGCAGCACGAGGGTATCGGAAGTTAGAGCGAATTCGAGCGACTACGAGTTTTTTATTTCAACTAAAGCGGTACACTTCTTTGATTGCTTGGTTAAATCCGATGCCGGAAGAACGTTGGATTGGCAGTTCGGCAGAAATTATTGCCAATTTGGTGCCAATGTACCAGATGGATAATAATGGCTTAAGTAATGCTATTGATATTGTGCGCGGGCAACCCCTACAACACTTACATTCACCTTTTTCATGACAACTGTGGCTGATGACAAGCAATGGGGAGAACAGGCAAAGCAAGCAGTAGAACGGTTTGTTGGGCGTTTTGATGAGTCTTATCGGCTGCTTTTGTATCATGCTGCATTACCTTTGGTGCTAACTCCAGAATTAGTAAACTACTTACGCAATAAGTTCTTGCGAGGTGAGCAAGTTCCTTGGGTGGCGGAGGTTGACTTGTTGCTGTCTGACTTATGCAGTCAAGTGGGGTACGAACTTTACGCGATGGATACCCATGTGCGAGCATATCTGCTGGAGCAAATGAAGAAAGACTGTGGCGAACAGCGAATGCAGGAAGTTGCGCAAGTTTTAATCAGCTATGTGAGCTATCTGAGTCGGCTGAATCCGGGGCGACGGCAACAGGAATTAGAAGCGCAACGATGGGCGGCAATGGTATTTTTGGGGGATGAACAGTGCAAAGAAGCAGCACGAGAGATTGCCAAGCGGCTCCAAGAGACTAGTAGTGGAACGGGTTCCGAAAACCGTACTGAGTCAGGAATTCGGGCGGAATTAGCGCGATTGACACGAATTACCTCTGAGCTATCAGCCCAGTTACAGCAAGAACCAATCTTGCTGGAGTTGGCAAGCCTGATCCAGCGAATCTTAAGAACGCCAGAGACAGTTAATCCGGCAGAACTGAATCGTTCCTATCGGATAGGTGATGAGGAACTCACAATCCCAGATAGATTATTGCCAGAAGGTTTGCGCTTAAGGGCGATGTCATCTTCTAGGCAAACAGTTGCTGGGCTTGAAGGGTTACCGCCAGTACAGACTTTTGAGTTTGAAGTAGCAACTATCACTATCTCTGATGGAGCAGAAACTTCTCTAAGTATCAACCTGCAACCTTTTGAATTTGAAGTCGCACTTATAGAGGTTAATGAATCTGCTCAAAACACTACAGGTAGTCCTCTCGAAATGGCAAATGAGATGATTTTTACGAAAACAGGAAAACATCTCAATGATATTGAACAGTTAATACTACAAGGAACATTCGCCAATCAAACCTACGAGCAAATTGCAGCAGCGTCAGCACAATACTCTGCACGTCATCTAAGCAATGTTGCTCTCAAGCTGTGGGAAGTTTTATCACAAGTGCTTGGTGAAAAAGTCACCAAAAAAAATCTTCAAAACGTCCTCCAGCGATGGACTGCTCGTCGTCTAACCATTCATCGTCGTCGTCAGCAAGCTCAGGAGTTTATCGAAGATTTAGGGAATGGAGTGCAGCTAGAAATGGTAGCTATTCCTTCTGGAAGCTTTGTGATGGGATCTCCAGAAGATGAACCTGAGCGCTCAAGCGATGAAAGCCCTCAGCATACAGTCACGATTAAATCTTTCTTTCTAGGCAAGTATCCTGTAACTCAAGCACAATGGCAAGCAGTAGCTTCTCTCCCACAAGTTAACCGCGAACTTGACGCTGAGCCATCTCATTTTAAAGGAGAAAATCGCCCAGTTGAGCAAGTTTCGTGGTATGATGCTGTTGAGTTTTGCGATCGCCTGTCTCAACACACTGGTAAACCCTACCGTTTACCAAGTGAAGCCGAATGGGAATATGCTTGTCGTGCGGGTACGACGACTCCATTTCACTTTGGTGAGACAATTACATCTGAGTTGGCAAACTATAACGCTAACTACACGTATGGTGCTGGTGTCAAAGGGGTTTACCGCGAGGAAACAACACCTATAGGTAGCTTTGGTGTAGCGAATGCCTTTGGACTATACGATATGCATGGCAATGTCTGGGAATGGTGCACTGACCATTGGCATAATTCTTATGAAGGAGCGCCCACAGACGGAAGTGCATGGTTAGATGATAATGATAATTATAATGATAATCGTATGCTGCGTGGTGGTTCTTGGCTCCTCAATCCTGAGGACTGCCGTTCGGCGTATCGCGGCAACGACGATGCGGGCCTCAGGCACTACGCCGACGGTTTTCGTGTTGTGTGTGCTGCTGCGTGAATTCAGTAGCCCTTTATACTTTTACTCTTTTGCCCTTTACCGTTTTTTCTTTTTTCTTGCGAGCGGAGCGAGCAGAATTTTTTAGAGAAAGTATTAGCTCACAAAGTTTCTCTGTAAACTGCTAGGATACCAAGACGCAAAGTTTTTTTGGTTAATGAGTGCGATGCTTCAACAATAATATCATATTTTGGGAATAGCTCAATCATCACAAACAAAGTATTCAGAGAGGGACAATCAAGCAGGTAAGAATCAATGCCAAAAATAGTCATTAACCGTTCAGGGCGGACAGCGCAATATTTTATAGAAGACTTGGGCAATGGAGTTGAACTAGAGATGGTGCTGATTCCTGGGGGTAGTTTTCTCATGGGGTCGCCAGAAGATGAAATTGGGCACGATGAATCGGAAAGTCCTCAACACTTAATAACCATTAAACCCTTTTGTATGGGTAAGTATCCTGTCACTCAAGCACAGTGGAAGGCAGTAGCTTCTTTCCCACAAGTGAACAGCGAACTCGATGCTGATCCATCTGAATTTAAAGGAGAAAATCGCCCCGTTGAGGAAGTTTCTTGGCATGATGCTGTCGAATTTTGCGATCGCCTATCCTCACATACCAAAAGACCTTACCGTCTACCGAGTGAAGCCGAATGGGAATACGCTTGTCGTGCTGGAACGACCACTCCATTTCACTTTGGTGAGACGATTACAACTGATTTAGCAAATTATCGAGGTACAGATAACGAAGAGTATAAATGGTCAGGTTCCTATGGTCAAGGTCCGAAAGGGATTTACCGCGAGGAGACAACACCTGTAGGTAGCTTTGGTGTAGCGAATGCCTTTGGGCTATATGATATGCACGGGAATGTATGGGAATGGTGTGCTGACCATTGGCACGAAAACTATGAAGGAGCGCCCACAGACGGAAGTGCATGGTTAGATGATAATGATAATAATAATGATAATCGTATGCTGCGTGGTGGTTCTTGGGACAGCCTTCCTGAGGACTGCCGTTCGGCGTATCGCGCCTACGACGTTGCGGGCGGCAGGAACCTCAACTTCGGTTTTCGTGTTGTGTGTGCTGCTGCGTGGACTCAGTAGCCCTTTATACTTTTACTCTTTTGCTCTTTATCCTTTTTTCTTTATTCTTGCGAGCGGAGCGAGCTGAAAAATTTTTTTGAACAAATGGACGAATTACCAATTATCCAAAAAACCTATGATTTAATCAAATGGTACGTGCCAATCCTCAACCGTCTGCCACGAGATCATAAATTTATGCTGGGCGACCGGATGATTACTGGACTGTATGATTTGTTAGATGGTTTAATTATAGCTAAATATGCTCCCGATAAATTAGCGAAATTACAATCGTTGAACAGCAAGTTAGACATTTTACGCCATCAAACCCGTCTTTTATTAGACTTTGAACTCATTAAAGTTCAACGCTACGAATATGCGGGACAACTTATCAACGATATTGGGACAGACTTGGGAGCATGGATTAAACAACAACGCAAGCGGCAAACATCTCCATGAAGCGTTACGGCAATCTTTGGTCTCAAGTGATTGATTTTGAGAATATAATGCAAGCAGCCCGTCAAGCGCAACGGGGAAAGCGGTTCCGAGGAAATGTTTTAACGTTCAACTATAACTTAGAACAAGAACTAGCGCGACTCAAGACAGAATTAGAAACAAAAACCTATCAACCAGGCGCTTATCATACCTTTGAAATAGTAGAGCCTAAGCGGCGAATGATTTCTGCTGCACCGTATCGGGATAGAGTAGTGCATCATGCTTTGTGCAACATCATAGCCCCAATTTTCGAGCGCACATTTATTGGCGATTCTTATGCCAATCGGGTAGGTTTTGGGACTCATCGCGCTTTACGCAGATTCACAAGCTTTGCTCGTTCCAGCCGTTACATTCTCCAGTGTGATATCCGCAAATATTTCCCCAGTATCGACCACGAAATTCTCAAATCTCTCTTGCGCCGTAAGCTGAAATGCAAGGAGACACTGTGGTTAACCGATACAATTATTGATAACAGCAACGAACAAGACCCAGTTTTAGACCATTTCCCTGGAGATGATTTGCTCACACCGCTGCAACGTCGGCGTGGCTTACCAATAGGCAATCTCACCAGTCAGTTTTTCGCTAACATTTACCTCAACGGATTTGACCATTTTGTCAAAGAGCATCTCAAAGCAGCGAAGTACGTTCGCTATGTCGATGATTTTGCCTTATTTTCAGACGATTGGGAATTTCTTGCCGAAGCACGAGTGGCAATAGAAAATTATTTAGTCGGATTAAGACTGAAAATTCATCCGGTCAAAAGTCAATTATTTGAAACGCGACACGGAGCTAATTTCTTAGGTTTTCGGATTTTACCCGACCGTATCCGAGTACGGACAGAGAATTTAAGACGCGCTAAAAGACGACTCAGGCGAATGCAACGAGAGTATGCTCAAGGTAAGATGAGAGAGCAAGAAGTCTCGCAATCGATTCAAAGTTGGGTCGCTCATCTAGAACACGGCGATACTTGGAAATTGCGCCAACAGATATTCGCTACTCTGGTCTTTTCCAGAGGGTGAAGACGGGACAGGCACCCCCGAATGCTGCGTGGTGGTTCTTGGAACAACAATCCTGAAAACTGCCGTTCGGCGTATCGCAACAACAACGATGCGGGCAACAGGAACAACAACAACGGTTTTCGTGTTGTGTGTGCTGCTGCGTGCACTCTTCTGTACCAGAACTGGCGGATGGGAATTCGTCGGGCGTGTCGAAGAAGAGTCCAGACCTGTTCCGGTGATGTCGGTGAGTCAGCGCTGCGGGAGGGTTTCCCTCCGCAGGCGACTGCGAACCCGAAGGGTGACGGCATCCAAAAATCAAACAGGATGAGGTAGCTTAGTAAGCTTGCTGAACGGTTGCCTCGTCATCAAACTCCTCATCATTACAGCGCTTATTCTTATGAATAGACCACAAATCTTCTGGTGGTCATTACCTATGAAAGCCTATATGATGGACATCTGAGATATTGGTTGGCAATGCCTACCCTACTCAAATTCAGAATTCTGAATTTAAAATTTAAAATGCTTATACCATAAGGTTTTCATCTATATTAAATAATAGCTTTATTTCTGCCGTGCTGTAGTAGCCTCCTCAAGAAGATCCATTTCATTTTGGTCGAGTACTTTGGGCTTCATTTGGTGTAGGTCATTCAGCACATTTTTGGCATTTTCAGTATTGAATTTGTAGTATTCTGTCAAACTTCCAATCTTGTGATTGAAATCTTGATAGCGGTGCTTGAAATACTTCTCTACATTCCCTCGATGTTCCCAAGTTCCTAGCACTTTGATATCAACACTTTGGTAATGCTCAAGTAAATCCATTTCTACTTCTGCTACTCGTTTTCTAATAGATCGCTGGGTGACTCCAATTTTGTACAAAAGCTCCTTGTTTGTTTGAATTTCTAAAAAATAGAGAGTGCAGGATAGGACTCGTTTGAGTTGAGCACAATACAGTTTTAAATCTGTTAATCTGTAGCCCAAATCAGGAGCATTTTTATGTTTGGCGTGTTCTACGGCTAACTCTAACTTCAGTAATTGTTTAAGTAATAACGGCTCTTGTACTTCATTAAATAGCATTAACGAGAGTGATCCAACAGGGATTTTACCCAGATTGGTGAATTCATATTGATGTGGAAAAGTAAAAACATTTTTTTGTAATAATCCTGCTCGAATTAGACCAGAAGGAACTAGGTCAGGACTTATAAAGTAATTTTTGGAACCATACTCTTGCCAGAGTAGTTTCAATTGCTTTAAATCTTTACCTGATAAATGAATGTTGAAGTTGTCATAGAGTGGTAGAACTGGAAAATCACGGGTTGATATCGGACGGCAGGTTTCGACCGCATGGGCAAAATGATGTTCTTTTATCTTGCCTTTTTTGGCAGTCAGCTTGCAATCGCAATAAGGACACTTAAGTGAGGTTTTTCCCTTGGTAACATCTTCAATACTTACCAGTATGCCATCTTCATCTACGCCAAATTTTAGCCACATTGAAAAATCTTTGTTGCTGTAACGAAACTAGAATTATCTAAGATAAACGCTGATGCAAAACCATTACCACTATCAATAGAAGTAGAGAATTTGATAAACAGAAGATGCAATATATTGAGAATATATTGCTCTATTCGCTTTCTCCGGTTTTTAGCAAGCGGTAGATTACTCTTACGAGTGGGGTGAATGAAGATTATTCTTGAAATGAAAAGCTTGAAATGAAAAGCTTTTCTGCCGTTCTTGCACGGGGCGACAAAGACTGCTTCTGGGGATTCAACTCGCTTCCACGTACGCAATGCTTCTTTGAGGTAGGCGATCGCCTGAACCTGCAGCACGGTACTGCGCTCCGCGCGATTGGCTTTGCCACTGCCCCTTGGGCGATCGCCCCCGCTACATTTCGCCCCTATCTTGTTGACAACCGCCATCATCTCTTGACTGAGGCGAAAGGCTGGTGTACATGGTAAGTAGGTGGATAGAATTTTTTGTAGGATGCGGTCTTCCTTGGCTAACGCATCAATCGCAAAGGGCAGCATGGGTTACGCTTCGCTAACCCATCTTACATTTATTCATGTCGAGCTACTTATTTGACGCAGTTGGTTGCAAAAATGCAAGCCTTATGACGCTTATAAGACAAGGGTTTTAAGATTGTTAAGAAAGATCCGGGTAACGCATAGCCTTATAGGGAAGAGGGCTGGGGAGTTAGGTTTCGCGTTCGTTTTTCCACATAACGTGAGCTCATATCTTGCACCTCACCGTAGGAACCGAGGCTATGTAAAAAGCAGCGCGATAAAGTTACATTACTTTTTTGGAATGTTCCCGCTAAATTGAGGGATTTAGGCTTTATATTGAGTGATAAAATTACATAATTTTTTCTTGGTACAAAATATCAGTAAGCCAAAACTTATTCTTTTACTGAAGATTTAATCTCTATGAAAAAACAAAAAACACTTGCTTTAAAAGTCTGCTTGAGGTACTTAGGGCGAAGTTTACTTGTAGGATTTTTGTGCTTATTATTAAGTCTAAAAAGTTATAGCTATGCACAATTACCTCCAAGGTACACTGGCTTAGCTCCCAATTCTCCCTTCGGTTTAGAATTTGGTTATAGTGATCCAAAGATTGTCGGTCCAGTATCTCAAGAACTTGGAGTCAAATGGGTTCGTGGTATACAAGTGGAATTTGACCGTTGGAATGGTGATGTTAAAAGCCTGAGAAATAGGATAAATACCTTAAAAAGTTATGGGGTATCTACATTACAAACTCCTTTTTATCCATCTCCTTGGAAAGAGGACAAATTAGGCCCTCCAAAAAATATGGATGCTTATATACAAAAGTTTTATGATTGGGTAGCCGCTACCCATGATTTGATGCCTAATTATGAGCACTGGAATGAACCGTGGGTTGATGAATGGGCATGGAACGGTGGAACAGCGGAAGAATACAGAGACATGATTAAACGAATTTGGAAAAAGGTAAAAACTGATTTTCCAAATGTTAATTTAATTGGTGGAGGTTCTGTAGCCTATAACAGGGATATTATGTATGGTAAAGGGAATGATATAGGGTATGTGGATGGCTCTGTAAACCATGCATATGCTTTTCCTAGTCCCAGTGCCTTCCATAGTACATTGATGCAATTAAAATTAGATCAAAAATTTTCTAAGACACAAGGTAAGGCAGGAGCGTGGCAAACAGAGTTTGGAACATATACTGAAATGTTCTCCTCAGATAAAGACATCTGGGTAGCTCGTACAATACCCTCCAGTTACCTCCTACATATGCTAGCTGGTCATTATGCTCAAAGACCCGTAAGAGCTTTTTGGTTTAACTGGAGTGGACATGGAATGCACGATATAAAAAACAATAATGCTGCGAAGGATGCATATAAAACTATGACTCGGGTTTTGGAAGGAACCAAAATAGTAGATGATGTATTTCCTAATTCAAAATCAATGTGGGGAATCGTTTTTGAAAACGATTATTCAGCAGATAAGCGTGCTAGAGCAGCGGTATTTGTCAATGGTCCATTTTATGGTGATAGAGGTAATCCCTGGAATCCCAATGGAGGTAGTCAGGCGAAAGGAAATCTTCCTTCTGATGAGTATTCTGGGACTATGTCTATGAATGGCGCAGGTGTACAAGCCTACGATTACAGAGGAAATAGAATCAACAATTTGAATAACATTCCTTTGAATCCAGTAGAAGTTGTATATATAGTAGCTGATATGCCAGCTTCCAAGTTAAAGCAGATATTGCAGAATGCGAATTTTCAATTAAAAACGGAAGTCAAAGTCACACCATTATCTTTATCAGGACCTGTTATCAAAGGTAGAACAATTGATATAAAATTAGAGAATGTCGTCAATAAACCTCGTAGCGGAAAGTTAACAATAACTCCACCCACTGGATGGAATTTATCTACAAAAAATATAGAATTTGAAAATTTACAACCAGGCGAACAAAAAATTATTAGTTTTCCAATCAATTCCTTTTCAACCAATAACGATAATAATTACAACATTAGCTACTCTTTATCAATCAATGGAAAATCATCACCGCAAACAGGCTCTTGGAAAATACAATCAGCGTATGCTCCAAAGAAGACGATAAATATAGATGGGAATTTGAATGACTGGTCTGATGTCATTGCCACAACTATGGGTGATGGAGCATATAAATTCAAAGTAGCATGGGATGCGAATAACTTGTATTTTGCTGGGCAAGTTGCAGACGATAATCATGCGCCATTTCCTGCATTTAATCCCAGTTTTGAATGGTTCAGAAAAAATCGAGTTGATGGCGCTAAAGGTGATGATAATAGAGATGGATTATTTCTTAATATCGATTGCATGAAAAATAATCCTGATGACTTGCTAAAAGGTCACTCGCATTATGAAAAGGCTTTAGCTGCAGATGTAGATTATGAATTTTTTGCTACGTATAGTACGGGAAATAACAGTGAGTTGTGGAGATATCGTGCTCCTGGTACAAATCATCAGGGATATTATCCAACCAATGCAACTCTGAATCCGCCTCTGATGAAAATGAATGCTACTCCATCAGGTGCACCTGAAGGAAAGATACAATTTAGTCGTGCTGGTAATCAGACGATTTATGAGGGAGCGATTTCTTTGAGTGCAATCCCCGAATTAAAGTCACAATTAAACTCCTTAAAATCAGGAGATTATTATTTCCCTAACCTTGCATGGCGTGTCAATGGAGGAAATAAAGGTAAAAAATTCTGGACGATTGAGTCAGGACAATGGGAAGAAGGGGGCTATGGCTTTGTACCACAATGGTTATCAGGAGGCTTAGAAAACGGAGGACGAGTGATTAGTCGTTGGGCTTTTGTAAATGGAGATGGAAAGACATTGCCAGATGCAGCGACAGTGTTGCAAAAATAGAGAAAAGTCGTGAACTCATAACTTAAAACATGTTGACTTAGTAGTTTACGTTCCCAGGGGGAGCCTGGGAACGAGTTTTTGGATGCTCTGCATCCAGATTAGTTGTCTTAGAAAGTCTTTACAAACTCAATTAACGCTCTCTTATCTTCATCGGACAGTTCTGAGCCAAAAGTATGACCCTTGTCCTCAATGAAGTCGGGAGACTTATTTGCCCTTAAAAGCACCCGTCCAAGCTTACCCTTAAGTCCACCTTCAGGTTTCAAGTCCTTGAACAGGTTTACGAGATTAAGATCTGTGACCGCCTCTCTGGGATTAATGTTTGCCAGCAAGTTAACAGGCATTCCTTTAGGAACGGGAATTTTAATAATTCCCCGCTGAGAAAGCGCCAATGTGCTTTTCTGAGTTGTTCTGCTGATAATTCCCTCACGTTTGTCAGACCACAGCAGTTTTTCCATGGCATCGTTGTAGGCATCTATACGTCCTTCAACTGATGGATCTTCATTGTATTTTCCTAAAGCGTTGTTGTGAAGAAATGGTGCTGTTGCCCACACGCTTACAAGCGAAGGTGTGCGGTAGTATCCCACACCGCCAGAAGCCACCTCAAATTCGATGGGTTTGCTTTTGTCGAAGGGATTATGGCAGGGAAAGGTTTTTTACCGAGAGCAAGGGTTCTTGCTCAATCGGCTCACTCCCGTTGGACTCAAGTTAGTCAAAGCCAAAGTCTACAGAGGAGAAAGCTGGCTTTGCGATGGAGAATCTATCATCCTGGACTACTCCAAAACCTCATTTGTCGCCCAGAAAATTCGGGATGAAATCCGTGAGGTTGCTCCTAACATTTATCTGGGTCAGGCTTATTGGGACCAAACGCGGGTACTGTGTTTCGCGCTTGAATTCTAGTGATGGAGGTAGCTTGAGCCATACCTCTTTGAGGTTGGTTTAAGAAGATGTCACTTATATTTCTATCCCAGAAGTGCAGAAGTTGATTTTGCTGACAGCTATTAACAAAACTAGGCGATCGCCCAATAGTGATAAATGTCGCGGCAAAAATCCATCTCGCGCCAAGAAGTAACAGAGTCTGGGAAAATCTGCATAGCTGGTATTGGCAGCTAAAAGTAAGATTAACAGCGTAACAACTTGGACAAATTACTTAATCGTTCTTCAGCATGAGCGCTTGTAGGTAAAGTTTTACCGAGTAAAAATTCCTTAATCTGTGGGTAGAGGGACATAGAAAGTCCACCTGGCAAGTATTTTTGGCATCGCTCCCCAGTAATAAAAATTACCTACTGAGCATCCAATATTACAATTTTGCCAGATTAATCAGCAATTAATCTTAAATTTTACAGTAGAGGAAGCTGAGTCTCTCTACCGCCTACCGACAGATGATTCTGGGATTGCTCATTCGTTGCTCCTTCTAGCCATACTTCCACATCATTCGCTAGGAGATTGTGCGCTGCTTCCAGCATTGATGCTGCAATGTCCTTGAGGTCTTCGCGGTTGTTCAAATATGTTTTCAACGCTTCCATTGGGTCGATGCTGTTACTCGCGCTCAATTCAGGAATGCGGGGTCGAGCCAACTGGCTGACCAATTCTGGTTGAATGGTGTAAGTATGCGCTGGACTTAAAGCGCTATGTACCTCGGTGCTATCAATTAAATCCAACTGCTCTGAGCGAAGTTTGTAAATCAACCGCACGACCGCATCTTGGATATCGCGTTTGGCTAAGGCTTTGATGATCGCCGCCTGCGGGTCTTCAACCTTAGAAACATCCACCTCAATCGTATGGAAAGCCCGGACTGGCAAAGGACAAAATTCCCACTCGGCGCGACCTTTTTCCAGTTCTAGCATTACATAGCCTTTGTCTTCCTTTTCTTCGCTAAAATCTACCCGTTCAATACTCCCTGGATAAATCACTGGGGGGTCATTAGATTTATTCAGGTTTTGATGGCGATGAACGTGTCCCAACGCTACATAGTCAAAGCAAGGTCGTGTCAGCAAAGATAAGGGAAGCGTAAAGCCTTTACCAACAGCTAAAAAGCGTTCGGCTCCCAAGCTAGCATTGTCCGTCATCAAGTGACCCAAAAGAACAGTGGGCACATTGGGGTCAAGGCGGCGAATTTCTCCTTCTAGGACAATCCGCAGACGTTCAGTAAGCAGTTGGCTGACTTCAACCATAGATAAACTTTCGGTTTCCTGGCGAGTCATCAAAGTGGAACGGGTTAGCCAAGGGAGGGTGATAACCTGCACGCTTCCATTGCAGGTTTGGATGCTATGAGTGGTTAAAGTATCACCGACGACAATTCCCGGAACTCCCAAGGCGCGGTAAATACATAGACTGGCTCCACCTTGTCCTTGGGAATGTTGGTCGTGGTTCCCCACCAACAGGACTGTAGGGATATTTGCATCTACAAGGCGGCGAAACTGACCAGCAAAGGCTTCTTGTACGTAGGGCGGCGGTGTCGCATCTGGAAAAGCATCACCGCCAAATAGAACCAAATCTACTGGTTCTGCTAGCGCTCGGTCAATACATTTGGACAGACTATTGACAAAATCCTCCAATCGTGTATTTAATCCAGTTTCGGGATTGATGCGTCCGTGGGAGAAACCGCTTCCCATGTGGATGTCGGAGAGGTGGAGGATTTTAATCATAAGGGAATCGGGGAGTCGTGGAGGAAACTAGTTTGTCTCCCCATCATTTTATATCTGTGATGATAAAGATGGAATTGAATTGAGGCTGTCTGGATACCATGCATAGTTTTTCATGTCGCTTGGCCATGATACTTCATTGGGTGTGGCAATTTCTAGGGTGCTGGAATTGAGTTTGTTATATAAACCAGCAAAATCACCAACTTCAATCTGATTTTTTTCAAAGGTTTGGCGAAGAAGTTCGATTGTAAACATCATGTTATGGGCTTCAAAGCTGCCTTTAGGAAACAAACGCGGAAATATCAGAAACTTTATATCGTCTCGTTTTTGCTTAATAGCTCTTTGGGGTGTCATTCCAAATTTCTCTGGTAATTGATCGCCTTGAATGAAAACCATAATGTAATTTGGACCTAGTACCCATTTTCGATAGCCGTTTCCGAAGGTGAAGACATTAATGAGTTGACTAGTGCGCTGCTTCCACTTCTGTTCTTGAATTCGTCGTTGTCTGAAGTCAAACACCCTGGCGCGTCCACTGATAAAGTTTCTTTTAGCAACCTTAATAGCTCTAGCCAAGAAAATTGTTCCAAGACTATCGCCTGATAAATTGAGAGTTACCCTGTTGTTTACGGCATAAGTAATCAAAGTTGCCGCATTTTCAATGACTGGACTACCAGATAAACCTAGATAGTCAAGAACTGCATTAATCCAGTCAAGGTATCGGTTAATGAAAGCGATAATTGGACGTTGTTTAAGAAAAGTGGAGTTATTTATATTGGCGATGCCAGTTAAGAGAGTAGTAGCATACCTACGGCTCCTTTTTGAAGATTCTGACTCACGTTGTCCCAGCCCAGAGATAAAAATTGCAAAAAGTTCACCTTTATCGTTTTCTGGATAATAGACGATGTCAGATGCAATCGTGGTGATTGGGTCAACAGATGCCATCACCGCGTCAAAATCAAAAACCTGTTCGCTGCCTGGATTTTGAAATTGTCCATCAAATTTTTTATCAGGGAATAAAGTTTCAAGAGGCCAGCGCCACCAGGGAGATACGATTAGTTTTGCCTTATCTGATCTCTTCATAAAAGATCTTCCTAAAGTACTGCATTATACACTAAAAAGTGCAAGCGTGAGAAAAGCTATGTATTTGTACAAGTATAAAAAGAAAAGGAGCCTGTCTTTGAAACAGACTCCTCGGACGGTGAGTCAGAGAAGGATCACCCTTGTGACTTCAATAACGACCGACGCAATATTGTATTAAAGATTAAAGAATATTTACGCGAGTTAGGGTTGCAAGCAACAAAATCCAGAAGCGATCGCTCTATTCAATTATGCAACGACCCTTGCCACCAATTGACGTAGCAACAGAGGCTGAATTAGCAGATTTGGAACACCTTTTTAACCAAAATACTGGCTAAACTTGCTTACAAATTATTTTATCTCACCGCACAAGCACAGAGTAAGTAGAGGAGAGAGGGCGAGGGGGAGAGTTATGGGAAATTCTTATTTTCCTCCACTCCCCACTCTCTACTCCCTCTTAAATATGAATTCCGCACTCAGTCTTACCAGTTCCCCGCCAACGTCCAGCGCGTTCATCTTCACCTTCGCCTACTGGAGTCGTGATCGGTTCATCGCCAATGCTGGCATAACCTTGGTCATGCAATGGGTTGTAAATCACGCCGTGTTCAGCTACATACTTCCAGCTTTTTTCGCGTGTCCAGTTAGCTAGGGGATTGATTTTTAGGCGATTGTTGCTATCTAGTTCAAATACGGGCATATTGGCACGGGTGACGGCTTGGTCGCGGCGACGTCCAGTGATCCAAGCGATAGTTTCGAGTTCAGCTAAACCCCGTTGCAACGGTTCAATTTTGGTGAATTCGTGGAATTTAGCAATATCTTTGTCCCAAAGTGCTTCACCGTATTTTGCGGCAAAGGCTTCGCGAGTCTCTACATCTGGAGTTTTGTAAACTTTCAAATCCAGATTGTAAACTTCTTTAGCCTTAGCAACCAGTTCTAGAGTTTGGGGAAAGTGGTGCAGCGTTTCGAGAAATACCACAGGAACTGGGTGCTTGAGGTCACGGTAGAAAATATCAGTGATTATCAAGTCATCTACGTTAAAGGCGCTAGTTTGCACCAGTCCAGTAGGAATATTCTCGACAGACCATGCCAGTATCTCTCTTGGTTGGGCAGTCTCAAATCTCTGATTCAGTTGCTCCAAGTCAAAACTGGCGTTTTGGGGTCTACTTGCTGTTGAAGCAGTCATTAATTATTCTCCAGTCCAATGGTTTCCTTGCTTGATTAAGTTAATTTTACACTACAAAGGCACATATATCGGTCGGAATTATGTACATACCATATTCGGGAACCATTGCCAAGAGGGGGTTGAGAGGTGGGGAGACATGGAAAATAGGCAAGTTAAATATAAAACAACTTTTTTACAAAACTTTATACATGATACAACGTTACCAAAGTATCTATCCTGAGTTAAGTAAATACTATTGCATTTAATAAGATTATTTACCGTTGTTTAATTTTTACTATGTTTCTATTTATATATATGGCGATACTGATATTGTTAGTAAAATCCTTAAAATTAAAGAATTCGACAAATGAACGATTCCAAAACTCCAAATTCATTGAACCAGTCTATAGTTATGGGCGCTTTGGTCATGCTAACCAGTGCTGGTGTTATCACTATCATGAATTTGTTCTAGGGGAACAACTGCAATTTATAGCAAAATAACTTTACAAAACCCCTCTCAGTATTGAGAGGGGTTTTTACATTGGGGTTGTTTACTGTACTAGAGGGTAATTAATTAGGTTAAAACAAATGCGAATCATCTTATATAGCAAGCCGGGTTGCCATTTGTGTGAGGGCTTGCAGGAAAAGCTGGAACAGATACAAAATCTCAAGTTTGAGCTAGAGATCCGGGATATTACTACTCGTGAAGATTGGTTTCAAGCTTATCAATACGAGGTACCAGTGCTTTTTCTAGTAGACCGCAGAGGTACAGAGGGTACACAGGAGGAAGCAAAGGAGCTACCTTTGCCCCGTCCCTCTCCTAGAGCAACGGTACAGCAGTTGGAGAATATGCTTCAGAAGTATTTCTGACTAAAGTATAAGCAATTATACAATGTCTACACTTGCTCTGTATGGTTTCAATTTATTCTTCCCCAGAGAGCGAGCCTGTTTTATTTGTACATAAAAAAGCGCTTGAGACTTTCTTCACCCCAGCGCTTCTTCTGTATAAAGCTATACCAAATCACCGATTTGATGCAACATTTGAAACCCGCAACATTCTGTCGGTGAGACGAATTGCGAATATAAGCTGTGGCAAACATATCGTGAAGTGGTATCACTCCTTGCACTAATAAAGAATATCTCTTCTAGAATGAAACGCGGAATCTGGTGAGTGACAGTTTGCCAACTGACCCTAGTAGATGAGTTGCTAATTTAGCAATCATTACGGAATTGACTTCTGATACTTTTTTTGACATGAAAGTCAAGACAATTATGAAACCCTACTGAAAGAATTTTATCTGCAAAATTCAAATTACTTTCAATTTTCAATTTTTAATTTATAACTTTTTTTCCGTATTTATGTGTCTGTGTTAACCTATTAATTTCAACTTGACATTCGTCATAGTAATTTATTACTGGAGATCGGGAGGATTTCAGGGTAGACTGAATGCAAATTTTCGTTCCTGGGCGTCTTTGTCTGTTTGGTGAACACAGCGATTGGGCGGGAGAATATCGTCGTCACAATCGTGAGGTTGAGGTAGGTTACACGCTGCTTGTGGGTACCAATCAGGGGCTTTATGCTAGGGTGAAGCCTCATCCAACTCAGCTTGTTCTTCACGCCTCTCTCAGTGATGGAACCCGTAAAACCCTGACTTTGCCAATGGAAAAGGAGGCTTTACTATTTGAAGCCAAAAAGGGTGGTTTTTGCAGTTATGCGGCTGGCGTTGCTTACCAATTTCTCGCTAGCTTTCCTGTCGCTGGGCTGGAGATTGACAATTACCTGACAGATTTACCAATTCAGAAAGGGCTATCGTCCAGTGCTGCGATTTGTGTACTGGTAGCCCGGTCATTCAATCAGGTGTATGACTTAAAGATGACTCTCCAGGAGGAAATGGAGTTTGCATATCTCGGCGAGATTACTACGCCTTCCCGATGTGGGCGGATGGATCAGGCGTGTGCCTACGGTAATCGTCCTATTGCTATGATATTTGATGGCGATTGCGCGGAGCGCAGTGGGCTAAAGCCCAATCGCCCCTTGGGCGATGGCAAAGCCAATCGCACTCATATCATAGAATTAAAGGTACCGAAGGATTTATTCTTTGTGATTGTGGATCTCGGTGCTAGCAAAAATACTCAAAAAATTCTCACTCAACTCAATGAGTGTTATCCCTTCGCTACCAACGAAGTCCAAGCGAATGTACAGAAATATCTCGGTTCCATCAGCTATCAAATAACCCAAGCAGCGGTTGATGCTTTACAAAAAGGCGACGCTGAACAAATTGGTATTCTTATGAAACAAGCACAGGCAGAATTTGACAAACATTTGATACCCGCTTGTCCAGAACAGTTAACTGCTCCCGTACTGCACCAACTTCTTGAGTATGAACTCATCCAACCTTACATTTTAGGTGGCAAGGGTGTAGGTTCACAAGGAGATGGCACTGCACAGTTTATTGTCAAAGATGAAGAATGCCAACAAAAAGTTATCGAAATCATTGATCTGAATTTTCCACAAATGGAATGTTTAAAACTGACGATTTATGCAACAAAATAAGGTAAGAAAAGCTGTGATTCCAGCGGCTGGCTTCGGGACTCGATTGTTTCCAGCTACTAAAGTTGTTAAAAAAGAACTTTTCCCGATTATTGATAAAGATGGCAGGGCAAAACCTGTGATTCTGGCAATTGTTGAAGAAGCGATGAGTGCCGGAATCGAAGAAGTTGGGATTGTGGTGCAACCAGGAGATAAAGAAATTTTTGCAGATTTTTTTAAAAGTCCACCGAAAAAAGAACTTTTCAACAAACTTTCACCCCAAAATCAAGAATACAGCAAGTATCTTCAAGAACTAGGCAGCAGAATTACAATTTTGACGCAAGAAGAACAAGAAGGCTACGGTCATGCTGTTTTCTGTGCCAAGGAATGGGTGAAAGATGAGCCATTTTTGCTCATGCTAGGTGACCATGTCTACGCTTCAGACATTGAAAAATCCTGTGCTAGTCAAGTTATAGATGTTTACGAACAAGTCAATCAAAGCGTTCTTGGGTTGACAGTAATGCCAGCAGAAATTCTCCATCAAGCTGGCTGTGTTACAGGAATTTGGCAATCATTCAATTCGCTTCTTTCACTTACACAAGTTTACGAAAAACCCTCAATTGAGTATGCTCGTCAATATTTGCATACCGAGGGAATGAGAGATGATGAGTTTCTCTGTATGTTTGGGTTATATGTACTGACACCGAAAATATTTGACTTTTTGGCAGAACACATTCATGAAAACTTTCGGGAACGAGGGGAATTTCAGTTAACATCTTGTCTGGATAGATTGCGTCAAGAAGAGGGAATGACAGGATATCTTGTGAAAGGAAAGTGTTTTGACACAGGATTACCAGATACCTATCGGCAGACAATGATTGATTTTAGAATATAGATGTTTGACGTTAAATTTCTTGCAAAAATCCGGTTTAAGAGTATTTGGAACCGCAGATACACGCCACGCAGATAATTTATCTGTGTGCATCTGTGGTTTAACAGCGCTGAGTGTCTTCACAGCAGCCAAGATCGTCTTCATTTTCTGAACAAGAATGATGCAAGTCTGGGTGGTTTATTTTGATCTTGTTCATGCCACCACTCTCTGAAGTCCTCAAGCATGAAACCATGATTTTTCCCAGCATAAAAAAAATCTGATATGTGATGCATAAATGCTGGGATTTCAATGACCTCTTGATTTCTTTGAAAATTAGCTTGTGTTCCTTGATATTGCCTGAATGGATGGAGTTCACAGATGAAGAAGTATCCTCCTTTGACTAACACACGAACCGCTTGTGAAAATATAAATGAGAGGTCTTCTATGTGTTCTAGAACGAGATTGCAGGTGATCAAATCAGCAGACTCATTACGACAAGTCCATTGCTTCGTGATGTCTTGTGTAATAAACACCACATTAGCTGACCTCACTTTCTCTTTCGCCTTTTCGATCATGTATGCTGAGAAATCGATCGCATAAACTTCAAGAGCTATTTGTGAAAGCAGAAGCGTATTTTTACCTGTGCCACAGCCAATTTCAACTACTGATTTACACCTCAAACCCATCAAGGTTTCTCTGGTGACGGTTTGATCCAGATCGCGCGTCAGATTTTGGTCAGCATCGTATGTGGCTGACCAATTATCGTATGCTGCTTGAACACTCATATAGCTTGATTTTACTCATCAAAGGGTATCACACGTATTCATTATTGCTATTTCACCGCTTCATGATTTTTATTTCACCGCTCTCTCACAAAGTGTGATGGTAAGTGCTGCTGCTGCCGCAAGTGCCGCTATTGTCCGAACGTGGTTCCAGAACGTCCAATTGGTTAGGTATTTAGCCCATAAGTTTGCACCCTGTGTGCTGTCCGGTTTGGCGATCGCCAGCGCATCGTTTAACGGCACATTGAACACGAGCGTCACCCCAACGGAAATTTCTCTGAGTTCTGAAATGACACAACTGCTTGCCAAAAACTCATTGCCAACTGCAACGCCATCGCGGGGAGAAAACGGTAATCATGGGGACAGCAAGACTCCAGGTACCAAAGTTGCAAATACAGCTCAACAGCAATATTTTGCTGATGTGACGACTAAAGCCATCCTGCCATTGTTCAAGCAGCGGCAAAAACCCTTTGTACTGGTTTTCTGGTCTCGTGATCCAGACGGTACACAGCACAACCACGGCGACAGCCTCAACCAACTGGTTCCTGGTATCAATGGTCCCACCGTGCAAGCAGCCCGCCAGAATGTTGACAAGAATCTGGCTCAAATTCGCACTGCATTAAGGGATTTGGGTTTGGAAGAGACGACAAATATATTCTTGACTGCCGATCACGGATTTTCGACTATTAGTAAGGAGAGCAAAACCAGTTATGCGGCAACGCTTTCTTACCCAGATGTGCTAAAAGGTTTTTTACCAACTGGTTTTTTGGGAATAGACATAGCGCATGAATTAAAGCTATCTATGTTTGACCCAGATAAAAACAATGCTCCACTCAATGCTAGTAAAGGGCAGACTTCTAGAAACAGTATCATTGGTAAATACCCCAGGAAACCAGATGTTATAGTTGCTGGTAATGGTGGTTCTGATTTGCTCTATCTGCCTAATGCTGCAAACAAAAAAGCCACTGCGAAAAAGATTGTAGATATGCTGCTAAAGCAAGACTACATCAGCGGCTTGTTTGTGGATGATTCTTTGGGAAAAATTCCTGGAACTTTACCATTAGAGGCGATCTGCGCTAGCTCTTTCAGAGCCGCTTCGCTAACGCAGCAGCGCTTCGCTATCGCTCTTCGAGGAGCAGCACGGACTCCTAAGCCATCTATTTTAGTAAACTTTCGCTCTTTTGACACAGGTTGCGGCAATCCCACAGCCTGCGGTGTGGAAATAGCAGATACAACCTTGCAGCAGGGACAAAGAATGCATGGAAGCTTTAGTCGTGCTGATACTTACAACACAATGGCAGCAATTGGACCTGACTTTAAACAGGATTATGAAGATGTGGCTCCGGTGAGTAACGCAGATGTAGCACCAACCTTGGCGAAGGTACTGAATCTAAAGTTGTCTCCTCAGGGTAAGCTAGTTGGTCGAGTGTTAAGTGAAGCGCTCCTTAGTGGACCTGACAACGTTCAGCATAAGTCTTTTACCCTGAAATCCCCATCTGCTGCTAATGGTTTGCAGACAATCCTCAAATATCAAACAGTCGGAAAAACTCGCTACTTTGATGTTGCTGGGTTTCCAGGTCGTACCCTGGGACTGTGATTAGAACTACATTATTTAATTAGGGTGCATTAATTCATATTTTGTTTAGCGATATGCCAGCATAAACACTTCGACCTACGTATAGACGATTTTCCACTCATATTCTAGGGTTTTCTGTTCGGGAGCAATTTGAATCCGCAGAGAACCCTAGTTTTCTGTGTTGGAATCAATCCCCAGTGCAGCATAGCTGTGTGTTAACTGTTCCCAGAGTGCGTTTATTTGCTGGTAAGCGTCCTCTTGGGAGACCTTTCCCAGAGTCTGTAAGTTGCAAATGTAACCAACTCGTGTTGCAAATTCTTGTAAGTTAGCGTTGAATACCAGAGCCTCTGGCGTGAACTGACCGTGGTAACTTTGCTTCTGATAGAGAAAGGTATGTTTGTCTATGTGCTGTTGCATAATCCACCTCTTGTCTATAAAGTTCCTCTTCTTTCTTTGTATGCCAAAATAACGATAAAAACAAATATTCTTTCTTGTTATTATGATAAATAATAGTGATTTAAAATACAATACTTAGGTATGGTGACTTGTTGTGCTCAACATAATAGCAATATATGGGTAAAAAAAAATCATGGTAAATTTTGGAGAATTTTCCGGTTTTGGGTGGAACTTACCCTTATAGGTTTGTAGTTTCGCGATTTGCGACACTTAAAACCCAAAACAACCAAACCAAACGATGAGGCAGATGTGCATGGCAGCTTTAAAACATCAATCAATAGCCGTAATTGGGGCGGTGCTTTCTACCTTGGGAACAGCAGAATTAGCAGGGGCAATAGTTACTGCTGGTGATCCACAAAATTACCAGGTTGCCCCTGGAAAGTTTAGTGGAGTTGTATCAATCAATACTTCACTTGATCTCTGCACTGGTTCCTTGTTAAAAGGGGGTTTACATATTATCACAGCAGCCCACTGCATTACGGACAAAAATGGTAAATTTGATACCAAAATTTTGAATAAAACAAATGTAACTTTCAAATTGCCTACAGGTTCAGCCTCAATACCCGTTGTTGACTATTTTGTGCATCCTGGGTACGATAGTATTTTTTACAAAGGTAACGACATTGCTGTTTTGGGACTAAGTGCGCCAGCACCCAGCCAAGCTCAACAATATGACATTTATCGTGCTCAAGATGAAGTCGGTAAAATTTTCACGGAAGTAGGATACGGCTACATTGGTAGCGGAAACTTAGGAGAAAATACTCAGAGTAATCTTTCCCATCAAGGTTACTCTGCAATGAATAAGTTTGATGCCTTGGGTGATATTACTAGTCCACTGTTTCAGCAGCAAATTCCTGGATTTACAGGCATCATCCCTGGAAGTCAATTGTTGTTTGATTTCGATAGTGGCTTACCTGGGAATGATGCTTTTGGCACTCACTTTGGTATCAACGATTTAGGCTTGGGAACCAATGAAGGCAATATAGCTGGTGGTGATTCAGGTGGACCTGCATTTATTAATGATTTGGTTGCTGGTATTGCTTCCTACAGCTTTAGCGATGCATTTCTTTTCCCAAACGGGATCCACACAGATTTGGATAAGACAACCAACAGCAGTTTCGGTGAATTTACAGCAACAACACGGGTGTCTAATTATGCGTCATTTATTGATGATGCAATTGCTGGTAAGGTCGGCTCTGCTATACCTATTCAATCACGGTCAACGACAAACTCGCCAAGTGCGAAATTGCAAAATCTTAAAGTGCGGCAAGGTACAGACCAAACTCTAAAAACGATTCCAGAATCTACCTCTATACTGGGGATGTTAGCGTTTGGCACTGCTGTTTGCTTTCTTAGAAAAGGTCAAAAACCATTGGCGAGACGCAACACTTAAGTAGCTTCCAAATTAAAAAATATCCAACTTTTTCTTGTGGGATGGGCTTGGTGCCCGTCCTATAAACTGGGCGGGCAGGGATGCCCACCCCACACAAGATTGGATAATTTATTTGTTGGAAATCCCTAGAATATACCAAAGCGAAGTTTCTCTCAGAAGTAGGCAAGCAAACAGAGGTATTTTTGCGTTTTTCTACTGTCGCTGGAGAAAAAGGTGCCGCCGATGCTGAGCGCGATGTGCGGGGCTTTGCTGTCAAATTTTACACTGAAGAAGGGAACTGGGATCTGGTGGGCAACAACACACCTGTCTTCTTCATCCGCGATCCGCATAAGTTTGCTAATTTTATTCATACACCTGAAACAACGCGGGAGCGAGGTCACGCCCCGAAGTATGTCTGTCAAGAAATTAAATGAATTGACAGACTACCACCGGGATAGTGCCATGTCCACAGGTTACGGCGGCAGCAGCCCCAATTATTATCCCAACAGCGACAGTAGCGCTCCGAAAGAAGCGCCGCAATACCGCGAGCCTGGGCTGTCTCTTGGTGATGTGGTTGCCGATCGCTATGAATCTCGCGATCAGGATGACTATACCCAGGCAGGCAATCTCTGGCGGATCTTCTCTGAAGACGAGAAGAATCGTACAGCGCAAGCGATCGCAGGAGCGTTGAGTGGAGCACAGCAAGATATCCAAATGCGGCAACTGTGCCACTTCTTCCGGGCTGATGTGGATTACGGTCGGCGCGTTGCTGTGGCGTTGAACATTGAGATTGACCCCGCTATACTGCAACAGAACCAACAGAACAATCCTCAGCCTGTAACAGCCTAAATAATCGCGATCGCCCAAACGACAACAATTTTACCGTAGTTTACGGTAAAACATTGGAAACAGGCGATGGGCAAAGCCCCGCCTTGTCCTGTCGGACACGCTTCGCGCCGAGAGGGCACGTCCCCAGGACTTACGGCGATTGCCCTTTGGGCACTGGCACCTTTGCAATCGCATTTCTGGACAGGCTTATTTGATTTATTTGTGTCATGCAACGAAATAGCTCAAGCCTGAAATGCTGCATACTAGCTAATTGATAATTTCTAATTACCACAATTACCAAAGAAGGGTTTTAATACTTTTCGGTTAAATGGTAACCGTCACCCCTACACATAACCGTAAGAGCGATCGCATAATAAAATTGTAAGAATAGGTGTACATAGCAGCAGTCACTTAGATAAATGGTATTTTAATCGGGGTTGCAAAATTAAAACAGTTGCAGCCAGTGAGAGAAAATACTCATATATTTTTTAGCAAACGTGTAAGGATTACAGATAATGCAAGTTCTAAAAAGATCCATCAAACCAGAAATTTATATATCGTTCCTCCACATCTACCCAACGACTTGGGGGACTGCTGGTGATATCTGTTTAGTCCGTGAATCTGTAGCTAATTCAAGTGCATCGAAGTTCGTAGGTCACAAACTTCAACTAGCACTCCCAAAAGGCATAGAGCGCGATCGCTTGGTAGGCGTTCCGGTGATCAAAGTTGCAGGTCATGTGAGCGAGGGACATCCTAAAGATCCGCAGTCCGAATGGGAGGTTTATGAGGGTGTAGATAGAGAAATAGCGATCGTGGCTCTAAAACCTTGGGGCTTCAAGTTAATTGACTCTAATGTGGCATAATGTGGCAATCTGATCAAAGTTCCAACAGTCAGCCAACAGAACATATTTTTCGGTCGCGTAGGATGCGTTAGCGCTAGCGTAACGCATCTATCAAACCAACTCGCTCACCCATCCTCAATATTTATTGCGATTTTCGGTGCTTGCATCTCTCCCCAACCTGCCGCATAGATGCCCTGTGCAACAAAGCGATGAAAACTGGAATATGCCCATTTACTAGGTGCAGAACACAATCCATGTTTAACTGGATTGTAATGGATGTAATCACAATGCTGGACAAAGTCTGCCTGATCGCGAATCCAATGCTCCCAGAATCGTCGCTGCCAGAGGTTGCTTTCCTGCCGCTTTTGCCGTGAGTCCTTAATGCTGGCATCAATTGCTAAGGTGCTTGTTCTGTGTTTTCTAACGTAGGTTTTGAGGTTTTGATAAGGGTTTCAGCCTATATAGAAGAAGTCCAAACAGTACCGACTTGAGAGCGATTGCGCGTAAGCGCAAAGCGCAGGCGCAGCCAACGCGTAGCGTGTCCTTTCAGGACTCAGCGCAGTGCCCTTTGGGCAATCGCTTTATAGTGATTGGTGGAGTAAAACGTTGATGTCCCAGAAAGCTATTGCCTAGAGATTACTCAGAGTCTATTTACTGAATAAACTTGTTGAGTTCCTGAACTAACAAATGCACTGTTGTTGATGGATTGTCTTTGGCTGGAATGTGAGGATCATATTGTTTAAGAAGATTTTCAGCATTTCTAATAGCAATAGATTGCTTCTCAAATAGCTCATCATAGATAGTTTCGCTATTCTTCTGATATGTCCGACTAAGTAAAGAAGTTAACTTTCTAAGATAATCACTTCGAGGAATACCAGTATTGAGAAATTCAAAATGCAGAACATACCATAGTTCAAACGCTTCATTAGAATAAGCGACCTTAAAGCCTTCAGCGTTAGCATTTTTAATAGCGTTATTAAAATCTTCTATAGTCCAAGAATCACGATCAAAAACACACCAAACCTGATCATAATCTTCTTGCTTTTTTAGTTCCTTTGCGCTTTGAACTAGTTTGCTGGGATTTTCTCCTAAACCCTGCACGTCTATTTCAGCGACATCCTTGGGAACACGAAAACTCCTAAAGTAGTTAGGTTCTGTTTTCTCTCCTTCACATACAATCAAGAATCTCTGCCTGGCTTCCCTCGTATTAACTTTTCTAAGTGAATATCCACGAGAATTTACCTTTCTTCTAGACATGAGAGTCGATGAGATGATTCAAATTTCCGATATATGGAATTGCGCCATATCTACCTTTAATATAATCACTCTCAAATGACGCATCGTTACGTACTTTGTATTCTGCTAAAGAGTACAAATCTGTTGCACCATATCTATTCTTTTCAACAAACCAAATTTGATCTCTACGAAAAAGCTTATTGCTCAGCAAATTGGTATCGTGAGTCATGAATATTAACTGAGCATTACTTGGATTCGTTTCGTTGGAATTAAATAATTCAACTATTGCACGACTAATCAAAGGATGAATTCTAGCATCGAATTCATCAATGATGAGAACTTTACCATCTTTCAGTGTGTTAACAAGAGGTCCTGCCAAAGCAAAGACTTTTTGAGTTCCCTCAGACTCTTGCTCATCTAAATTAAATAGAGCTATAGATACAGAATTTCCTTTTTCATCAAATGTTTGGTGCATGGTTTGAATTGATGTTGCTTTTGTTCCCCCATTTTTTATAATGAAGTTCTTTATTTCATCTGGCAGTTCACTAGGCAAAGAATCAGCATGAACTTCACTTTCTTTTACTTTGATATCGCCAAATCCCAAATCTAATTTTTTGAGCAACTGAATAATTTCATTTTTATTTTTGTTATTCATTAAACAATTAACTGTGTATCTACGATAACCTCTATCATCTAAACCAGAGACAAGCTTGACTCTATTTGTCAGCCAATCCAAGATTTTTTCTGCAAGCTTGACATTAAATTGAGCAGATACAGACAAGAAGAGGGCATTATGTCTTGTTTTCTGCTGAATACCATCAGCTTTATATGTTTTAGAAACACTAATATTGTCTAGCTTGCGCTCAAAAAGTTTAGTTTCTCTTGATTTAGGGACATAAAATAACCATTCAGAGACAACTTTGTCACGAGTTGCCTCGAATCCATATCTATATCTCTTGCCATTCATTAAGAATACTATTTCAAAAAAAGATGGTTTATCTTCGGTTTCAGTGCTGAGCTTAAATCGCTCAACACCTATTTTTTCCGTGCTTTGAGTCTCTTTAGAAGAATTAATCATGAACCATCTCATGAAACCTAAAGCTTTAGCCAAGTTACTTTTACCACTAGCATTTGCACCGTATATTGCGGCGCTCTTAAGTAGTTTAAGATCATCATCTACTTCAAAAACATTGTTTTCATCCAGCTTTTTGTCTTTTGCGACAAGGTTAGCTGCCACCATGCTAAAGGTGACTTGCTCCTTAAACGATCTGTAGTTGCCGACACTAAATTCGATAAGCATAGCATCAAGTTTAGCCTTAAGACATAAATATGTGAAAAAATCGCAATTTACTGCCTTAAGGATAGCAATAATTGGGTTAAGATGCTAAAGTATAAAATTGCTTGTTTTAGTACTTGTGTACTGTTACAGTGAAAATTTGTCTAATAAGAGTTGCACTACATAGTAGAGACCAAAAGTGTTTTGGACAAAACCTAAATACTCTAAAAAGCAAGTCAACCGTGCTGGCAGCATTATTAAGCTTGACAATCCTGATCCCGACGAAAAAAAGTGGGCTGAAGATGTCTTGACAAACTGGAGATCTTCGCACAGTTATCCAATCAATACATTTCAGGGAATACTACGATACAAATTAAAAAATATCGATCCTAATGCACTTGTTGCTCAACGTCTTAAACGTTCACAATCAATTATTGGCAAATTGAGAAGATTTGATTCAATGCAGCTTGCAAGAATGCAAGACATTGGCGGCTTAAGAGCAGTAGTTGAAACAATAGACAAAGTACGCTACTTAGAAGAAAGCTATTTAAATAGCAATTTCAAACATGAACTTGTTGGACAGAAAGACTACCTACAGAGTCCGAAGTCAACAGGTTACCGAGGCATCCACTTAGTTTATAAGTATAAAAATGATAAAACGCCAGAATATGATGGTCTTCAGCTAGAACTACAAATACGGACAAAACTTCAGCATACTTGGGCTACAGCAGTAGAAACGATGGGCACATTCTTAAATCATGCTCTTAAAGCTAGCGAAGGACCAGAAGAATGGCTCAACTTTTTTGCTTTAACTAGCTCCGCTTTTGCACATATAGAGCAATGTCCACCAGTACCCTACTATGAAGTATTTTCACAAAAAGAAACATTTAAGACTGTGGTTGAGCAAGCAAGAAAGCTTGATGTAGTAGATAAATTACAAGCTTTTAGCGTTGCTACCAACAAAATTTCTAGTGACAATCAGGCTGGTAGCTATCATCTGATAGTGCTGAACGTCCAAGAGAAAACAGTGGATCTTCAGAGCTATGGCAAAAAACGGCTTGATAAAGCGAATGAAGATTATACAGAGATTGAGAGGGGTATATCAGATGGTCAACCGCTCCAGGTTGTTTTAGTATCTGCTGGATCTATTGATTCGCTCAGACGGGCATACCCTAACTATTTTTTAGATACACATGAATTCATAAACCAAATTTTGATGATTGAGAACTACTAAACGATGCTCGCGATCAGCGGCAAATTCTAGACAGGCTCTAATAACCCAAGTTGCGGGTTATCTGAGTTCGAGCGCTTCGCAGTCTGAGATTAATGCGATCGCCAATGCCAATTTAGCGGTTGCGCAGAGCGCAACCGTCACTCAGAGTTAGTTCCAATGAAG
>JAHHIB010000028.1 GCA_019359075.1 Kalymmatonema hyalinum WJT4-NPBG1
AATACTTAACACAGCCAATTACTGTTATTAATTTCAGCAATGCCCTCTGGGTACGCCACTTTGACATAGTACGTAAATACTATAAAATTGCGATCGCGCTGTGCCAGTTGCGTAAGTCCTGAAATAATGAAAACATAACTCCTTTAGTTATGCATATAAAAGCAGTTTCAAAGCCTTGAAATAATAGATTAAATCTCAGAAGATTGAAATGTGATTAGGAAATACACAGCTAATCCAATTCCAAACAACTTCATCAAAGAGGAAAAAACAATGGCTACTATCAATATTTCTGACTTGCGTCCTACTGGTTCCGAACTATTTTCTGATTCTGAAGGCTACATGAGTGAACTGGGTGACAGCGAACTTGACATTGTCAATGGTGGAATCCTAACTTCACCTGTTTGCGCTGCTGTCGTTTCTAGGGTCGTTAGTCCCCGCCTAGTACGTACGGCAGAACGTCTTCTAAAGCGCCCTAACAATTAGTTAGAGCATTAAGGATAAACACTGTAAATCTGATTAGGCAACACACAGCTAATTCCATTCAAGCAACTTTATCCAAGAGGAGAAACAATGGCTAGTATCAATATTTCCGATTTGCGTCCTACTGGTTCTGAGCTATTTTTTGATTCTGAAGGCTACATGAATGATCTGGGTGACAGTGAATTTGATGGTATCTACGGTGGTTTAACACCAGCGCTAGTTATATCTGCGGCTAGAGTTGGATATGCTGCTGCTCGTTCCTCACAGCAATGTGCTCAGGGACTTGCTGGAGCAGCTGCTGGTGCTGAGCGCTTGTACAATAGGTTCAGAAATTAACTGAATTTAATTGCCAACTGAGTTAATTTAGTAAGATCACTAGCGGCATTGTAACACGTCAGATATCACGCTATCTAAAGCGCCCTAACAATTAATTAGAGCATTAAGGATAAGCAATGTAGGTGTAAACAAGCAATTTCTAGCTTGTTTACACTTCTCAAGAAAACTAAAAGCTTTCCTAAATATTAAGTAAGAACAGTAAACAAATCTAGCACTTATTAAATTAGACATAAATTATTCGGGAGCATCTACTTTTGGAAGGAACATAATTTTTTAGTGCCAGAAACCCTACTATATGGGTTGTTTAAAAAAGTCTATCTGCCAAAAGTGGATGCTCCCAACTATTCTTTTTTTTTTAGGAATAGCAGAAATTCTGTTGTGTTTTAATAAGAAGTTATTATATTTTCTTGATAAAAATACATAACAACAGTAAAGTGTTTAATGAAGCATATTTAAAATTAAAAAAACGATAATAATATTTTTCAAATAATGCTTTAGGAGTTTCAAGTCATGGCATTTTTGTTAAGCTTTCAAAACGTTTTTAACTACTTAGTAACACAGGAGCTATGGGTTCAGAAAGAACAATCATTAAGCCAGATCGAGCTAAAAGTTGCCAAAAACTTTAACCTACTAGTAAGTTTGCCGGATAATCGTAAATTTATTGTTAAACAGGAGCGCTACGATCGCGAAGGAAAAACGATTGGCGAGTTCCTTAATGAATGGCGAATTCAAGAGTTCATACAACGATTCCCAGAGCTTAGTCAAATTCGTCCAATGATTTCGGAAATACTTCATTTTGATGTAGAGAATTCGATCATTGTTTTCAACTACCTCAATGACTATTGCGATCTATCTGAGTTCTACACTAAAGAAAACGTTTTCTCAACTGCGATCGCAACCTCAATCGGAGCTACTCTAGCCACAATCCATCGTGTTACATTCAACCATCAGGAGTACCAGGAATTTTTCGATCAGAATTCTGAGGATGCACTTATTGACCAAGCTCCTAAATTCACTCGCGGGCTAGAACGAATAGGTCCTGAAGTTTTTGGTCAAGTTCCTGCTGACGGTCTCAAATTTTTTGCACTCTATCAGCGCTACGACAGCTTGGGAAAAGCGATCGCAGAACTGGCTACTGCTTTCGAGGCTTGTTGTCTAACGCACAATGACCTCAAGCTGAACAACATCCTTTTGCACAATGATTGGGAGCAAACTATCTCTAAAGCAGAGCAATCGAGTCATAGCATTATTCGACTAATAGATTGGGAACGGGGCGCTTGGGGAGATCCTGCGTTCGATTTAGGAATGCTCATCGCTAGCTACCTACAAATTTGGCTTAGCAGCTTGGTTGTGAGCAAGTCTATCGATATCGAAGAATCTTTGCGCCTAGCAATGACTCCGCTTGAGGTACTCCAACCTTCTATTGCAGCCCTTACTAAAGCTTATTTTGATAACTTCCCAGAAATTATAGAGCGCCGCCCTGACTTTTTGAGACGAGTTGTGCAGTTTTCTGGTCTTGCCTTGATTCAGCAAATTCAAGCAATGCTCCAGTATCAAAAATCCTTTGGCAATACAGGTATCTGCATACTCCAAGTTGCCAAGTCTTTATTGTGCCGTCCAGAACAATCAATCCCAACTGTTTTTGGAATGGCAGAATCTGAACTCACTCACCTCAGTCGTTCTCTTGCTTAATTATTTTTAGTTGCACCCAAACCATTATGCAATTACTAGATTCTCCTCAAAGTCAATTGTCAGCTTCTGCGCCAGAGCGTGTGCTGAATTCTCTTCAAGATATTGCCAATCATGTTCAAATCGAGTCCAATTTTTGTATTAGCCATCCAGCTTACAAACCCTTTGAAATTCCTGCTGAGGTAGTAACTCGTTTTCAACGAATACCTTTGGAGCTTCAAAATAAGTATCTGAGTCTACAACTACAAAGTTTTCTCTACGGTATCTATTACAACGGCTCTATGCAAGCTGCCCTAGCAGCAGATGCAAGTTCAGATAACCTAGCACTTCATCAGAATTTAGAGAACAATACTTTTCTAGGAGTAGACCTAGAGTTTTACGATCGCCTGCATAAAAGCAATACCGGAGAAGGCTACTTTGACCCAGGTTGGCAGGTGTTGTGGCAGGAACCTGATGATAGTCTCGCCGTGGCAAAGGGCGGTTTGACTCTACACATTGAGCGCGAACAACATCTACAACCAACTGAACAATCCGCTGCTGTAGGCGACTCAGTTGCTATCCGGATGCCCCGTAATCTAGTTCAAAACGGATTTTACATGGCGGTAAGCAATGCAGGTCCGGACACTCATCCTCAAACAGTAAGAGTCTACTTTAATTTGAGTCCCGAAGGCGCGGTTGCCGTTATGGAAAGTCTAACGCGGCAACTGAATGAAATCAAAATTCCCTTCACCTTTAAAGTGCTATACAACCCTTCTGACTACGAGCGCTATGACTCAGGAGTGCTGTACTTTGAGAAAAGCAATTATGAAGCAGTCCGGCAAGTGCTTCATAATGTTTATGCAGAAGTGCAATCTCATTTTCGTACGGAAGTACCCCTATTCACAAAGTTACTTGCGCCTGGACTTGCTTTAGCAGAAGAACCAGATTGCAAATTTGCGACTCAGGAAAGTTTTGGGATGAATCGCTGTCAAATTGTTGCCAATGGCTTGCTGTCAGCTCGGCAAAAAGGTGATGAATCGACCGAGTGTCGGATGGCATATATCCACCAGCACTTCTCCCTGCTTGGGATTGACTGGCAGCGTGCTTATCTTAATGCCAACTCTGATGACATTTACACCCCGCTAGACCTATGAAACTAACTGATCTTGCACCACCCTCAGTAGTCTCAGCTAGCCAAATCAACCATATAGCAGATAAATTTCCAGAGTCCGATTTGCCATTTTACCGCAAACTTGGGCGAACTGATCTGACAGTCAGCTGTCTCGGCTTGGGCGGAGGCGGTAGCATCTCCAGTGAGGATACGCTTTACGCTTTTGACAGGGGAATTAACTACTTTTTCTACTCTAGTGATTTACACCACTATATCTACAGTCCGATGTCTGGAGCGCTGCGCCAGCTGTGTGGGCGCGGTTCCTCTGTGCGTGAGAAAGTGGTACTGGCAACTGTGACTTACATCAAAAGTCCAGAAATGGCACTAGCCGCACTATTAGATCAGTTTGTCGAATTGGGAATTGACTACATTGATGTGTTGTTTTGGGGCTGGATTGGTGAGAATGATGGGTCAGCTTTAAAGGATTGCTTGCAGCTTACCCCCGATTTGAGAGGCTGCAATAGCGTTTATCAGCGCACCATCGAAAGAATGTTTGGCACTTCTGAGCGCCTCAAGAAAATGGGTGCCGTTCGCTACATTGGTGCTTCGTTCCATGATATCAATCTGGCTCGACAGTGGTCGCATAGCCCCCTGTTAGATGTGGTCATGGTAAGACACAATGTCGCTCATCGGTCTGCCCAAAATCAGGTTTTCAATCAGCTAGACACCCAAGACCCTTCTCGACCGGGTATCGTCACATTCAAGTCTACAGGTTCTCATACAGGTCCGCTCTGGGATGCCCCTGATGGTTTACCAGAACCGTGCTGGCAGCCTACTGTGCCTGATTTATACCGCTACTCCTTAACGCAGAACTGTGTCGATGTTTGCTTAACTGGTTTGACTTGCCGCCAAGAAGTTGATGCTGCGATATCTGGCGTCCAACAGGGCAAACTCACGACTGCTGAACTTGATTACCTTAATCTTTACGGAGATTTACACCGCAGTAAGCTGACAATCCCAGAAATTCCCCCTGAAAAATTGCTTTATCGCAGCTAAGTGGCATTGATTATATCACAATTTACTCTCAAAGGAAAACAAAATGATAGCAGAAACTTTAGAAAAAACTGAATTGAAGTCCACAGAGAAATTTGTACTGCCAAAAATTGCCCCTGCAACAAATGAAGATGTTATTGCTTACCTGCGCCGCTCTCACAAAATAGCTGAATTTGCAGCTTCGGCGGAACGTGATGCATTAGTTTTAGGTATGTGCCAGCAGTTCGGCATTACTATTTCTGATGAGGAATTGCAAGCAGCAGGAGATGCGTTTCGCCAAGAGCACAAGTTACTGGGAGCTTCCGAGACCCTTGCGTGGCTTCAAGAGCAGCGAATCACTGTAGAAGATTGGTCTGGTGGTATTAGAGTTGAACTGCTCACCAAGAAATTAAAAGAACATCTGTTTGGAGACGCTGTCGATGCTCACTACATAAGCAACCGTAGTGATTATAAACGTCTTGCTCTGTCTCAGATTTTAGTACGCGACCTGACAGATGCTCTGAAAGTAGCCCATGCGCTCCGAGAGGAAAACACTTCCTTCTGTGCTTTAGCATTGGAATACTCAAAGGGTAAGCAGTCTAAAGAGAATGGTGGCTTTGTTGGGATTTGCTTTATTGCTAAATTAATGCCGGAGATTGCACAGGCTATTTCCGAAGCAAGCGAAGGCGAAGTTATTGGACCAATTCAAACGAAACTTGGCTATCACATTGTTAGAGTTGAAAAGTGGTTTCCGGCTGAACTCAATCAATCAGTCAGAGAGGAAATTTTAGAATCGCTTTTTCAGGTTTGGCTACAAGAGCAAATTAATCCTGACCGCCAATGAGATGAGTGGACTTCGAGCTTTTGGGACTATCTTACGTTCCCTTTTGAAAAGACACAAATTAGCGCCAACAATAATTCAATGAGTACACTGTGATGGGCGAACGCGAGTGCGTGTCCGCTTTCCCTCAGCCCCGCTGGAAGCGCCCGCCTCCGGCGGGCGCTCGGCGCGATAGGCAAAGCCCCGGTGGAAGCGATCAACTTTGCCGCTGTGCTCCGTGCGATGGGCAAAGCCCCGCTCGAAGCGATCGGCTTTGCCGCTGCGCGGAGCGCAATCGCAACACCGAATCGAATTTCAAACAGACAACCATTATTGACAACAATTCTGTTAATTATAAAGTTTTGTAAAGAAATAGCGTGTTTTGTGTAAAACTCGTATGCCTGGAACTGAGTAGAGTGTGAAGGTTATTCCTGTAAGGAAGAAAAACCCTATGGCATCAGATTTTGTTATCAGTTTCGGTAATGTCCTCGAAAGGACTCACCCGAGTGCGTGCGCTTTGCGCTCACGCGGGTACTCTGTGCCATCGCGCTCAAAATAACCCCAAAGAAAATTTGTGCCATGACAGCATCTATCGTTACAAAGGTTAAATTTCTTACCCTAACGTCTACTCTAATATCTACGGTAGGCGTATTTGCAGCACTTAACATTGGCGATCGAGCAGAAGCTATTGTGGTTTCGGGCAACCCCAATAATTACTTAGTCAGCCCTGGTACTGGATATGACGGTGTTGTCAGATTATCTATAAACAGAACTGACTTTGAAAGTGTCAGTAGTTGTACAGGTTCACTACTACCCACAGGCTTGCATATTCTTACCGCTGCTCATTGTCTCACTCAAGACAACATTGGCTCAGACGAAATACCAGGAGCTTTTGTTACTAAAGGTGCAAAGGTTTTCTTTGATTTGCCTACAGAGACGTCTGAGCTAGACGCTGCTGAGTTTTATGTCAATCCACTTTGGAACGGTAACTATGATAACGCCAATGATGTCGCCGTTATTAAACTGGCAGGGGAAGCACCCCCAGAAGCTGAACGATACGACCTTTATCGGGGTAGCGATGAAATCGGTCAGATATTTACAAAAGTGGGGTATGGTCGTTCTGGTAATGGCAATACTGGCAGAACCATTAATGATGGTCGTAAGCGTTACGGTCAAAACACTTATGATGCTGTTCTTGGAGGCACTAATGCTAGAGCCTTTGGTTACGACTTTGATAACGGATTGGCAACCAACGATGCCATTGGTACATTTTCCGGCACTCCTAATACAGGTTTGGGGCTAAATGAGGTCTTCCTCGCTCTTGGGGATTCTGGAGGTCCAAATTTCATAAATGGATCTATTGCAGGCATTACATCCTTTATAAGGCCACCTAGTCGTTATGGTCTATTCACTGATATCGATAACATTAATACCAATAGTACTTTCGGAGAAATAGGCTTTGATACCCGCGTATCATCCTACGCCAGCTACATAGATAGTGTTTTGGCAGGCGCGTACACTCCCGTCTACAAGGTTCCTGAACCCTCTACTGTAGTAGGCACTATGTTCGCTTTAGGGACTTTGGCTATGAGTTTACGTTTAAAGAGGAAGGTAAAAGAAGGTAAAGGTTGTTAATGAATTCGCCTCTTGGAAAGTGCAGCAATTAGTTGTAATGTTTGGTAGGGTCAATGCAATAGCTGGCTGACAAGTAAATGACTGCTTCTAATGGGGGTGTAATGTCTGGAATGACTGTATGCTGGCGGCGTTGGGATTGGAAATTGGCGCTAGCGAGTTGGTTGGCAATTGGTGGTGCATACGCCTCCTCTCCTAATTGCGCTTTTGCCCAAATTACCCCTGATGGCACTCTACCCAATAATTCCCGCGTCAGGGCGCAGGACAATATCAGAACCGTTGAAGGAGGAACGCAAGCTGGTAGCAATTTGTTTCACAGCTTTGGGGAGTTTTCTGTCCCCACTGGTGGCACAGCTTTCTTTAATAATGCTGTGGATATTCAGAATATCATCAGCCGCGTAACGGGTGGGTCAGTTTCCAACATTGATGGTTTGATTCGTGCTAATGGCACAGCCAACCTGTTTCTAATTAATCCCAATGGAATTGTATTTGGTGCAAATGCCAGCTTAAATGTTGGTGGTTCGTTTGTGGCGAGTACAGCGAATGCACTGCAATTTGGAAACCTCGGATTTTTTAGCGCTACTGATAAAAATATCCCTTCACCGTTGTTGACTATTAATCCTTCAGCGTTGCTGTTTAATCAGATTAATCAAAACGCAGCGATTCAAAATAACTCAGTTGCAACCGCAGGAACAGATCCAGCAGGCTTAAACGCATTTGGTTTACGAGTACCAGATGGTAAGAGCTTACTGCTGGTAGGTGGTAATGTCAGCATGAATAGGGGACGATTAAGTGCTAATGGTGGACGAGTTGAGTTAGGAGGATTGGCGGAAGCTGGTACAGTAGCGCTGGGTGTAGATGGCGATAATCTCAGCTTGATATTTCCTGAGAATGTTGCACAAGGTTCGGTATCCCTTACTAATCGTTCAGGTATATATGTAGCTGGGGCTGGTGGCGGTAATATAGCAGTCAATGCCAGGAATCTAGAGATTTTAGGAGGAAGTGTCCTAAGTGCTGGTATTGGGCAAGGTTTGGGGACACCTGAAACTGTTGCAGGAGATATTACGCTGAATGCTACTGGGGAAATCAAAGTTGCAGGCACTGGCAGCATAGTTGCCAATCTTGTCCGTTTGGGGTCACAAGGTAATGGTGGTAATATTACTATCGATTCTGGTTCTTTCTCGTTACGAGATGGCGCTTATATTACTACCTCAACATTTGGACAAGGGAATGCAGGGAATGTGACAGTGCGTGCACTCGATGCTGTTTCCCTTGCAGATGCTGGCATCTTCAGCAGGGTATCAGCAGGAGGTGTAGGTAAGGGAGGTAATATCGACATCAATGCTGCAACACTATCACTAATTGATGGCGCTCAGCTGGGTAGCAGTACTCGGGAAGCATCTGCAACCGGTCCAGCAGGACGGGGGGATGCGGGGAATGTCAATATTAATGTTACTGGCGCTGTTGATATTGCTGGGGAGAAAAACGGTTTTTTTAGTGCGATTTTTACCAGTGTGGAAACGGGGACAGTTGGGAATGGGGGTAACATTACTATCGATTCTGGTTCATTCTCATTACGTGATCGCGCTCAACTTGAAACTTCAACTTCTGGACAAGGAAATGCAGGGAATGTGACAGTGCGGGCGCGAGATGCTGTTTCTCTTGCAGATAATGCTTCTATCCTCAGCAGGGTGTCACCAGGAGGTGTAGGTAAGGGAGGTAATATCGACATCAATGCTGCAACACTATCACTAATTGATGGCGCTCAACTGCAAACTCGTACTCGTGGTGCATCTGCTACCCAGCCAGCAGGACGGGGCGATGCGGGGAATGTCAATATTAATGTTACTGGTAGTGTTGATATTGCTGGAAGAAACAGTGCGATTATCAGCAGTGTGAATACGGGGACAGTTGGGAATGGGGGTAACATTACTATCGATTCTAGTTCATTCTCATTACGCGATCGCGCTCAACTTCAAGCCTTAACTTCTGGACAAGGAAATGCAGGGAATGTGACAGTGCGGGCACGAGATGCTGTTTCTCTTGCAGATAATGCTTCTATCCTCAGCACGGTGTCAGCAGGAGGTGTAGGTAACGGAGGTAATATCGACATCAATGCTGCAACACTATCACTAATTGATGGCGCTCAGCTGGCAACCGCTACTGGTGAAGCATCTGCTACCCAGCCAGCAGGACGGGGGGATGCGGGGAATGTCAATATTAATGTTACTGGTAGTGTTGATATTGCTGGAAGAAACAGTGCGATTATCAGCAGTGTGGAAACGGAGACAGTTGGGAATGGGGGTAACATTACTATCGATTCTGGTTCATTCTCATTACGCGATCGCGCTCAACTTCAAGCCTTAACTTCTGGACAAGGAAATGCAGGGAATGTGACAGTGCGGGCACGAGATGCTGTTTCTCTTGCAGATAATGCTTCTATCCTCAGCACGGTGTCAGCAGGAGGTGTAGGTAACGGAGGTAATATCGACATCAATGCTGCAACACTATCACTAATTGATGGCGCTCAACTGCAAACCGCTACTCGTCGTGCATCTAATACCCAACCAGCAGGACGGGGCGATGCGGGGAATGTCAACATTAATGTTACTGGTAGTGTTGATATTGCTGGGGAGAAAAATGATTTACTCAGTGGGATTGCCAGTTTTGTGGAAAGGGGGACAGAAGGCAAGGGGGGTAACATTACTATCAATTCTGGTTCCTTCTCATTACGCGATGGCGCTCAACTTACTGCCTCAACCCGTGGACAAGGGAATGCAGGCACAATTAAAGTTAATGCTGCTGATTTTTTCAGCATTTCTGGCAAGATTTCTAACTTTAACACTGGCTTGTTCGTGAACTCCCAAAGTACGACGGGTACTGCTGGAGATATTATCGTTACCTCACCTAGAGTTACCCTAGACAACCGTGGCACACTCAGCGCCCAATCTGCATCGGGTAACGGTGGCGACATCAACTTACAAACTGATTTACTGCTTCTGCGTCGTGGCGCTCAAATCTCTACCACCGCAGGCACGGCACAAGCTGGTGGCAACGGTGGCAATATTAATATTGATGCTCTGTCGGGCTTCATCGTTGCCGGAGCAAGGGAAAATAACGACATCACCGCTAATGCCTTTAGTGGCAGTGGAGGGAGAGTCACAATTAACGCTACTGGCATTTATGGTATGACAGTGCGTACTCGTGAAGACTTCGTGAGGCTGCTAGGAACTAACTTAGACCCTCAACTGCTACCAACAAATGACATCACAGCAATTTCCCAGATAAGTCCTACTTTAAGCGGTACTGTAACTGTCAACACCCCAGATGTTGACCCCAACAGTGGATTAGTCAACCTGCCCGCCGTACCAGTTGATACCCAAGTAGCACAAGGCTGTACTGCAGGTGGCGCTCAAGCGCAAAGCGAATTCATTATCACCGGACGCGGCGGCTTGCCCCCTAATCCAGGTGAAGCCCTCAGCACTGATGCAGTTCAAGTAGATTTGATAACTCTCAACTCTGAAGTTGCTCAACCCTCTACGACCGCAGTTTCCACAACTCGCACTAGCCCCACACCACCTCCAATAGTAGAAGCAACTGGTTGGGTGATTGATGCCAACGGCGATATAATTCTTACAGCAAATGCGCCCACTGCCACGCCCCATAATTCTTGGCAGAAAACAGCGGATTGCCGTGCGTTCAATCAACCGCAAGGGCGTTGATCAGCGCAAATCGTACTTATCTGCTGCAAATCAGCTTAGCGAATTCGGGCGAAAACATGGCAAGAAAAAAATCTAGATTACGCACAATCAAACGCCTCTTAACCGTACTGCTGTTTTTGGCTATGTTCTTGGGCGCGGGGTTATTGCCGCCCACCTTCGCCCATATGACTGCGGAAAACTCCATTGTTCAAAGCTTGCCCGATGCCCAAAACTTGGTGGAACAGGGAAGAAAATTCTATGAAGCCCAACGGTTTGCTGATGCAGTTACTTCTTGGCAACAAGCTATCTCTGCGTTCAAAGCCAAAGGGGATCAACTCAAACAAGCGATGACACTGGGCAATCTATCATTAGCTTATCAGCAACTAGGACAGTGGACTCAAGCTGAAAGTGCGATCGCCCAAAGCCTCAACATATTACAAACCGCACAAAACACAAAAGAGCGATCGCAAATCCTTGCCCAAGCCCTAGATATCAAAGGTCGTCTGCAATTGGCTCAAAGCAAAGCTGAAGATGCCCTAAATACTTGGCAACAAGCAGTTGACATTTATGCCAAAATAGGTGATAATAATGCATTAATTCGTAACCGCATAAACCAAGCACAGGCATTACAAGCCTTAGGGCTTTATCGTCAGGCTCAAAAGACGTTATGCGAAAGTACCCAGCTGTTGCAAAATCAACCAGACTCACCGCTTAAGGTTACAGCATTGCGTAGCCTCGGCAATGTCCTGCGTGTGACGGGTAATTTAGAAGCATCCCGGCAGGGTAATTTAGAAGCATCCCCACAGTGTTATTTAAAAACATCCCGGCAGATATTACAACAAAGTTTAGAAATAGCTTACTCGTTGCCAGATAAGCAAGCTGTAGCTGATGTTTTGCTTAGTCTAGGCAATACAGCCCGCAGTGAGCAAAAAATCCCAGATGCTATAGAATTCTACCGCCAAGCTGTCAACGCTGCCACTTCACCAACTATCCGCATCGATGCTCAAATCAATCAACTGAAACTATTGCTGGAAAGCAAGCAAATCACTGCTGTTCAGGCGTTATTGCCCCAAATCCAAACTCAAATTGGCGATTTACCCCCCAGCCGGACAGCAATCTATGCCAGAATTAACTTTGCCGAAACTCTAACGCAACTTAGACAAAATACCAACACAGACACTCCATCATGGGTGGATATTGCCCAACTAGTGTCAAGCGCTGTCCAACAGGCGAAAAGCTTGCAAGATAGACGCACAGAATCTTATGCTCTTGGTGTCCTGGGCAGTCTGTATGAAGAAACCCAGCAGTGGTCCGATGCACAAAACCTCACCCAGCAAGCCCTGTTTATGGCTTCTGCTATTGATGCTAAGGACATTGCCTATCGATGGCAATGGCAACTGGGACGTTTGCTTAAGGCTAGGGGAGATATTAAAGGAGCAGTAGCCACTTACGAACAAGCAGTTAACACCCTCCAGTCTCTCCGCTACGATTTAGTTGCCATCAATCCAGAGGTACAGTTTTCCTTTCGAGAAAAAGTCGAACCAGTTTATCGACAGCTAGTCGAGTTACTTTTGCAACCCCCTTACCAAGGGGGGGCTGGGGGGGTACTCAGTCAAGAAAATCTCCTGAAAGCCCGCCAAACAATTGAATCTCTGCAATTAGCAGAACTGGATAACTTCTTTCGGGAAGCCTGTTTGGGTCCCTTATCGCAGATTGACCAAGTTATTGACCAAAAAGACGAAACAGCGGCAGCTATCTATCCAATTATTTTACCAGACCGACTAGAGGTCATTCTCAAGTTGCCGCAAAAGCCTTTGCTGCACTACGCTACTGCAGTCCCTCTAAGCCAAGTTGAAACCACGCTAAAACAACTCAGGCAAACCCTCACAGAACCTGACACTCAAGCAGAAGCTAAGTCTTTATCTCAACAGGTGTATAACTGGTTAATCAAACCCGCTGCAACTGAGTTAGCCCAAACGAAAGTAAGAACCTTGGTGTTTGTGCTGGATGGTTCTTTGCGGAATATCCCAATGGCAGCTCTTTACGACGGCAAACAGTATCTGATTGAGAAGTATAGCATTGCACTCACGCCAGGTCTGCAACTGGTTAACCCGAAACCATTGCAGGAGAAACAATTAAAGGCAATAGCCGCAGGATTGACTGAATCACGCCCCGGATTTTCTGCATTACCCAACGTGAAGCGCGAAATCGAGGAAATTCGCTCTTTTGTACCCAGCAGTATACTTCTTAACAAACAATTTACCAGTTCGGCTTTGCAAAACCAGATTAATTCTCTGCCTTTCCGTGTAGTTCATCTTGCAACTCATGGTCAGTTCAGCTCTAAGGCTGAGGAGACATTTATTGTGGCTTGGGATGATCGTATCTATGTTAAACAGTTGAATAACTTAGTGCGAACTCGAGACACCGCGAGACCCGAGGCGATTGAATTGCTTGTCCTGAGTGCCTGTGAAACAGCTACTGGTGACAATCGAGCTGCTTTGGGAATTGCTGGTGTAGCTGTACGGGCGGGAGCGCGTAGTACAATTGCTTCTCTATGGAACTTGAATGATGAGTCCGCCTCTGAGTTGATGAGTAAGTTTTACCAAGAGTTAGGAAACAAAGCCCTAACTAAAGCCGAAGCACTCCGCCGCGCCCAGTTAGCTCTTTTACAGAATCCTAAATATCAACGTCCGAGATACTGGGCACCTTACATTTTATTGGGCAATTGGCTCTAGAAGCTTATAGCGGTTCTCACTTGAATCACATAAGTAGGTCGGCACAAATATACATTTTTTGTTTGTAGTAAGCGCTTTAGCGCTAAAGGGCTTACTACAAGCGTTTCACGTCAATTTACATTTGTTTACATAAGTTTGTTTAATCATGCCGATCTACTTACATCACCATGAATAATGTGAAAGTGCATACACTTTCATTGCAGCAGTGTATTGGACCCAACCGAGAAGCGCTATAATTACGCGCTACTGCCAAACAATTTAGCAATAGTTGTCATTGGTAAATACAAGCGCTGCGACTGTTCAGGAAAGGGAATAAATTGATGGTGTTCGTAGAAATCACGCGCTTTGTCATCCTTTGCATCAACCACAACCGCCATTGAAGCAATCTCACTATTGAAGCTGCGCCGCAATGCATCCATCAAAAGAAACGAGCCGACTCCTTGCCCCTGATAGCGTTGGTCAACAGCTAGCCGCCCTAGGAGAGTAGCAGGAACAAGCGGGTATTTTGGCAATTTCTTGGTTATCTCCGGCGGTAATTCTGCCAAACGGATTGCCGTAGCAGCCAAGGTATAGTAGCCTGCTATCGAGTCGATATCTTGGTCAACCAGCACAAACAAAGCAGCTATTCTCCGCCGCATATCTTGGCTTGCTTGCTGTTTCAGATACCGATCAAGCGGTTCAACTCCACACTCAAAATCAGAACGGTTATGTTGAGCATCTAACGGCTCAACAACATAAGCAAACGGAGGAAACTTCACTCACAAAAGCCCGGTACTTTGTTTGTATCGTTGAGCTGCTGCCAATAATGCTGCTCCAGGCTCAGGCGGATTCAGTAAAGCTTCGACAAAGGCTTCACTGTCCCGCTTGGTCAAGCTAATCAGCGTGTGTTCCTGAATGGTACGCAGTGCAGCCGCTTGGGCGCTGCTGACAACAAAATCCGTCAGCGTCCTACCTTCTAGCTCGGCGGCTTGTTGGAGCAATTCTTTCTGTTCCCGCGTTAGTCTAGCTTCCAAACGTTCAAGCTTACTATGCTTTGCTTCCCCTTTTACCCCATTTTTAGCATTTGGTGTGGTCATCTTACTCTCTAATATTAGCTTCTCTTCTTAAGAATACGGCAAAATGCCGTACAAGACTACTACCAGCACTTATGGTGCGATCGCTTCATTTGCCAAATCATTCAAACCAACGGCTTGCAACAGCGTCGCCCAAGAAGTCTCTTTCGGATCGCGACGACGCAATTCCCCTGCCGTAGTCAACGCTTCAAACCAAATACCATTGGCAGCATAAAGAGCAACTCGCTCGCGTGGAGTAGCTTTCTCTAACTGACTGTTGAGGGCGGGGTTGAGTGAGTTTCTTTGAATCCAACCTTCAACAAAAGCTGATGGTTGTTGCGCTTTGCAGTAAATCTTGAAAAACCAATGATACTGCTTGCCAATTAAGAGCGGTGCTACTGTCTGAGGAAGAGAGAAACTGATAACTCCTGGCGTTTGGGGCAGGGTGACATCGGTTTGGTAGACCAAGTTATCATCTTTGTCCTGCAATACAAACTTTCCAGGAGATGGTGGTTTATAAGGAATATAAAACCAAAAGGTGGGATGCGAGGCGGTTGTTGCTCCAAAAATCAATTGTGAATTTGAATAGACAGGCATTAAGGCTGTAAGCTGCTTGTTCCCTCCACCACAGCCACGGCTTCCTGCTTCTGCTCGCTGACCTGGTTCCCCGATGTCTGGTGGTGGAGGCGGCGCAGCGAAAATCAATGATTGGTTTAATTGTCCTCTAGGGTTTACTGTCGGGCTTTGCCCAATAACTAGAGAATTGACAGACTGTGCGTGCATTTGTGTGCAACTAAGGACTGCCCAACTGATAGCAAGGGTTCCCACTGCTGAACTAAAAATTGGACAAAGCTGCGCAAAACGACTCATTTTTCGACCTAACAACTAACTTAGGTAGCGTTTCTCTCAACGGTTTTTGCCAGTCAGGGTAAGTTTAATTTTTCGCACAGGCAATTTAATCTCAATCATACCTCAAAGTTTCACAAGTAAGCTGTTGCTGACGAAAGTAAATCACCACGGTGCCGCCAGTCACTACTAATACCAAGGCTGACGGGACGAGGGGAACCCAACTGCCAGAGCACAAGAGGACTAAGCAAAGAAGGTATAAAATCAAGAGTGCGCCTCCACCTGTCAGTATGAGATATAACCCCGACCGAAAGCGCCAAGCAATTGCACCTCCAACTATAGACCAACCCCAAACCCATAAGACTTCACCCCAAACAGGCAAAACTGATATCAAAGGTCGCCCATCTTTAACCGCGCTGACGATTTGACTAACCATTTGCGCTTGCACAATTACGCCTGGCATTTCCTGGTAAAACCCCTGCTGGGTACTGTAGGGTGTGGGAAGATAATCATGGACACTTTGAGCAGTAGTACCGATGAGGACAATTCGGTCTTTTACTTCTTCAGGCTTGAGCGCACCATTGAGAACGTCTCTAAGCGTGACTGTTGGGGCAATTTCTAAAGCAGAGCGGTAGGAGCGGTAATTCAGCAATATTTGATAGCCCCACGCATCCACTTGTTGATAACCGCCCATTGGCACTCGCAACCGCTTGAAGACAACGTTGCCTAACTGCAAATCTCCACTTGCGGTGTACTTGGCAGAAATGCCCTCTTTTTCCAAGTAGTGGAATGCCAGTTGGGCGCTGAGGGCATAGGGCGTAATACAAGGGGATGTAGGGGCTGGTTTCATCGCTAATAAATGGCGACGCAAAACGCCGTCTGGGTCTTTGACTACATCGCTAAAGCCAAGGCGTGCTTGCGGAACCTCAGGAGGGGGTGCAATTCCTGGATGGTTGTTTTGGCGATCGCTCACTTTGCAAATTACAAAGAAGTTGTCATCAGTTTTCCAACGAGTGGTTAAAAAAGCCTGGTTAGGTTGTACTGGCTCATCACGATGAATATCCAAGCCGATGGCTCGCGGTTGGAGGGGTGCAAGTTTGTCCAACAGTCGCGCCAGTGCCAAATTTGACAGCGAGCCACTTTTATGCTTCTGCTGTGGCAGTTTAAAATCATCTTCAGTAACAGTGACTATCAACAGGCGTGAATCTTGCTTTTCCTGGGGACGCGATCGCATGAATTGGTCAAAAGCCTGCAATTCCCATGTTTGCAATCCTCCCAAGTGCCTTATCCCAAGTATGCCTGCGGTTATCAGCAAACTTACTAGCAGCATAGTTGGGAGGCGGCGAGTGTTGCGAATCTGGGGCTTTGGCCAAGTCATCGGCGCTGCAGCAGGATTTTCACAAATTATTGGCAACCAACTTGCGCCGGGATATTCGTCCTCTAGTCCTTCCAGCCTTTGTCTGGCTGTGCGAACCGCAGCATATAAAGACGCTCCAGAGGAAAAAGCCTCCAGAAAATGCTCTAAAAATCTTTGAGCCACCAAGTCCGGCACCGGCTCCCGCATGACTATTATTTGCGGAATGTGCAAATCTTGTAGCTCTCGCGCTAATCCCAACCCATCACAGGAGTTGAAAATCGCCAGCTGTAACCCTCGCGCAACGGCATTTGTTAGGGCAGATCTGAGTTTTTCAATTGTTAAGTAATCTGTCTGATTAATATAGATGCGACCAGTGCCATCTTCAGTCTTGCTGTGACCTGCGAAAAATAGGATGTCCCAGGGTTGGTTCCACAACTGGTCGTTGATATCTTGACGTTGGGGCTGCTCCAAAAAGGTCGTAGCGGCACCAGGTAATTTTTCTAACAACTGGCGGTCAGGCTTGACATCAATTCCCTCACTATCGCCCAAAATTGCTAAAATTCTGACTTTCTTTCTATAGGTAGATGTCTGCAATGCAGCTGCCGCTTGTTCTGACTCTGGAACACTCAAGGCTACTTCAGCTAGTGGGTAATCCCGATCCACCAAATCCCACAAATGCCAAGGAAGTTTCTTAAGCTGTTCTGAAGTAGTGCGAATCAGCACCCGCACTTCGTCGTCGGGCATTAAGTATTTGAGCCATTTCTCGCGGATACGGCGAAACGACTCTGACAGTAACCAGTTATTCAGGTGCGATCGCAATTCACTAACTGATTTTTGGCAGTCGGAGCGCCACTGGGTAATAGAACCATCGTAAATAATTTTTTTGGCTTTGATGCGGGTCAATTTCCCCAGAGTGCGATAGGTTGACTGCCACTGGTTAAGGGAAGTTACCATATCTGGATTTGGAGGTAGGTAGCCAGCGATTTCTGTGCTGGGGCGAAAGCCTTCTTCCCCAATCTCCAGCATCACCCGCACCCCCACCTCTAAATCACCATCCAGCTTCAGAACAACTAACTTTCTCATTGGCAGCACCTCTATATTCGCTTCAGATAACAAAATCTTCTATAGTGCTGACATCTCCCAGAGTGAGTTTAACACTGAAACGTTCTCCTATCTCGCAACTAAACTCCAATTGGATATTCTTATTGCTGCTTCTAGTTTGAGCTTCCATGACAGATGCCCCATCACAGTCCAATAATGTCACATGGAGATTTGGTGGCAAATAATTTTCTTTGCTTGTGGGATGTACTTCCACGATAACGTCCATTTCCTGCTCATTGTCTGGAGTGAGAGTAACGACTAGAACCACGGCTTGCTGGGTCAAAAGTTTTCCCAAATCAATCAACTTGCCCCTGCTAACCAAATCGCCCTTAGTACTTCTAACGCTACTAGCTACATAGGCTGGTTGAATGCGTAAGAGAGCTTCAATTTCTTGCCACCCAGCATCAAAAATATTCTCAAGCCATTGCTTCAAGTTGACCAAATTATTATTTACTGTGAGCGAATCATCAGCTAATTTGGCTGTATTTAATTGAGTGAGATATTCTAAATAATCCAGTAAATCTTCCAAAGAATGCAGTTGACTGATTGATAATACATCATTTGATACTTCCTTGACAAATCCTAGTAACTTTGCCTCTCGAAATGATTTACTAATTTGCACAGCCACATAGCCGATTCGGTTTAACTGTGCTTCGGGTGGCACATAGACAAACTGTTCCCCTGACAACACCGGACGACATTCTAAGGAGCCTAAATTTTTTAGCGACAAATCAGCTACGTCCATAAGTAGATGCTGCACTGGGTTCCAACTGTCACTCGCTTCCAAGTCTGTCTCGAACCCCATGCATTGTAGATATGAATTCACAAAAGATACAGATAAAGTATTGAGACGGACTTGTTCGCCTTTTTCAGGTGTGGCTTGTTGTCTACATAACTGTTCAGCTAGCCGCCTAGTAGCTGGAGATATCGGTCCTGTAAATGTTAAAAAACCTGTTTTGTTGCTCATAATTTTTTGACCACCCGGTTAAATCATATGAAATCTACAAATATTCTCTTAATATAGGAGCAAATTTTTTCACACATCTTTGATAAAAATTATGTAATGATGAGATTCCAATTCGCCATTCGGCTGAGATGTCTTTCCAGGAAATTCCCGAATACCTTCGTCTAGCTATTTCTTGAAAATTTGCTTCCGGATGACCTTTTATATGCTCTTTGATAAAAATTCCTTCTGGGTCAGATTCTATACATTGAATGATTTGTTCATACAAAGACGTAGATTCAGAGTCGGAAACATTTTCTATGTGAGACTTGTCTAAACTTATTTCATTTTCTTGTCCTACAATTACGGGTATAGCCTCTGGAAAAAAGCGTTTAGTGAGTAGCATATTCACCCAAGTCATGACTTCGCCCCGTTCTGAGTCATATTTGCTAATATTGTCATCTCGACAAATATAAAAGAATAGACTTTGTACCGCTTCTTCATAAATATCTTGATAAAGTCGTTGAAATTGACCGCTATAGGGACGACAAAGTTTACCCGACAGCCAAATGGTATTGATGAGCTGTGTTAAAGCCATCCGTCGCTCCTTAGTTCCCTGTGGGTGTTGTTGGGCAAGAAGCGCTAAGTCTTTAACTTGTGCATCTAACTCTTTTCTCGACGAGTCGTTAGTCATAAAAGACCTCGAATTTCATCGCACCTCGTTGCGAATCTCTATCTTTCTCAGCTATAAAGCGCGACTTTTACACAAACTATTGTTGATTGTTACAAAACTTTTCATTTAGTCCCGATGTGAGACAGGTAATCCAGCGATTCGGGAAATGGCTGGAAGTGTTTACCGCACTTAGGCTACTGGGCTAGTCACGACTTACGTTGCAATCTGGTTCTTGCAAGCCCCGATCTCAGCCGTTAGGCAGGTTGGGGTTCATGACTATCACTCGTTCTGGAATTTGAGTAAGTTGGTAGAAGCGCTATGTCAATGACAAAATCTCAAACTCAAACTCCAAATTGTGGCTGTTGAGAAAATTGTGAGTGAAATGATCCACCACATTCGTATCACTCAATTCCAAGTTGTAAAAATCCACAACCTCATGCTCAAAATAAGGTCCAGCGTGCCAAGTTCCTACCTCTAACTTGATAAAGCAATTTCCTGGAATGCGGAAAGCTGCTATATCTTCTAAAGATGGTTCATCAATATTATTATTAGGAGGACAAACCGCAATTAACCAGTCCTTCCCTTCCAATGAACCCAAACATTGAGTACATTGCACATGACGAGTAATGGTGTGAAATTTGCGTCCTCTACGGTGTAGCTGCATGATATAAAAGCGGGGGATACCTCTGTCAAGTACGAGTTGAGCATCTTCTGCATCAAAGGATTTACCGTCTTTAATGGGAAAAATCACCTGTCCATATCGACGAAAACTTTCCGGCGTTATCCATTCAGCCCGCAATTGTTGAACTGTCTTTGATGTACTCATATCAAACCTGCTTGCACCCACATTATTTTAGCCTTGATTCCCTCTCCTTTGAGAGGATGTTTGTAAAGTACCAAGTTGTATCGAGATCCCCCGTAACCCCCCTTCTTAAGGGGGGAAAATAATTTCAAAGTCCCCCTTTTTAAGGGGGATTTAGGGGGATCATCGATAAATTTTGGTACAATACGACACTTTCCAAACATCCTTTTAGGAGAGGGTTAAACAAAAGTCTGCGAAAACGACTCACTTTAATTCCTGCAGTTGTTTGGGAATGAGTGACTTGGGAATAATAGAAGCTTGTTTTTCGGGATCTGAAGGTTTTGTATACAACCAAGCCCAAGCAATTAAAACCGCCTGAAAGGGAAGTCTAATCACATGTACCCAGGGTGAATTTGGTATATGGTCAATTTTAATGAGGTTTACTGCCATATTAATATTGGATGGGTAAACAGCAATAAAAAGAACAAGTAGCCCCCAAGCAGCAGCTTGACTTACAGGCGGGACTAACAACCCGATACCACCCAAGATTTCATAAAAGCCACTCAGATAAACTATTTCTAGAGGGTACGGGAGTTGCGGCGGCACAATTCTGACATACTGGTCAGCAGATGTAAAGTGCGTCACTCCGGCTACAATCATAGATACCGCTAGGATGACACGAAAAATTTCCTTGAGATTGTTCATCTATTCCCTTGACTTTATAGTTGCGTTCACTTCTTCAGTTTGTTTGGCTTCAGGTCACTACGTCTTCAGTCAACGGTGGGAAAAATAAACGAGGAGGTAGGAGATTATCGAGAATTTTGGGTCTAAAACCCCGTCCTAAAAGGACGGCTTTTCTTGTTCCCGAATGTATTGCTTGAGAATTTCGATTGGCGTACCACCTACCGAAGACACAAAATAACTAGGACTCCAAAGAGCGTCTTTACCATAAGGCTTCGGATATCCGGCTTGACCATATCTACGACTAGATACTCCTTTTAACGTATTAACAATTTGAGAGACAGAAAGTTTAGGTGGAAATTCAATTAAAACGTGGATATGGTCAGATTCCCCATTGAATTCCTGTACTGTGGATTTAAATGGGGTAAAACGAGCTTGTCTGTTCGTTCAGTACTTTGTTTAAATTGTGGTATTGAACAAGATAGAGACGAGAACGCAGCCAAAAATATAGAAAAAGGAGCCAGTGACGGGTACGCAGGGGGTTCCCCCCATGAGCAACTGGCGGTCGGGATAGGGCATTGCCACGACTCTAAACGGACACAGAGAGACAGTAAGACTACAACGGGTAGCGTGACTCAATGAAGTGTTAAGAATCAACGCCCATGCGTGGGCGGTGAGTATGTCAAAGTAATCAATAACAAGGATTCTCAAGGCTAATGTATGGCGGCAAATTTTAGTAGGCGTAAATTTCTTTTGTATGGTTCAGCTACCTTGAGTACCAGTTTACTGCTGAAAGCTTGCAGTAGCAACTCAACAACGACAGGGGGTAGCGGAGGGTTTAAGATAGCGATCGCCCTCCCTGGAGTCATTAGCGATCAAGCCTGGAATCAATCTGGTTACGAAGGCGTACAGCTTGCTAAACAAAAGCTAGGTGCAGAAACATCCTATGTAGAACAAATAGCACAAGCAGACCAAACCGAAGTTCTCTCAGATTTTGCGCGTCGCGGCTATAACCTAGTATTTGCCCACGGGGGACAATTTGATGCTGCTATTCAACAAGTCGCGCCGCAGTTCCTCAACACTTTCTTTGTCGGTGTTAATGGTGCTGTCAATGGTTCCAACATCGCTGCTTTACGAATTGACCATTTGCAAGCGAGTTATCTCTGCGGAATCATCGCTGCATCAATGACCAAATCCAATCAACTTGCTTACATTGCAGGACAACAATTTGATGCTACCCAACAAGAACTACGCGGCTTTGAATTAGGAGCAAAATCTCTGAAGCCAGATATCAGAATTAGTTCTACATTCACGGGTGACTGGAACGATGTCGCCAAGGCAAAAGAAGCCACTCTTGCGATAATTTCTTCTGGCACTGATGTCATCTATCAATGGTTAGATAGCGCTTCTGCTGCCGTTTTGCAAACTGCAAGTGACAAAGGGGTTTATGCTTTTGGTAATACGAAAGACCAGTTAGAAATTGCACCCAAAGGAGTTTTAACAAGTGCGGTAAAGCGGCTGGATTTAGCGATCGCCTATTTAGCAGAACTAGCAAAACAAAATCAACTCAAAGGTCAAATTTACACAATAGGTTTAGAAAAACCAGATATTTTATCTTTAGGAAAATTTGGGGCGATGGTTCCCGAACCACTCAAACAAAAAGCACTCAATACAAAAGAGGAAATTGTTGCTAGAAAAATCACCTTTGAAAAATGCCAAGAAGCTGGCAAAGATACCCGCTGCGTTAAAAAGGCCACAGCTTAAAATCTCATTTTATTTTTCGTTCCTACAGTCTAACTTGAAAATACATCAGTGTGATCCTAACCCCTCCCCCCAAGAGACGGGGGAAAAAATACTCTCCCTGTGTTCTTACGTACAGCCTGCAAGCGCACAGAGGAAAAAATACTCCCCCTCTCTGCTTGCGGAGAGGGGGTTGGGGGGTGAGGTTTTTCTCTGCCTTTTCTCTTGCCTAGTGCGGTTCAATATATGTCTTATATACGCTTAGAAGGAATTAGCAAACGCTTTGGCTCATTCATTGCCAATGACAACATCAGCCTCAGTGTTGAACCAGGAAAAATTCACGCCATCCTAGGCGAGAATGGGGCGGGCAAAACCACTTTAATGAACACTCTGAGTGGTCTTTATCAACCTGATGCTGGTCAAATCTATCTGCAAGAAAACCCAGTAAAAATATCTTCGTCAAGTGCAGCAATTCAATTAGGTATTGGCATGATTCACCAAAATTTCATGCTGGTTCCTCAGTTGACTGTAACAGAAAATATCATCTTAGGAACATTGAATCACTGGCGTTTAAACCTGCGTCAGAAACAACAAGAAATCGCTGCTTTATCCCAAACTTATAGATTAACAGTTGACCCTGCTGCTAAAGTAGGAAATCTACCAGTAGGGGCGCAACAGCGAGTCGAAATTCTCAAAGTTCTCTACCGGAAAGCAAAATTGTTGATTCTTGATGAACCAACCGCAGTGCTAACACCAAGAGAAGTAGAGTCATTAATTGCTATTTTGCGACAACTCGCAGCAGATGGACACACAATTATTTTTATCAGCCACAAATTGGATGAGGTTATGAACCTATGCGATACAGTAACTGTGTTGCGGCGGGGAAAGGTAGTAGCAAATACAACTACCAAAGAAGCGACGCCTCAACAGTTAGCTGAATTGATGGTGGGGCGCGAGGTGGCTTTACGGTTGGACAAAACTCCTGCTTCTCCTGGAAAGGTGGTTTTGTCAGTGCAAAATTTACAAGTAGAGGATGACAGGGGTGCGATCGCACTTAGAAATGTATCGTTTGAACTGCGGGCGGGAGAAATTCTGGGTATTGCAGGTGTAGATGGTAATGGACAGCGAGAATTAGCAGATGCAATCACTGGTGTGCGAACTGTCAAGGGTGGAAAAATTGAACTGACACGGAACCCCTCCCCACAAGCCGGGGTGGGCTACATCCCGGAAGATAGGCAAAAAATGGGTTTGGTGTTGCAGTTCAATATTGCTCAAAATCTCATTTTGAAAGCTTTTAAAAAATTGCCGTTTTGTCATCGCTTTTTGTTGCAGAAGCAAGCAATCAGCAATAATGCTAAGTCTGCAATGCAAGAGTTTGATATCCGGGCGACAAGTGAAGGTGTGAAAGTCAGTCAGCTTTCGGGGGGAAATCAACAAAAGGTTGTGCTGGCGCGGGAACTGGCGAGAGAACCAATGTTAATAGTAGCTATGCAACCAACGCGGGGGCTGGATGTGGGGGCGACGGAAGCAGTACAGTTGCAGTTGTTAGCCCAACGGAATCGCGGTGCGGCTATCTTGTACATTTCTACCGAATTGGAGGAAGTTATGGCAATAAGCGATCGCATTGCGGTGATGTACACAGGTGAGTTTGTGGGTGTTTTGGATGCAACGACAGCAACGGTGGAGGAGATTGGTTTTTTAATGGCTGGGGGAAGGTAAGCAATTCAAAATACCCTGCGGGAAGCCGCCCTTCGGGCGTCTACAAAATTCAAAATTCAAAAATGTAACAGCTTCCACACGAGGCAAGAGAAGATGCAGAGGAAAGGGAGAAAATGAGTAAAGGAAATGCTATGTTGCTACATTCTGCTTCCGGATGACTACAACGAATCGGGTTCAACCTCTGCTGCTACCAATCTTACCTCCCGTAATTGCGATCGCATCGGCGTTACTCGTCGGTGCAATTCTGATCTTACTTGCTGGGGCAAATCCCATTGCAGCATATACGGCTTTGTTTCAAGAATCTCTTTCTACCTACTTTGGATTTGGCAACACTCTTACCAAGATAGTACCGCTATTGTTAACCAGTTTAGGGGTGTTGGTGGCTTTGCGTGCAGGTCAATTTAATATCGGTGGAGAAGGGCAAATTTACCTCGGTGCTTTGGGAAGTGCGTTGATAGGGTTGTATGTCCAAGGATTACCTGCTGTGATTCATGTACCATTGGCGTTGCTTGCAGGATTTGTTTTTGGTGGAATTTGGGGTTTGATTCCAGGTTACCTCAAGGCAGTGCGCGGCATAAATGAGGTGATCACAACTTTGCTCTTGAACTACATCGCCTTTAACTTTATTGGTTACCTGGTTCAGAACCCGTTGAAGCAACCGGGTGCGCCTAGTCCATATTCACCATTGATTGCTAAATCTGCTCAACTACCAATTATCTTACCAGGGAGTCTCGCCCATGCGGGGATTTTACTGGCGTTACTTGCAGCAGTCATTGTATGGGTTTTGCTCGTACTATCACCTATAGGCTACCAAATCGCTGCCGTAGGATTTAACCCTATTGCTTCCCGTTATAGTGGTATTTCTGTCGAACGCACGATCATGCTGGTGATGGCGTTGGCGGGTGGTTTGGCTGGGTTGGCGGGTGCAACTGAAGTGATGGGGTTAAAATATCGGTTGTTTGAGCAAGTTTCGTCTGGTTATGGGTTTGATGCGATCGCGATCGCATTTCTCAGTCGTGGTAGTGTTTTCGGTGTCGTGCTGACTTCCCTGTTTTTTGGTGCGCTTCGCAGTGGTGCGAATGTGATGCAGCGCAGTGCGGGAGTTCCAGTGACTGTGGTTTACGCTATTCAGGGTTTGACTGTACTGTTTATTGCCATTAGTCTGGCTCTAGAACACCGTATCAAAAATAGACCTCTTGCACGAATAGTGGAAAGATGAAAAATAACAGGTCGAGCAGAGGAATACTTAGCTCACCAGACGTTAAAGCCAGCCGTTGTTGGATCGCTTTTCACAACTTGTGAGCAGGAATAAACTAGCCGATCGCGGATAACCAGAAATTAAGCAAAGGAGAATCACCATGCTTGTGAAAACCTGGCGCTTCATCACTATCATCCTATCCGCCCTTATAACGGGAATGGCACTGTGCCACGCGCTAGAACTCCCGGCAAAAATGCAGTATTCTGCGTCGCAATACATTGCGGTTCAGAACAGCTTGTATGTGGCATTTGGACCTCCGAATATTGGTGCAATCATCGAGTTTGCTGCGCCCCTTGCCGCGATCGCGTTGGCTATTCTTGTTCGCAAGCGTCGCCCTGCCTTTCAACTGACGCTAGTGGCGATCGCGTTTATGCTGCTGGCATTTCCAGTGATTTTCTTTGCCTTTACAGAACCTGCAAATACCATCATTCGCAACGCCACACCTGAATCAATTCCGGCAAACTGGGAACAACTCCGCAACCAATGGGAATATTCACACCTGGCACGGTTTTTCTGTCATTTGTTAGGGTTAAGTGCGCTTGTGCTTTCTGTTCTGGTTGAAACGCCTGCAGGTCATGAGCGAAGTTCCACTCAACAGTCCCATGCTACTTTTAGCAACTGAAGCATGCTGTTGGGTTCAGGGGACACCTGTTTGCGGACGTCCCCTGGAATGAAACGTTATATCATGTCCGGTTAAAGACTTATCATTAAGACTGCACCCGAGCAGCGGGAAAGAGGGTTTTCCGGTTTTTGCACAGATCCACGGAATTATAACTAATCAACCGGACTTGATATTAGCCACCTTGGTCGCAGTTAATCATCCACGGTATGCCAAATTGATCGACAAGCATGCCAAAACGAACGGACCAGAAGGTCTCCTGAATCGGCATCCGCACCGTTCCGTTTTCTGCCAATAGGTGAAATATGCGTTCCGCCTCTACCGGATCGTCGCTGCCAACCTGCACATAGAAGCCTTTTGTTTCTTCATAGTGCTCAGGCGGACTGTCAGAACCCATCAATACCCTGTCGCCCACAGTGAGGCAGGCATGCATGATTTTATTGCGCCATTCGGATGGTACTTGCTCCGCCGTTGGCGCATCCGCGTGGGTAAGCATGGCTTCGATTTTACCACCCAGGCACTGCTCATAGAACTTAAACGCTGCCTCGCATTGTCCGTTGAAAATAAGGTAAGGATTCAATCGCATCGTGCGCTCCTCTGACTAATTCATAATTGAGGAATCTGTTCGCGTGAAATGATGTGGCTGCCCAGCAGTTCATATAGTACAAGTATACTATAAATAGTGGGATCTACTGATTGGCGAAATCTATCTTAAAGAAAGGCACACAAAGCACGTTGGAGTTGTCCTAATACGGTATAGATATGAAATGCTAGCAATCGATATTTGACACTCCCACGGCTAGAAGCCGATGGGCTTTCTGCTTTCAACACTGTAAGTAAGTAGGCGAGAAAAAATTAAACTCTGTCAAGAAAAGTAAAGTTTGGAAACTAGCTCTTAGTAGGCGCTAAGCGCGTATCTCCTCCGGAGACGCTACGCTAACGCCGTCAGGCGAAGGCAGGCTAGACAGCCCTTACTACATACCGTTCGGAGTTCGGCGAAGGCTCACTCGAGCCGCTGATCTCACGGACGTTCGGCGAAGACTTCGGCGTGAGCTGAGTCGAACGCTCAGTCGAGCCGCGAAGCCTTTAATTATTTACACCGACCTACTTATATAAATCGAACTCACCAGTCAATCATCATATTATTATGTCGAGCCAAAAGAAACAGCCAAATGGATGTGGATGCTTAAATATACCGATATCTCTAATTCTTGTTATTTTCGGAGGTGGTTATTGGTGGTTTAGCCAGAAAAGCAATCTAGACATCAGCAAGTTTTTACCGAAAAATCAACAAATAAATATTCCTTTCTTAAATCCGATTCCAACTGCTACTTCAACTATCAACCCAAATATTTATTTAACTCCCACTCCCTCCTTATCAAGCCCTTCAAATCTCACTCCCAATAATAAACAACCTTTCCCTAAAACAAGAACACCTCAAACAACAGCATTACCACAAACCCCTTGGGAGAAAAAAGTCATTAGAGGAATTTATTTAAGTCGCTACCAAGTTACCAATAATGCCGACGAACAAACGATTCGTGAGAGAGTTCGTTACTATCGCTCTCAAGGAATTAATACGATTATTCACGGTGTTTGGGGTAATGGTTGTACGATGTACAATAGTGACGTTATGCAGCAAACCCTGGGATATAGAAGTTGTCCAAACCAGTTTCAAGAACAATGGTTAGATTGGTTGATTGATGAGGCACACAAACAGGGAATGCAAGTGCATGCTTATTTTGAAAAAGGTATTAAGATAGATAAAAACAGTCCAATTTATGATTTAGCAACTTCTCGGAGATGGATTGTTCCTGGTGTGGATAAAACCTACGTTGGCATTGAGCATTATGTCCTGGATGTGCAGATTCCTGAGGTTGCAAGTTTCTTTAAAAATATCTTAGTAGAGTTCGTTCAAAAATATCCAAAGATTGATGCAGTTCAATGGGATGATTATCTAGGTTATTATGCTGAATTACCAGGTAAAATTGATCGCACCTCTAATTTAACTAATTTTTTACAAGAAATGATAACTGCAATGAAACAAGCTAACTCGACCGTTAGTTTTGATATTTGTCATCATAACCCTTATTGGGCTAAACGATATTTTGCAGCGGATTGGCAGAATTGGAATGTTGATCGAGTGTTTATTCAAGCTTATAATGAGGCGAATTTTAAAGACGAATTAAATTATGCCAAAAATTATGCGGGAATTGCCATTACTGATCGACAATTACATCGCTTAAAAGAATTAGTAGATAACCAGGCAATCAAGAGTATTTTAGTTTTCCCTCTCTCTGGAAAACCAGAAGAAACAGCTTCTAGCTTAAAAAGCTTGACGCAAAACAACAACTAAGATGTGGTGACATACTTCTAAACCTCGAAAATCAAGAACGTGATATATGGGGCTCCTATTTGATTTTTGAAAAAACGCCCTACTTTTGAAGGGTGACAAAATCAAAGGTAGGGCGTCGAATAAACCACTCAAACAGTAATGGCTAATTTTGGAATCACCAGCTTCTAGAGCGCCAGCCCAGTAAAAGTAGTTGACAAGTACACTTTTTGTACGCGGCTAAAGGCAGGAGAGTGCGCTATTAAGAGTGAATATATACTACATATGAATAACATAAACTTCTTCTCAGACTACCTCGTTTCTAGCCTCCGTCTCGCAGTTCCCCTAGCATTTGCCGCACTGGGTGGACTTTTCTCGGAACGGTCAGGGGTACTGAATATTGCCTTAGAGGGAATGTTACTGACTGGTGCATTTACTAGTGCTGTTGCCAGTTTTTACACTGGTAATGTCTTGCTTAGTATCTTTGCTTCTCTGATTGCTGGGGGACTAGTGGGACTACTCCATGCTTTCTTATCCGTAACTTTACGGATTGACCAGTTGGTGTCAGGCTTAGCAATTAATCTTGTTGCCGGTGGCTTAACATCGTTTTTATCACGCTTAGTCTTTAATGGGAGTAGCACCCAGCGCATACCTGGAATTGAACCAATTATGATTCCTGGTCTTGCGAATATTCCCCTTGTCGGACCTTTGCTATTCCAGCAAGATATCCTCGTATATTTACTGTTGTTTTTAGTTTTGACCAGCACCTATATTTTGTTTAATACCAGCCTGGGTCTTACCTTACGAGCCGTAGGGGAATATCCCAAGGCTGCTGACACGGCTGGGGTGTCAGTGCAACAGGTGCGTTACCTTGCTGTGGTAGTCAGTGGTTGTGTAGCTGCGTTGGGAGGTGCTTATTTAACTTTAGTGCAGGTAAAATACTTTGCAGAGGGAATGAGTGCTGGAAAAGGCTTTATTGCGATCGCTGCCTTAATTTTTGGCAGATGGCACCCTATAGCAACTGCGTTGGCTTGCTTGTTGTTTGGTGCTACGGAAGCTTTGCAGTTGCGAATTCAGGCATTAAATGCGAATATTCCTTACCAATTTTTGATTATGCTACCGTACGTAACAGCTCTGCTTGCCCTCGTTGGATTAGCCGGTCAATCTACACCTCCAGCAGCTTTGGGAATCCCCTACTTGAAAGAAAACCGACACCAATAGGACTTACGCACTGTACAAAAAAACCGGATTATGCATGCGGATGCGCGCTCGTAAGGGAAGCATTGTCTGTATCTGCGGATCAATTGCACTGCGGCTGCAAAATGTTTCAGCTATCTACAATCCACGTTCCATCTGAATTAAGTGCATAAGTTGATTTCACTTACACCTACTTAAGAATGCAGCTATGAGGACTTATGTCTTCTAGGTTCAAAACGCTACTAAGTTGAGGTGATTTATGTCTTATGCACTATGGCAAGTCCCACACAATCAAAATTTTGGCGTCAGTCCTAATCAAGAGTCATGCTCTATAAAATTTAACCACAGCTAACCAAAGCTAAATTTTTTTCAAAAAAGACTTGACGAAATACACATCTAACATGATGATATTTGCTTAATGTTGCCACTAGCTCTTCGTGTCCTTCCCTGGATATCAGCGCAGACACCAAGCCTTGTGAGTCACAGACGAGTCCCTCCATCTCAAGCCGCTAACAGCCGCCTGAAGGAAGCCTCGTACATCTTGCTAACAGGATGACCTTCCTAAAAACGAGTTTTTTAGTCACGAGGGTTTTGATGTATGATCCTTCTTTAAAGGTGAGGAATAATTTATGTCCGTGCAGCCTTTTGTTTTAGTTGTAGAACAAGATCTACACTATTTAGAACTTCTCAATTCTCACCTTAAGTTACTCAATGTATCGTGTATTTGTGCTAAACAAGGAATCAAAGCTTTGGTTTTGTCACAAACACACCAACCAGATTTAATCCTGCTCGATATTGCACTACCTGATTTAAATGGTTTACAAGTTATTCATTATTTAAAGCGCAACCCAGAGACAGCGATGATTCCAATTATTGGAATGACAACTTTAACCAGTGAACAAGAAGGAAATGCCATTCTTCTAGCAGGAGCTGATGACTGCATTACCAAACCATATAATTTTCATGAATTAAAAGCTGCTATCTACCGCCATCTCACTCTTGCACAATCTTGCAATTAGCCTTAGGAATACTTTCGCAATTCCGAACCTCTGGCAATGCTTCTAAAAAAACAATAATACCAGTGCGACCTGTTATTAAATTGGTATTGAGCAACAAGTCTACTACTGCTTTTTTAATAATCTCCTCAATCAAATCCTTGATTTGTGGAGCAATGATTTTGTTTAGATCTAATCGCACTTGTTCAGCCAAAATCTCATATCCTGCCTTCACAAGAGTTTGCTCAGGAAGGCTGACAGAATTTTCTATTGAGATTGCCAATTCTGTATCAAAAAATTGGCAAATAATTTTCCCAGCGCGATGTCCAAGTTGTTTCGTATACAGGCAACGGATACGATGTGTTATTTCTCTTTCGAGTTGTCCAATCGTTGGTTTAGACATTTTTGGGAGGGTGATAAAAACAGTTATAGGAATAGAATATAAATGATTAATACACAAAATAAGAATTTTTTTAGTAAATTCCTCATGATAAGCTGTCGCGCATTGAACTTGCGTTTTTTGGCTTATGAAACCCTTGTTGTAAGGCTTTAAGACATGAAAATTGAAAGCACGGCAGATGAGTAGCAAGAATCAAGCTTGCTACTATTGAGAGAAAATATCAAAAAATAATTATAGGTACTATAAAGAAATGTGATTGAGCCAGTAAGTTTTTTGAAAAAAATTACTAGTTCAATCACATACCAACGTGATGAATCACGTCTGCAAATAAGGTTCACTGGTTTGAGCAAATATGGTTTGGAATGTGGCGTTCAGTCCTGACAGTCAGACAATTGCCTCAGCCAGTGATCATAAAACCGTTAAACTTTCAAAAGTAGCATTTAAGAAATAAGAAGGAAAAAGGAAAAATATTATTTTTTACCCTCTAACTTTCACCTTTTACCTTCTTTTTCACGTAAAACTATACAAATTGAATACAAATCAGCTTATTTCGTCCCAAACAAGCGATCGCCTGCATCTCCTAATCCAGGAATAATGTAACCGCTTTCATCCAAATAATCGTCAATAGCCGCAGTGTAAATAGGGACATCAGGGTGTACTTCGGTGAAATACTCAATACCCTCTGGTGCAGCGAGTATGCAAACAAACCGAATCGACTTCGGATTAGTTGATTTGAGTCGTTCAACCGCTGCTACTGCTGAATTGCCAGTTGCCAGCATCGGATCAACCACCAACACATCTCGCTTATCCACATCTTGGGGAACTTTGAAATAATATTCAACGGGAATGAGAGTTTTGGGATCACGGTATAATCCAATGTGTCCTACTCTTGCTGATGGTATAAGTTCCAGCATCCCATCCAAAATTCCCTGTCCCGCCCGTTGGATAGAAACAATCACTAGCTTTTTATCTGGCGCAAGCACTGGGGCTTTCATCGGGGCTAGTGGTGTTTTAATCAATTCATGTTTTAGAGGCAAATCTCGCGTGACTTCATAAGCCAACAGCAAGCTAATCTCTTTAATTAAGACTCGAAATTTTGCCGTGGTGGTTTCGGCTTTACGCATGAGCGTCAATTTGTGTTGAATCAACGGATGCTCGATTATTATGACTTGACTGTACATAAGCTCTAAATGTTTTATTATGCAACCACAAGACGAGCGACTAACGTGCAACTGTCCGTTCGCTTGCCAAGGACACCAAGTTTAGAGGTATTAGTCATTAGCTTTTTGTCCACGTCGGTTGCTTTTTCCAAAGCTCATGACTAATGACTCATTTGACTAATGACCCTTCGGGTATGCGCGGAGCGCACGCCTTAGGGCGAACGCCAGTCGCCTAGGTCGGGAAACCCTCCAAAGAGCGCTGGCTCACTAATGACTGCCCAGAGCTAGAATACAGTGCCGTCGCTTTCTATCTGTATGGGGGGTATACCACCCTTTCTGTGTTGAGCAGCTATTTTTCGCCCCGCTGTCCAAGTTCCACCTTGCAGGATTTTTACCAGTGGCAGTTCTTCAGCACTCATGCCTAATTTTTCGCGTACTGTGGCAGCGATGCGATCCAAGAGCATCACGGTTAAGGCACGCCACTCAACTATAACCTCTGATGCAACTGGATGAGGCTTGAGCAAAATTTCTGGGTGTTTAGGGCACAGGAGTTCCAAATCAAGGCATAACCCGCCATTACGATATTCTGCTAATCCAGTGAGGGCATCTAAGCCAGTGATTTCCAAACCAAGTTCTTGTACAGGCTCTAGCAGAGAATAGGTGAGCCACTGGGATAGTTTGTGAAATGGCACTAAGCCGTCATCAGCAACACTTGGGTGAAACCAAACATCACCCAGATTAATCCCTGCAACCTCAATTCGTCCAGACCAAATATCACCTAGTCCTTCTAAAACTGCACCCAACACTGTGGTAGCAGCTAATCGGTTATTCCTAGATTTTTCTATTAAATATCTGACCAAATTACCCGGACGGGGGTTTTGTTCTCCAAATAAATGAGGTGAAGAAAGTAAGGCTTGACCTAATTTTTGCAACAACTGCAGCCGCCCAGCAATTCCCACCAAAGGATTCTCTGCATTCACACTAAACCCATCTGCCAGTTCTTGTTCTGTTAAGGCTTGCAATCTTTCAGCATTAACTTGCAAAGCTGCTGTTTGCTTGTCACTAGAAAAAGTTCCATCGCAAAACATTTGGAAACTGGCAACTGCCAAACCTTCAGAACGCCTAAAACTTAGCTGAGTCTCCCGTTCGCGATAATACCAACGATCGCCCGCGCCCGCATCCAATAACACACTGATTATCGCCAAATCAAATTTGGCAACAGCTTTCTCTAAAGGCGTTAGTCCGGCTAACTGCTCATCCAACTGAGATAAACGCGCTACACCCCCAGCTTCAAAATGCCGCCAGCGGCTATGAAAAGGAATTTGCAAATCTGGGTATTGTTCCTGCATTACCTCTAATACATAATCAGCCACTTTTGGCAACCGTGTCAAATCGCAACTAAAGTGATGCGACTTACCTTCAACTGCCAACGCAAACAGTTGCCCACAACGTTCCCGGATAGCATCAGGCGATCGCAAATAAGCAACCAGCTCTTGATCATCTGTTCTTGGCGTCCTTGGCGTCTTGGCGGTTCGCATCTCCATTCTTACTGACTCCTGATATCGATACACCCCCAGGGGAGATGAGGAGGATGAGGAAGATGAGGAAGAGACTCCTAATGCGTGAATGCGTGAATTGATTTGTCTCCCTCGTCTCCCTTGTCCCCCTTATCCCCTTGAACTCAATCTACTAAAGAACGTCCCTTGATTGCAGCTAAACTGTCAGCATCCAACACCTCTCCTGTGGTGTAGTAACCGGCTGCTTTCTTGGCCTCTATCTCCACCCGGGCATCTTGGGGAATCAACTCTTCTGGAATTGGTATTCGTTCGACAATCTCAATTCCTGACTGAGTAATGGCGTTGTACTTCATATTACTCATCGATACCATACGGTCAATACGGGTAATGCCCAACCAGTGCAACACATCGGGCATCAGTTCTTGGAACCGCATATCTTCCACACCCGCCACACACTCAGTGCGGGCAAAGTAGGAATCAGCGCGATCGCCACCTTCTTGACGCTTACGGGCATTGTAAACGAGGAATTTCGTCACCTCTCCCAAAGCACGCCCTTCCTTACGGCAGTAGATAATCACACCAGCACCACCTTCTTGTGCTGTTTGTACGCAAACTTCTATACCATGTACTAAGTAGGGCCGACAGGTGCAAATATCTGACCCAAACACATCGGAACCGTTGCATTCATCATGTACCCGTACTGCTAACGGCTTATCGGGGTCAGTCAGGGCTGCCATATCTCCGATAATATACACAGTCACACCTCCGATTGGCGGCAAAAACACTTCCAAATCAGATCGTGTCACTAATTCTGGGAACATTCCCCCAGTTTGTTCAAATAAAGCGCGGCGTAACTCCCCTTCGGTGATTTGGAACCGCTTGGCAATTCCTGGTAAGTACCAAACTGGTTCAATTGCGGCTTTAGTGACCACTAAATCACCACCAGGTTTCATAATCTTGCCATCAACCTGCAAGCGTCCTTTTGCCACTGCCTCTTGTAATTCTAGTATGTTGATGTGCGCGTTTGTGATGGCGATCGTAGGACGAATGTCATATCCCTGTGCACAGTATGATGCAAAGACCTCACCAACCATCGCCCCAAACGGGTCAAGCGAGACAATTTTATCTGGCTCGTACCAGCTCGGGTGTGGTCCAATGTATTCTACTGGAGATGTGTTGGTAAGATCTGCCCTGTGATCTGACTGAAGTGCTCCGCTAGCCACCGCTAATGCCCTATAAATCGCATAACCACCAGAGTGGGTGCCAATCACGTTGCGGTGTGCTTGCTTAACCAGCGTGGCAACTACTGGACCGCGTTGCATTGGATCGACTGCTCCCCATTGGATGGGAATCGGTTTAGGACCAAAGCGACTGGGATGCGAAGTGAGAACAATATGCCTGGAAACGCTTTTTTGCTTTGGCATAGTCGTTTCTTTTTCTCTTACTTTTTATCAATTCTTAGTCATTAGCGATTTCTCTACAACTACCAGCATAGTTGTGACTTGTAAAAGTATGGCATACTAATGACCCATCACTAATGACTCTAAATATCGAATCACTGAGCGATCGTATTGCAGGCTACAGAAGATAGTAAATTAATTGCTAATTTTTAATTTCATTGTCCCGAGTTCTAAGCAATGAGTGCTGTCGCATTTTTTGAATTTCTAAAATTTGACTCAGCAACGCCAGTTGCCATCGGGGGAAACCTCCTCTGGGATTTCTGTGTTGCACATAGTGGGTTCTCGGTACTCAGCAATCAGAATTTTTTAGTAATTAATTAGATCATTTAGATAATAATGTGCGAAATTTGATCCAAAGTAACTATCACCGACCTTGAATTCATGGATTCTTTATTTATCGATTCCTTACTTGAAGACTTGAAAAATCCCGAGCAAACAGTCCGCGACCAAGCGACCAGGAAAATCTGGCGTATCTGGTTTCAACAAAAGGGAGTTCATGGACTCTCCATGATTGAACGCAGTCAAAAGTTAATGGATTCTGGAGAAATGGCTGAAGCCGAAGCTTTGCTGACAGAACTTATTAACGACCAACCAGATTTTGCTGAAGCTTGGAATCGCCGAGCTTTTCTTTATTATACCACTGGAGAGTATTCAAAGTCTCTAATAGACTGTCGAATGGTCATCCAAATCAATCCAGTACATTTCGGCGCACTTCACGGTCTAGGCTTGTGTTATGTCGCGATGGGAGAGTATGTTGAAGCTATTAGAGCATTTCACGGTGCTTTGGAAATTCAGCCCTATTCTCAAGTCAATCAAAAATTGATTTTGGAATGTACTCTCCGATTAAACTAAAACAGCAAATCGGAGAAAGCAAAATTGTCAGATGAATCCGTCACCAAGCTCATCAATAGCAATTCATACCCTTAGTCGTTGCCATTTTATCCAGTCTGGTTCAGTATTAATAAGCAATAGCATGATTACTGCTTGTGCTAATAGTAACCAACCACAGTCTTTAGACTCTGACTTGGATAAAGTCACCGTTAGTACCAACTGGGTAACACAAGCAGAACATGGGGGATTTTATCAGGCTATTGCAACTGGTATTTACAAAGACCACGGTTTGGATCTTTGGATGAAAATGGCAAGTTCTCAAGTTGCCAGTGGTACCCAGTCGTGATGGGGGGTGCGGTAGATTTGTTTATGAGCAATGGCATTGAGTGCATCAATGCCATTGCTCAATAAATTCCTAAGATGAGTGTAGTAGCATTCAAAAAAGACCCTTAATGTCTGATTGCCCACCCCAACACAAAAGTTAAAACTCTTAACGATCTCAAATTGCGATTGTATTCGCACAAAGCAATTAAAAAAGGTTTATTTTCTTACCAGTCATTTTACAAACAACCCCAATCGTTTTTCAACTCTACAAAGCCTCTCCTTGGCAAACACTGTTGTATCTCCGCTTACCCAGCGCCATGCCCTATTTTTTAGGCGGTTTAATAATCAGTCGTGGTTTAGCATTCATTGGTACAGTCATAGCTGAGGAACGTGGCTGCTACTGCTGGTGCGGCAAAGTCAAGAATTGCCCATAGCATTCTCATCTCCAGTTACAACTTACAAATTCCCCGGATGTTTGCAGCATTGTTTCTTACAACAGGCTTGGGTGTTCTGATTTTTGTGAGCTTGAGTGCCTTATCTGACCTTATATTAAGTAAATGGCATGAAAGTGCTGTCAAAGATGAAAATTAGCTATTATTAAGGGTGCTTTCGCTGAACGTTAGCGCCTCGCGGCACTATTTACCTTAAAACTAGCCGAACACAAAGGACTATGCAAGCGCAAAGATTTGATCGCGATTGTCAGTCTTGCAAAGCAATTCAGGGTCTAATCTCACTCACGAATGCGCCGAGAATACTTGAAACAAACCACTGGATAGTCGAACACGCTTATCCAACTTGTATCAAGGGATGGTTAGTGATGGTACTCAAGCGCCACTGTCGCGCATTGCACCAATTAACTCCTGAGGAGATTGTAGAATTTACTCAATTAATACCCCTTCTGTGCCAAGTCTTACACAAGATTCTTAAGACCGATAAAGAATATATTATGCAGTTTGCTGAAGGAGAAGGATTCAACCATGTTCATTTTCACGTAATTGCTCGTTTGCCTGATTGGCCAATAGCGCTTAAAGGACCACAGGTTTTTTCTGGTCTTGGAAATAAGGTTGACAATCCTTTACCAAGTGAAGTTGTCATTCCACTGGTATTAGAAATTCAAGAATATCTTGTTGCCGCTTGGGTATGACCTAATTTTAGGCAGATAATACTGTCATCAACACAGTACACAATTGTTGGAGACAATACCCCAACCTACTCAAAACAAGAATTTTTCGCTATAATTACACACTTTTACACTATTTCGCTCAAAACCCACAGATAAGTTATCCGTTAATATTTGCAACTATGACCACAACACCCGTAAAATCATTCGACTTAGATGCCCTCACCACTTCCTTAGAAGGCATTGAAATTATTACCGAACCTACACAAGTCGCAAAATTATCCCAAGATTACCACACCTTCAGCCCGGTACTCGTACCCAAACTAGAAGGAAAAGTCGGCGATCTCGTTGTGCGTCCTGCGAACCAACAAGAGGTGTTAAAAGTAGCAGCAGCTTGCGTGAAACACAGAGTACCCGTCACAGTGCGCGGTGCAGGAACTGGGAATTACGGGCAATGCGTACCCTTACATGGAGGGGTGATAATAGATATGACGCGGATGCAGGAAATACGCTGGGTGAAACCAGGAGTCGCGCGGGTTGAAGCTGGGGTAAAGTTGGCGGCGTTGGATAAAAAAGCACGAGAAATCGGTTGGGAAATGCGGATGGCACCCTCAACTTATCGCACAGCGACAGTTGCCGGATTTGTAGCAGGTGGTAGCGGTGGAATTGGGTCGATACAGTATGGCTTATTGGGCGATCGCGGCAATCTTCAGGCTTTACAAGTCGTGACGATGGAAGATGAACCGCGTGTCATTGAACTACGCGGCGACGACGTGCAAAAAGTCAACCATGCTTGGGGCATCAATGGCATTATTACTGAAGTCGAAATCCCATTAGGACCCGCTTACCCTTGGGCAGAAGTGATTGTTACCTTCCCAGAATTTATGGCGGCGGCAAGCTTTGGTCAAGCTTTAGCCAATGCCGATGGCATGATTAAGAAAGAGATTAGCATTTTTGCATCCCCAATTCCACAGTATTTTGCACCTCTGCGAGAGTATATTCCTGATGGAACTCACGCCGCTTTACTGATGCTTGCCGAACCAAGTTTAGAATTATTGCCAGGGTTAGTACAGCAATATGGTGGCAAAATTACATATCAAAAACCAGCTATTGATGCAGCAAAAGGGACGCACTTAGGGGAATTTACCTGGAACCACACCACCTTACACGCCCGGACTGTAGATACTTCGATCACCTACTTGCAAAGTATATTCCCTGATGATAAAAATTTGCAACTGGTAGAGCATCTGTATCATCACTTTGGCGATGAGGTGATGATGCATTTAGAATTTATTCGAGTCAACGGTGCGATCGCTCCTGCGGCTTTGCAACTTGTGCGCTACTCCACAGAGGAACGCCTCAATGAAATTATCCGCTATCACGAAGAGCGCGGTGTGTTTATTGCCAATCCCCACACATATATTATTGAAGACGGTGGGAGAAAAGTGATTGACCCAGAACAGTTAAAGTTTAAGGAAATGGTTGACCCGTATGGGTTGATGAATCCTGGTAAGAGCAAGGTGCTGGAATTTAAAATATCCCCTACGGCTACGCGAAGCGAAGCGTGAAACTCCTCCGCAGCAGGTACACAATTAACAAACCACAGATAAATACCGATGAAGATTTATCTGTGTCCACCCCCCTCATTCCCCCCTACAAGAGGGGGGAAGACAGAGGAAAAACTTTTATTTATTGTCCATCTGTGGTTTGATTCAAAAATCGTGGGAACAATCCAAAATTTAAAAGACAAAATCTCAAATTGTCCATGATTCACATCGACGGTTCCTACGGAGAAGGAGGCGGGCAAATTCTCCGTACCTCCCTAAGTCTAGCTGCAATTACTGGTCACCCAATACGGATCGGGAACATCCGCGCCGGACGCCCAAAGCCGGGGCTTGCAGCACAACACCTGACAGCAGTTCGCGCTGCTGCTGCAATTTGTAACGCCAAAGTGCAAGGGGATGCTTTGGGTTCAACGACGCTGGAGTTTATTCCTGGTAGTGTTGTACAAGCGGGAAATTATACCTTTGATGTCAGTGAAGCGCGGGAAGGCGGTTCGGCTGGTGCTGTGGGTTTAGTGTTGCAGACTGTTCTCTTGCCTTTGGTACTGGCTACTGGTGACTCTCAGGTAACACTTAAGGGCGGAACTCACGTCACCCACAGCCCTTCCATAACTTACATTCAAGAAGTTTATTTACCAACAGTACAACGCATGGGTGTGCAAGTTGAGGTGGAACTGAAGGCTTGGGGGTGGTATCCCCAAGGTGGTGGAGAAGTGCAGTTGTTAATAAGTGGTGGTAGCATTGGCGGGATCAACTTGGTGGAACGTGGCGACTTACAACAGGTGCGGGGATTAGCAGTCGTCACGGAATTACCTTCCCACATTCCCCAAAGGATGGCGAGTCGTGCTGAGAATGTGTTGCGTGAAGCCCAATTGAAACCATCTGTGCAGCCATTGCGAGCAAAAGGTGTCGCACCAGGGGCGGGTTTGTTTCTCACTGCTGAGTACGAGAATAGCTTAGCTGGGTTTGGTGCGTTAGGGCGCATTGGTTTGCCAGCAGACAAAGTAGCAGATATGGCTTGCCAGGAACTGTTGAAGTTTCATGAAACAGGCGCACCAGTGGATGAACATTTGGCGGATCAGTTATTATTACCAGCTGCTTTGGCATCAACGGGGAGTGAATACCGAGTGCCTGAGGTGAGTACGCACTTGACGACGAATGCTTGGGTGATTGAGCAATTTGGGTTGGCGCGGGTTAAGGTGGATGAGGTTGACAAGAGGGTAGTAGTGGAACCGTTAAACGTTAACTAGTTAATTGGGGTACGATTATTCTCCTTATCCTCAATCCTCAGTTGTAAATATACTGAGGGCAGCAAGCTTTATAACATAGCTCTCTACAGTATCTTTGATTAGATGACAAAAGTTATACTACTAAAAAATTGTATTTATACTAAACCATTGCATGAGCAGTGATACTCCCATAAAAAAAATCTTGGTTCTAGCAGCGAATCCAAAAAATACTACAAAACTCCGTTTGGATGAGGAGGTTCGTGAAATTGCTGAAGGTTTACGGCGGTCAAAAAAATCTAATCAATTTGTTACAGAGTCAAGATGGGCAGTACGTCCAGATGATCTTCGCCGATCTATATTGGACTTTGAGCCACAAATCGTCCATTTTTGCGGACATGGTGAAGCGAACGGCGGATTGGTACTTGAGGACATAACTGGGCAAGCAAAGCCAGTAAAACCAGAGGCACTTGCTGGACTGTTTGAGTTATTTGCACAGGTGGAGTGTGTGCTGCTCAATGCTTGTTATTCAGAGAAGCAGGCTGAAGCAATTGTCCAACACATTGATTATGTAATTGGGATGAAGCAGGCAATTGGGGATAGGGCTGCGATTAAATTTGCTGTTGGTTTTTATGATGCTTTAGGGGCTGGGCGAACCATAGAGGTAGCGCACAAATTTGGCGTTAATGCCATTCAGTTGGAAGGTATTTCAGAGGAACTGACTCCAACTATTAAACAAAAGCTTAATTTCAGTAATACAGTTGTCGAGCCAAGTTTTGCCAAGGGTATGCCTTCTGTAGGGAACAAACTAATCTCTATGCCATCTAAAGCGATTGAAGTGTTCTTCTCTTACGCTCATGAAGATGAAAAATTGCGATATCAACTAGAAAATCACCTAAGTCTTTTGAAGCGGCAAGGTGTAATTACAGGGTGGCACGACCGTAAAATAGGAGCAGGACAAGAATGGAAAAATGAGATAGATACACACCTGAACACAGCGCGGATAATTTTACTGCTTATTAGTTCAGCTTTTATCGCTTCGGATTATTGCTGGGATGTTGAGGTTAAGCGAGCGATGGAACGACATGAAGCCAAAGAAGCCCGCGTTATTCCCGTAATTCTTAAACCAGTTGATTGGAAGAGGGCACCGTTTAGTAAGCTTCAAGCCCTACCCAAAAATGGTAAACCTGTGATCAAGTGGGGAAATCGTGACGAAGCATTTGAGAATGTTGCGCAAGGTATCCGGGTAGCAGTTGAGGAACTAAGTGCAAATCCATGACACAGCACCGTCATGTACTAACAGTGTGTCAGTGTGACTGGATAAGGTGCCGGAAACTTCAAAAGCAATCTATGCGAAAGCTAAACCTTATTCTGTGAAGTATTAAAAGACTACGTTTTAATTAACAGGCGCTGAAGTCAATGTCATCTACCAAACCTATTAACGTCTTTTATTGTTGCTCTGATTCTGACAAAGACGAAAAACTACGGAATGAACTAGAAAAGCACCTCAGTATTTTGCAGTGGCAGGGCATAATCACTACCTGGCATAAGGGTATGATTGGTGCAGGAAACGAATGGGAGAGTGAAACATACACCCAGTTAATGACAGCTGATATAATTGTGCCGCTAATTAGTTCAGACTTTATAGCTTCGGATAATAATTGGAACGTTTTGGCGAAGCTGGCTATGGAAAGGCATAAAGCCCGACAAGCCTGTGTCATCCCTATTCTACTCCGTCCAGTTGATCATTGTTGGAAGGTTGCATTTCCTGACGTCAAAGCCTTACCTAACGATAATAGATCTGTTACCGATTGGAAGCCCTATGATAGAGCTTTTAAAAGTATTGCAGAAGATCTTCGGAAGGTAATTGAGAAACGAACTGGTTCTCAATTTCCTATTCAACACTCTCTTCAGCATATTGGAGCAGGTGTAATACCTGTTGCAAGCGCTTTTTGGAAGTTGACAAGTGCGTCTATAAATATCGTAGCTACAACTGTTTTCTCCTCAGCTGGAAGATTAAGGTATCGTAAGCGAAGTAGGGCAAAATTGACAGCTATTACAAAAACTATTATCACTGTCGGAATTGCAAGCGCTTTTATTCCTCAACTATCCAATCTATTAGGAATTTCTTCATCAGAATCTAATCCAACTCTAAACTCAACACAACAGATAATTCCAATCGGCTGGATACAGATTGGTCTAGTTAATAAAACCTCGAATGGTTTAATTTTTGGAGATCCACTGCTTAAAACCTCAGATCCTCAGATAATTGATAGCCTTTTGGTTCCAGCACCAAGAACGGTAGTTACTATTAAACACATGGTGAATCTAAGAAAAAAGAAATCCCCGTCATCACCACTGGGAGATGAACTTCAGCCCGGAGAAAAGTTAAAGATTCTTGAAGTAGACCATTTAGGGGAGGGTAGTTCCAATTCACCTTATATGCAAGTTTGGGCACAAGTTGGTAGGTGTAATCAGATTTGTGATAAGTAAATATATGAATAGTTGACCTATCTTTTTCTAGCCCAAAACACACACATTCTCTACTGCAACTGATTTCAAAGCGAGAAAATTATCTATTCAAGTCGCTCGTGACTTCATTCTGGAACATCTTAAACAAAAGGTGGGCTTAAATTCACAATGTCAACTTCCTGCCAATGCGTAAGTTCTAGCCACTTAAACACAGAAGGAGTAGACGCTAGGAGGGTGGGGAGGCAAGGATAGGCTTTCCCACCTTACCATTGACCTGTTTTGGCGACACAACCCCCGTTTTTGTGTCTTTTGTATTTCTCTACTCGAGCACTTCCAGGTTTCGTACCGCGCCTTGATCCGCGCTAGTTGCCAGCAGTGCATAAGCCTTGAGCGCCGCTGTCACCCGACGCTGCCGAGGCTGTGCAGGCTTCCAGGCATCTTTGCCCTTCGCTTCCATGGCAACCCGACGGTTGGCTAATTCCTCCGCCGATAGATCCACATTGATGCTGCGATTGGGGATGTCGATCCGGATGCGATCGCCGCCCTTGACCAGAGCAATGTTGCCGCCCGCCGCCGCCTCCGGAGAGGCATGACCAATCGAGAGTCCCGAAGTACCGCCTGAGAAGCGACCGTCGGTCAATAATGCACAAACCTTGCCCAGACCTTTGGATTTAAGGTAACTAGTCGGATAGAGCATTTCCTGCATGCCAGGTCCACCGCGCGGACCTTCATAGCGAATGATCACCACGTCGCCCGCTTCCACCTCCGAACTGAGAATTCCTTTGACAGCGGCATCCTGACTTTCATAAATGCGCGCCTTGCCTTCAAACACATGAATGCTTTCGTCTACGCCTGCCGTCTTAACAATACAACCACGCTCAGCCAGATTGCCGTATAGCACAGCCAGTCCGCCCTGGGTGCTGTAGGCGTTTTCGATGCTGCGGATACAGCCGTTTTCCCGGTCCAGATCCAGTGAGGGCCACCGGGTGGATTGACTGAACGCTTGCTGAGTGGGAATACCCGCAGGGCCAGCCTTAAAGAAGGTATGGACGGCTTCGTCATTGGTACGCATGACATCCCAGCGATCGAGCGCTTCTTTCAGCGTCTTACTGTGGACCGTCGGCAAGTCCGTGTGGAGCAGACCAGCCCGATCCAGCTCGCCGAGAATGCTGGGGATGCCGCCAGCCCGGTGGACATCCTCGATATGATACTTGGGTGTGTTCGGTGCCACCTTGCACAGTTGTGGAACCTGGCGCGAGAGGCGATCGATGTCAGTCAAGGTGAAATCAACATCGGCTTCATGGGCGGCGGCCAGCAAGTGCAGAATGGTGTTGGTGGATCCGCCCATGGCGATGTCCAGCATCATGGCATTCTCAAACGCTTTGAAACTGGCAACAGAGCGTGGCAGTACCGATTCATCGTCCTGCTCGTAGTAGCGACGGGTAATGCTGACGATGGTGCGCGCGGCGTTGAGGAACAGATCCTTCCGGTCGAAATGGGTTGCGAGCACGGTGCCGTTGCCTGGTAAGGCGAGGCCGATCGCTTCAGTGAGACAGTTCATGGAGTTGGCGGTGAACATGCCGGAGCAGGAACCACAGGTTGGGCAGGCGGAACGCTCATACTCTTCGACAACCTCGTCGCTGATACTGTCGTTCGCGGCAGCCACCATGGCGTCCACCAAGTCCAGTTTGTGATCCGAGAGCTTCGTCTTGCCAGCTTCCATGGGTCCGCCAGAGACGAATACGGCGGGAATGTTGAGACGCAGGGCTGCCATCAACATGCCGGGGGTAATCTTGTCACAGTTGGAAATGCAAACCAGGGCGTCGGCACAATGGGCATTGACCATGTACTCGACCGAATCGGCGATGATCTCGCGCGAGGGCAGACTGTAGAGCATCCCGTCATGACCCATGGCGATGCCATCGTCCACGGCGATGGTGTTGAATTCCTTGGCAACCCCACCTGCGGCTTCAATTTCACGGCACACCAATTGGCCCAGATCCTTCAGGTGAACGTGACCGGGTACGAATTGGGTAAAGGAGTTGGCGACGGCAATGATGGGCTTCTCGAAATCCTCGGTGTGCATTCCAGTGGCGCGCCAGAGCGCGCGGGCACCGGCCATGTTGCGTCCCTGGGTGGAGGTTTTGGATCGATAGGTCGGCATGGCGCATCCTATTCGTCTAAGGGTTCTTAATAGTTTAGACTTTATTGTGTTCCCCAAAGTAGTAGGTTGTGTCGCCAAAACTTCTCAGTGACCGAAATTAATGGGATACAAGCCCCGTCCTTCGTTTGACGGCTTTGTGGTAAAATACACTTGGAGTTAACAATCCCCCTCTAGGCTCAAGACGCGTTGAAACAGCTACGATGAGAGCAGGCGTAGAGAAAAACCAACGGGCAATGGTAGTAAACATAAATCCACCCCAGAGGAAAAAGTCAAAATTCAATGGTTTGTAGTCGGTTAGTCGCGGAAGGGCATTCCGAGACTTAAAACGGACGTGGAGAGAGTGTAAGACCTGGTTCCAGGCTGTTCTCATTGAAGCGTCAACCCCATTCAGCGATCAGTTTTCCTGCTTGTAGTAGGTTGCTGACGTGGTGAGGAATCACCGCACTTTTAGGGCGGTGAGGATGTCAAAAACGCTCTGTGTCAATCTCGTTGCCTTAAGCGATAAGTCCAAAGATTTGTTCGATATTCATTATCGATGCTCTTGTTGCACGTTAGCACAAGAAAAGCGCTTCGGGCACGGAGATGGCGTTATTCGTCCTGCCATACACTAAACGACAGAGACGAGAACGCAGCGCGCGAATATTTGTGCAGTTGGGGCAACAAAAACGCTTTCTTTAGGTGATGTTAGACAGTTAAGATCTGCAATCACTGCTTGAGCCTAGAATCCCCATGCCTTCAGGCGCTCGGAGTATGTCAAAAACCTAAATCTGAAACCACGCTGTCAACGCCACCGCCAATGCATCGGCGGCGTCATCTGGCTTAGGTATGGCATCCAAATTCAATTCCCGCGCCACTGCTTGCTGGACTTCCTGTTTGTCCGCATTACCATATCCCGTTAACGCTTGTTTAATTTGGGCAGGGGTAAATTCTACAGTCGGTAAGTTATGCTGCCCCAATACCAACATGACAACTCCCCGCGCTTGAGCCACGAGGATAATATTTGACATACGATAGAAGAAGAGTTTTTCAATTGCTACCAACTCAGGTTGAAATTCTTTGATCAGGGTGTGCAAATCGTCGTACAACGTACATAGCCGCTGTCCCACTTCCGTGCCAGCTGGCGTATTGACAACACCAAAATCTAGTAGGTTTACTGAATCATGTTGCACACTGTTTTGATTTTTTTGGCATATGATCGCCCCAAATCCTAAAATTGCCAGTCCTGGGTCTATTCCTAAAATTCGCTGTTCCATTGATTTGTTGTTTCTGTTGACCAAAAGGCGTAATCACTCGGCATACTGGCAACTTAGACTATGCACTTTTGGTCTAATGAAATTGAAAAATGTAATAATTCCACACTTCTTGGGTTTAAACCAGGTAGTGTACATTTTCTGTTAATCATTGTTATTAGCACTGCTCTGGATCAGGTATGTCAATCGGTTTTCTCAGACAAGCCCTCAACGCCTTGCAAAAGCAGTCACGTCGTCGCACTTCCCATCGAGTTAACCAGTGGTTCAAGTGGTTATCTCCTGGGCTATCGGTGAAACGATGGTTGCTAATTAGTGTTGGAGGTGTAATTTTAGCAAGTCTGGGATTTGCTATCTGGATTAGGCTAACCCCAATTTTTTGGGCAATTGAGTTTTTGAGGGGCATTCTGGGATTCATCACCGACATTGTACCGTACTACATTAGCGGACCTTTGGTGATACTGGGCGGCTTGCTGTTGCTTTTATGGGGACAAACTCGGACAGTCAGTTCAATTACTCAGGTACTGCGATCAGAAGGCGATGAGGAACTTATTGATGTCCTCTTGGCGCATCGTCGATTGTACCGGGGACCAAAAATTGTCGCAATTGGCGGTGGTACGGGACTTTCCACATTGCTTAGAGGCTTGAAAGTTTACAGCGCCAATATTACTGCCATTGTCACTGTAGCCGATGATGGCGGTTCTTCAGGGCGGTTGCGCCAGGAATTTGGCGTGCTACCACCTGGAGATATTCGCAATTGTTTGGCTGCACTGGCTGATGAAGAAAAGTTATTGACAGAACTGTTCCAGTACCGCTTTAAGGCTGGAGAGGGGTTGCTAGGTCATAGTTTTGGCAATTTGTTTTTGACGGCGATGAGTGATATTACTGGCGATTTGGAAAGAGGTGTCGCCGCCAGTTCCAAAGTCCTAGCCATCCGGGGACAAGTTCTGCCAGCAACTCTTAGCGATGTGCGCCTTTGGGCTGAGTTATCCGATGGTCGCCGCATACAAGGGGAATCTAAAATTACCGAAGCCGGTGGTAATATTGTCAAGATTGGCTGCATTCCTGAAAATCCCCCAGGTTTGCCAGCCGCCATCAAGGCAATTAAAGAAGCCGATTACATTATCATGGGTCCTGGCAGCCTTTATACCAGCGTCATTCCTAATTTGCTGGTACCAGAAATTGCTGATGCGATCGCCGCCTCGGAAGCACCGCGTATCTACGTATGCAACATCATGACACAGCCTGGAGAAACTCAAGGATACACCGTTGCTGACCACATCAGGGCAATTGATGCTGCTTGCGGCAGACCCCTATTTAATGCTGTACTGGTACACAAAAAATCTCCTAGTGCCCGTGCACTTATCCGCTACGCCCAACAACAATCGCATCCTGTTTTCGTGGATCGAGAAGCTATAGCCCAGTTGGGGCGGCGGATTGTTCTCGCTAATGTGATGCACGAAGATGAGACAGGTTGCGTGCGTCACAACTCTGAACGGCTGGCGCGAGTGTTGTGGCGGTGGTATAGTGGAGCTCATCATGGAAAGTGAGGATATATAGCAACCGACACGAAGCTTAGGACAACTTTTCAATCCACAAATCATGCTGTTGCAGCCGTCTACAGCCGACTTGTCCTAACAGCTTTGGCGACGGCTATACAAGCAGAAAACTGTTGACTATTGAGTAATGATAAAAATTTTTTTGGCAGATGCAGCGGCAACGCAAAAGCTTGGAATTACTCTCGGTCAATCGCTGAATGCTGGCAATGTTATTTTACTTCAAGGTGATTTAGGTGCTGGCAAAACGACTTTGGTGCAAGGTATAGGGGAAGGTTTAGGTATCAGCGATCCAATTGTTAGTCCAACTTTCACCCTCATTAACGAGTACATGGAAGGACGCCTTCCCCTTTACCATTTGGATTTATATCGTTTGGAAGCAAAACAAGTCGCTGCCTTAAACCTAGAAACCTACTGGGAAGGTGTTGAGGTTACACCAGGAATTGTCGCGATTGAGTGGGCAGAACGTATGCCCTACAAACCAGAGAGTTATCTTGATGTGCGCTTGATTTATGCAGATGAAGGCACTCGTCAAGCTCAAATTACGCTCCATAATTGCACCATAAGCGAAGAAATAGCCTCGATACAAATGTAATAAAGCAAAATGCTTGTTGTCGAGAACCATCGCCAACTACAGCATGGTAATACCAATTGAAACATGATTGCGACTTTCGGAAGCGCTAAAAGCGATTACCAAGAACTGTTTCTCTTCTCCTGTCGGAGACGCTGCGCGTGCCTTCACCCGGTGGGAGCTTACGCGCCGAGAGGGCACGTCCGCAGGACTTACGAGACGCTACGCGTGAACAGAATCGAAAATCTAAAATCCAAAATGGTAAGTAAGTGGATCAAATTAAATATAAAACCTCACCCTGCCTCCGGTTTCCCTCTCCGCAATCTCGCAGAGGGATTGAGGGTGAGGTCTTATTTTATATTTAATTACGCCTGCCTACTTATAAGTGGATTCAAGCAGCCAAGAATCCCACGGTTTCTATGACACATTTTCGCTTAAATGTCTTAGCCCTGGGAGTGTCAAATCTACCACTCCCACGCTCATCACTTAGATTAACTAAGATTGTCATCTTAATTACCAAACCTCACTGGCAAAATTTTTTAACAGGAGATAATTCCAGCATTGATATTTGCTAGCTCCCTTACCTATGTAAGCAAATATATACGTAGAATTACTAGGTAGTTTATGAAGTTTGTATAAAATAAAAACGTATTGAGTAAAGAAACCTCTACTCAATACGTTCAAAAGCTGACACTTGTGGCTGCAAAGACTTACTCCGTGGCGTTTCCCCAAGGTGAATCAGCCAGCGCAATTTTTAACTGAATTCCGCGAAATTGCTGATCCCTCTTAAGGACTTGCAAATAAAAAAGTATCCAGCTACCTCTTGTGGAGGCAGGCAAGATGCCTGCCTCTCGTCCCGATTCTGGATTGTTGACTGCACCAAGCGAAGCCCAGCGGCTTGACTAATGACTAAAAGTTAAGGCTTGACCCCGGACTTGTGTATGTACTTTTCCTTTTTCATACACAATCTGACCGCCTACTATAGTGATCACAGGCCATCCAGTGAGATTCCAACCTTCAAAAGGACTCCAACGGCACTTAGTCAGCAATTCCTCGCGTAACACAGGGCGATAAGTATTCAAATCGACAAGCACTAAATCGGCATCATAACCAAGAGCGATCGCCCCCTTATTTGGGATACCATATCCCTGAGCTACAGCTTGTGACATCCAATGACTCACTTGAGCAACGGTACATTTTCCCTGCATTGCAGCTGTTAACATCAGAGGTAGCGAAGTTTCTACACCAGGCATCCCAGAAGGAGTGTTTGGGTACTCTTGAGCTTTTTCTTCCAAAGTGTGCGGTGCGTGATCTGTGGCGATGAAGTCAATCACGCCATCACGCAAAGCTTGCCACAGGACTTCGTTATCGTGGGGCGATCGCAATGGTGGATTCATCTGCGCTAAAGTGCCAATCTTCCCATACGCGCTGGTATTAAGAAGTAAATGCTGGGGCGTCACCTCTGCTGTCACCCAACTTGGTTTATCCTGACGCAGTAAGTCTGCTTCTTCTGCTGTTGACATATGCAGAATATGCAAACGACGTTGGTATTTTTTAGAAAGTCTTAATGCTTGTTGAGTTGCCAGTAGGGCTGCCTGATTATCTTGGATTTGTGAATGAACGGCAGGATCATGAATTCCAGCGAATTCCTTGCGGCGTTCATTAATTCTCGCTTGGTCTTCAGCGTGAACGGCAATCAAACGCTCGCCTTTAGAAAATATAGCCTCCAATGCAGCATCTTGGTCAACCAGCAACTGTCCATGCATTGAACCCATGAAAATCTTGATCCCACAACTTGGCTTTGCCTGAAGTAAATCAGGCAAATTTTCTGCCGTTGCCCCAATAAAAAAGCCATAATTCACCAAGCTCTTTTGCGAAGCTCGTTGTAGTTTATCATCAAGAGCTTGTTGAGTCGTGGTTGTAGGTCGCGTATTGGGCATTTCCAAAAATGAGGTGACTCCCCCTTTGGCACAAGCGCAACTAGCGGTGAATAAATCTTCCTTGTGTTCCAGTCCTGGTTCCCGGAAGTGGACTTGTGGATCAATTACGCCTGGCAACAAAGTTAACCCTTGTGCGTCAATTTCTATGGTAGACGTTGCAGCTGAAATTTCTGGTGCAACTTGAACTATCGTGCGATCGCGCGTCAGCACATCCCCAAGGAGTGATTCACCATTGGGTAGAATTATGCGAGCGCGACGAATCAGCAAACTCGTAGGAGATGACATGCGGTCAACTGCGTTAAAACAAGAACTGAGCGTAACACATAATTATCCCTATAGGTTAAAACAAGAAGTGAGCGTAACACATAATTATCCCTATAGGTTAAACTTAGTTGAACTCTTCGTGGAGCCTTTGTGTTGTTTGTTACAAAAAAATTATGATTTTTAACTAACGGAGAACCTTCTCAAGATGACTACATAACCTCAACAGCTAATTTGTAAAGTTAAGATAAACAAATACAGCATCCCTGCTTGGGCAAGTGAATCACCTGCTTCTATTGCCATTACTTTTGTAATTTCATGCAAAATCAAGTGCCTGATAACAACTCTAGCCACCCACAACCCAATAATTCTTCTTGGTTTGCAGAACTCGGTAGGACGGTTGTCTTAAGCATCGTCCTAGCTCTGGGAATTCGCACCTTTGTTGCTGAAGCGCGTTGGATTCCCTCTGGTTCGATGGAACCAACTCTACACGGTACTCCAAACCAATGGGAGGCAGACAAGATTATTGTCGATAAATTAAGTTATAAATTTTCTAACCCGCAGCGAGGCGATATCGTAGTATTTTCTCCTACGCAAGAGCTACAAAAAGAACAATACCAAGATGCTTTTATTAAGCGTGTGATTGCCTTACCAGGAGAAAAGGTAGAACTTAGGAATGGCAAAGTTTATATCGATAACAAAGCCTTGCCAGAAAACAAGTACTTAGCAACTGGACAGCGTACAGCTACTGATGTTTGCACATCAGGTCAGCAACCACCTTTCCTATCGCAACCGGTCACCATACCAGCTAATTCATACTTAGTATTAGGAGATAACCGTAACAGTAGCTATGATAGCCGCTGCTGGGGTGTTGTTCCCCGCGAGAACGTTATCGGACGTGCTGTCATTCGCTTTTGGCCTCTTAATCACGTTGGAGGAATAGATAAATCCCCCCTGTATCGGTAGATGAAATTTTTTAAAATTCAGAAATTCTGAAGGGGAGTGGGGACTGGAAATTCCCTAATCCCTATTTCCTAATAACCCAGCTGCAAACTCTATCGCTTGTTCTTGTGTGGAAATATTCCCCTCAATCTGCGCCACGGCAATTTCTGTAAGGAGTTGACCGACTAGTGGCGAAGCAGGAATGTTCAGTGCTAACATAAGATCTTTCCCACTGAGTAATGCTGTGGGATGAGCAACCAGATCATCAGGGTTAAGATAGCGGGTAATTAAGGGTGCGTACATATCTAGAGGCTTGTCGTCAGACATTGCCTCTACTGATATGGTGTGTGCGACTGCTAAAGTGGCGATCGCTGGAAAGACAAATCCCGCTTCTTGGAATAAGAAATATTGTTTTCGCAAAGACATCAGGGGTGTTTTCAGTTGCGGTAACAGCCTTAAGACGGTAGTTACCGCTTTTATTTCTGCACGACTATAGGTGAGTTCCACCAACTCTATTTGGGCTGTTTCTGGTTCCGGGTTGACTAGACTTGCAAGTTTAGCTATTGCCAACCAAGTGGTTTTGACGGTATCGCGTACATATTGCGCAAGTTCCACCCCAAATTGCTGCCAAATTTCGGCGAGTTGAGAAGCACAAGAGTCAACCACCGCCAATAAACTCACACTTTCTTTTGTGGCGTATTTAAAGAAAGGAGTGATTAAACCATCTTCCCAAGCACTTGCAATCCAAGAACTCCCTTGAGCATTTGCCAGCATATACCCTAATTCTACCCGCACTCTTTCAGGGGCAACTTTTGTGATGTGTGATGCTAAAGAGCGAATTGCTGCCTGAGTCTCTGGCTCAATTGTAAAACCGAGTTGTGCAGCTTGGCGATATGCCCGCATTAGCCGCAAGGGGTCGTCTTCCAAATTAGCAGGTGATATCATTCGCAAAAGACGCTGTTGTAGATCAACATCGCCTTGCAAGGGATCAATGATTTCTTGAGTGTGGGGATTGTATGCTATGGCATTTACTGTGAAATCCCGCCTATGCAAATCTGTTTCTAAGCTATTGCCTTCAGCTTGTGCAAAATCTGCTGTAGCGTGGGGAAAGACAACACGAGCAATTTGTCGTTGTGGATCTAATAACACAAAACCAGCTTTGTAATGTGTCGCTATTTTACGGGCTACGTTCACCGCATCAGATGGTAGAACAAAATCCAGATCCAAATATTCGCGAGTTCTTCCCAAAATCGCATCCCGCACAGCACCGCCCACCATGTAAGTAGGTTGTGGCAAGAATTCCAAACTAAAGGGCCAATTTTCTTCTGAAAGCATAGAAGGAGCTGAACAGTCCATCGTAATAAAAATAAACCCAGCGACTAGTGAATAACAATGGCGCTTAAGCTAGATTATCAATAAAGGTCCCCGGAGTTGGTTGAATTATGTGTGTTTGTGTAAATTGCCACTATGTAGACCGCTGTATCACCTACCATGCGGTAGAAACGCAGCACCAACAACCCCACTTGACCGAAACGCCAAATTTTGAGCCGAATGAACCCTCCATCAATGTCAACATCCGCACACACGAAGATGTGATTGAAATGGAATGGGATGTTGTAGGATGTCTCAGCTTTAAGCGCGAAATGGGTAAGTGGTCGAAGTTGCGTCCTGGTGAGTTGGTGCCAACTTGATAATCAGTTGTGTTGTCTGTTAAACGCGGCTACTGCTGTTTAGTGTGGTAGTCGTGATTATTTTTATGTTTAATTTAACGCAGAAATATGCTTTAAAATACTGAAGACCTTATAAAAAAACCAATATTAAAAATAGCCTTGACCACTGAATTAAAACATATAAAACCAACGCAATACGCACTAGGACTACACACCACAACTCGTGAATTGGGTTTGGCAATCAGTAACTTTGCTGGCGAAACCCGTTCTAAAGTTTGGGATTTAGATCGTGAACTATCCAGCCATTTGCATCAATATTTAGTTGAATTTATTAAACCGCAAACTTGGGCAGACTTGGCATTGATTGCCGTAGCAAAAGGACCTGGAGGTTTTACTGGAACTCGCATTGGGGTTGTTACCGCCCGCACTTTGGGGCAACAGCTAGGCATTCCTGTATTTGCCATTTCTACTTTGGCGGCTGTGGCGTGGTCACAAATCCCCCCCAACCCCCCTTATAAAGGGGGGGATCAAGTCATAGCTGTACAAATGCCCGCCCAACGAGGTGAAGTTTTCGGGGCTATTTATCAACCCACACCAGATGCTTCTGAACTTAACGTTTTACTACTAGATACTGTGATGACACCAGAAGCATGGCAGGAAAAATTAGCTAGCTGGAATACGGATTATCAAGTTATTGAAGCAAAATCTGGATTAGCAGCGACAGTGACAAGCGTGTTGCAACTAGCACATTTGGACTGGCAACGAGGGCAGCGTCCTAATTGGTCAGAAGCATTACCATTCTATGGGCAACATCCTGTCCAGATGTGAAAACGATGCCCCATCTGATTGCAAAAGTTATACCGATTTTGACAAACAATGCGACAGATACTTGCTTAGGGGCGCAAAGCCTTGCGCCCTTACAGCCTTTTTGTGTATTGTAAAGATTTTTGAAATTGGTATGAGATGGGTTTGCCTTGCTTATGAAGAGTCTTCACAGTGGAAAAATGAAGACATTATAAATTAAGACTTTATAGCTAAAAGCTAGAAGATTGAATAATGTTGCTGCGCTTTTGTTATGTTCAAAGTAAAAAAGTAAAACAGAGGCTATCAACTGTTTTTGTATTTTTATCGTTGAATTCACTTAGATTTAATCAAACCTTGATAATTTAGCAAGACCGCCTGCCAACTGTTTTTTATTTTTATCGTTAAATTTACGTAGATTTAATCAAATCTTGATAATTTAGCAAGACAGCTCGGTATAAAGTAATAATCTACTTTTGATTCATCCGCTTTGGCAAAGGGTGATGCAATCTGCCAGTTTCAAGAAGTAAAACTGACCCTGCTGAAGATAGGCTTCCTTTTACAACTCAAGTAGGTAGCTATTAAAACTCAGTGTTGACAGGAAGCCCTTGCAACTTTGGTGACAAAGGCCAACTCTTGCTGTGAGACGCGATGGCTTGAAATGAAGCTAATAAGTCTCAACTTTACTATCCTCATTTTTTAACTAACGGGAAAATTCATCAATATGCCCTGGCAACTATCGTCTCAAATTTCGATTAATCCTATTCATGCTGCTGTAGGAAGAACAGGTAAGGTATTGTTCTTCGCTGGTTCGGGTAACGTTTCGGGTCAAACAGCATATAACAATTCCCCTAATGGAGTCGCGCTTTGGGATCCTAATAACCCCACGGTCTTCACCACTCCTACGATTCCACGGGATAGTAATGGAAACCCGATTGACCTTTTCTGTGCCGGTCACTCATTCCGAGCTGATGGCCAACTGTTTGTTGCAGGTGGAACTCTACAATATGACCCGTTCTATGGTATAGCCGATTGCTTTGTATTTAATTTTACTGCCAATAGCGGGAACGGAAGTTGGACAAAAGTGGCATCTATGTATAGAGGCCGCTGGTATCCTACTGTATTAACGCTGGGTGATGGTAGAATCTTCGCTCTGTCAGGTTTGGATATAGGTGGTGGCCTAGACCGCAACCCAGAAATTTTTAACGGTTCTAGTGGTTGGAAGATTTTTACAAGACAAACCAGTTCTCTTGCCCTCTATGCCCATCTAATCTTGTTAAGTAGTGGCAAAGTTTTTTATACGGGTGCTCAGCTGGGGGGCAACAATGGTCTATCACCACGCATTCTCAGTTTACCTTCAAAATTTAATCAATCGATCGCAGAACAGGCAGTGTCTGGGTTGCAAAACGCAAACTACGGCAACCAAGCTGCCAGCGTTTTACTACCACCAGCTCAAGACCAAAAGGTGATGATTATCGGTGGGGGTGATGGAGGTACGGCAACGAACCGAGTCAATGTTGTGAATTTAAGCAATAGTACCAATTACACGGCCGTGGCGTCTCTCAATTATGCGAGGATGCACCACAATGCTGTTTTGTTGCCTGATCGCACGGTATTTGTATGTAATGGTAGCGGAGGGGAAGAAGATATATCAAAATCAACGCTGCCAGCAGAGATTTATAATCCAGCGACGAATACCTGGACGGCGGTAGAGACACCAAGTGTTAACGGTCGTGTCTATCATTCAGTGGCGGTTTTGTTGCCAGATGGCAGAGTCGTTGTAGCAGGGGGAAATCCCAACCGAGCCAATTATTGCACCGACAATGGGAGGCCGCTGCAAGAGTGTGAGGAACGGCGAATAGAGATTTATAGTCCCGCGTACATATCACAGACAAGACCGACGATCAGTAGCGCTCCTGCAGCAACGAACTACAGCAGGACGATCACTATCCAAACAAACCAACCTGCAACAAACATCAAATGGGTTCATCTTATTAGACCAATGGCGGTCACACATGGTCTAGATACAGAACAACGGGTAGTGGACTTGCCGATTAACTCTAGGAGTGGCAATTCTCTTACCGTTCAGATAACGGGTAATCGCAACATTGCACCTCCTGGCTACTACATGTTGTTTGTTGTTGACAACAATAACGTTCCCTCGGTGGCTAGTTGGATTCAATTAACATAATCCCTTACACCCACTTATGGCTAATGGTTCATAGTGTTCGTAGCAATTAGCAATCAATTCAAAAATCAAAGCAGTATCAGCCAATGTTGATGAACTGCAGCCAGCGTAAGAACAATGGCGAATTGGCAATAATTTTTGGAGTCAGATATGAAACTAAAGTTAACACGCAGACAATTTGGTCAGTTGGCAGTGGCAAGCACTGCAGCTGCTACGGTGGGGTTTTTTGCCAACAAAACCGTTGGACAACAGCCACCAAACTCAAAAATTTTGGGTGCGCGAGTAGGAAGTATTAGCGACGACGACACCGATACCAACCTCAACTCAGAAACCACTGACCTCGCTGATGGAAGCGCAACTGCGGATATTGTTCCATCCTCTCTACAGACAATCGTCGTAGAGTCTTTCGAGGTCGGGACTCCAGAGGTCAGACCAGTGCTGACAACCGCGCCTACTTTGGAGGCTGGTGAGCAAATAAGCGGTTTTGCTGCTTTAAGTGGTGGCATACTGGTAGTAGCTACTACCATTCTCAATGCAAAAAACAAAGGGAATACTTACTTGATAACTCTAGGTGCTTCAGGTGCGTCTCCAACAAGACAAGTGGTTACAGGACTCAAAAAGCAGGAGACACTTCTGAGCCTATTTACCCGCAAAGACGGCTCTCTTGGTGGTGTAGTGGGCAAAATAAACGGTACGCCTCCCATGAGTATAGTAAGTATTAATCCTCAGACTGCCGCGATTACAGGTGAGGATAAACTGTCTGGAAACTTGCGGGTGAATACTGTAGCTGAGTGTCCGGATGCAACTCTCTATGGGATTGTTACTAATAACAAAGGCGAAACGAGTCTGGTGCAAATAGATAAGGGGAAAGACCAAACAACGCCATTACGCTTTGAGGGACAGCTTTGGAATAATGGCTTTAATAGCTTGGTTTGCTCTTCATCAAACGAATTGTTCGCACTGGGTGCCCGCAGATATGAAGCACCTCTATTCCTGCACTCTATCAATAAGAATACTGGAGTCATAACTCGGATAAGAGATTTCAACGTTGCCAAGATTGCGATTCAGATTTGATAGGAGAAAAAGACAGAAGAACGAAGAAAAAAGAAAGAATAAATTAAAAACAGTCAAAGCGAAAAATATGAAATTTGCCTGTAAGGATTTGTACTTTCTAAAGATTTTGTAAAAGGTTACACAAGTACACAAGCAGTAGGTTGGGGCAACTTCAGAATTGTCCCAACCTCATATCTTCTTTAGATTACTTACGCCACGACAGTCGCCATTGCCTTGTCAACAGCTTGCAACGCCTGCTCTACTTCGGCAGAAGTCACAATCAAAGGTGGCACAAACCGCAGAACCTTGGGACCGGCCGGAACGAGCAATAAACCCTCGTCTATAGCCGCTTTGACAACGTCCGGTGCTGTGATCTGGACATCTGCATTCAACTCCATGCCGTCAATGAGTCCCCAACCGCGTACTTCAGTGATGTGATTGGGGTATTTTGCGGCGATCGCCCGTAAACCATCTCGCAACTGTCCACCCCGATCCTGTACATTTTGCAAAATGTTCTCCCGTTCCAAAGTTTCGCAGACGGTGAGAGCAACTCCACAGGCAAAAGGATTTCCGCCAAAGGTGCTTGCGTGCTCTCCTGGTTGGAAAACATCGCAGAATGATTTGCACATCATTGCTCCGATGGGGATACCACCGCCCAAGCCCTTAGCGCTGGTAAAGATATCCGGCTCAACGCCAAGACACTCGTAACCCCATAACTTGCCGCTGCGTCCCATACCGACTTGCACTTCATCGAAAATCAGTAAAACGCCAGTTTCATTGCAAATCTGCCGCAACTTTTGGAAGTAGGCAATATCCCCTGGTCGTACGCCACCTTCTCCCTGCAATGGTTCTATCAAAATTGCCGCCACGCGGTAATCGCCTTCATCGAGTTCGCTAATCGCCGCTTCTACCGCACCAATATCGTTGTAAGGGACATAGTCGAAACCAGGCACCAAAGGTTCAAAGTTCTTTTGATACTTCGGTTGAGCTGTGGCGGTAATTGTTGCCAAAGTCCTTCCGTGGAAACTGTCGCGTGCCGTTAAGATGATTGGTTTTTCAATTTGTAGCACTGTATGTGCGTATTTTCGCACCAGTTTAATTGCGGCTTCATTGGCTTCTGCTCCAGAGTTACAGAAGAATACGCGTGAAGCACACGAATGCTGCACTATCCACTTTGCCAACTCTCCCTGCTCAGGGATGTAGTACAAATTAGAAACGTGGTGTAGCTTCTGTATTTGCCGTGTCACTGCTTCTACGAAAGCAGGGTGGGCGTGTCCCAAGGTACAAGTGGCAATTCCAGCCACAAAGTCGAGATATTCCCGCCCCTGTGTATCCCAAACACGGCATCCAGCACCCCGTTCTAGGGCTATAGGAAACCGTGCGTAGGTGGACATGACAGCTTGATTGAAACTATCTGTTTCAAAGGGGCTAGACGCTATCGTCGCTTGTTCAACCAGAGTTTGTATGCTCACTACCTAACTCCTGAAAGTTTTTCATCTTATGCTTGGTTGCTGGTTTCTATGAGAATCTGGAAAAAAAATCTTCTTACAAACTTCATATTAAGCTAGCACTCAGATATTCTCAAACGAGTGGTGATGGAAAAAAACTGTGTACTCAACACTTGAGCAAAAATATCAACGTATCCAGAAAGAGTTAATGGCAGGAGCGATCGCCCTTGCTGGTGTTTTCCTCATTGGCACTTTGTGGTATCGATTTGTGGAGCATTGGTCTTGGGAGGACGCAGCTTACATGACCGTCATCACCTTGGCGACTGTTGGCTACGGTGAAACCCAACCGCTAGGAGCGCGAGGCAGATTGTTTACCATCGCCTTGATTTTGATGGGAGTTATCAGTATTGGTTACATTGTCAACAGATTTACAGAAGCTGTTATTGAAGGCTATTTTCAACAAGGAATTAGAATACGACAACAGAGGCGCTTAATGGAATCCTTAACAGAGCATTATATCATCTGTGGATTTAGCCGGACAGGTCGCCAAATTGCCATAGAATTTCGGGCAGAAGGCGTGACTTTTGTAATCATTGACTCCAGGTTAGAATCTGTACAACAGGCTCAATCTCAGGGTTACACTGCATACCAAGGAGATGCAACTTTGGATGAAACTTTATTCAAAGTTGGCATTGATCGGGCAATTTGTATCGTAGCGGCACTTCCTTCAGATGCTGAAAATTTATACGTAGTTTTATCAGCAAAAACACTGAATCCAAATATTAGGGCGATCGCCCGCTCCAGCACAGAGGAAGCTTTGCAAAAATTACAACGTGCCGGCGCAGATGCCGTAATTTCTCCCTACATCACTGGCGGAAAGCGCATGGCAGCAGCAGCCCTCAGGCCCCAGGTCATGGATTTTGTAGACGGGATCATCTCTGGTACCGACCGACAGCTGTACATGGAAGAATTTTTGCTAGCTGCTGCTGCTTGTCCTTTTATCGGTCAAACTTTAGGGGAGGCACAATTACGAGCGCAAACAGGTGCGCTGGTTCTCGCCATTCGCCGCTCTAATGGCGAACTGATCGGTGGTCCTACAGCTGAAACGGTATTTATGTCGGGAGATGTTCTGATCGCTATGGGGACAGCTGAACAATTGCGTGCACTCAACCAAGTTTTAGGACCTATTCGTTCCAAAAAGTTGCGACGGCCTCGCAAGAGTTAGTCCAATCTATAGCGTTGTTCATTATCATAAATGGAAACAGCACACCTGTACTTCAAGCAATGAATATGATGTCAATATGGACTTTTGAGTGGTGTTAATGATGAGGGTACTGGTTACTGGCGTTGCTGGATTTATTGGCTATCACTTAGCACAGCGTCTTCTGAAAGAAGGAATCGAGGTCATAGGCGTTGATAATTTGAATGACTATTACGATGTCAACCTAAAAAAAGCTCGTTTGGCGCAGCTTCACCCGCAGCGGGGGTTTAGGTTTCAGTTTTTAGAGTTGAGCGATCGTCCCGAAGGGACGGGCGTTCCGCGCCATCATCCCGAAGGGGCGCGCCCAGAGGGCGATCGCGAAGCGCGCCCTGTTGCCCAACCAAGCTCCGCTTGGTTGCCCCAAAGCTCCGCTTTGGGGGAGCCTGTTCTGGAAGAACAGGCTCGGCAACATACGGGCGATCGCCTTGAGGTTGCTCAACTCTTTCAAGAGTACACCTTTGACTATGTCGTTCACCTTGCTGCTCAAGCAGGAGTGCGCTACTCTTTGCAAAACCCTTGGGCTTACTTAGATAGCAATGTTACAGGCTTTGTTAACCTCTTAGAAGGATGCCGCCAAAGTCAAATCAAGCACTTGGTATTTGCTTCCTCAAGTTCTGTTTATGGTGTCAATACCAAAGTTCCCTTCGCCGTCAGCGATCATGTTGACCACCCGATTTCACTGTATGCTGCAACCAAAAAAGCAAATGAATTGATTGCCCATACTTATAGTCATCTCTACCAAATTCCGACAACCGGGCTGCGCTTTTTTACAGTTTATGGTCCTTGGGGAAGACCTGATATGGCGTATTTCAAATTCGTGAAAGCGATAGAAGAAGGTAAGCCCATAGATGTCTACAACTTCGGCAAAATGCAGCGAGATTTTACGTACATTGACGATGTCATTGAGGGCGTCTTTCGGGTGATGCTCAAACCACCCCAATCCAACACAGCGAACAGCAATGCCCGTTACAAACTTTACAACATCGGTAACAATAATCCTGTGGAATTGATGACGTTTATTGAGGTGCTTGAAAAGGCGCTTGGCAAGAAAGCAGTGAAAAATTTATTACCGATGCAACCTGGAGATGTTCCCGCAACTTATGCTGATGTAGATGACCTGATGCGTGATGTTGGATTTAAGCCGAGCACTCCCCTTGAGCAAGGTATAAATTATTTTGTGCAATGGTATCAAGAGTACAAAAAATGATGAAGTCTTCTGTTCATCCTTTATCCTTTATCCTTCAGCCTTGATCTTCCAACCATGCAAGGGAGCTATACTCCTGATCACCAATTCGATCAAGAATGGGGGAGCTTGTGAGATCAAAATGCCGGGATAAACTGCCATTCCCCAACTGGGATGGATAAGCACGCGGCATTTGTTTTGAATGACTGGGTAGCGCAGTAAAGCTTTCACCGCTGCAGTGTCGTCGTGCAAAATTTTTCCCGGACGCGAAAGCAAAGGATAGCCTGTGCGGGGGTCGATCACGTCTGTTAAATAATTGCAATCGCGGAGATTAAAGGCAACATCACAACCAAATCTCATAAACTTTTCCCGCAACCGTTCTTTTTCTGTCTCAATTTCCGGGGTACTTTCCACTAATTCATATCCTGATTGCTGTAAAACAATCACGACCCACAAAGAAAGCTGTTTTTTCCAATCTGGTAATATCTGCTCGCGGTTGGCACAGATATACAGACTAGGAGAATGAATTGAAATTTGAACAGCTTGTCCCGTTTTGCCAACCAAATGGATGGGAGAGCCTGGAAGAGCAGTGTAAACTGTTGGATAGTTCACTCAACTTTCTTTGTTTTTTACAAGTTTTTTTTTCAATTCATCTTTTGTACCGATGATAACCCTTAAATAGTCAACAAACACATCTATTTTCCATAATAGATGTGTTTATTTGAAGCTTTTCTAATATTATATTATTTTCTTAATATTTCTTTAACCTTATCTTCGCTCATATTCTGATAAGCCTGCTGTGCTTGTGCCAATAGAAACTAAGGCAGTAGAGGCGCAGTGGCTTGCGCCCCTATAGGAATCGGTAAAAGAAAGTAAAAAGTAAAGAAATTCTTTTAACCAAGAAAAAAGTCAGAATTATCCGTCACAATTGCTTGGTGGAATTCTTTGCGACTGGGTGCAGACGCTCCTTTGTTACAAGCAAGCGGATTCATAGGTGGGATCATTGTGCGTTCTGAGTTCTGAGTTCTGAGTTCTCCTCATTTTTGTGCTTCCCTACTCCCCTTTTTGAGATATTGGGGATAAGCTTTTTGTCTGGGTTCAATATAACTCTTAATCCAGCTTTAACGCATTGACTGGAACGTCATCCCAAGAATTGACCGTCCGCAATCGCGCCACCCAACCCCATGCCTTTTGCTCCTCAGTCAAATTTTGCTCAAAGGACTCATGGCAATCTTTAGCTTGAGACTCGTTACAGCAAGCAATACAAGCATGAATCATGCCGGATGAATCAATTTGTTCATTTACCCAAATAGTCATGACTTATTCTCCCCAAGAACTCAAGCTGAAAAAGCAATATGCCATCCTAGAATACTATTAGAGCCATGAAAATGTTGTCAAAAGCCGTGGGAAACAATGGCTAATATAGCAATCTTATTTGATTCGTGAAAAAGGGAAGACAAGGAAGACAAGGGAGAAAAGGGGGATAAGGGGGACAAGGCAGAGGTATTTCACAAATGATTTAGGACTGCTAAGTAGATAAGTAGAAATAAGCACAACTATATTAAGAAATGTAAAAACGCCAGCAGGGATCACATCACCACGCCGCCTGCTGCAAATAGATTATTAAACACCATGTATTTCTCAACTCCTCAACAGTGCAAACCTAGACTAGGAGATTAATACCAAGATAAGACTTTGGTACGAAGTAAAAATAAAAATATCTATTGGGTAGGTTGCAGCTTCCCTCTGATCGCCTCGTTGGATAGAACAGGGACGAGTGTGGTTAAAAATTTGTGTCTAAATTATTTTTTGTGGTCAACTGAAAGTACTCTGGTAGAAATCCTCTAGTTAGAACCGGAATCAAAAATTATGTTGGGCATACTTTGGGGTCTTGTCGTTCTACTGTTTGCTTTTTGGGTATTAGGGTTGGTACTTCATATTGCGGGGAATTTAATTCATATAGTGCTAGTTTTAGCCATTACTCTCGCTATCTATAATTTTTTCAAAGCGCGTGATGTGTAGGTGTAGCAACTTGCTTGCCAGAAATGGCATCATTGCCTCCTGACGCGAGTTTCAAGTCGTGGGAGGCGTAGTAGCGTATTAACCTACCTTCGCGGTAGCATCTACACCATCGCTGACAAGACGACCATCTTCCATATACACGATGCGATCAGCTATATCAAGGATGCGGTTATCATGAGTCACCAGCAAAATTGTACAGCCTTGTTCTTTCGCTAACTTCTGCATCAATTCCACAACATCACGCCCAGATTTTTTGTCGAGTGCAGCAGTGGGTTCATCTGCTAAAACTATTTTTGGTTGACTAATCAGGGCGCGGGCGATCGCCACTCGTTGCTTTTGTCCACCTGATAAATTCTCTGGGTAGTAATCTGCACGATTTCCCAAACCAACACTCTCCAACATCGTAACTGCTTGAGCATCGATGTCCTGATCTAAAAACTCGTCATGTAACTCTAACGACATCCGGACATTTTCTTTCGCTGTCAAAAATGTCATGAGGTTATGTGCTTGGAAAATATAGCCAACTTGACGGCGAACATCTCGCAGCTGCTTTTTACTCGCACGATGCATTTCCTGTCCTAAAATCTTTAAACTTCCTTCTTGGGCAGAACGTAGTCCTCCCATAAGAGTCAACAAAGTTGTTTTTCCTGAACCTGAAGGTCCAGTCATAATCACAATTTCACCAGAGTAAATATCTAGGTTGATATCAAATAAGGCTTGTTTGCGAAGCGTACCTTCACCAAAGTAATGATTGAGGTTACTTGCACAGATGACGGGTTGAGTTGTTACTATGTGCATCGAGTTATGAGAAGAAGTTACTTTTTTCATAGTTTGTTCTGTATGTGAATGTTATTGACTAATTGCCTAGGATTTGCGTAACAATTCATCAGAAAATCTCAACCTGGCAACAAGCGCAGGTGGAATTTGAGTAAAGTTAGACCAACTGTAAAAGCGAGTGTTAGAAGAATGGTCAGATGGAAAAGCTGGTTCTTCTAAGCCATCGAGTACAAATCCAACACGAAATGCTGCACTCAACAGAATGTGCAACGGTCGATGAAAGTACAGATGTGGTTTTGGTTGATTTTCAAGTGCTAATCCTTTTGTGGTGGAGGGTTGTAGATACCCAGACACTTTGACTGAGTATTCACTCACAAGCTGACCTTCGCAATCCTTGACTTCTGCAGCCATACTCACATATGTGTTGTTGAAGCAAGGATGCATCACGGCAAAGACGAAGCAGCCTCCAGGACGTAGTAACTTTGTCAGTGCCCGTAGCAGGGGATCAATTTCTGCCATGTCCATAAGTGCCATCGCGGATACAGCAGCATCAAAGGAACGTTCCCCCAGCCCAAGTAAAGCTATCTCATCCGTAGCATCTAGAACGTGATACTCAATTGATGTTTCATCCTGTTGAGTTCTCCTGCGGGCAGAGGCAATCATCTCTTCGGCAAAATCTATTCCTACCACCTGTGCGCCCAAGCTAGCTAATCTGCGGGTTGTCAGCCCAGTTCCACAGCCTATATCCAAAATCCGAGTGCCTGATTTTACCTCCAGCAGCCTTTCGATCGCTGGACGAATCAGTACTTGATGAAAGTCGTTCCCGTCATCACCCATCCGGGCGTCCCAAACAGAAGCGTTAGTGTTCCACGCATCACGACTTTCATTGTTCAATGCATTTGTCGAGTTATTTGACATTGGGGTACTCCTAGGACATAATTTCTGTCATCATTTACCCACTAAAATACGTCGGCTGGATCGGCAGATTGTAACTTCCGCATCGCGACTGCCCCAGAAAAGGTGCACATGACTATCGTTATGATTAACACAGCGATCGCACGTGCAAGTGTCATGCCAATAGGTAGTAGAGTTGCTGCGTATGTTAGCTGGTAGAGTGCGATCGCAATCAAAAATCCAGGCACATACCCCAACGCCGCCAACAGCAATGCTTCTTGAAACAAGACACCGAGAAGATAGCCGTCGCTATAGCCCATTGCCTTCAACGTGGCATATTCTGGTAAATGGTCGGAAACATCACTGTAGAGAATCTGGTACACAATCACGATTCCCACAATAAATCCCACAATGACACCAAGTCCAAAAATGAATCCAATTGTCCCTTGACTTTCCCAGTAGTATTTTTCCACCGCCGCAAAACCTTCCGGTGTTAAAACTCGCACATCTTCTACTGGCAATTGTTTGGCAAGCTGTGCTTGCACTTGCGTCGGATCGAAACCAGGTTTGAGCTTAATTAAACCGACTTCTATCTGATTGGGTTGACGTTCTGGAAACAATTTCAGAAACGTTGAATCACTCGTAATCACATTACCATCAACAGCAAATGAGGCACCAATGGTAAACAGCCCAGTGACTTGAATGTTCTGACTATTGAGTTCTGCTTCCAGCGTTCCGTGCTTTTGCATAGCGTCGGCAACTGCCCCGTACTCTGGACGTCCAGCACGGTCAAACAATACTCTATTTAAAAGTTTAAGATGCGTTGCATTTTGCTTCACTTCTGGCAAATTCAAGCTAGGAGCGTCTGGCTCAATTCCCCAAATCAAAATGGAGCGGTTAATCCGAGTTTCTGGATTTTTCCACTGTCCCAAACTGATGTAGACAGAACTCACCGACTCAACGCCTTCATGACTCAACGTTTGATAAAGTCGTTCACGAGAAAAGCTTTTGACAGAGAACAGGGTTTGTAATTGAGGATTAGTCATCACCAAATCTGCTTCCAGCAGGCGATGAGGCTGTGTCGCACTGTCAAAGAGTGCATCTTGAAAGCCCATTTGCACAAATATCAGCATATCTGCAAAGGCAATACCTGCCACTGCCACCGCCAGACGAGTTTTTTCTTTCATCACCTGCCGCAATGCCAGCGGGGTTCTACGAAGCCATTTACGAAACATTTCAAAAAACTCCTTGACACACTAAACTCAGGCTTAGATTCCCGCCTTCTTCAAGAAGTCGGGAATCTTGTTGGTTAGCTTATACAGCGAGTGTTGTTTCTTCAAGTTTGCCTTGTCGCATGAGGAGAAACAAAGGCAAGCCCAAAGAAACACCAACTAACAAATTACTTGCAATATAAATCCACAAATTTTGCATCTTCAAACGCGAACCTTCCCAATAGACAAATACCCACAGAACCAGCGATGAGACAATCACATCCATACCAAAGAATGCGGAAATTCTGTTAGTGAAAAGCTGTTCTAGGAAAAGGTTCACATCCAGCCCATGTTCTAAAAGAAAGGGAACAAATTGTGAATACGGTAAAACAGTACCTAGGATGCAAAGAATTAAGTAGATAGTTTTCAGCATTTTGACACCTCTGTTCTAGTTAATTTAAAAAAGCATGTCATTCATGAGCGATAGAATGCTTGCAAAGTCAATCCTGAAGTAAGCCATCAAAAAACGAGTTTTTTCTCTATTCCTTTTGACACCGTTTGAGTACGTGAGTCTACAAGCTGTAATTGCCAAAATTGTCCAAGGATAAGTTTTCCTGAGAATTCGGATTCGAGACGTTTTGCAAAGCATTTTTTAGAAATCTCCTCGTGACACCAATCTATAACGAACATCCGTTATATTTTCTCGCAAAGAAAATTTATAGTTCAATCGCTGTTTGCACTTGCAAGTTGGTCAAACCTGCAACTCGCTTGCTGTCTTCGGGTGTGAGGCGAATTTTCACCTCAATGACTCGCTTATCCAGATTTTCCGCTGGTTGATTGCTGAAAACGTTCTGTCGGTTAACCTGCAAGCCAATGAGCGAAACGGTTCCTTGCAATTCTCCGTTGAACCCTTGACCTTTGACAACTGCTTTTTGTCCGGTTTTCACTTTACTAATGTCGGATTGATAAACTTCTGCAACAGCAACCATTTGCTCAGTTTGTCCTAAGTCAGCAATGCCAGAGTCACTTATTTTTTCTCCAACTCGCGTATGAACTTTCAGTATCCTTCCTGCTGTTGGTGCCTTGATATAAGCTTGTTCCAAGTCAGTTTGTGCGCGTTTGACAGCTGAAAAAGCATTATCAACTTCCGCTTGCGCCGCTTGCACATCCACAGGACGAACTTCTGCAATTTTGTCTAGGGTGGCGTTGGCTTCTTTAATTTGCTTGACACCAGTAACATGAATTCTTTGTAGCGCCACTTTCGCTTCACGAACTTGTTTGCTAGCAGTGGTATTAATTCGGCTAAGAACTGCTTTGGCTTCGTTGAGTTGCTGTTGTGCGGTTTCTAAAGTCAAGCGTTTGCTATCAAATAAGGAACGAGATTCAGCTCCTTCTTTGTATAACTGCTGATAGCGTTGATCTTCGGCTTGAGCATTGTTGAGTTCCGCCTCAAGTCTCCGAATTGTTGCTTCTTGCGCTGTTCTGTCGCCTACCCACTGTGCCTCTAGTCGGGCGATCGCTTCTTCTTGAGCTATTGTGTCACTTTGCAACTGTGCTTGCAAGCGCTCAATAGTTGCTTTTTGAGCAAAGATTTCCCCGGATTTTGCCCCAGCTTTTACTTGTGCGAGTTTGGCTTGAGCCATCTTAACTTGCTCTTGTGCTTGCGATAGAGCATCTTGGAGTTTATCTCGTGAGTCGAGAAGCGCCACAACTTGTCCAGCTTTTATATTGTCACCCTGTTTGACGAGCAGTTGAGCAATGCGATCGCCATCCAATGCTAGAGGTGCAGACAGCTTAATCACCTCGGCTTCCGGTTCGAGTCGTCCTAATGCTGTCACTTTTTTTACTGGAGGAGCAGTTTCCACAGGTGCGGGTTTTTGACTAACCATCCCATACTGGGAAATGCCATAAAAAACAATTCCACCTGTGATTGCAGTTGCACCTACAACTAGCCCAATTAACCATCGATTCCCAGGTTTTGATAATACCTTAACATTCATAAATTTTCCTCACTCATTAGCTCTTAGCAGTATGATTCGATAGTTATTTTTCTAAATATGCCGTTAGCATTTTGCTCAACAAAGCAAATTGTTCAGGAATAGAAACCATTTCATTATCCATAAGTCGCTCAAGGATTAAGCCATCAATCAGACTAAAAATAAACCAAGCTAGCACTGGGTCTTGAATGCCTAAAATATCATAGATTGTCTGTTCATATCGCTTCGTTGCACGTTGAAACGCATTACTACCCTGCATTTCCTTAGAGTCTTGATGCTGACAAAAATCAACTTGTAAATAAGTCCACTTAATGTAATAATCTTCGTTTTTAGCTAAAAATTTTCCTAAAGCTTCCATCCGTTCCGGCAAAGTTTGCTTTCCTTCCAACTCAGCCTTTGCCAGCAATACATCTCGCTCACATATCTCTTCTACCAATTGCTCAAATAACGCCTGTTTACTGGGAAAGTAGTGATACAGCGTCCCAGTAGAAACACTTAAACCTTCAGCTATTTGGCGCATGGTAATGGCAGCATAGCCTTTGTCGGCGAATAAATCAAAGCACTTACTGAGCAATTCTTTGCGGTATTGGTCATGGTCAACAATCTTCGGCATCTCTCGGCTGATTTTATATCGAACGCTCATTATTTAATAAATAACTATCGTTGCTTGTGAGTTGTCAAGCTCCAATAAAGAAGATGTAAGCTAGAAGCACAACAGAGTAGATAAGTGGTGCAATCTGAGCTATGCAGCAATCCAACTCTAGCTATGACCAAGATTTACTGCGACAGCTTGTGACTCTAGCTGCGATTATCGGCGCTTTTGTCGTCAACGTCGTGTCGAATATTTTTCCCTTAAATGGACTCAGTATTGGCGAAATTTCTAACACTTTGTTCAAAAATGTGCAGATTATTCCTGCTAATTACGCCTTTGCAATTTGGGGATTGATTTACCTTGGTCTTTTTGCACTAGGAATCTACCAAGTTTTGCCAAACCAGAGACATGATTCCGATTTACGCAAAATAAGCTACTTGCTGGTGATTGCTTGTTTTGCCCAAAGTATCTGGGTTTATCTGTTCCTGTCCCGGCTTTTTGCTCTTTCGGTGGTGGCAATGCTAGGAATTTTGCTACCCCTGATCACTATATATCTAAGGTTAGGGATTGGCACAAATCCTGTATCTCGTATCAAGAAGTGGTGCGTTACCATTCCTATCAGTATTTATCTAGCGTGGATTAGTGTAGCAACCATTGTGAATGTGGCGTCTGCGTTGTATTTTGTGGGTTGGAATGGTTGGGGAATTTCTGCCGAAGTATGGACAGTTATTATGTTGCTAGTTGCAGCCGCACTTGCTACGTTCATTGCTGTTCAGCGTCGAGACATTGCTTATCCAGGAGTCACAGTTTGGGCTTTGGTTGCAGTTGCTATGAAACAGTGGGACAACCCAACACTGAGAATAGTGTCTTTGGTATGTGCAGTTGCTCTTATCGTGCTTATTGTTATAAAATGCTCACGTACTCAGTTTTTGAATGCTTAACCGGGAATTCACATAAGAATATAATATATTTTAATAACATTGAATACTAATATAATAAAATTATTATTTCGCAGCATCAGACCCTTGAGGAGAGGCAGAAAGGCTAAGGAGTGAAAAGCAAACCATGTAAGGATTGTAGAGCGATGCCCCTTGTTGCAGGAACTCTGATTTTACGCCTACTTCTGGCAAGCCTATTCCTACACAAAAGCCCTAGATAAAGTCAGGACAAGGTTGCAATTTGATCTACCTTTGACTCAGTAGCAATGCCAAAGGTGCATTACCGTACCTCCCTAGTTGAGGAACTGGATGTAGTGACCAATACTTTTGTCCTCAATAAGTTGTTGCAGCAGAACCAAATTTCGTGTATGACTCAGCCTTCTTCTCAAAAGCCAGCCGAGCAAAAATTTAATCAGGCAAAAAAGCTTCAAGAGGTTCCTCAGGAGCAGAAGCGACAGGAATCGAGCTTGAAGACCAAGGCAATAGCTTGGGCGCTTGGTATCAGTATGCTGCCTGTGTTGGCAGTAGGGACAGTCACTTACTACTTTGGTAGCCAGTTGACTTCCAAAGAGATTTCCCAATCTAGACAAACGGATACCACAAGTCCAGCAAAAAGTGAAGCACTAGACAGACTACTGTCACTTCTGTTAATTGAAACAGGGGTGACGGCAGTGTTGGCAGGTGCGATCGCAGCATTTTTAGCTAATCGCGCCATTCGTCCAGTCCTGAACGCGAGTGCAGTCTCTAGCAGTATGGTGAATAGCCTACGTCAAGAGGTTGGTACTCGCGCTCCCATCAGGAGCAAAGATGAACTGGTTGTCTTAGAGACAAACATGAGCTTAGTAAAAGAACAGCTTCCGGATTTGCTATGGAAACAAGAAGCTGAAGCTGAGCGATCGCGGGTGTTGATGAACATTACCCAGCGTATTCGGGAATCCCTTAGTGAACAAGATGTCTTCAAAACCACTGTTGAAGAAGTCCGCAAAGCTCTAAGAATTGACCGCGTGGTCATCTTTCGTTTCGATTCCAACTTGGATGGAACCTTTGTAGAAGAATCAGTTGCTCCCGGATTGCCGAAAACATTGTGGACGACAATCTCAGACCCCTGTTTCCAGGGAGGGTATGTCGAACAATACCGAAACGGTCGTGTTCGTGCTATTGATGATATTTATAAAGCTAATCTCGGTGATTGTCATATTGGGTTGCTGGAGCGATTTGGTGTTAAGGCAAATTTGGTTGCGCCCATTATCAAGAACGACCAGCTATTCGGCTTATTAATTGCACATCAGTGCTCCGCACCACGCTTATGGCAGCGAGCCGAGATTGATTTCTGCACCCAGATAGCTACGCAAGTGGGATTCGCTCTCGACTACGCTAAGCTGCTAGAACGGATAGATACCAAAGCCGATCAAGCTCAGATATTTATAGACATTACCCGCCGCATTCGCGAATCGCTCAACGAAGAGGATGTCCTTAAAACCACCGTTGAAGAAGTTCGCAAAGCACTGAGTGCTGACCGAGCCGTTGTTTATGGCTTTGATGCCGACTGGTATGGAACCGTGATTGCAGAATCCGTGATTCCAGGTTTCCCGAAAGCGTTGCGAGCCAAAATCAAAGACCCCTGCTTCGTAGAGGGCTATGTAGAACAGTACCAAGCAGGTCGAGTTCAAGCTACTAATAACATTTATGAAGCAGGTTTGAGCGATTGTTACATAGGTCAACTCGAACCGTTTGCCGTCAAGGCAAATTTGGTTGCGCCCATTCTCAAGGACGAGCAGCTATTTGGCTTATTGATTGCACATCAGTGTTCCGCACCTCGTGATTGGCGGCAGTATGAAATTGATTTAATTACCCAGATCGCTATGCAAGTGGGATTTGCTCTCGACCATGCGCGGCTGCTTCAGCGAATCGATGCTGAAGGTGTCCGAACTCAATTGCTTGGGGACATGACGCGGCGCATTCGGGAATCGCTTAACGAAGAAGATGTCCTCAAAACCACCGTTAATGAAGTTCGCAAAGCAGTGGGCGCTGACCGAGTGCTCGTTTTTGGCTTTGACGCCGATGGGTATGGAACTGTGATTGCAGAATCAGTGATTCCTGGTTTTCCGAAAGCGTTGCGAGCCAAAATCAAAGACCCCTGCTTCGCACAGGGCTATGTAGAAATGTACCAAGCAGGTCGAGTGAAAGCGACTAATAACATTTATGAAGCAGGATTGAGCGATTGTTACATTGGTCAACTCGAACCCTTTGCTGTCAAGGCAAATTTAGTTGCGCCCATTCTCAAGGACGACCAGCTATTTGGCTTATTGATTGCACATCAGTGCTCCGGACCTCGTGATTGGCAGCAGCCTGAAATTGATTTGGTTGCCCAGATAGCTATGCAAGTGGGATTTGCTCTCGACCATGCCCGGCTGCTATACCAGGTAGAGCAGGCGTACGAATTTGCTGAAGCAGCAGAACGCGAGCAGCGTCAACAAAAAGAAGCACTCCAGCGTCAGGTGTCAGAACTGCTTACAGGTAGTGAAACAGTTGTCCAAACCCTTTCAAACGAGGCTCTGGGCCAGATGGAGTCTGTTACATCTGCCTACAATCAAATTCAAACGTTGGCTGATTCGGCTTTGAGAATGCTGATTTGTGCGCAACAAGCAGAACTCCAGGATCAGCGGCTGAGTCAGTTAGTAGAGGATGGGCATGAGTCTATGAACCCGATTTTAGACAGCTTCTGTACTATCCAAGCAACGGTTATGCAAGCTGTTGAGAATATTAAGCATCTAGACGAACCTTCCCAAAAGCTCTCGCAGGTAGCCAGGCTCATTAGTAATATTGCATCTCAACTAAAGCTCCAAGTCATGAATACGGCACTTGAAGCAAGTCGCAGCCCAGAAGTTGGTCAAAAATTGGCAATGCTTGCTGACAACGCAGTTTCTCAAGTGCAGCAATTGAACGCGAGTATTGCAGAAGCAGAAATAGAATCACTAGTTGCCCAAATTCAGACAGAAGCCAATAAATCTATTGCTGCTATGGAGTCTGGGGTAGAACAGGCGATAATCGGGACTGAATTGGTAAAACAAACTCAGCACAAGTTCAATGAGATTATCACTATAACTGACCAAATGAAAAAACTGGTCGATGAGCTTGCCCAAACCGCTCCTATGCAAGCAAAGGCTTCAACCTCCGCCAGCCAATCTGTTCTGGAATTTGCTAATATTGCCACCAAGACTTCAGAACAAGTTATGGCAGTGGCGAAGTCCTTAGACAAGCTGTCACCATTTGCACAAGACCTGCAAGAGGGTGGTGATTAAAGTAGTATAACCGCTCACACAGACGTACTCATATCTAGTCAAAACTAGACAAATGTGGTCAAATGCATTCGTAATGGGTCAACCACTACAGGGACAAACGGCAGTCCCTCTATTCCCTCCATGAAGTTGGGAATTACTTTTCGTCCAATATTCAGACTTCCATTGACATCGGCATTGATTAATTTACCAGTTTTCGACCTATACAGACCGCGCTTAATCCTCTTACCAGAGAAGCAAGGCGCTGCTTTAAGGTGCTTGGGCAAGGCATCGTCATCTAAAGCACTTGCCTTGCTGGTGTATGCTTCCTCAGTCGTGATCACCTTGATTCCAACCAAAGCACCTTTGTATTCAAGCATTTGGATGAGTCGAGCGTGAGGTATTGCGGTGAATTGCTGGTTGTTGGATTTACCAATACTGATATCTTGCTTCCAGCCATCATTCTTACCAATAATTAAGTGACTGATACCCGACGCCAAAGACCAATCAATCACACGTCTAGAGGCTGTGTGAAGATAGTTAGAAACTCGGTTATTGCGCTTGTGAATCAAGTCTAAAACCTGTCGGCTTGCCTCTATAGATTGAACTTTAGCTTTACGCTTATTGAAGAATTGGTTAATTGCTTTCAATGGTTTGCCATTCACAATCAAAGGTTTGACACCTGGATTGTTAGATGTAGCAGTCATTAAATTACTTAAACCAAGGTCAATTGCTGCACTATAGCCTTGTGTTTCTGGCTGTTGTTCTTGAGTATAGATAACCTCAATTACATAACAAGTTTTTTGAGGTACAATCCTTACCTGGTCAACAGTCCGAGTTTTTGTAGATATCTTAATACCGCACTGTGAAAGTATTACAAAACCTTGACTAAGTCCTGGTCTTGACACACTTTCATCTGGATAAACAACAACGTTTCTACCATCTGTTTTGTGCTTGTAACCAGGAATCTTTGGTTTACCTAAAAACTTTGAGCGGTTTTTTTTCCATGCTTTCATTGCACCTATAAAGCTAGTCCAAGCTTGAGAAAGTACTTTGCAAATTTGCTTAGACACTTTGGTCGGCAGTGCTCGGTAAGCTTCGTGATTCTTGATTAAATGGTAGAGACTAGGAAGCGTATGGTACTTGCCGGACTCAAAAAAATATTGACGTTGAATGTAATTCGCAGCATTGTATAAGTCTTTAGACTTGAATGCTAGCTGGTCACATTCTTTCCAAAACTGATGTTGTCGGTTAATGACGTGTTTTTCTACTAGTTGCATTGAATCGACCTCTCAATGTACTATATATTAGTCTACGAATATAGACACCAAAGGTCAATGCCATTCCAGAAAAAGCATAAACTTGGAGCTTTACCCTATGGTGACGAGCCACTCGAAACCAAGCCGATAAGCTTTAAAGGTCGAAAAGGTCAATTAGAAAAACTTAAAGCTGTCCCCAATTGGCAAGAACGGTTAAGAGAGTTTGTTGATCAACTCATCTCAGACCTACCCAATCAGGAGTAGTAATGGGTAGAAGTGGGTAGGAATTAAGTTACAGTTCCTAGCCCCCTTTTTAATTCCGAAAGAAGCCTTGCACTGTGGCGTTGGCGAAGAGCGGACGGAGATCTACTTTTTACTTCGGGTTAGACCGAGCATGGATTGTACCTTTCCTAGCCATGGCTCAAGCTCATAACCATGAGGAGGCACCTACCATAGCCTGGCGCATCTTACTCCCGCAAGTCCCTAAAGCCCGCTTTGCGGTATGCTCGCTGTGCAGCGTAATTGTGGACAGACGTGGTAAGTCCTAGCATAGGATGTGAAGCGTCTTCGCGCAGGCGCTTTATGAGTAGCTGCAAGGCTTGGGGTCCGATGCCCCGCCCCACGTAGCTGACCTCGCCGATCAAGATGTCGATGTCAACCGAGTTCGCAGGTATTTCCTCCAACCCAACGGAGTCCAGTATCTCCCGGGAAACAACCTGCCAACGCAGGTAGCCAACTCTAGCACCATTTGCCGCGATCACAGCCCGCTCACCCCCGACTGGTGGGCGACAGTACTTGGAGGCGCTCCGCCGGTGAGGTGATTGTTCCCTAACTGCTCACGTATCGTCACGATTTGACTCCCCGCCGTGTCGTCTTCCGTGCCAAGCTGAGAAATGCTCTTATTACTGGTGAGGAATCATGCTGCCGCCAAGAAAGATAAAGTCCGGTTTTAGGCGTCTGCTCTTGTAAGGGTCTGTAAATGACTCCGCTTCTGTGGAAGTTTTGCAAGGAGGCGGGAACGATCGCAATGCCCAGTCCTGCTGCAACCAAGCCGATGATCGTCTGCATCTGAACTGCCTCTTGAGCCACTTTCGGACGAAATCCAGCTTGTTGACAAATGGTAATAATCTGCTCGTAAAAGATGGGTCCCATTTTGGCAGGAAATAGGATAAATAATTCCGAAGCCAATGTGGAGAGCGACACTTGAGTCTGGGCAGACAACGGATGGGTTTCTGGCAACGCCAAGACCAATGATTCTGGCAAAAGGCACTCCACACTCAAACCTGGTTCGCTGATGGCAGAACGAACAATGCCGATATCAACCTGTTTGTGATGCAGCGCTTGAATCTGTTGAGCAGTCGTCAGTTCATGCAATCGCAGTTCTACCGCCGGAAACTGTTCTCGCTCATACCCTTACAATCTCTGGTAGTAACGTATACATTGCAGAGTCAACAAAGCCGATCGCCAACCGTCCAACCTCACCCCGCCCTATCTGTTGTGTCACAACGATAGCCTGTTCGAGTTGCGCTAACACTCCATAGGAGCGCTCTAAAAACACTTTGCCTGCTTCAGTTAGATGCACTTGCCGCTTCGTTCGTTCAAACAGCTTGACTCCTAGTTCATCTTCCAAACTGCGAATTTGCTGACTGAGCGGGGGTTGGGAAATGTGCAACCGCTCAGCTGCTCGACTAAAGTGTAGTTCCTCAGCCACCGCTTCGGAAGTAGTGGAGATGCCGTAGTTCTATCACACTTATATGTCTAACCTATTAATCTTAGTCAAATATATATTGGACAGTCACATGGCTGTCTCCTATCGTAAGAAATATGAGGCGCGTCTCATCGCTTTTGTATTGGAGAAAACAAATGACAAGAGACAAAAATCGTGTCGCTCCTAAAGTTTGGTTAATTACAGGATGTTCAACAGGGTTCGGACGTGCCCTAGCAGAAGCTGTCTTGAAGAAGGGCGACGAAGTGCTTGCTACTGCTCGCGAACCAGAGCAACTTCGCGCTTTGATTGAGCACTATCCAAAGCTTGCAAAGGCTGTACGTCTGGATGTAACATCATCCCAAGACATACAAGCAGCAGTTGATACAGCAATCGCCACATTTGGTCGAATTGATGTGCTGGTCAACAATGCTGGCTATGGACTAATTGGAGCACTTGAAGAAGTCAGTGATGCTGATATTCGCCAACAGTTTGAAACCAACTTCTTTGGGGCGCTCCGTCTAATGCGAGCTGTCTTGCCCTTGATGCGTCAGCAAGGCAGCGGTCACATTGTGAATATGTCATCCACAGCAGGATTAGTGGGATTTGGTGGAAGCAGCATCTACTGTGGCACTAAATTCGCCCTGGAAGGCACATCTGAAGCCCTGGCTAAAGAGGTGAAATCCTTTGGAATTAAAGTCACTTTAATTGAACCTGGGGCATTTCGCACAGACTTCAACGGACGCTCTTTGGCAGCAGCGGAACAATCCATTGATGCTTATGTCCCGGTGAGCGGGGCTTCGTTGCAGTGGTTCAAAGAGATGGATGGTAAGCAACTTGGCAATCCAGCCGCATCGGCGCAAGCCATCATTCAAGCTGTGGAAAGTCCTCATCCACCGATGCGACTGGTATTAGGCACGGATGCCATGAGCCTAATTCAGGAAAAATTGGAATGGGTCAAAACGGATTTGCATACTTGGCAGCAGGTTACTGTAAGTACAGATTATACAGAGGAACAGTGAGGTAATAGTTGGGTAGCTAATACCAGTTCTCTTTGAAGGCGCACAGAATCGTAGGTTGGGGAGCCACTTGCACAGGAAGGGTTTCCCGACTTGAGCAAAGTGGCGTTTGAACGGCGTGAAACCCAACGAGTGCTGGATTTTGTTGGGTTTCGTTTGACTCAACCCAACCTACAGTTATATGCAAGTCTAAAGAGACTTTCAACTCAACTAGTAGTTCACCACAGAGATTTTGACAGGTGTCCAGGTTACTGAGAAACTAGTTGAAAATCTCGGTATTCACAAATGGCAGAAAAATACATCGTTAACCTCACACAAGAGGAATATTCATCA
>JAHHIB010000029.1 GCA_019359075.1 Kalymmatonema hyalinum WJT4-NPBG1
TCTTCATTGGAACTAACTCTGAGTGACGGTTGCGCTCTGCGCAACCGCTAAATTGGCATTGGCGATCGCATTAATCTCAGACTGCGAAGCGCTCGAACTCAGATAACCCGCAACTTGGGTTATTAGTTGTTATTTTATTTTTCCTTTATCAACCTGAATGTCAAGCGCTGGACAACGGTCTAGCGTTAACACCCCCAATGGGATGGAACAGTTGGAATAAATTTGGCTGCGAAAACATCAATGAAAAATTAATTAGAGAAATCGCCGATGCGATGGTTAGCAGTGGAATGAAAGACGCAGGTTATCAATACATTGTTATTGACGACTGTTGGCAAATAGCAAGAGACGAATCAGGTAATATTATTGCCGACCCCAAAAAATTTCCCTCTGGCATGAAGGTGCTAGCAGATTACGTTCATTCCAAAGGACTGAAATTTGGTTTATATTCCACTGCTGGAACCAAAACCTGTCAGGGAAGACCAGCAAGTTGGGGCTATGAATTTCAAGATGCACGTCAATATGCTGCTTGGGAAGTGGATTATTTGAAATATGACTGGTGCAATAACGGGCAACAAAATTCCGTGGCTGCATATTCCATTATGAGAGATGCCCTCAAGCAAGCAGGTAGACCGATTGTATACAGTATCTGCGAATGGGGCAGTAGCAAACCTTGGCTTTGGGCAAAGGATGTGGGAAATCTATGGCGAACCACTAATGATATTCTCGATTGCTGGGATTGCAAACAGGATTGGGGTGGAATAGGCATTATGGGGATTCTTGACCAGCAGATTGGTTTGGAGTCCTTTGCAGGTCCCGGTTATTGGAACGATCCAGATATGTTACAGATAGGAAACGGCGCTATGTCGCCCACTGAATACCAAGCGCATTTTAGCCTCTGGTCGATTTTATCTGCTCCACTTATGGCAGGCAATGACTTGCGAAATATGAAACCAGAAATTACTCAAATATTGACCAATCAGGAAGTCATCGCCATAAATCAAGATGCTTTGGGTATACAAGGTCGTAAAGTCAGAGATGACGGTGAGTTTGAAGTTTGGGTAAAACCGGTTGCAGATGGAACTCGTGCTGTTGTACTACTTAATCGTAGTAAAGCTGAAGCAAATATTTCCGTTTCTTGGTCAGAAATTGGATATCCAACAACCTTAATATTTGAAGTCCGAGACCTTTGGCAAAAGAAAAATTTGGGAGAATACAGAGGTCTTTTTGCTGCTGAGGTTCCTTCTCACGGAGTCGTGATGGTCAAAATCAAACCTTAACATTAAGTGCTAGGTATTAATTTGAACATATACAGAAGGCGCTGAAGATTTTCTTGCCGCCTTATTGCCGTGCTGATATCCCAGCGACGTGTGCTAGCTACTCCCTAAACTTGATGCGAAGCAAGAAAAGCTTCGACTTCATCTGCGGTGGGTTGGGAGGCGATAGCGTTAGCGGAGCGGCACGAAGTGCTAGCGCTGCTGCTTTCAGCAGATCGCATCGCAGCACCATTTCACCGTCTATTTTTACCTAAAGTTTATAACTACGGTGCCGCAGAAGCGCAAGCTCAACATGCGTTTCAACTCGTGTATTCGTTGCAGCCCCAACAGAGCAAATTTATGGTTCAGTCGATAAAACCAGCTAGCAATTGCTCTGGCTGCTCTTTATATATATATGAAGATACGTTGAAGATATGGGGAGTTGCTTGAGATATTCAAATGAGTTTTTGTACTTTATAAAGCAGAACAAGTTTTGCTTTTGTCTAGTAAGACCAAGCTGTTTGGAACTCAGGGTAATCCTAAATAACTTCGCATCAACCCCAGTTCCTTTTCTGAAAGCATCTATTAACTAGCCTTATACATTTAGGATGACCGATTCTAGACGCCTAGGTTGGACAAGACTAAGGTTATTGAGTTGAGCAGGTAGAAAGAAAACTTATGTCACTCATCAATGGTACCGTTCAAGACGACACCCTCGTTGGGACTTCTGATGCTGATAGCATTTTCGGCTCGAATGGCAATGACTCCCTTGATGGTCTAGGGGGAAATGACGTACTTGATGGCGGAAATGGTCAAGACACGCTTCAAGGCGGGGATGGCAATGATACGCTCTTAGGTGGAAACGGTAATGACCGCCTCTATGCTAGCAAGGGTCAGGACAATCTCACAGGTGGTAAGGGAGACAACGTCTTTGTCATTGGCACAAACACAGGCAGCTCTACCTTAGCTTCTGCGGACTTGATTACTGACTTTGGCACGGGAAACCATTTAATTGAGTTAACGAAGGGGCTTAGTTTTGAAGATTTGAACGTCTCTCAAGGTACAGGGGCGTCCGCCAGCGACACCATCATCACTGATAAAGTCACGAGTCAGCTTTTAGCAGTTTTGCAAGGAGTTAACAGTAGCACGATAGACAATAGCGATTTCATTAGTGTGCCAGGGAAAGCTGTAAGTTATGGATTTACGAAGATTGCTGACACCACTGGTCCGTTGAAATCTTTCACGAATTATCCTAGACCTGCGATTAACAATACGGGAACAGTTGCCTTTGCTGCTGAATTAGATGCAGGAGGTAACGGTATCTTCATTGGTAACGGTGGGGCTACGACCACGATTGCCGACACCAACGGTCCTTTTTCTTTCGTCTACAGCGATTTTTCCTTCAACAACCAAGGAACGGTGGCTTTTGCTGCTGACGTAGACGCGGGTGGCATTGGTATCTTTGTCGGTAACGGTGAAGCGACTTCTACCATCGCTGACAGTAGCGGCTCCTTTTCGTCTGTATTTTCTCCTTCTATCAACGATGAGGGAAAGGTTGCTTTTCAGGCTCTTCTAGATGCATCGGGTGAAGGCGTTTTCACTGGTAATGGTGGAGCGCTCACTCCTATCGTTGAGACCAGCGACAAGTTTGTTAGGTTCTCTAGTTCTGATATTAATGCTGAAGGAACGGTAGTCTATAGAACTTTACAACCTTCTAATGGTACGGATAGTCTATCCACTTATAGCAACGGGGTGTTCACTACCGTTGTTGATAATGGTGGACCTTTCAGCAGTTTCGGCACTCTCTCCTTAGATAACCCTTCGCTCAACGATGCAGGAACAGTAGCCTTTGGTGCTAGCTTAGATGCAGGAGGCAGTGGCATCTTCACCAAAAACGATGGCGTGATTTCAACTATTGCTGATACCACTGGTCCCTTTGCTCGCTTTAACTTCAATCCTTCTATCAATAACAGTGGAGATGTCGCTTTTCTAGCTTCCCTAGACGCTGATATCCGTGGTGAAGGCATCTACACTGGATCAGATCCGATAGCTGATAAGGTTATTGCCACCGGCGATTCTCTGTTTGGTTCGACGGTGACAAACCTTGAGTTTTTTGGAGAAGGACTGAATGATGTCGGTCAAATCGCTTTCTACGCTAGTTTGGCGAATGGCACTACGGGCATCTTCGTTGCTAATCAAGTCATGTGAGCTAGTGCTTCCAGGCAAAGTTAACTGACCGAAAATTCCAAAACCTCTGATTTTATTGGGTAAGGAGGCACACATCGCCGTGTCCCCCTCCCCTTACTTTTGGAAGGATTTATTTCTTCCTTTAACACTCGAGTTTCTACATCGCTACTTGCACCTTACCTCTACTTGGGCTACGCCCTAAACTTGACGCGAAGCCAGAAAAGCTTCCACTTCATCTGCTGTGGGTTGCGAGGCGATCGCCCCTGGTTTCGTCGTCGTTAATGCCCCCGTTGCACTTGCATATGTGACGATTCTTCTAGCTGTCTGCGAGTCGTTTAAGCTGTGGATACCATGAGTGAGCAACTGGTGGATGAACCCAGCGACAAAGCTATCCCCCGCACCCGTTGTATCAACGACGGGGATGGAAAAAGCTGGTATTTTGCCTTCGTTTTCACCAAGGCAATAAGCGCAGCCGTGTTCCCCATCTGTCACCACCACGCCTTCTACGGAATTAAGACGGTAAGTAATTGCCCCCGGATCTGCGGTGTCAAATAGCCATTCGGCTTCTTCTTTTGAGAGTTTGAGAAAATCTACTTGCTTAAATAATTCTTGAATCTTTTGGGGAGCGATGTCAGGATTTGTCCAAAATACCGGACGCCAATTGACATCCAATAAAATTTTGATATCGTACTGTTCTGCGAGCTTAAGGGCACGGTGGACTGCCTGTTCACTTTCAGGATAAGCGAGTTCCAAAGTACCCAAAACCAGAAAATCTGCTGCTTCAAATAACTTAAGAGGTAATTTATCAGCTTTGAGACGCGTATCTGCAAATTCTGTGGTGTCATGATCTTTAAAGCCGGCAAAAGTGCGATCGCCCTCAAGGGAACGCACTACATTCACCTGCCGGGTTGGTGCGGTGGCATGACGCTGAACTCCAGTTGTATCCACACCAACTTTTTGTAATAGTTCTACCAGTTCATTGCCTGGTGCATCCTCACCCAAGGTGCCGATAAATGCTGCTGGTGTCCCCAGCTTCACTAAAGCACAGGCTACGTTCGCTGGTGCTCCCCCAGGGTAGGCAGTCCATGACTCAACTTCTTCTAGCCTTCGTCCCAGTTGATCGGCTAAACGGTCAAACAAAACTTCACCCAGGCACAAAACACGGGGATTGCTCATTGAATTTCAGATTTTGGATTAGGAATTGCCAGTATAAAACCTACAATAATTTATGCTACTTTGTCGGCAGTCGTTCATACAATTAAATAGCAATTTTTGTTAATCAAATCAGCCGTACATATTGCTCCTTACTGTTCATTTTGCATCAGTAATATTTTGGCTTTTATTTTTTAGAAATGTTTTATTTTATACTTGACAATTGACTTGTGTTACCGCTTTGGAATGGGTATGAAGTATAAGGGTATGGGGGATATTTTGAATTTGAAATCTTGATTCTTCTTTTCCCCACCGCCGTCGCATGGGCGGGGGATGCCTCCCCTAACTCCCTAAACTCCACTTCTTCTAAAATGAGTATTTATGCTTACATTTGAAACACCTACCCACAAAAGAATCTTCTAGAATGAGAAAGAGCGATTAAGTACATATACTAGGGAGGATAAAATAACTCATGGCTGGTGGCGAGTCTCAGACCCCCGTTAGTCTGTCAGACAGAGAACTGCAAATTATCGACTTAGTGGCCACTGGCTTAACTAACCAAGAAATTGCAGCTAAACTGGAAATAAGCAAGCGTACTGTTGATAACCATATCAGCAATATTCTCACCAAGACCGGTACTGACAACCGAGTCGCTCTTGTCCGCTGGGCTTTGCATTGGGGCAAAGTCTGCTTGAATGATGTAAATTGCTGTCCTCTGCCTCTGCCTAATCAGAACGAATAGATGAATTGCTAGTATACTGCCAAGCTCATTTTGACTGGTAACTTATCGTTCTCCTCCTCACAACTTACGTATTAAGTGTAAACCTATCAAAATCAAGCACCACAGAGTACTGGATTATGTCGTTCTGGATAAAGGTTGTTTTTCCTCAGATCATAAATAAAGATATTGACTGTGGAAATCATTGCAACCGTAGGCATAAGGACACTAGCAGCGCGACAGAAAGCTTGACAGAAAGCGCTTTTTGGGTTTGCCCACAAAGCATGGAAGCCAAAGTTTCTCAGCTTTCAAGACGGAAAAACCTCGTTGCCGCTATGTGTCCTTATTAAAATTTTGCCTTTAGTAGACTCAAATAAGTTCAATAATCAACAAAATTTAGCAACCATCCACAGGCTGAAACGCTACATTTAAAAGAAATCTCTATTGCTCCATCAGCTTAGGGAGCAGTGTTGCAATGAATACTTCCGCTTTTGCTAAAGGTGGCTCGTCTCCCTTTGACTTTTTTAGTTTTGACTTTACAGCACCTCAGCCCACACAAGATGCGGATTTACTGAGGCATCTATCGTTTATCCCTGGATTAAAAGAAATTTTAATGGTGCGACAGGTTCATGCGCTGGAACACGCTACAGTTTGGGTTCTGAGTGCATCAAAAAACTTCCAAGCTCGCACAAGAACTCCGACGAGCAATTTTCAAGTTGACAACGAACTTTTAGGGGGTTTGTCTACAGAACGGGGATTCTATCTCTATGGAGAGGTAAATATCAGCAATTTGCGGCGTGCGGTAACACTTGCTCGACATCGCCTTACCAACGGAGAATGGGACTTAGCTGTGCATCCCCGTTGTGGGACAAATGCATCAGTAGGAATGCTGCTCACAGCTGGGCTAGCAGTGGGAATGCATTTGCTGCTACCGCGAGGACCAATTGAGCAATTGATAGGTTTGGGCTTAGCGGCGACAACAGCCGCTGAACTAGCTCCTGACATTGGTGCTTTGGCGCAGCGTTACCTGACAACTTCAATTCCCTTCAATTTAGAAATTGAAAATATTACACGTACACGTGACCTTTGGGGACGACAGGCGTATTTTGTCGAGGTGCAGTGGCGGGAATAAGAGGATGGGGGAGCAGGGGGAGAAATCAATTCAAAATTCGTCTTGAAAAGTTTGCTCTGTCGGGAAACCAACGCCAGTCGCCTGCGGAGGGAAACCCTCCTGCAGCGCTGGCTCCTCCTGGCAACTTTTCGCAAAATTCAAAATTAAAAGTCTCTTCCTCATCTTCCTCATCCCCCTCATCCCCCTCATCCCCCTCATCTTCCTCATGTTCCTCATCTCCCCATTTCCCGATTTTGGGTTGTAAGATGATGTGCTGGTGTGTTAAATACTCTGTTGCTATATGTCTTTAGATCCTAATTTTGCCCCTAAACTGCGTGCTTCGGCTGACCAATTGTTCTCCCTGTTAGACAAATTCACCTCTGCACGGGTGCTAGTCATCGGAGATTTGACTCTAGACGAGTTTCTTACTGGTCAGGTGGAAAGAATTTCTCGCGAAGCACCAGTATTAATTCTCCGCCATGAAACCACCAAGCAAGTGCCAGGAGGTGGGGCGAATGCGATTTACAACTTTGCCCGACTGGGGGCAAAGGTTTTAGCAGTAGGACTTTTGGGCAAAGATGAACAGGGAAGGGCGCTACGTGGTCTCCTGGAAGCTGCACAAATCAATACTGATGGTATTTTTGTTGATCCCAATCGCCCGACAGTGACTAAAACGCGGATTTCTGGTCATTCCCGTCAATCGGTGACTCAGCAAATCGTTCGGGTAGACCGAAAATCGGACGATTTGCCAGACTTAGATTTGCAAGTGCAGTTGTCTCAATATATTAAAGAACAAATTCATTCCATAGATGCCGTTGTATGTTCTGATTACGGCGATGGAACTTTGACTCAGCCTGTGATTTCGGCGGCGCTGTCTGCTTCCCGAACAATTGTGGACGCCCAAAAACATCTGGAACGGTATCAGGGGGCGACGTTATTTACGCCAAATTTGCCGGAAGCAGAACTTGCTGTGGGTTATGGAATTACTGATGAAGCAACTTTAACTCAAGCAGGACAAGACTTGCTTGCCTTGACGCAGGCGCAGCATATTTTGATTACGCGTGGCGAGCAAGGGATGAGTTTGTTTGACAGCGAGGGTGGTGAACATCACATTCCAGCTTTTAATCGGACTAAGGTGTTTGATGTTACGGGTGCTGGAGACACTGTGGTGGCGGCGTTAACTCTCTCGTTAACTGCTGGGGCGTCGGCATGGGAAGCGACTATTTTAGGTAATTTAGCGGCTAGTATTGTTGTGCGGCGGTTTGGTACGACAACGACGACACCTGAAGAAATGAGGGTGGCGTTGCAACGGTTGTTGGAGGATAGTTAATTACCACAGAGGCGCTGAGGACGTAGAGGAAGAGAAAACAGAGGGAGTTTGATAAGTCTTCAACTGAGCAACTTAACATCCGCCAATACGACCTCGATATGGAGCGTCAAGATTAGGCTTGACAATGGGGTTCCATCCCTGTATCACTTTTATGTAGTAGGGATCAGCACCATCGCGGTGAGGAATGGTCTGATTTTCTGTAGGTACGGGAGTTGTATAGTCAGCATTCTCTAATACTGGGTTGTCGTGGGTAAGAATCTGCTCAACACCAGTATTTGCCGTCTTCCGCCCAAAATTGTGCATTGAAAAGTGCATCTGGTCTTCTGGAAATCAGAATTGCAAAAGCAGTCATAAAGATGCAAACTTGAAGACGCAAGCCTTTAGGCAACTTCTTTTGGTATTTGTCACGCATTCAAATTGCATCCATCGAGTTAATAAGTGTCAAGTAACAAAAGTATAGGTGTTCCAAGGGTATGGCAACATTGAAATAAGAAGACACGCCAAGTAGCCAACCTTTATGCTCACACCTGCTGACTTTCTCAAATACGCCCAGTGGTCGGGTATTGCAACATTAGTATTTGCTGCCTTGACGGTTTTGGCTTTTATTTTAAAATGGGGCATTCGCTTTCGGAGCGTGGGTGCCACTGGCTTTATGCTAGTGCTGACGGGTGGTCTATTTGCTCTGTCGTTAACGCCCTTGTCTCGCACTGTCATTCCAGGTGCAGTAAAATACAGTCGGGTTTATGACAACGGATCAACTCAAGCGGTCATTACCATCCCACCACAAATTACCCCATCAGAATTAGAAGCTACCCTACGTCAAGCAGCTAGTGATTTGTATTCCTATGGTCGCTTGGGTACACGGGCAGAAAACCAATTGACTATTCGATTGCGTACTGTTGTTCACCCGGAACCAGGGATTTCTATACCACTTTACCTAGGTCAGGTGAAGCGATCGCTCGCGTCTCGTGAAGATTCTCAAATGGCGATCGAGATTTACCAGGACAAATTCGCCCAATTACCACAGCTGCCCACCTCACAGAAAAGTTAGAGTGATGAATTATCAGTTAAGAGTTGTGCATCCATAACTCATAACTCATAATTCATCACTTTTACTAATGAAGTACTTTACTTAAGGCGTACCAGGTGGTCTCTTCCACTACGCCTGTTATCGGCACTTCATAGCGCCGTTGGAAGCTTGTCAGAGCTGATTCTGTCATGGATCCAAAATTACCATCAATCCGTCCTATATAATCACAGGTTGATTTGAGAATGCGCTGCACCTTCTTCACCAATTCTCCGTTGCAGCCTTGACTCAATTCTGGCATATCTACTGGCGCACCTGTGTAAAGCGCACGCCAAGTACGCTGTGCTACAATCCCATCTTCTTCCAGAAAGACTCGGCGCTGAAAATTTTTAACACTTTGTGCGGTTTGGTATCCAAAATTACCATCAATCGGCCCTGTAGAAATGCCCCAAGCAAACAAGAGTTTTTGCAGTTCCTCCACTGCTTTACCGTTGGAACCTAGCTGCAGGACTGGTTGACTTAACTGTATTTGCAAGGTCTCTTCCATAGTGTCGCTGGCATCACTGGTAGATAGCATATTTTCTCTCACAGGAATTAATGTTTATTATTTAACATTAGTTTTTTTAATACTGGTGCTGCCTCACTCTTAGGGATACTTTAAGGTAAAGAATCATTCATTTAGTAGTAGAATAGTATTTTTTTGTGTTTCAGAATACAATTTATATTATTTTTTGTTAAGATATTAATTTGGTGATTATACTAATTTCGGGAAAGTCAATAATCAACATTGATTGGACTGTGGACTATTGACTAATTACCTATTCCCTATCCCCGGGTAGTGAAAGGTTTTCCAAAGTATCTGCAAGTGTTACTTTTATTTAGTTATATGCCTAATCAATCGACTGAAACTTTTTCTACTCAAACCTCTAGTCCGTTACTGGCTCTTTCCGTAGCTCCAGCAAAGGTCATCCGTGGCTCACAAATATTAACACAGGCAACTGATGCGATCGCCCGCTTGGGAAGTCGTCCCCTGATTGTAGGAGGTGAACGTACTCTTGCTGTCACCCAACAGAGTCTACAACCACTTCTAAAACACCAACGGTTGCATATTGCCCAAGCTTTTTATGCTCCTGATTGTAGTGAAGCCAGCTTGAAAGCTTTACACAAGGCAGCCAAAGAACATAAAGCCGATGTTATTATCGGTATTGGTGGTGGTAAAGCACTCGATACGGCGAAATTAATCGCTCATCAGTTGGAGTTACCAGTCGTCACAATTCCCACCTCAGCGGCGACTTGTGCAGCTTGGACTGCCCTGTCGAATGTGTATTCTGATGAAGGAGCATTTCTCTACGATGTTCCATTGGCAAACTGTCCTGATTTACTGATACTCGATTACGACTTGATAAAAACTGCCCCACAACGTACGCTTGTAGCGGGAATTGGGGATGCGATCGCCAAATGGTATGAAGCCTCAGTCAGCAGCGGACACTCAGAACAAACCTTAATCATTGCCGCAGTGCAACAAGCGCGAGTTTTGCGAGATATCCTCTTCCAAAAATCAGCCACTGCTGTTAAAGAACCTGGTAGCGAAGCTTGGCAACAAGTTGTCGATGCAACGGTTCTCCTTGCTGGTGTGATTGGAGGATTGGGAGGCGCACAGTGTCGTACCGTAGCTGCTCATGCCGTACACAATGGTTTAACTCACATTTGTAAAAGTGGCAGCATTCATGGCGAAAAAGTCGCTTATGGTATCTTGGTGCAACTACGTTTAGAAGAGATGGTACAGGGTAATCAGCTCGCAGCGGCTGCACGGCAACAATTATTAAAGTTTTATGCAGAGATAGGATTACCCCAAAAATTGGGCGATTTAGGATTAGGCAACATCACCTTAAACGAATTGCAAAAAGCTGCTGAAATTGCTCTATCTCCTCATTCTGACATCCACCGACTCCCATTTAAAGTTGCAGTAGAACAGTTGATGGCGGCGATGGTTTCCACCACTGCGCCAGTAGAAGGACGCACTCATATGGGTTTGACGTCTGTTGTCAATGAGGCTGAGTGATTGTTAAACGACACCCGACACAGAGAAACGACGAGTTGTGAATGCTGGATAATTCATAATTCTGCGTTTCTCACCTTTTATAATTCATAATTCATAATTCTTTCGATGACATTAGATTGGATTGCCCCAGCTGAACGCATACAGAAATTACCACCCTACGTATTTGCTCGTCTCGATGAACTCAAGGCTAAAGCACGAGAACAAGGGTTGGATTTGATTGATTTGGGCATGGGAAACCCGGATGGCGCAACGCCGCAACCAGTGGTAGAAGCGGCGATCAAAGCTTTGCAAAATCCGGCAAATCATGGCTATCCTCCTTTTGAGGGAACAGCGAGTTTCCGCCGCGCCATCACAAACTGGTATCGTCGTCGTTATGGAGTCGATTTAGATCCAGATAGCGAAGCTTTGCCCCTTCTGGGTTCTAAAGAAGGATTGACGCATCTTGCCATAGCCTATATTAATCCTGGTGACTTAATTCTAGTCCCCTCTCCCGCCTACCCTGCTCATTTTCGTGGTCCAGTCATTGCTGGGGGAAAAGTTCACAGCTTAATTCTCAAACCAGAGAATGACTGGCTTATTGATTTGGGGGCAATTCCTGAGGATGTTGCCCAAAGCGCAAAGATTCTCTATTTTAATTATCCCAGTAATCCGACAGCTGCAACTGCATCCCGGGAATTTTTTGAAGAAATTGTCGCCTTTGCCCGCAAATATGAGATTTTACTCGTGCATGACTTATGTTATGCCGAGTTAGCTTTTGATGGCTATCAACCCACGAGTTTGTTAGAAATTCCGGGTGCAAAAGAGATTGGCGTTGAGTTTCATACCCTTTCCAAAACCTATAATATGGCAGGTTGGCGCGTCGGTTTTGTGGTAGGCAATCGTCATATCATTCAAGGTTTGCGGACGTTGAAAACAAACTTGGATTATGGCATTTTTGCGGCATTGCAAACCGCAGCAGAAACCGCATTGCAACTGCCGGATAATTATTTACATGAGGTACAAGAACGCTACCGTACCCGCCGCGATTTTCTGGTTCAAGGTTTATCACAGTTAGGTTGGAATCTCAGTAAAACCAAGGCGACAATGTATCTGTGGGTTCCTTGTCCGGTTGGCGTCAGTTCCACAGATTTTGCTCTTAACGTGTTGCAGCAAACTGGTGTTGTTGTCACGCCAGGTAATGCTTTTGGCGTTGCGGGTGAAGGATATGTGCGAATTAGCTTGATTGCGGAGTGCGATCGCCTCGGTGAAGCGTTGGACCGTTTCAAACAAGCTAATATCCGCTTTCAATAATAAATGTATACATCTTTTGGGCGGCTTCCCACAGAATACACAGATAGATGTTTTTTATCTGTGTGTATCTGTGTGCATCTGTGGTTTCATAAAGTATACAATTTCGCGCATAGACTGCATGAGCGGCTTCTCGTAGAGTAGGCGCAAAGGCGCAAAGAAGAACGCTAAAAAAAAAGAATGAGTGCAAGAAGTTTCATAGACTTGACTTGAAAATAGCAGAGGAAGCAGAGAATTAGTCTAGAGTAAGATGGCAACTAGAAGTTTCTAAAGCTAAAATTACCCATTAAGCCAATTGTTTTAGAAGTATCTGAGCTATTGTGATTAATCAACACTCTGATAACCTTTTCAACCCTCAATTGAAAAAAACATTAGTTGAAGGTTACAAATTTGGCTGGTTTGATTGGTTTTGTCTGTGGTATCCTCCTGGTTGGCTGATTATATTCAACCGCCACTGGCAGCATTATCACAAAGATCCAGATGGTTGGAATTGGTTGGAATACGGGTTATTTTTGATTCCTGGCGGATTTTACTTAGCACTTCTTATTCGCTGGTTGCGGCTTGGCTGTCGTTCACCTCGTAGTGAGATAGGTGAATTTGACCCAAATTATCAAAAAGCCTTTCGAGATGAAGTTATTGCTCCAATTATTAAATATTATTTCCGGGGAGAGTTGCATAAAATTGAAAATTTGCCACAAACAGGACCAATGATTGTGGCAATGAATCATGCAGGAATGTGTTTTCCCTGGGACTTTTTAACGTTAGGTTATCTATTAAGTAAAACACGAGGATGGTTGGTGCAACCGCTTGCTGGTGTATCTTTGTTTGACCATCCTTGGATCATTTGGTGGTTACCACCCGGATGGTCAAAGGTTATGGGTGGTGTGAGAGCAGAGTTCAATGATTTTGAGGCTGCAATACAAGAGCGCAAAATTCTCTTATATGCACCAGAAGGTTTACGCGGACCAAAGAAAGGTTGGGGAAAACGTTATCAGTTGGAAACATTTGATTTGAGTTTTCTTCAATTAAGCCAACGTTATCAAATTCCGATTTTGCCTGTTCTTTGCATTGGGAATGAAAACTTACATCCTTGGACTTTAAATATTAAAAAATTGCAGAAGCTATTAAATCTACCATTTTTGCCAATATCACCTTTAATACCATTATTTATTCTCTTTCCATCAATGGGAGTATGGGCGATGAGAAGTCGCTTGCATTACTTTATTCAACCTTTGCATACAGCCGAGTTAAAGGAACATAAGACAGAAAGAGCAGAGACTTATAAAAAAGCACAACAATTACGAGAAAAGCTGCAATGTCAAATGAATCAGTTGTTAAGTATTAAAGTTAGAAGTGAAAAGTTTTGAGTTCGTTGTAGGGGCACTGAGTAATGCTCTGTGCTCCTACCATGTGGTTTGTATTTTATGCAGAAGCACCAAAGCGGTATCCTTTGCCGTAGACTGTGTGAATTAATTGTGTTTCCCCAGCTTGTTCAATCTTGCGCCGCAGCAGACGAATTAATGCAGCAATGACATTGCTGCTAGGTGGTTCGTCATCTTTCCACAGATATTGGAGAATTTGTGCGTGAGTGAGCAATTGTCCCGTGTTTTCCATAAAATATTGCAAAAGCTGGCTTTCTTTTTCTGATAAGTCGATAATTCTGCCTTGACGATAAGCGACTTGGTTTTCGCTATCGAGTTCTAAGTCAGCTACTATCAGCCTTTGAGTTGTTGTACTGGAGGTTGGTGAACTGGAACGACGTAATAAAGCGCGGACTCGTGCGAGTAACTCCCGCAACTCAAACGGTTTCACCAAATAATCGTCTGCACCAGCATCTAAACCTTGAACTCGGTCATCCAGAGTATCTTTAGCGGTGAGAAATAAGACGGGTGTGGTTTTGCCTTGGCGTCGTAATTCCTGACAAATCTCCAACCCTGTTTTGCCAGGCAGCATCCAATCTAAAATCAGTAAGTCATAACTGCCGCCTTGTGCAAGTTGGCTACCACTTGTCCCATCATAAGCCGCATTAACGCTGTATCCCTCACGAGTTAACAGGCGACTCAAAGGGTCTGTTAATTCAACTTCATCATCAACAACCAAAATTCGCATGGTTAGCCATTAGTTAGCTATAAGTTAGCTATCTGTACTTATACCAAGCGTGAAAAATGATTGCGACTTTACTTAGCGCCCAAAAGTTTATCCAATAACTCTTTCTCTTCTCCTGTCACCAGACGCTGCGCACCGAGGGGGCACGTCCGCAGGACTTACGAGACGCTACGCGTGAAGACAATCCAAAATCTAAAATCCAAAATGGTATTAGCTATCAGATATTATTATTTTGCTGATTGCTCAACGCTGACTGCTACTTATGCTAACTGTTGCATTGCCGAAAGGGGAACTTCTTAAAAATAGCATCCGCATCTTGCAAGATGTGGGATTAGATTTTAGTGCTTTTTTAGACTCAAGTAACCGCCAACTTCAGATTTGCGACTGTAGTGGCAAAGCCAAAGGGCTGCTAGTGCGAGCGCAGGATGTCCCTGTTTATGTAGAATATGGTCAGGCACAGCTAGGTATTGTCGGTTACGATGTCTTGCGGGAGAAAAAGCCGCAAGTCGCCCACTTGGTTGATTTGCAGTTTGGACATTGTCGAATGTCGGTGGCGGTAAAGCAATCAAGCCTTTACCGTTCGGCACTAGAATTACCAGCTCATGGTCGAGTCGCTTCTAAGTATGTCAATAGTGCCCGAGAATATTTCCACAGTCTGGATTTACCTGTAGAAATTGTACCGCTGTATGGTTCTGTAGAACTAGGTCCAATTACGGGGATGTCAGAGGCGATTGTGGATTTGGTTTCCACAGGACGAACCTTACGCGAGAATGGTTTGGTTGAGATTGAAACTTTGTTTGAAAGTACGGCAAGATTGATTGCTCATCCTTTGAGTTATCGGTTGAACACGGGTAATTTGCTTGGATGCGTCGAGCAACTGCGTTCAACAGTTCTGTCTACAGTCTAAAAATACTATAAATCAATGCCAGAAAAAACTATAGATTTTGACGCCAACCCGCCAGTTGCTACCAACGAGTACGACAACATGGCTCAGATGGCTTTACCCGGTTATGAGGCAATGCATACAATGGCGTTGTCTTGTTTGAAAGCGCACTTAAGCGAAACATCTAATTTGTTAATTGTGGGTGCTGGTACTGGGAGGGAGTTAGTCAAGTTTGGTAAGGGCAATTCACAGTGGCAGATGCTAGGTGTTGACCCATCTGCTAATATGCTATCCATTGCCCAAGAGAAAATACAGCAGCACAGCTTAGCTGAGCGAGTCAAGCTATTTCAAGGATATACGCACGATTTGCCTGCCACTCCTCTGTATGATGCAGCAACTTGCATTTTAGTCATGCATTTTCTCCCAGATGACGGTAGCAAACTGGCATTACTTCAAAGTATTTCCCAGCGTTTGAAATCATCAGCAGCTTTTATCTTGGTAGATGTGTTTGGTGAAAAAGGCACTCGTGAATTAGAGCAGATGATTTTCATTTTGAAAGTCTTTTGCGAAGAAATGGGCATGAAGCCAGAGAGTATGGCTCAATTGCTAGAAACATTCAACAAAGGTGTTTACCCCATTCCAGAGGCGAGAGAGTTAGAATTATTACAGCAAGCAGGCTTTGGAAATATCATCAGATTTTATACAGGGCTTTGGGTTGGTGGCTGGGTAGCAACTAAAAATTGAAATCGTCTTCGCGTCTACGTTTGTATAAGCCTAGATTTCTAGTCTGTTGGCGTTTGTCGCAAAATGTAGACAGAATCTTCCGCCTGCCACTCTTGCCGTGAGATGGCGTAGTAAACGACTTCTCTGTTGTAGAGGAAAGCGTTTTTTTCATATTTCATCCCCAGCTTGAGCATGACTCGTTGGGAAGCAAAATTTGTTGCCGCAGCTAACGCCATAATTTGCTCTGCCTTTAGTTCCTCAAAGCCATACCTTAAACTAGCTTTCGCTGCTTCTGTGGCAATTCCTTTTCCCCAGTAGCCGCGAGCAAGAGCATACACTAGTTCGTATTCGAGACTACTTTCGAGAAACCGTAAGCCACACTGAGCTATTAAATTCCCTTCTTTTTTGTCAAATACGAGCCACACACCAAAATTATGGCGTTCCCAGTGTTCAAAGAAGCTATTGAAAAACAGCTTGGCTTCTTGCCAAGATAGTGCTTTCCCCGGTAGTAGAGTCTGCATTACCTCTACGTCACTGGTGATTTGGCGGTGGTAAGCTTGAAAATCACCAACTGTAAAAGGTCTTAGTCGCAGTCGCGTTGTTTCAATTTCTGGCATTTCTACTGTCAAAGAAATGCAAATTCAATGTGTCAAAGCTTTCTAGGCTCTTTCTACTAAGCATTGTTGCAAAATTAAAACTTATTTGACATGGTTGTAGATTGCATCTACCAAAAGCAGGATAAAATATAAAAAGTGTCAACATACACTCATTAAAATAAGCTACTTTTTAGTAATAGAAAGCTCAAAACATTAAGTAAGTTTAAAAAGCTTTAAGAAATATTTATGCTAGCAATAATGACTGATAACGAAGCGGCGAGACTTGAAGCCCTCCGGGAATATCAAATTCTTGACACCGAACCCGAAGAAGCCTACGACAATATTGCCCAGTTAGCCGCCTACATTTGTGGGACTCCCATAGTCTTAGTCAATTTTATCGATGAAAACCGTCAATGGTTTAAGGCAAAAATAGGTTTGGATGTCCCAGAAATGCCCCGTAACGTGGGATTGTCTTACCTTTGCCAGGAACGACAAGATGTAGTGGTGATTTCTGATACTTGGGTTGATGAACGCTTCGCCAAGAATTCAGTCGTTGTGTCATATCCATATGTGCGGTTTTATGCTGGTGTACCCCTAATTACCCCGAACGGAGATATGGTGGGGACTCTTTGCGCGATTGACCAAGTACCACGGCAACTCAGCGACAAACAAGTGGAAGCGCTTGTGGCGCTAGCTCGCCAAGTGATTAGCGAACTCGAGCTTCGGCGTAATTTAGCTGAGGTGTCGCGTGTTGCCGAGGAACTCAAGCGTACGGAGGCGAAACTGGCGCATAGCGAAAATCTTCTCCGCACAGTCATTGAATCAGAACCAGAGTGTGTAAAATTGCTTGCCAAAGACGGCACGTTGCTGGAGATGAACCCGGCTGGACTGGCGATGATCGAAGCTGATTCCCTCAATCCAATGCAGGGACAATGCGTTTATCCCCTAGTCGCTGCTGAGCATCGTCAAGCTTTTAAGGCACTGACCGAAAGCGTTTTCGAGGGCGAATCAGGGATACTGGAGTTTGAAATTATTGGATTGAAGGGCACTCGTCGCTGGCTAGAAACCCACGCCGTCCCCCTCCGTGATTCTGAGAAAGACATCATTGCGTTGCTAGCAGTGACGCGCGACATCACTGAACGCAGGCGAACTGAGGCATCTTTGCGGGAGAGCGAACAACGATTGAAGCTGGCATTGCACGCTGCTAAACTCGGTTCTTGGGAGCTAGATTTGAAAACGGGCGAGTTATCTTCCTCCAACGAGTGCAAGGCAAACTTTGGTCTACCCCCCCAAGCAGAGTTTTCCTATACTGCGCTGTATGAACGCATTCATCCTGACGATCGCGCCTACGTGCAGGAGGCTGTGAAACAAGCTTTAGAGCAACGGAAAGATTATGAAACAGAGTACCGCAATATCTGGCTCGATGGCAGCGTTCACTGGATACTAGCACGAGGTACTGGAATTTACGATGCTGATGGTAGCCCAACTCGTATGATTGGTGTCATGCTTGACATCACTGATCGTAAGCAAGCAGAAGAGGAATCAAATCGTCAAAACAAACGTTCTCAAGTGTTTTCCGAAATCACCCTCAAAATTCGTCAATCTTTACAACTTGAGACAATTCTCCAAACCGCAGTCACCGAAGTCCAAAAACTGCTGCATGCTGACCGAGTTCTGATCTTTAGGCGGTGGGGAGATGGTTCGGGAACTGTGGTGCAAGAGGCAGTGCTGCCAGGTTTTCCTGTAGTGTTGGGAAAAGATCTCCTCGACCCTTGCTTTGAAAAAGACTATCAAGAACCTTATCGTCAAGGAAGAGTGAGTGCGATCGCCAATCTGGAAACAGCAAACATTCAACTTTGCCACAAAGAATTTCTTGCACAGTTTGGTGTCAAAGCTAACTTGGTAGTCCCGATTCTGCAAAGGGACAACTTGTGGGGTTTGCTGATTGCTCATCAATGTGAGCGTCCCCGAAATTGGAATACCACAGAAATTGAGTTGTTGCAACAGTTGGCAAACCAAATAGGCATCGCCTTATCGCAAGCGCAACTTTTGGAACAACAAACCCGCCAAAGTCAGGAACTGGCTCGTTCCAATGCGGAATTAGAACAATTTGCCTACGTTGCTTCTCATGACTTGCAAGAACCATTGCGAATGGTGGGGAGTTACTTGCAGCTTTTGGAGCGACGATACAAAGACAAGCTTGATGATCGGGCGAATGAATTCATTGACTACGCTGTAGACGGAGCACGCCGGATGCAGACACTGATCAATGACTTGTTAAGCTATTCGCGTGTCAGCAGCCGTGCTCAGCCCTTTAAGCCAGTTGATTGTAATGCTGTCCTCAACAACGCTCTCGCCAATCTCAAATTTGCTATTGAAGAAAGTGGCGTAGTCGTCACCCACGATACTTTGCCGGAAGTAATGGCGGATGCTACGCAACTGTCGCAGTTGTTTCAGAACCTGATTGGCAATGCTATCAAATTCAAGAGCGAACAACCGCCCCAAATCCATATTGGGGTAGAACGCACAGGGCAAGAATGGCGATTTGCAGTGCGCGATAATGGTATTGGCATCGAACCTCAGTATGGCGATCGCATTTTTATAATTTTTCAGCGCTTGCATACCAGAGATAAGTACCCCGGCACTGGCATCGGCTTGGCAATATGTAAGAAAATTGTAGAACGCCACGGTGGAAACATCTGGATTGAGTCGCAACCGCAACATGGTGCAACTTTTTTCTTTACAATTCCTGAACGAGCGGCAAACCAATTGTGAACTTTGAAGTGATTATGCCTATTGAGGTTTTGCTAGTAGAAGACAACCCTGGCGATGTGGAGTTAACCCGCATAGCCCTAGAAGATAGCAAAATCTCCGTGAACCTGAATGTAGCGGTTGATGGCGTAGAGGCTATGGCATTCTTGCATAAACAGGCAAATTATGCTGGAATGCCTACCCCCGATATTATCCTGCTTGATTTCAATCTCCCTAGAAAAGACGGGCGAGAGGTGCTGGCAGAAATCAAAGCAGATAAAATCCTCAAGCGCATTCCTGTGGTTGTTTTAACAACATCTGGAGCTGAGGAAGATATCCTCAGAGCCTACAGCCTCTGTGCCAACTGCTATATCACTAAACCTGTTGACTTCGATCAGTTTGTCAAAATTGTACATTCTATAGAGAACTTTTGGTTCACTGTTGTCAAGCTACCACAGGAGTAATGAGGGGGATGAGGGGAAAAACTAATGACTAATCACTAATGAGTAATAACTAACAACTAAAATAATGAAAATTTTATTAGTGGAAGATAATCCGGGTGATGTTCGGCTGTTGCAGGAATTTTTATGGGATGTCACCTCTGTGAAGCTTCAGCTGAAGCAGGCGCAGGAATTAGAAGAGGCGCTGAACTTTTTGGAGAAAGAAAGGTTTGATGTCATTCTGCTAGATCTTTTACTTCCGGATAGCGAGGGACTAGAAACGTTTCTCAAAATCCATCATCAGGCTCCTGCCATTCCCATTATCGTGTTGACAGGTTTTGATGATGATACCTTGGCGACTAGGGCAATGCAAGAGGGAGCTCAAGATTATTTGGTCAAGGGACAGGTGAATGGTGACTTACTGGTGCGCTCAATGCGTTATGCTATTGAGCGTCAGCGAACGGAGGAAGCTCTGCGACAGAGTGAGGAGCGATTCCGGGTTGCTCTCAAGAACTCTCCTATCTTTGTCTTTAATCAAGATAAGGAGTTACGCTACACCTGGGTATATAATCCAAGTTTTGGGGTGACGGCAGAAGAGATATTAGGCAAGCGAGACAGCGATTTTATTTGTGCTGAAGATGCAGAGCGTCTGACGACTATTAAACGTGATGTACTCACCACGGGTATAGGAACGAGAGAGGAAGTTTCTATTACAACGGCTCTTGGGACGCAGTATTACGATTTAACTGTAGAGCCATTGCAGAATGAGTCGCAAGAAGTCGTAGGCATCACCTGCGCTAGCATCGATATCAGTGAGCGCAAACTTGCTGAAGAGAAAATCCGCCAACAAGCGGCTTTACTTGATGTTACTACTGATGCGATTATTGTACGGGATTTAGAGAATCGCATCTTATTCTGGAACAAAAGTGCAGAAAATTTGTACGGCTGGCAGGCTCAAGAGGTCTTTGGCAAAAATGCCAACGAGGTTTTGTACAAGGAAATACCACCAGAAGTAGAAGCAGCTCTTTCAACCGTTATCAGCAAAGGTCAGTGGCAGGGTGAGGTAACTAAAGTTACTAAAAGTCGTAAAGAAATTCTGGTAGAAAGCCGTTGGACATTAGTCTGTGATCAACAAGGAAAACCAATATCTATTCTTAGCGTTGACACAGATATCACCCAGAAAAAACTCTTGGAAGCGCAATTGTTCCGCGCCCAACGCTTGGAAAGTATAGGCACCTTAGCTAGTGGTATCGCCCACGACCTGAACAACATCCTGACACCAATTTTAGCAGTGGCTCAATTGTTACCCCTGAAATTCCCTGACGTGTACGAGCAAGATAACCACCTGCTGGAAATACTAGAAAACAGCGCCAAACGTGGAGCAGACTTAGTTAAGCAGGTTTTGTCATTTGCGCGAGGCGTGGAAGGGAAACGCATGGCTTTACAACTCAAACACCTGATCCGGGAAGTGGTGAAGATTCTTAAAGAGACGTTCCCTAAATCCGTTGAAGTTTATATTGACATAGCGCCAGATTTGTGGTTAGTTTCTGGAGATGGTACACAACTTCATCAAGTGCTGATGAACCTTTGTGTCAACGCCCGCGATGCTATGCTTAATGGCGGGACTTTAAGTATCTGTGCCGAGAATCTGTTGATTGATGAAAACTATGCGCGGATGCACTTAGAAGCCAAAACCGGGCCGTATACTGTGACGACTGTTTCCGATACTGGAGTTGGAATTCCTCGTGAAGTTTTAGACAGAATTTTCGAGCCATTTTTCACAACCAAAGAACAAGGTAAAGGCACAGGGCTAGGTCTTTCCACTGTTATTGGCATTGTCAAAAGTCACGGTGGTTTTGTGAACGTTTATAGTGAGGTGGGATCTGGCACGAGTTTTAAGATTTACTTACCAGCAGTGCAGGAAATGGAAGCACAGCCAGCACAAGAGGTGGAGATTCTGGCGGGACAAGGAGAATTGATTCTGGTTGTGGATGATGAACCCTCGATTCAAGAAATTACCAAAGCTTCTTTAGAAACATACAATTACAAAATTCTCACTGCTAATGATGGCATTGAGGCGATCGCCTTATACGCCCAACATAAGCACGAAATTAGTGCTGTGTTGATTGATATGATGCTACCTGCCTTAGATGGTTTAACTGCGATGCGTACTTTGCAAAAAATCAACCCACAAGTCAAAATTATTGCTTCTAGCGGGCTGATGTCTAGCAGTAAGCTGGCAGCAGTTATGGGCAGTGGTGCCAAAACATTTTTGTCGAAGCCTTACACACTCAAGGAATTATTGCACACTTTACAGATGGTTCTTAGTGAAAACTAGGCTAGGTACAGCTTAGGTTTGCAAAATATACAAACTATCATCTGGTTGCCAGGCTTTTCGCGCAAGGGCATAGTACACTACATCTGAGTTGTAGAAGTGGGCATCTTTTTCATACTTCAACCCTGCTTTCTCCATCACACGGCGCGAAGCCAAATGTTCTGGTGCGGTGATGGCAACAATTTTATCTAGCTTGACTTCCTCAAAACCATATCTCAGGCTTGCTTTTGTCGCTTCCGTAGCAATGCCTTGATTCCAGTAACCTTGATCCAACCGATAGAGAACTTCAACTTCCGGGCTGTTTGGTAAAAAATTTAATCCGCAATGACCTAATAATTTACCAGTTAACTTTCCAACAACAGCCCAAACCCCAAAGCGATGCTGCTTCCAATGTTGGATGAAAAACTCTAAAATTTCCTGAGTGACTTGTTTGACCTTTTCTTTTGGAATTGGTCCTCTAGGTGAGTATTTCATCACTTCTGGATTGCTGAGAATCACACTAAGTTCTTCCAAATCCTCTAACAAACGTGAGTTCGAGCCGCAGTCTAGCAGTTTCAATCTCTAGCATGGTGTCAAGGTAGGAATGGAAACACTACATTAAGGAGATGTGCTTTTTGTGTTGTAAAAATTAATATAATGCTCTTATTATGAGCACTTCCAAACCCCCAAAAAAAATTCACACAGGTTACCGTCGGCGTGAGAATGACTGGCGGTTATTTTTGCGTCTCGTACCTTATGCCCGTCGTCATGGGCGATCGCTCTTCGTTAGTATTTTGCTGCTGGTGCCAATAGCAGTCGCTAACGCTGTGCAACCGCAGCTGATTGGACAGGTTATCTCCCTGATTCGCAATGAACCAAGTACCTATGACTTTCTCAAGAACCGCCCCTTGTTACAAGGGCTAAATATCATCGAAGCCTTGTTGCTGATAACGATCAGTGTACGACTGATATTTACAGGTTTTCAAGGTTATTTGGTACAAAAGCTAGGTCAGCAAATCACTGCGGAAATTCGCCAAGACTTGTTTCATCATGTCACATCTTTGGCGGTGCGCTTTTTTGACAAAACACCCGTAGGTAAATTAATCACCAGGCTTACCAGTGATGTGGAAGTGTTGGGAGATGTCTTTTCCACTGGGGCGATCGGCATTGTCTCAGATTTGTTTTCGATGCTGGTGATTCTTGGTTTTATGTTTTCTATGCAGTGGCAACTTGCTTTTTTGCTACTGATAGTTTTGTTGCCAGTCGCCTGTATTATAATATACTTGCAAAAAGAATATCGCAAATCTAATTATAAGGTCAGGGAAGAACTTTCTGTACTGAATTCTCAGCTACAAGAAAATATTATTGGCATAAATGTCGTGCAATTGTTCCGGCGGGAAAAATTCAATGCAGAGTTGTTTCGCACGAACAATCAACGTTACGTCCACGAGGTAGATAATACTATCTTTTATGATTCAGCGGTTTCAGCAACCCTGGAATGGATTGCCTTGATTGCCGTTGCAGGTGTTTTGTGGCTGGGCGGTTATTTACTACTGGGCAAAGACTTGACTTTCGGCATATTATCTGCATTTATATTATATGCCCAGCGCTTATTCGACCCTTTACGGGAGTTTGCGGAAAAATTCACTGTGATTCAATCTGGTTTCACCGCTATAGAACGCGTGAGTGAAATTTTGAATGAACCGATAGAAATACGCGATCGCGGTAATCCCAGATTCTCAATTTTGGATTCTCGCTTGGGTTATATAGACGGAATAACTCATAATCCCGAATTCCCAACGGAAGATTCACACCCTGAACTTGGAGAAATCCGCTTTGAACACGTCTGGTTTGCTTACAAAGACGATGATTATGTTATTAAGGATTTGGACTTCACCATTCATCCTGGTGAGAAAATCGCATTAGTCGGTCCCACAGGTGCAGGGAAAAGTTCCATCATCCGTCTTTTGTGTCGCCTTTACGAACCAAATAAAGGACGTATTTTGGTGGATGGGATAGATATCCGGGAAATACCCCAAGCAGAACTGCGACGTTACATGGCTGTGATTTTGCAAGAAGGTTTTTTGTTTGCTGGTGATGTCAAAAGCAACATTACCTTAGGGGACAGCTACAGTTTTGAGGAAATCCAACAAGCAGCAGCGAAAACCAACATCACTCAGTTTATTGAACAACTGCCTCAAGGTTATGATACCCAACTCAGAGAACGGGGTACAAACCTTTCGAGTGGTCAAAAGCAACTTTTAGCGTTTGCGCGTGCTGCAATTCGCAACCCAGAAATTTTGATTCTGGATGAGGCGACTGCTAGTTTGGATGTTGGGACAGAAGCTTTAATTCAGGAAGCTTTAAACAAACTTTTAGTAGGACGTACCGCCATCATTATTGCCCACCGCCTGTCTACGATTCGCAATGTGGATCGGATTTTTGTACTCAAGCGCGGACAATTAATAGAACAGGGAAGTCATGAAGAGTTGCTGCAAACAGGAGGAATGTACGCCACTTTGCACAATTTGCAGATGTTAGGAAGTTGAAGAATTTTGGATGCTAGATTTTGAACCGCAGATGCACAAAGCTTTAAACACAGATAATTATCTATAAACCAATACGCTTGGTGATCAGGCTAAAAAGTAATACTGGTGTAGGTTGGGAAACCAGCGCTATGCAATCCTTGTTTCCCGCGCCTAGGCGTCTTTTGTTTGAGGAACGAAACCCAACAAACAGCGGGTATTTGTTGGGTTGGGTTTACGCTCTACCCAACCTACAATTACTCTTAACAGCAACCGTATTGATCTATAAAGTCCCACATTTACTATAAGTTGCCAGCTTATTAGAAGCAAGACAGAAACTATCCACAGCATACTTAGGACACACTGATTCTTGCGTAGCATTGCAAGAAGCCCTAAGTTTTACACTTTGAGTTTCATCTTTCACCAGCTTCGCTTGATAACAGTATAGACCATCTGGTTTTTCAACATTTAATTCAGCGAAAATTATATTTTTGTCTAAGTTTTGCTTAATGATTTCGCCGGCTACTTTGTAGTTAAACCAATCCCATCCGTGGCGAAGGATCAGTTCTCTTTCTAAAACTTGAATTGAGTTTGGCAGAATTCCCCAGCCTCTATAAACTTTCTTCAATAATGTGATGTCACCAGTACGAGTCAAAATCGATTTAAACGATTCTTGATCCAATGCTCCATAATATCTTCCATCTGGAAAATCTATAGCTGTTGGAGCAAACCGATGTCCACCAAAATGGCTAGATTTCCAAATACGAACATTGTCTAATTCCAAACTAGAAACGATAGATGTAGCGTTAAAGTAAAACGGATTGCCATACCTAGCACAGCACCTATCATGGCTACCGTGAGTACATATAAGAATATCTCTGGTTACACTTGTTTGGGCATCATAATCAGAAAATCCGCCCCGTAACCATTTTCTGACAACAGCTGCTACTTGCTCAATATTTGGTAAGTGAAATTCTTGCTTACCATACCCATTGCTCAAACCCTCTTTTCTTTGATAAATCAACAGGGTTGTGCTATCTGCTTTATGCGATACATTGTTGGCAATCAAGAGAAACTTGATAGGTAACTTATTTCGTTTCACCTCCTTGATCAAAATCTGCAAATTTTCCGGAACCCACCTAGAGTTAAAAGCTTCCGATGTCCAAGGTGGAGGACATTCCACTAATATATAAGTTTGCTCATTAGTGGCACTACCAATAATATCTTCTCCTGCTTGTCGCGAATAGTCGGAACAAAAGAAAGTATTCATCTCACTCTACTGTACTTAATTAATGTGTTTTACGAACAAAGGATATTACAAACAGAGATGGTGTTATTAGCTACCAATTTCCCGAACAACACCTTGGGCTGTCAAGAATAACAACAGAAGATATTTATCTTCCACTCAAAACACGGTAGCCCATTGCTTACAAGGCTTTTCGTAGAAACTCCTACGTTCAAAAAGCTGACAAGTCTTTTGATGTGTACTTTCTTGTCTGCGATGAGAATTTGAGATACCCAATAATAGAGTCTCTTTCTACCCCTCTTTTTCTGGGCTTTCCACTGCTGCAAAAAGTTAGTATTTGTGCTTTTATTTAGTAATTTTTCATTGAAAGTAAAGCACATATTCAAATACTTGAGTTGATGGAAGTTCAAAGTAGATGAAATATCTTTCCCAGAAAAAGAGCTAGCAATTTTATTTTCCCCTTCACTAGATAGAAAAACTGCTTCTTGTGTACAATTTTTTTTTAAAAGTTCTTGCAGTCTAAATGATTTTCCCAAATTTATTTGCTTTTTCATATTGATAAAATTTCTCAATTGTAATTTAAAAAAAATAAAAGGCAAACTAATTATTACAAATTATTAGCATCAAGGCACAGTACATAATTTCATATCTTGCACCCTTTTTTGTATGCTTAATACTAAATATTAGCAACTATTGATTGCTAATGTCAGTTTTTTTGAGGATTAACATTTAACTTATAAGAGGTACTTTTACTTAGTTGTCACAGGGCAATTTCCTCCATAGTAATGTGAATATGACTGGTACGGTACTGCTTTCCGGCAGATTTTGCTCATTCCTATGATATATTCTGACTCAGACTATCTTAAGCATTTTTTCACCTTCTTTAAGCTCGTGAAAATCCTATCAGGGCTTGAGTAGGGCGTCTGCTATGACTCTAACTGAAGTCAATAACAAAAGCAAGTATTTGCCAATTTTTCTAATCATCACTACCGTTCTAAACTCGGAGATACAAGTGAATGCAGGATTTACTAGCATCAAATACCTGACAATCCCTACTGGAAGAAGGTTCTGCCTTCCGGATAGGATAAACAATTATTATTTATTAGTAGAAAAATATTGCAAATACTTTAAGGAAGTCACCTTCTTTCATCCTTGAAGAAGATCTTAGAATTTTTCAGCTAGGAACTTAGAATGATTCTCAGGATAAATTTGGGTAATTCACAAAGAAAAAACTTGTTGTCTTTATGAATAAATTCTAGGGTTGCAGCTTCGATGCATCTAGCCTTGCAGCATTTTCAAGCTTAATTATGACTCCTAGGTTCTTTGTTTGTGATAACTTTTCTCTTCCTGAAATCAAGTTAGTATAGTGAATAATATAAATTCCACTATTGGTTGTTATGGCTTCTGCTTATTTCCGCTTTTATGCAGAGTTGAATGATTTCTTAGCCTCGCATAAAAAGCAGATGATAATAGCTCATAATTTTCTTGAAAAAGCCTCAATCAAGGATATGATTGAATCTCTTGGTGTCCCTCATCCAGAAGTTTATTGTATTGAAGTTAACGGAAGATTTGTAAATTTTTCTTACATTGTCCAAGATGGGGATATCATCAATGTCTATCCAATTTCTGCTACAGATATAGTTACATCCACCATCTCTATTAGACCTGAACCCCTAAGTATCATCCGCTTCGTTTTAGATATTCATTTGGGTAAGCTAGCAACATCTTTACGCCTGTTAGGGTTTGATACGTTATACCGCAATGACTATGAAGATGAAGAATTAGCTCACATCTCCAGTACCCAAAACCGAATTCTGTTAACTCGCGATCGCGGTTTATTGATGCGAAGTATTGTGACCTATGGCTACTATGTAAGAAATACTGACCCGCAGAAACAAATTGTTGAAGTTATGCAACGCTTCGACCTGTATAAATTAGTATCACCCTTTCAACGGTGTTTACGCTGCAATGGATTATTAGAACCTGTAGCAAAAGAATCAATTGTTGACCAAATACCAGAAAGTGTCAGATTGTACAATAATGAATTCCATCGCTGTCAAAACTGCAACCAAATTTACTGGAAAGGGTCGCATTATGAAAGATTGCAACAGTTTATTGACTTGGTAGTGGGTAAGAAGTAATTTTTGAGATTGTTTCGGCGGCACTGGGGGATGATGCGCCATTATGGGGGGCGGTGGCGTTAGCTACAGAAATGGAAGATACATAAATTGGATCGCCGCCAGCAGTCGCACCATCCAAAGCTGCTAGTGCCGCTTCTGATAATCTGGGTAATTCCCGCAAATACCATACGATGGTATGAGTATCGGCTACAACTGCTACCATGATTAAATGTCTTCCTTAGGGAAATTTCCCCACATCTCTTTTCGGGCTTGGGCAATATCTTCTTCTGAAATTTCAATGTTTAAGTCAGCCCACAGTCCCTTGACGCTGCGTAAGGGAGCCTTAGGAGTCACTTTTTGGTGCAGAAATTCAGCAAAATCTAATACCTCTCGCTGCTTATCTACAGGTAACTGCCGCAGTTTTTCTAAGACAGCTTGCTCCAAGTTCATATATTTTCTCCCTATTTAACTCTCCAAAATAGCTTGAATTTCTGCAATAATTGCAGCGGTCTGCCTATCCTTCTGTAGAGTATCTGCTACTGATTTTCTAGGTTTAAAGTAGGTTTATTACTTCCTACGTCAACACCAAATTATCGCGGTGAACCACAGTTTCCGCAGCAACATAACCTAAAATAGCGGCAATTTCACTGGAACGGCGTCCACGAATCTTTTGCAGTTCGGTGCTGCTGTAGTTCACCAATCCTCTGGCAATTTCATTTCCGTTTTTGTCGCACAATTGCACGGCATCCTGAGTGTCAAATTCCCCTTCCACTGCGGCAATACCAGCAGCTAACAACGATTTGCCAGCACCAGAAATTGCTAGCACTGCTCCCTCATCTAAATAGAGTTTCCCAGCAGGAACCAAACCATAAGCTATCCACCGTTTACGGGCAGAAGATGGTTCAGGATGCGGTTCAAAGTGAGTGCCAATGGGTTCGCCCTGTAAAATTTTTTCGATATTGCGGGGGTATCGTCCTTGGGTAATGACGGTGCGAACACCAGCAGCGATCGCAATTCTTGCTGCAGAAATTTTGGTGAACATACCACCAGTACCCCATTGGGAACCTTGCGTGCTTGTTTGCACTTGTAATTCTGCTAATTCTTTGATGTTACTTACTAAAGCAATAGGTTGCGCATCGGGGACAGAACGGGGATCGGCTGAGTAAAGCCGATCTACATCGGTGAGCAAAAATAGCCAATCTGCTTCAACTAGGCTAGCAACTAAGGCAGAAAGGGTATCGTTATCACCAAATTTCAGTTCCTCCACTGCGACTGTGTCATTCTCATTTACCACCGGAATGACCCCCAGTTGCAGTAATTCCCTGAATGTGTTGTAAACGTTAAGGTAACGACTGCGCTGTACCAAATCACTGCGGGTGAGCAAAACTTGAGCAATTGGCTGTTGCAGAGTCGTAAATAAATCGTCGTATATCCGCATTAACCTGCCTTGCCCTACCGCAGCGACTGCTTGTTTCAAAGCGATCGCCTTGGGGCGTTCAGTTAAACCCAGCCGCGCACAGCCCACTCCGACAGCGCCAGAAGACACTAAAATGACCTTATGACCCTGTCGTCGCAGGTGTGAAAGGGTTTCTGCTAAAGTGGCGATCGTGGAAAGTGCGAGTTGTCCTGTTTCTGGTTGAGTCAGGCTGGAAGTGCCAATTTTGACGACAATCGTTTTAGTCATGAGTCATGAGTCATGAGTCATTAGTCATTAGTCATTCGTTTTACGACAAAGAACTAAGGACAATTGACTAAATTGTAAAGCGCCAGCCCCTTTATGTGTTGAGACTGACGCTTTGATTTTTTATATTGACTTTTTATCGGCTAGGGTCTTTATTTGGCTGACCCGATGTTATTTATACTTATTATGATCCCCGATTTTTGTGTCAAATAAAGATTTCTTAATTGTTTCTTTAGATTTACTTTCCTGACTATTTGTCAAGCTTTGTAAACCTTTTTGTTTATCGTTTTAGTCATTAGTGAGACCAGTGCTACGGGAGGGTTTCCCGGAGCAGGCATCTGGCGTGCCTCCTTCGGAGGAGCTGAGCGCCAAGGGCGCACGCTGCGCGAACGCTAACGCCGTCAGGCGTGCCGTAGGCATACCCGAAGGGTCATTGGTCATAAGTCATTGGTTTGATGACAAAAAGCTCATGAGAATTGACTCAATTGTAAAGCGCCAGTCCCTTTATATCTTGAGACTGGCGCTTTGCTTTTTTATGTTGACTTGTTATCGGCTAGGGTCTTTATTTGGCTGACCCGATGTTATTTATACTTATATGATCCCCGATTTTTGTGTCAAATCAAGGTTTCTTAATTGTTTCTTTAGATTTAGTTCCCTGATGATTTGTCAAGGTTTGTAACCCTCTTTGTTTTGGGAGTAATCGAAACACCTAGAATTTCAGATACCCAAACTTCAAAGTTCCGTATCGGATGCGAACGCAGAGCTACATCTGGATGGATAATTGGTTCTACCAAAATAGTAAACATTCCTAAGCGATTACCTGCTATGACATCAGTAAATAAGCGATCCCCGACCATGCCGACTTGGTGTTCCGGCAAATTCATCGCCTGGAGTGCTTCCGAAATCTTACGCCGCGAGGGTTTAGCAGCACCTAAGAAGTAAGGCAGGTTGAGAGAGCGAGCAATTCCACCAATTCGGGCTTCGCTGAGGTTATTGCTGACCAACCACAACTTTGTACAGGGACGAATTTGCTCTACCCACTGTTGCAGTTCAACAGAAGCTGACGCTACTCTAATTGGTACTAATGTTTCATCTACATCCAACACCAGCCCCTTCAGCCCGTATTTTTGGATCATGTCTGGTGTGAGGTTCAACACTGAACCTTCCAAAATCAAGTCAGGCTGTAAGAGATTGTTCCAACGCATAAGTCAAGAGTCAAGAGTCAAGAGTTAAGAGTCAAGAGTCAAGAGTTAAGAGTCAAGAGCCAAGGGCACCTTACTCATGACTAATGACTATTGTCGTTCTGCACGGATTTTGGCAACGGCTGCTTCGTGTTCTTCTAAAGTACGACTGAACACATGAGTACCATCGTAGCGTGCCACGAAAAATAAGTAATCCGTTTTTTCTGGATTAAGTGTCGCTTTTAAACTTGCTAAGCCTGGGGAAGCAATAGGAGTGGGTGGTAAGCCAGGATTGAGATAGGTGTTGTAGGGAGATGCAGTGCGAACTTGAGCCAAAGTCAGAGGCTGATCTGCTGTTTGACGGATGTTTAAAGCGTACTCAACTGTTGGGTCGCTTTCCAAGCGCATACCTTTTTGCAGCCTAGAGAAGAACACCCCAGCTATCAGGGGTCGCTCACTTGCTACCACTGCCTCTTTCTCCACAATACTAGCAAGAGTCACCCATTGCTTCAGGTCTAGCGTGGTCTGATCCCGTTCTTTTCGATACAGTGGCAGGGCAACTTGCTCAAAGCGGTTGAGCATTTGTTTGATGACATCTTGAGGAGTGATGCCACCAGCGGCAATTTTGTACGTATCTGGGTATAAAAATCCTTCTAAGGAGGGTACATTGGCGGGAAGCCAAGGGAACTGGCTACGCTCAATTTGAGTTATCGCTGCAAGAAAATCTCTGGCGGAGAAAAATCCTCTTTCCTCAAAATAAGCTGCCATTTGCCGCAATGACCAACCTTCGGGAATGGTGTAACTATTTTGCACCACTTCTCCCCGCCAAATTTTTTGGGCGATACCTGGTAAAGGCTGGGCGGGTGAAAGTTGATACCTTCCTGCTTTAAAATTACCTTCAGGGTCTTTCCACCCCAGGTAACGCGCCCATAAATTCCACGCCAACTGCGAGCGAATTAAACCAGCCTTTTCTAGATAACCACCGATTTGCTGCGAGCCCGTTCCTGGAGGGATTTGAATTTGTACCCCTTTTACCGAGTTATCTGCCGTTGCACCAGCTGTTACTGGTTGGATTGGTGCGCTAGCCCAACTCCACCACGCCCAACCTTGCCAACCACAAAATAAAACTGTCAACGGCAGCACACCCAATAGAAATGACCGCTTCCAAATTTTTTGCTTAAGATTCATCTTAACAAAAGATGATAATTAAAAATTCTCGATTAAAAATTAAAATTTCTGATTTTTTTAATTTTTAATTTTGAATTTTCTATTTTATTCCACTTCATTAAACAAATGTTCTTCCAACAAGGGTTGGACTTTACGGAATTCTTCTGGGGACAGTAATTCTGGTTTACCAGTTTTAGCTATTCGTGCAAAAAACAGCAGTGGATCGAGGGGAGTGTAAATTGCGTACTCCTGGTCTTCGTGGTAAAAGCTCGATAGTAGCTGTAATTGCTCCGGCTCTAAATCTGTCCCTTCGTCTTCAATTTCTAGGGTAAATAGTTCCGACTCTTCCACTGGTGGTAACTCACCTTCAACAGTCAGAGCATAAGCCGTGTTTTTCAAGAGCAGATTTTGCTCAGCCAGAACAGCTTGGGCAATGCCAAAAATTTGCTCAATTGTCGCTTCATCTTCTACTAAAATGGCTTCTTCTTCGTCGCCATCACCTTGCCAAGCAAAAATTTCTATTGGTGAGTCAACAGGAAGAAGCAAAACGTATTCTTGACCATCTACTGTGAGTGAATGCTCAATGTAACATTCGAGGTTTCTCCCTTTGTCATCAGTCAAAGTGATGGAACCAGCATGAGTATGGTCGTTTTCTTCAGGAAATTGTGAGGGTGACATAGCCGAGCTCTATAATTTATAATTACCAGCAATTTTGAGAAAGACTTGATTGTTTCTTTTGAAAGATATTATCAATCAAATAGGAGTACAGCTGGCTAATAATTTTCAGAATATCATGTTAAAAGGTTGCATTATTAATCAGCAGAAGCTAATGTCCTTTTGGAGTTAGCTCGCCTTGTATCCAGCCATTGTTGTAAGATCAGAGACGCTGCTTTGCGGTCAATCAATTCTTTATGACGAGAGGGCGATCGCTTCTCTGCTATGAGCATCTGCTCTGCCTGAAATGAAGTTAATCGCTCATCAACATATTCCACTGGCAGTTTGAGAGCCTTTGCAAGTCTTTTTGCAAATTTCTGCACTTCACGTGCCTGAAACCCTAAAGAACCATCCATAGAATAAGGTAATCCAACGACTAGCAGTTGCACTTGACGCTCAGTGACGAGTTGTCGGAATTGCTCCACATCGCGCTCAAACGATGTGCGCCCGATGGTAGTGATACCAGTAGCAATCAAACCAGTGCGATCGCATCCTGCTACACCAATACGCTTGCGACCAACATCTAATCCCAAAGCGGAAATATACTCCTTTTGCACGGAGGATGCAGGCACAAGGGCTAGGGGGGACGACAAGAGGATATGTTCCCCTGTCGCCTTGTCTGCTTGTCCCTTTGTCTCCTTGTCTGCTTGTCCCTGTTCAAAAGCCACTATGAATTACTCCTGCTGTGCATCTGCTGACTCTGGCTGGCTAGATGCTTCCACGCTACAATTGTTGCACGAAAATGCAACAGTTTCTGTATTCTTACTAGGTTGTGAGCCTCTATCTGGCGACACTTGCTGTCCTTGTGCCCATGACATACCACCAGGAATGGGTTTGCGTGCCGGTTGTAAACCTTGCAATACCTCGGGTAATTGTATTCCTTCTAGGGATACAAATTTTGACTCTCGCAGTTTGTGCCACACTGAGCGAGACATCATCAGGGTGTGTTCTCTGCGATTTGCACCAATTCGCTCCAAATACTCTTCTCTTTCTGGGTGATAGTCGGCTGAGGTGAGTTGTAGAGCCTGTGGAGGAAAATCCTGTGCAACCCGTGCCAGTTGAGACAGTAACTCAGGATACAGCCAAGTGTAAGCTGGGTTAACTGTCAGTGTTCCCATGTGGGGCTGTTGACCTTTGCGGTCAAGTCGTACTTGAAAATAGCCGATCGCTGCTTTGCGTTGGGGTTCAAAAACGTAACCACTTACGACTTCTGTTTTCGTCACCCACTGCTTCACTGCTTGTGTTAATACGCCGAACAGACTTGTTTTAAAGTCATCAGCGTTGCGGTCAAACACTTGCCGTACTAAAGGCGGCATTGATGACGTATCGAGTTGATAGAGGAGTTGAGCATCAGCATTACTTACTGGCAGCAGATTGGGCAAGTCTGGCTCTGATTGTGCCAATTCTTGAAGCAACTCTGGTTCTATCTCCCAGTATGTCATTTCTGCTAGGCGCTGAAATCCATTTTTCCGGTATAGCGCCAATGCGTCTTTGTCATTGACATTGACTTCTAAAATCCAAGTTCGAGCTTCCACAATCGACTCAAAGCAATAGCGCAAAAGTTGCGACCCAATTGCTTGCTTATCAGCACCACGCTCTAACATGACGCGGTCAACACGCCAGGTGCTGTGGGTGCGATTAAACGGGGATACTTGGATCATCCCCAAAAGCATACGCCCTTGTTCTGCTACGTATGCACAAAACTTGTACTGTAGGGGGTTGGGAAACCAATTCAAAAACTTCAGCAACCCATACCAGCGCCGCAGCCATTCCATCTGCCGCATTGCATCAGTGGCTCCGTTGGGGGTTTGGGCGGAGAATGACTCTTGAGTTATGCGTTCTATTCCATCCAAGTCCCGGTATTGGACTTGTCGGATCACAACGCTAAGATTTCGGGGTAGTAATGAGGCCATTTTCATTCGAGCCGCCATTGCGCCTATAGTAACTGGGTCAAACGAAGTGCTGCAATAATAATATTAACGGCTTTGGGCTCCTTTCTATTGAGCCAAAAGGGTGATTTTCGTAAACTTTGATGCAAAGCAAGCAGATTTTGTGAGAACAGTTTTAGCGTTGTTTTCACAAAATCTGCTTTTCTTATTTTTATTTAACAATTCTATAGGCTAGATAGCTCTACGAGAAACTAGCTTTTCAAAATTGGCTTGGGTTTGATGGAGTAATTGCTCCCGGCTGTCTTCCAAAGACTGTTTCAGGGTTGGAACCAGATTGCGAGATTGCAGAGCCATGTGAAGTTGTAGATGGGCAACATATTCACTAAAATCATCATGCACTGCATTTGCGCCGATTCTGAAATTTGATTCCATTGCCACTGTGTTCTCCTTGAATCTTTCCCGATTGTTGATTTACATTACCAATACTTATCATGTTGTTTTGCCTAATATTCTTACTTTGCAATGAAGTTTAATGTATGGCATACAGATTGTGGAGAAATGTAAACTTTGCTCAAGAGTTAAGAGCAGGACACTAGCAGGACACTAAATAGCTGGAAAAATCCAAAGTATACTTTTTGCCAGTCTCAACCATGCCCAAAAGCCATAGCAGCCATAATTTTCTCCTTCAGCAACTAAGAACAAAACAAGGGTTTGCATTTTCGGCTTGAGGTTGAAAGCAGGTATTATATTACACTATGGCACCGCTATGAACTAGGGTGTTTATTCAAAGCAGAGTCATAATACCAATTCTATGTTCTATGTGAGGTTGCACATTATCGCCCTCAGGTGGTCAGTCTGGGGCTACACAAACAAAGCCTGGCGACCCAGGCTCATTCTATGCATCTTTAAAAGGAATTGGTATAACATCAACACAGTTGGCGAAACCATGAGCTATCAGCTATTAAGTAGGTCGGCGTGAATACTTATCGTTGAGGCAAGGCAGAAGGGGAGAGTTTTAGCCGACTTTACTTTTTGTTACATACTTCTGTTTATTTGTGCCTTTCTACTTATCTATAGTTAACTAGCTACAGCGCTAACTTTCTCATTCTCATTGATCATTTCATATGGTTTTTCTGCGCCTTGTGCTAGATATTCAGCCAACTGAGATTCAATTTGCTCGCGTACAATTTGGCGATACTCTAAGAAATGCTCATTGTGGGCGCAGGTAGCAAGGTAATGCTCTGCAACGCTGGGATTACGCTTGATTATGCTAAACAAGTGGTGCCAGAACTTCCAGCGAGTTTGCCGTTTTATTCCTTGTCTCCAGATAACAATCAGTAGGGCTTTCACAACAATCCACTCTGGCATTTTAGACGGCGCTTTCCAACTCGGCGCACCCATCATCAGGAAACAGCGGTAGGTGCGATCCAAGTACTGCACCGGGTCGTATAAAGTACAAAACGCCTCAACATATTCTCTGGCAATGTCTTCTAGGGGACGGGTGGCGATAAAGTTCATCAAAGTGGTTTGGTTGATGTTGCCATCTTTGTTTTCCCGCAGTCGTCCTTCTTTCTTGAGACGGTGCCAAAGAGCAGTATTTGGTAGTGCTTGTAACATGGAAAAGGTCGTAGACGGAATTGCTGCAAGTTCTGCAAAGCGGACAATGCGATCGCCTGCGCCTGGTTTTTCGCCATCAAAACCAATAATAAATCCAGCCATTGGACGCAACCCAGCTTTGATGATGCTTTGCACCGCCTCAGTCAGCGAACTACGGGTATTTTGAAACTTCTTCGTGAGTTGCAAACTTTCTTCGTCGGGTGTTTCAATTCCCAAAAACACTGCCGCAAAACCGCACTCAACCATCAACTCCATTAATTCTGGATCTTGGGCGAGATCAATGGAAGCTTCGGTGTCAAACCGGAATGGGTACTTGTGTTCTGCCATCCAGACTTTTAACTCTTTAAGCAACAACTTGACATTGCGTTTGTTGCCGATAAAGTTGTCGTCCACCATAAAAATACCGCGCCGCCAACCCAAGTTGTAGAGGCAATCTAACTCTGCCAACACTTGTGCGGGGGTTTTGGTACGCGGTTTGCGTCCGTAGAGAACAATAATGTCGCAAAATTCGCACTGGAAAGGACAACCCCGGGAAAACTGAATCGACATCATGTCGTAAGCATCAAAGTCTAGCAAATCAAAGCGGGGTATTGGAGTGTTTGTAACATCAGGTTTTTCTGTAGCCCGGAAAGTCCCAGAGGTTTCACCTCGTTCAATTGCTTCGACAAACATCGGTAGGGTAATTTCCCCTTCATCCAGAATCAGAAAATCTGCACCTACTCCCTGAACTGCATGAGGTACAGAGGTGGGGTAAGGACCGCCCACAGCAACTAACTTACCACGTTGCTTTGCTTCGCGAATTTGCTCTAGTAAATCTTCTTTTTGAACTATCATCGCGCTGAAGATACACACATCTGCCCAAGCCCATTCCTCTTCTGTCACTGGGCGGATGTTGCGATCAACCAGCTTAAATTCCCATTCTTGAGGCAAAATTGCTGCGACAGTCACCAAACCCAAGGGTGGTAACAAAACCTTGCGGTTTACTAATTCCAAGATTTTTTCATAAGACCAAAATGTTTTGGGAAAGATAGGATAAACCAATAAAACTCGCATAAACCGTCAAACCTCACACTCTAAGTGTTATTTCACTTTAACTAAATTAAAAGTTTATTGAGGCATTGACGAAATTCTCTTAATTAAAGTTTCTATTTTTATTTTTTATGAAAAGAGAAAACGGGAAATTCTCATTATAAAAAACGAATAATCTGCACCCTTTTTAACCCAGATGTGCTCTACACAGGACTGGTAAGCAATTTGGGCATCCGTAAAAAGAGAAACCCTGATGCGAGCAAGCATCCTGGCTGCTCACAGTCATGCAAATGAAAGGCACAACATAGCACTATATTATCTATCGTTAGAGAGAAGGCAGGCATTGCGTTCGCCTTTAGCGGGGCGTAGCCCATCGCTCTTGAGGGGCTGTTCCTTGCCCAATCACCACCAATAGCACGGAAAAGTTCAAAACGCAACTACCTAAAAACACAAAAATAACCTAAAATTATTTTTGTGTCAATATGTAAGTCCTAAAATTACGAATACCGACATATATTCCATTATGAATCTAAAAAATCTGTAAATAAAACAAATATTGATTGACCTGGTATTTACACGGGTATTAATATCTTATACAGATGCAAATTTAGAAGTTGCATATACACAAATATAAATAAGTAAGTATTAAGTACAGAAGCATATTTTCGTGAAGCCTCATAACTTCATGATTAAACATGAGAGTACCAAATACAGACGACTTAGATATAGTTGAACGTTTTCATTAACCAGAGAAAATTGGTAGAACTAATAAATTAACTATTAGGAACTCATTTCTAAGGAAAACGGCACAAATCAGTTACCTTTTTTAATGGCTGAAAGTCCTGTCAATCAAGGCTTAGATTTTTTCAAACAGGTAAGTTATTTGTGGGCGACTCCTCAGCTTATATCTAGTATCAAAGCTTATGCGACCTGAAATCATGTCAGGCTGGGTAGGATTGCAGCCAGCAATCTACAAATCTAAGCCTGACTACAGGTATATTCCTAACTATTCTTGTTTTGTGTGAGGATTAAGAAATGGTAAACATCGGCTATCATACTGCTAAATTTCAAGGGCAATTTATTCGTTCTCTTTATAGAAATGTAGCTGTTAAGTTGGTCAACCTTCCTATTAAGCAGAATCGAAAAGTTCCGATAAATGTCTATTCTTTGTCATGCGAGCGCGATTTGCCAGAACAAGTGGTAAGTATTCGGTCGTTCATCCGTCATGTCGGCATTCCAGATACATTCACTGTTATTTCTGATGGTAGCTATACTGATGACAGTTGTCGTTTACTCCGCCGCATACATCCCTGTGTTGAGGTAGTGCCTTTAAAAAAACTTCTTAGAAGGGATCTGCCTCAATGTGTTTCTGAATATGCCGAACTGCATGTAATGGGCAGAAAGTTGTCGGCATTAATGTCAATTCCTGTGGATGGTCCAACTATCTACACAGATTCAGATATTTTATTTTTTCCAGGTGGAATTGACTTAGTTGAGTTAGCTACTTCCGACGATAAATACACTAGATATTTACCTGATTGTTCTAATTCACTGGATGAGAAAATCATTTACGATGATTCCGAAAAAATAAATCCAATCAATGCTGGATTTATTTTATTTAAGCACGAGTTGGACTGGAGTTTCGCTATTGAACGCTTGGCGAATATTAAAGGAGTTCCTGGATATTTTACTGAACAAACAGTGGTGCATTTGACAATCCACCAGAATCAGGGCAAGCCTCTGTGCTCGCAACGATATATTCTTAATGTAGAAGATCAGTTCATTTATCCAGATAAATTTGCTAGTAAACAAATTGCTTTAAGACATTACGTTAGGAATGTCAGACACAAGTTTTGGTTTAATTTAGCGTTGACTTGATCGTAAGTATTGCAACTGGTATTGCTTGGCTAATACTTACTAACTTAAGTTGCTAGTTACTGCCATCAAATATATATTACTAATACAAAATATCTCTTTTCGAGTATTTTTGATTATATAATACTCATATTTTGTACTTAGTTCAAGGTGTCTTTTGATAACTAGCAACTTGGGTTAGTAAAGATTATAGTACTCACTATTTATTGATCAACGATTTCCATAAGTCGTTAATTGTCAATGCAGAATTTTTAGTATGCAGTCTTTCAAGATTAATAGAATAATTCGTGGAGAGTAAATATAAATAAGCTTTCCTGCTTTTTTGTCGGCAAAATAGTACTTAATATTTTGCTTTCTTTCTAAGAGAATAGCAAAGGTGCTTTGATGGCGAGGAGTTACAAAGCTAGATGTATTTGCCCTGCAATTATTCCTTATTTGCTTGAGAAAATTCATTTCAAGACACATTTAAAAAGCAAATTTTCACACAGAGAATTAAATTAGGATGGTTACTAGTAAATCAAGATCAAACATAGCAGCGCTGCTGGAGTTCATGCCCCCAAGTAAGGGTAAGGAGATCACTACAAGAGTTTTACGCTCATTCCAAAAGGGTCCCAACCTTTGGGATCCATGGATTCTAAAAGATGGTGATGTCTATAGGCTCTTTTATTTGATGGCTCCGAAACCAGTTCCTCCAGCAAATTTTTGGAGCCAAGGTACGATTTATGGTGCTATTTCCGTAGACCTACAAAATTGGAAATCTACAGGTATTGTACTCGAACCTGATCCTTCAAATCCATGGGAATCTGGAAGAATCCTTGCTGGCAGTACTTACAAAGAAGATGGAATTTATTACCTTTTTTACTCAGCATCAGGTCCAGGAGAGACACTCAAGAATGAAAAGATTGGTATAGCAACATCCACTGATGGTTTAAATTGGAAACGCTACTCACCCAATCCTCTTTTTTCGGAAGATGAGCGTAGTCGTTGGTATGGACCACAAAAGGACACTGGTCATTTCCATTGGCGTGATCCTTACATTGTCAAGGATTACAGTAGTGGTAAATATTATATGTTTATTACCACCTATCTTAAGGATGGAAGTCCTGATAGATATCAAGGATGTGTTGCTTTAGCAGTAGCTGACAAAATAACTGGACCTTATGAATTATTGCCTCCAGTTGCTGGTCCAACTGTTAGTGAGATAGAAGACTGGCCTTTCCTTGAAATGGAACGACCACAAGTAATATATCGGAATGGTAAATACTATTTATTTTTCTCATGCTGGTCCTCTAATTTGAATCCTAAATGGCTAGAAAATTTACCAGCGGAGCAAATTAGAAAAAATCGTATCCACAATACTGTGTTATATTGCTTAATCTCTGATAATATCTCTGGACCTTATAAGCTTGCTGTCGATCTACCTATCGTCAGGGGTAGTGGAAAAACTGGTATGTATGGAACAAATTTTTTCCCTATACCAGATAATCCAGAAGAATTTATGGCAATCGGTTGGTATCACAACGTATCCTCTCTAGAAGTTTCACAAAGATTCAAAGCACGTTTTACTGATCAATCAATTGAAATAACTCCCAACTCGTTGGAGAAATTAATTGAATGGAAACGTAGCTGGCTAAATCAAACGAGACTACAGAGCAAACGTATCTAAATTACTAGCTGAATGTAGTATTGGGGGTGTGCGGTCAGCCCACCCCCACGCTAGGCGATCGCGCAAAGCATACTGCCCTAACAGGCAATTGCTACCATCCTTATTCGACTAAAAAGGGGATTTTAATCGCCTTTACTTAATAAATGGTTTAACACCACTGATTTTTAAAACATCACTCACCGTCGCACAGTAATTTGGTAAACCGAAACTGCCGGGATTAATAAAATTTTGGTAAGTAAAATGCCGATAGTTCATACTGAATCTATCCCAAGCAGCCATTTCAATGCGGAACAAAACGATAATTAAATTGGCTAAAGATAACGATAGTGGGATGCGAAAGAAAATCTTTTTACCTAGATAGGCGCAAACTTCTTCTATTGCCTGGTTTACAGTTAATTGCGCTTGACCTAAAACTAAGGAGCGTGGTTCGTCTTCTTTGGGAGGATTATCAATCAAATACCGTACCACACTGGCAATATCTCGCCCGTGAATGAAGTGGAAACTACCATCTGCCTTCAAATAACGAATCAAATCTATATATTTCGTAACTTCTGGAATACCAGATGTAACGTGAGAGTAGGGTTTATTACTATCGCCACCCACTACTAAAGTGGGAAAAACAGTCGTCACTTTGGGGGCTATGGCTAACCCCGGTATCTTATGCAAGCAATCGTACTTGGAACGGATATAATCTGTACCCAGTTCGCCTGCTTCCTTCAACGGTTGATTGTTGCGATCCAAAACGCTGGCGGTGGAAAAATAAATCACTTGTTCGCATCTGTTTGGGTCTAGCAAGTTGAGCAACTCGTGCGTTTTGTGTACATTAATATCAAATGTTGCTCCACCGCCCCAAGCCGTTGCCGTTAGCACAGCAACATCTATCGTTTTCAGCAAGTCGGCAAATTGCCCTATTTCTTGCATATCACCCTGCAAGACGGTCACACCTGGACGTGCTTGAGTATCTACTTGCAGTTTCTTAGGGTTCCTTACTAGTAGATACAGTTCGTGTTCCGTTTCTTGAATTAAGGCTTCACTTATGTAGTGACCGATACAACCACTTGCACCCGTTACTAAAATCCGTTTCTGGCTCATAGGGAGTTTCAAATAAGATTCAGGAGTTATGAATTATGAATTATGAACTATGAATGAGAAAAAAGTTTCACAATTCATCCTTCACCTTCATAATCTATAACTCCTGTACAGGCGCAATACCTTGCACCCCTAACCTCGGCTGATCATACAACTGCACTGCTGAGTTGCTTTGCTGTTTCAAAGAAGAAAGCGACATTCTCCTCTGGAGTCTCAGGTAAAACACCGTGACCCAGATTAAGAATGTGTCCCCGGTTACCAGCTTTACGCACGGTATCGAAAATGCGATCGCGGATAAACTCTTTGGAACCAAACAGCACACCTGGATCAAGATTTCCCTGCACTTTGACGTGCTTGCCTAATCTTTCCCGTGCGTCTGCCATATCCACTGTCCAGTCTACAGTGATCACATCTGCGCCTGAGAGTGCCATCCTCTCTAGCAAACCACCACAACCACTCACCAGCAGAATCAGGGGTGTATCAGGATGAGTTTCCCTGACTTGCTGGAAAACTCGCTGCTGATAGGGGAGTGCGAAAGTTTCGTAATCTTGAGGACTCAACTGTCCTGCCCAAGAATCAAACATTTGCACAACTTGAGCGCCACAGTCAATTTGGTAGCGGACATAAGTGGCGATCGCATCTGCGAATTTTGCCAACAACTGATGCAGCACCGTCGGTTCCGAGAACGCCATGTTTTTGATGATGGAATAGGTTTTGGAACCTTTTCCCTCCACCGCATAAGCGGCTAATGTCCAAGGCGCACCGACAAAGCCCAACACTGTTGATTTGTTACCCACTTCTTGCCGCAATGCCTGCAGAATTGTTTTAATAAAAGGCAGGGATTGTTCTGGCTCTAAGGGATGCAGGTTATCGACTTGTGCTTGGGTGCGAATGGGCGAGTCAATGATTGGTCCTTTGCCTTCAGCGATATCCATATCAATGCCTAAACCAGGAAGCGGCGTGACGATATCAGAAAACAAAATCACTCCGTCCGGTTGGAAGGCTTTCCAGGGTTGCAAGGATACCTCAATCGCTACTTCTGGTATTTCCGAGCGATCGCGAAAAGAAGGATACTTCTCCCTTAAATCTCGGTAAGCTTTCATATATCGTCCCGCTTGTCGCATCATCCATACGGGGGGACGGTCTAACACTTCACCACGAGCTGCCCTGAGGAGATAAGGATCATTGGAGGAAATACCCATTTAACAGTTCATCCTAAACTCTTTTTTATGTCATTGTTTAGCTTATCATTCCAGGATTCTCCTTTTTCAGGAGGCGTAGCGTTTGGGGTGCAGATCGCAAAACTTCTACTCAAATCCGACTCAAAACTTAATAAATATTAAATTCTTATGCAACCCCATTCAAAACAACCCTCTCACAAAGTATTTTCTGGTGAACCCAAAGCGCGAAAGTTTTTAATACCCCGCTTCCAGCGCCGGAGTTTCTTCATCCAATTTACGCTTATGACCTTTTTAGGATGGGTTGTAGGCGGAATTGCTAGTATAGCCATAGAAAAAACTATTGTAGAGATGCTGCCAAGAGCGGTTTTGCAGCAGAAAATATGGTACACCTTAGCAAAATACTTCAGCAATGGTGTGTTTGCGCTCATTTTCGGTGCAGATCAAGCGCTTGTTCTGCGTAGATACCTATCCGGTTGGTCGTGGATGTTTGCCACTAGCCTGGGCTGGCTAGTTGCTAACAGCGTTTCCGCACAATGGATTAACTACATTGCATCCATCGCATCATTAAATCAAATATCTGTTGAACAAAAGGTTATCTTTGGATTTTTGTCAACTATCGCATATATCCTTTCCGGAATTTGGCTTGGGTTTTTCCAATGGTTAGTCCTGCGACGGTACACTAGACGTGCTTGGTGGTGGAATTTTCTGCCTTCAATTTCATTTCTATTCATCAGTATCTTGGTTTGGTTGCTTTCGCTTGTGCAGGAGTTTATTCCAGAAGTCAACCGGGTTCAGGTTGTGTATTTATGTGAACAAGGATTGACAGCGGTGGTTTTGGGAGTCATTCCAACTATTGGCTTGTGTACCTTGAAAACGAATTTACGGTACACCACAGGGACTTGAAGTTCATCATGAATGCGAAGATAGTAGCTGCACATTGAATTAAAGTTAAGAAATATGAACGAACATGATTTACAAACTACAGTGACTCCACCCATCGCCGAAAAACAGCCGCAAGTATTGGAATTGCACGGATCTCAGCGAGTTGACAACTACTTTTGGATGCGTGAGCAGAACAACCCGAAAGTTATCGCTTATCTGGAAGCTGAAAACGCTTACACCAATGCGATGATGCAGCACACTGAAGCGCTGCAAACAAGGCTCTATGAGGAAATGCTTAGTCGGATTAAAGAAACCGATTTGTCAGTGCCATACCGTAAAGATGACTATTATTATTATTCCCGTACTGAAGAAGGAAAAGCTTACCCAATTTTCTGCCGCAAAAAGGGCAGCCTCGACGCTCCCGAACAAGTGCTGCTAGATCAAAATGAACTAGCAAAAGAGCATGAATTTTTGAGCTTAGGTGTATTGCAAGTTAGCCCTAATCATCAAATCTTAGCTTATTCCATTGATACCAGTGGTGCTGAGCAATACACGCTTTTCTTTCTTGACCTTAAGACATTCGAGTTATACCCAGAAAGCATCCCTGAAACTAATTATTCTTTGGCTTGGGGTAATGATAATCAGACAGTATTCTACACCAAAATTGATGAGGCAAACCGTCCCTTCCAACTATTTCGGCACAGTTTAGGCAATTCTGTTGATGAAGATGCTCTCATTTATCAAGAATCAGATGATGCTTACCATTTATACGTTGGTAAAACCCGGAGTCAGGCATACATCTTGATGAGTTTGGGTAGCACAATTACATCAGAGGTTCACTATTTAGATGCTAATCATCCCACCGATTCTTTTCAATTAATGCACCCACGAAATACGGGAGTGCAATACGACGTTGACCATCACAGTGATGACTTTTACATTGTTACAAATGAAGAGGCAATCAACTTTAAACTGATGAAAACCCCGGTAGTTTCGCCAGCAAAAGAGAATTGGCAGACTGTCATTCCCCATCGAGAAGATGTGATGCTCTCAGGTGTTAGCCTGTTTGCTAATTACATGGCAATTTACGAAAGAAAGGGTGGACTACCAATTGGGCGAGTGCAAAATTTATCGACAGGAGAGGAACATAACATTACCTTTCCAGAGCCAACCTACAATTTTTACGAAAGCAGTAACCCAGAATTTAACACGACTATTTTGCGGTTCAGCTACACCTCTTTAATCACTCCCCAATCTGTGTTTGACTATGACATGGAAACAAATGAACGGGAGTTGAAAAAAGAAACGGAAGTTCTCGGTGGCTACGACAGAAATCAGTACAAGAGTGAGTGGTTGATAGCTACCGCTAAAGACGGTACACAAATTCCCATATCTATCGTTTACAAACAGGGAATTAAAAAAGATGGTAAAAATCCTTTGTATCTTACAGGATACGGTTCTTATGGTGTATCTTACCCGGCGTCGTTTTCATCCAATCGACTTGCGCTGCTAGATCGTGGGATAGTGTTTGCCATTGCACATATTCGTGGCGGTGAAGAAATGGGGCGTAAGTGGTATGAAGATGGCAAGTTCTTGAAGAAAAAGAACACCTTTACCGATTTTATTGCCTGTGCAGAATATTTGATTGGCGAAAAGTGGACATCGAGCGATCGCCTTGCCATTTCCGGCGGGAGTGCAGGCGGTTTATTGATGGGAGCAGTGATGAATATGCGTCCCGACCTTTTTAAAGTCGTCGTTGCTGATGTACCCTTTGTAGACGTAGTGACTACAATATTGGATACCTCCCTACCGCTGTCAGTCATGGAATGGGAAGAATGGGGTAATCCCAACGACAAAGTTTATTACGACTACATGAAGTCCTACTCGCCGTACGATAACGTGGAGGCGAAGGATTACCCAGATACCCTCATCGTCGCTGGCTTGAATGATTCTCGCGTCAAATATTGGGAACCAGCCAAATGGACGGCAAAACTACGAGAACTTAAAACAGATAACAACATTCTCCTGCTTAAAACCAACATGGGTGCAGGACATGGCGGTGCATCTGGGCGTTATGAAAGCTTGAAAGAATTAGCTTTTGAGTATGCCTTTGTTTTAGATCGCTTAGGTTTGGGGGAGTAGGAAAGGACACAGGGACACGGACAAAGGAGAAATACTCTCCTTTGTCCCTCATTTGTCGATTTCCTCTAAACTCAAAATACCTTGCTCTGCATCCAAAGTTGCTAGTGTACCAACTGGTAAAGCCGTGTTCGGTCCATCATGACCAAAAGGCAAGTTTGAGACAATGGGAGTACCCAAATCACCCAAGTGATCGCCCGTTTGCGTAATATGTCCGAAGAACTTAGTTCAGGGTAGCGGTTGGCTTGTGCCCGAATTCGCTAAATAAACGAACAGGGATATACGCTTGAAAACTCTCAAAATCCTTATCTATTGTCATATAGTAAACATGAAAGAAATAGTCACTTTTTTATTTGGGTTAGGATTTGTATTCAATGCTAGTTTATTTGTTCCACAAGCCATTAGAATTGTCAAAACTCAAAGTGCTAAAAATATTTCTTTAATAACTTTTGCTGGCTTTAATTTTATTCAATTTAACAGTATTTTATATGGTTATTACCAAAATGATTGGATTTTGATGTACGGTAATTTAATTAGTTTTATTGCTTGTGGTACTGTAACATTATTGGCAATCTACTATAGAAATAAATAATCTATTAAGCAAGGCTAAGAGCCAACCGATTTGAGAGTTTAGAGATATTTTGTTGGCTAATGCCTAATACAGGAATGCATCTATTGCATAATATCTAATATTCCCTGCTCTGCATCTAAAGTGACCTTCACACCTACTGGTAAAGCTGCGTTCGGTCCATCATGACCAAAAGGCAAGCCGGAGACGACGGGAATGCCCAAATCACCCAAGCGATCGCGCAACACTTCCTCAACACTAAAGCTGGGAACGTTTGGTGGTGCTTCACAACGGCTAAAGCTACCCAATGCAATCCCACGGACTTTTGATAAAGCGCCGCTCATCCGCCACTGCGTCAGCATTCGGTCGATGCGGTAGGGGGCTTCTGCCACATCCTCGAATGCCAAAATTACTCCATTGATATCTGGTAGCATTGGCGTACTGAGAAGATGGGTTGCCACTGTAAGATTACCTGGTAATAGGATACCAGTTGCAATACCTCCACCCCAACCACAACCCTTTAGAGGGGCAAGAGGGCGACCTTCAACCAAATCAAATAACCTTTGAATTGACCAATCTGGTTCTGAGGCGAGAGTTGTCAGTACGGGACCATGAACGCTGCAAATCCCTGCTGTGTAAAGGCTCCATAAAAGAGCAGTGATATCAGAAAAGCCAATGAGCCATTTTGGAAGTGCTGAGTTTTCTGAATCCTGCCAAGTCCAATTTTCTAAAATGCGGGTGCTACCAAAACCGCCTCTAGCACAGAGAATACCGCGACACTCTGGTTCGTTCCATGCTGTTGCTAGGCGATCGCGACGTTGTTCGTCTTTACCTGCTAAATATCCCCATTTGTCATCTATCTCTGGTATTACTTCTACTTGATAACCACGCGATCGCCAAATTTCCACTCCTTTTTGGAAAGCCTCAAATTCTCGCAAAGCACCACTTGGCGCAATGACTTGTAGTAAGTCACCAGGTTTGAGAGGTGGTGGAACAATTTTAGATTTTAGATTTTGGATTTTGGATTGCATGAATAGACCTCTTGCATATATATTATTTCGTCTGTAGCTCTACGCTCTAGACGCAAAGAAAAAGTTCGGGAGTGCAGGTTGATTGACAAGTTACTAAAGAAGCGAAAATCAAAAGTTTAAAATTTGCATGAACCATTGTTCAAAGCGATCGCCCAATGCTTCCAGAGAAAATTCGCTTTCTGCGGATGCGCGACAGGTTTGACGGTTGATTTCATCCAAGCGAGAAATAGCATCGACTAACCCAGGAACACTATCAGGTTCTACCAAGAAACCCGTTTTGCCATCTTTAACGATTTCCGCTGGACCACCGCGACGATAGGATATTACGGGAACTCCGCAAGCAAGTGCTTCTATTGCGACATTTCCGAATGCTTCCACCCAATGGTGTGTCATCAACAACGCCCGACACTCGCGCACAACTTGCTGCATTTGGGAAGTTGATAAAAATCCTAAATACTCAAAAGGTGCATTTGGGTAATTCTGACAAATCTGCTCCCAGTATGATTTATCTTGGAGTTTACCCATAATTTTTAATGGAATGTTGGTGATTTGTGCCACAGACACCGCATCTTCCAAACCTTTCTCTGGGGAAATTCGACCTACCCAAGCTAACTGTTGTTTTGGTTGGGCGCAAAACTCGTACAGCGAGACATCAATTCCATTACTTAAACAAAAAAACTGGTCGTCAAGAGTGAAAGTGGCAGCTTGTGCCAGGCTATGAAAGCCAATCGTACCAGGAAACCGCTTTGCAACTTGTTTGATAATTTGGTCTAAGGCATTACTCAATGAACCCATGCTAATTAAGTGGGCAATGGGACGTTGAAAAAAAGGTGTTAAATACAACGGCAACCAATCATAAGCAAAGTTGACAATCAAATCGTACTCACCTTGAACCTGACGAGCATAGTCCCACATATTCGCCAGCACGGAATTTTCTGGCATAGTAACAGGGGCTGTGCGTTCCTGACTTTGGGCAATGATTTGTAAATTGCCAGCAATTTGCACAATTGGTAAAGAATTCCATGTAGATCCAGAAGGGGCAACGATTTGCAGTTTATGACCGCGCCGGATCATTTCTTGGGCGATGTTATGCAAGGTCAATTCCACACCGCCCCCGAGTCCAGTACCAAGTGGTCCAACGGGCGTGGAGACAAAGAGTAGTCTAAGAGGTTTGGAAGTCATCCGCAGAAGGTATTTTCAACCACTTTATGTAACAATACGGTTCAGTGAAGGATTTTCAGTGAGATTTGGTGATGGTGTAAAGACGCGCCATGGCGCGTCTTTACATTGCTAGCTTGTAGTAAGCGCTTTAGCGCTAAAGCGCTACTACATACCTTTAACACGTAAGGTGTGCCGTGCGAACGCAAAACCCGGATGTAGTCGGCAAAATACGGTAAGCACGGCACACCCTACAATACTGAAACTGTCTTTAATTTTGAATTTTGAATTTTGAATTTTGAATTTTGAATTGTTAATGCCACCATCGTGCCACATTTGAGATAGCACAACTCACTTCTGCTATTGCTTCCTGACCTCCTAATGCAAAAATAACTGGAACTAGTTTCTCTATGTCACTCAATAAATTCCGACGAGTACGGAGAGAGAGCTCATGAAGTGTCTGCCCCCAGACTGGAAAAAGTAGAGTTGTTGGTATTTTTGACAAAGGGAGAGCTAAGGCAGCTAGTGGCTGGGCGCGAGAATACTCATCCTGAATCAGTTTTGCCGCAGCCAGTGCTTCGGGTAATACTTCAGGCAGTTTGTCGGCTAAGGCTGCTAGTGCCTCTGCGCGATCTGACTCATCCTGAATCAGTTTTGCGGCAGTCAGTGCTTCGGGTAATAAATCAATAGGCAGTTTGTCGGCTAAGGCTGCTAGTGCCGTGGCGCGAGATGTCTCAGACTGAATCAGTTTTGCGGCAGCCAGTGCTTCGGGTAATACTTGTGGCAGTTTGTCGGCTAAGGCTGCTAGTGCCCTGGCGCGACTATACTCATCCTGAATCAGTTTTGCGGCAGTCAGTGCTTCGGGTAATAAATCAATAGGCAGTTTGTCGGCTAAGGCAGCTAGTGCCCTGGCGCGAGAATACTCATCCTGAATCAGTTTTGCCGCAGCCAGTGCTTCGGGTAATAAATCAATAGGCAGTTTGTCGGCTAAGGCAGCTAGTGCCCTGGCGCGAGAATACTCATCCTGAATCAGTTTTGCCGCAGCCAGTGCTTCGGGTAATAAATCAATAGGCAGTTTGTCGGCTAAGGCTGCTAGTGCCCAGACGCGAGATGTCTCAGACTGAATCAGTTTTGCGGCAGCCAGTGCTTCGGGTAATACTTGTGGCAGTTTGTCGGCTAAGGCTGCTAGTGCCGTGGCGCGAAAATACTCATCCTGAATCAGTTTTGCGGCAGCCAGTGCTTCGGGTAATACTTGTGGCAGTTTGTCGGCTAAAGCTGCTAGTGCCGTGGCGCGACTATACTCATCCTGAATCAGTTTTGCGGCAGTCAGTGCTTCGGGTAATAAATCAATAGGCAGTTTGTCGGCTAAGGCTGCTAGTGCCGTGGCGCGAGATGTCTCAGACTGAATCAGTTTTGCGGCAGCCAGTGCTTCGGGTAATACTTGTGGCAGTTTGTCGGCTAAAGCTGCTAGTGCGTAGGCGCGACTATACTCATCCTGAATCAGTTTTGCGGCAGCCAGTGCTTCGGGTAATACTTGTGGCAGTTTGTCGGCTAAGGCTGCTAGTGCCGTGGCGCGAGATGTCTCAGACTGAATCAGTTTTGCGGCAGCCAGTGCTTCGGGTAATACTTGTGGCAGTTTGTCGGCTAAAGCTGCTAGTGCCGTGGCGCGACTATACTCATCCTGAATCAGTTTTGCGGCAGTCAGTGCTTCGGGTAATAAATCAATAGGCAGTTTGTCGGCTAAGGCTGCTAGTGCCGTGGCGCGATATTGCTCATTCTGGATCAGTTTTGCCGCAGCCAGTGCTTCGGGTAATAAATCAATAGGCAGTTTGTCGGCTAAGGCTGCTAGTGCCGTGGCGCGATTATACTCATCCTGAATCAGTTTTGCGGCAGCCAGTGCTTCGGGTAATAAATCAATAGGCAGTTTGTCGGCTAAGGCAGCTAGTGCCCAGACGCGATTATACTCATCCTGAATCAGTTTTGCGGCAGCCAGTGCTTCGGGTAATACTTGTGGCAGTTTGTCGGCTAAGGCTGCTAGTGCCGTGGCGCGATTATACTCATCCTGAATCAGTTTTGCGGCAGCCAGTGCTTCGGGTAATAAATCAATAGGCAGTTTGTCGGCTAAGGCTGCTAGTGCCCAGACGCGATATTCCTCAGACTGAATCAGTTTTGCGGCAGCCAGTGCTTCGGGTAATAAATCAATAGGCAGTTTGTCGGCTAAGGCTGCTAGTGCCCAGACGCGAGATGTCTCAGACTGAATCAGTTTTGCGGCAGCCAGTGCTTCGGGTAATACTTGTGGCAGTTTGTCGGCTAAGGCTGCTAGTGCCGTAGCGCGAGATTGCTCAAACTGAATCAGTTTTGCGGCAGCCAGTGCTTCGGGTAATAAATCAATAGGCAGTTTGTCGGCTAAGGCTGCTAGTGCCGTGGCGCGAAAATACTCATGCTGAATCAGTTTTGCGGCAGCCAGTGCTTCGGGTAATACTTCTGGCAGTTTGTCGGCTAAGGCTGCTAGTGCCGTGGCGCGAGATTCCTCAGACTGAATCAGTTTTGCCGCAGCCAGTGCTTTTGAGAGTGCTAGTTCTTTTAAGTTTGGTGGCAAACAATTAACTAGCTGTGTAAGCGATCGCGCTTTTTGTTCTGGATTCGAGCCTTGTAGGGTATAAGCTAATGCTTGTTCAGGAGTCCATACATTTTTTTTCACCAACGCTTGCAGCAATTCTACTGGTACATTAGCTGTCAGACTATTAAGGGATGCAGTCATCAGAGCATAACGACACTGTAGTCCTATTGATTGCGAAGGTTTTTCCTGAAACATCTCTTCTGCTAAAACCCAAGCACGTGCTACATCAGTCACAAAAATGGCATTTTGCCCTAAGCGATTGGCTCCGCCAGTGCCCCTTGGGCAATCGCATGCCTCATACCACCCATTGCCTCCTGTCTCTGTTTCCTCTTGCAACAACGAGTGAATTTCCTCTGTTTTAAGAGCCTTTTCTAAATGCCAACTCAGGCGCTGATGTATATAACCATCATCAGGTAGGGTATGCCATAGACCATTTTCGGTTTTTTTGCAATACTTCTCCAAAAACTGGCTATGAGCATCAACCAACTTCAAACCCAATCCGGGCAAATCCCCACGACGTTTTGGTGTCGAGGGAGCAGTTAACAAATTACGTGCTAGGTCATGCAATAAGTCGTGTAAACGATATGTGCGTGTTCCGTCAACCAGAGAAACACCAGGTAATAGTAACGCTTTACTTCGTAAACATTCCAATATATCAGAAGCATCGCGTTCATCATCCATATCCCAAAGTGTTACCGTCATTTTCTGAGTCATGGAAGCATCTTCAGGTAACACCCCCAGCCATATAAAATTCTCGCGTTCAAATTCTTCCAGACGCTGTATGCTTAAGTTGAATGACGCAGTTAAACTGAGCTTTTTTAAAGAAGCTTCATCACTATTTCCCCCACCTCCCGGTCTGTCAAATGTTTTTAACCGGGCAACTTCCCCCTGAATATCTTTTAACAGAATTGCCCAGGATAGACCGCTCATAACCTGAGCCGCAGCCAGTTCAAGCGCCAGAGGTAGATAACCAAGCGATGCAGCTAAATCTGCTGCTGGCTGACGTTCTGCATCTTGTAGGTTACGCCCTAGCTTGTTTGTCAGCAATTCCATTGCTTGTTCTGGCTTCATGACATCCAAGCTATAGGTGCTAGCTCCCAATGCATCAGCGATCATACCCTCACGAGTTGTAACCAGCACCTGACAACGAGAACCACCAACGTTAAATGCTTGTGCGTCTTTGGTATTCCAAGCATCATCTACTACCAACAAAACAGCTTTGTCATACAGCAGAGTCCGGAGATGATTGGTAGCAGCTTCTATACTGGTTGGTTTAAAGTTATAGTCACCCAAAGCCTGCACCCAACCGCTAAGTAGTGGGAGGACATCCGGTTGCTGACCTAAAGTTGCCCAAAGAATGCCATCACAAAAGTGAGCTTGCACATCTTCATCATGTGCCAAAGCAGCTGCTAGAGTCGATTTTCCCACAGAACCTAAGCCGTGAATAGCAGTAATTACCAAAGTGCGAGTATCTGATAATTCTGTAAGCAGACGATTTTTTAAGCCTTGGCTGTATTCTGGGCGGTCTACAAAGTAAGCTGGCAGGGGTGGTGCTTGAAAGGGAATGCCTTTCGGTAAACGGTTTTTATAGATTGGTTTATAGAGTTTATCTTTAGTTTTTATTTTAATAACTGGAATTTGCCCTTCAGAAAGATGTTCTAATTGAATTGCAACCTGACCTTCTTCAAAAGCCCTTTGATATGCATCTTGATTATTTGGAGTTGGGTAGCCCAATCCATCGTAAAAACCAATAGCAAAGGCGATCGCTGCCTTATCCCCAATCGGCTGATTCATCCCAATCGCATAATTAATGTGTTCGCTAATTGCAGTAGCTGGTTTGGCAGAATGACAGGCGTTAAGCAGTACGCATTCCACATAATTTGCGTGCAACTGAAACAGTGATGCTAGTCCGGATGCTGGGACAGGCTTGTTTTCTCCCCCGTCGTCTTCTAACACCAAGCTGCCATCTTCCAGCCCGTGTCCGCAAAAGTGGACGATTTGCGGTTGTTCTTCTGCAATAGCGCGGCGAATATCCTGAGGGCGGACAGCAGTTCTAAGTGTAATCTTAAATAAATCCCGCTTGACAGCACGTCGGATAGCTTCTTCAATTGAGCGAATTTCCTTATCCAAGCGCAATCCGTGGGGAATTGCAGTCAGAATCAGGATTGTTTTGACACCCGTGCTGTGACTCATAAGAGCTTGGAGAAAGGGTTAGTACTTACGCGTTGACATAGTAGACAGAATAAAAAGTTGCCAGAAAGTTGGCAAAAGAACTTTTATATTTAACTTTTATATTTAATAAGTGAAACTGAGGTTAACTTATGCAACAATGACCGAAAAAGAAAAGGATACAAGCCCCCAACTTATGGTATGGAGAAGAAAAAATGCGGAGCAACTTTATTCAAGCCCCTGGATTCATTCGTGGGGTCTTCACTTTTGACTTTTGACTTTTGACTTTTGACTTCCCCGAAGGGGTGACCTGTGTTAGCTGATTTTTACCCAAGTAGAGTATTATTTCGTACATAACAGACTGACTTGAGGGCGATCGCCAATGCTTTGGCGAATTACCAGACGCTTAAAAATTCTCCTCTTCTTCCTCTTCCTCTTCGTCTGTATCCTCTTCCTCACTTGCATCACCAGGCAAAGCACGGATACGATTCATCTGTGAAAGAGCATACTTTGCTGTTGCTTGCACATCTGCATCTGGATCTTGCATAGCATGAGATAACATTTGACTCATTTGAGCCATCATGTCATATATGCGAGTCAAGTCGCGAATGGCATTTTGTCGCACTTGTGGGCTTTCATCTTGCAGTGAGACTGCCAAAGCGCGGTTCATTGGTTTGAGTGCGCGGGTGCTAATTTCCGATAGGGCTGCTAAAATCAAGCTGCGTTGCTGAGAATCTGCATCCATCATCAAGTCAACCAACGGCTGAATTGCCCGCGAGTCTCCTTTTTGACCCAAATCCCAAATAGCTTTGCGTCGCTGTGTTGAGTCTGGACTGCGTAAGTCTTCAATCAATTGGTCAATAATATTGACTTTGGCAAGGCGAGAAGTTGTTTCCATAGGTAAAAATTGTGTAGAAGGTGATACCGTTGTTTCTTGTGTATTAATCACACCAGCACCATTAGACGGCACGTCGTTTGTAGTATCAAACTTTTGTATTGTTGGCTGAACTGGACTGGTGTTCACCTGAGTATAACTTTCTGGATATTTTGCAACTTTTTTACCTTGAGGAAGCCTTCTCACCGCATACAGCAATGCGCCAATACTTCCCAAAACACCAATACCTACGAGTGACCACCAAACTATACCTCTATCTGCCTCTTCCTTAGGAGTGGGTTCAGCGGTAGCATTAATAGCAAGAGAAGAAGTGACTAATTTTTCGTTGATTGCTGTCTGAAGACTCTGCCTGGTTGCGTTACCAAAAATACCGTCTACTGTTAAACCTTTTGCTTGTTGGAATTTAGTAACGGCAACGCTTGTACTTGCGCCAAAACGTCCATCTATCTCACCATTATAGTATCCTAACTTCTTAAGTAGGGTTTGCAATGACTTCACTTGTGCACCTGTGCTGCCAAGTCTAAGAAGAGACTGCGGGGTAGTGTCTTTGTCCAGGGCTTGAGCAAGTTCTAAATTTCTGAAAACTGGCTCAGGTGTGAGTGTGCTTGCTTGACGTTGGTCAAATCCTAAGCAAGCAAGGCAAGTGATAAAAACAATTGAGGAATAGCGTAGCCTCATATAGCAAGTCTCAGCCAGAACGTGCGTTGGAAGCCATTGATACCACAATAACTATAAGCTATATAAATATTAAATGCTTTTTCTTGGCTTCAGCAAATCGAACACACCGTGACGTACTCCTACACTTACCCGATAGGGAAGTGTAGGCTTCTCCTCCGAGATGTCCCGGATTCGCGTTTTATAGTGAGGCGAACGCCCAGCCCCACTTTTTTGATAAGAATTCCAGAATTCAAATCACGAGGCATAGATGCACCGCAAGAGCATTCATGCCATCTATCACTCAATTCTTTGGGAACTCTGTTGAGGCACATTGCACAATGTTGGGATGTTCCAGCCGGATTGACTTTTACGACCAACCGCCCAGCTTTTACAGCTTTGTACGGCAAGATTTCGTTAAGGAACCCAGCTATCCCAGCATCAGCAAAACTTTTGTTCAAGCCGGACTTAGCCGCTTGACCGTTAGGCAGAAACTCTCCCTTTTCATTCTGTTTGGGTTTGTTTCGTTTTGCCATATTGGAAACTTTGAGATCTTCTACAAAAATAACCTCGGCTTTGTCTACTAAATCACGCGCTAATTCAAAGTGCCATTGCTTACGCTGTCTCGCTATTTGCTGATGCAACTTAGCAATGCGTGACCCAAGTTTGCGTCGTGCGGTAGAACCTTTCTTTCTTAACTCCCTTTTGGCTTGTAGTTTGGCTAGCCTCTCTTCGCCTTGTCGGTAGAACTTGGGGGGTTCTACCATTGTTCCGTCAGAGCAAGCCGCAAAATATTCCAGACCTGCATCAACGCCAATGCTATTAACCTCGGTTGGCTCAATGTCAATGGTTGGATTATCGGGAATCGAAGCATCTTCTAGGGTCAGCGTCACGTACCAGCCATCAGCCTTGAGAGTGACCAATGCTCGCTTGATGGTAAACCCGTCAGGAATAGGACGGTGCTGAACAAACTTTATCTTGCCCAGCTTTGGAAGCTCAATTCGATTCCCCTGGATGCAGTCAGGCTTTACCCGTTGATACGCAAAAGTGCGATAGCGGTTTTTACCTTTAAATCTTGGCTTGCCACTACGCTTGCCGTTGCTATCACCTTTGATGAATCGCGCAAAAGCCAGGTCTACCCGTTTCACCATGTCTTGCAAGACATCGGCGTGAATATCTTTGTACCACTCTCGCTCTGCCTTGAGAGACACTAAAGAGCGTTTCTGTCCATAGTATTCAGGCTGCTCTCTAGGTTCTGCAATGCTGCACACCAACGGACAAGCGTTGATAGGGCAACTATTCATTTCATACCAATCAAACCTATCTGCCAGCAAATAATTGTATTGGTGTCGCAACATATCGAGCCATTTGCTCATGCGACACCGCTGGTCAGAAGTTGGCAGAAGTTTGTACTGGTAAGCAATTTTCATGAGACAATTGTACTGCATATCTAATGTAAATACAATCGTGAAACAGACAGAGACGGTAACGTTTAGGCTTACGCCAGAAGAAAAAGAAACATTAGTAAAGTACTGTGAGTTAACAGCTCGAACGCAAAGCGATGTGTTCAGGGAATTTTTGCGAACCCTACAAAAGAGATTGTCAAAGAGGGGGGTATTGAACCCCCCTCTTTGACCCGCATTCCTCTCACGCTCCCCTATCGGGTGAGACGTAGTTTCGTGCGGCTTTAGCTGAATGAGTTGTTTATTTTTTAGATAGTTGTTTATTTTTTAGATATTTTGTTTCGCTGCTTTTTGTGATTCAAGGCAACATCTCTGGTTCAGATTCTCTCACAGGTAGGGTGACTTGGTTCATTTTCTTTGCAGACGCTTCTAAAGCTTGTTGTTGCTGCGTCATGGTTTTCTCACTGGTCGCAACCTTCTTACTTTCCCCTGATAGGTTTTCGCGCTGGTTGATGAGATAGATACTCACTAAAGTCAGGCTGACTCCTACCCACTGCACTGGATTAAGAACTTCTTGGAGTAACAAATTGCCAAATAGCAAAGCAAATACAGGTGTAAGGAAGGTGAGGGAACTGAGACTGGTGAGATTGCCGCTAGAGGCAAAATAGAAAAACAATCCGTAGGCGATCGCACTCCCAAACACCGTAGCGTAAGCCAATGCTATCCAGTCAGATGGCACAATGTTCTGCCACTGCTGTGATTCTGCAACTGACGAAATTCCCCACAATGGCAAGCCACCTATAATCATGTGCCATCCCGTAGCCATAACAGGATCAGCATGGCGGCAAACAAACCGGATCAACACTGTTCCCACTGCCATACTCAACGCCGCTAACAGCATCAACCACTCGCCGCTGTCAAACAGTTGTTGTACAGACATTGCCTGCAACATTTCTCCAATCGTACCTGAGTCTAGAAAATGGAGAATCCACTCTTGAGGTAACCCAATTAAACTAATACCTGTGACTCCAAATGCTAGTCCCAGCCATCCCCAAAAACCGATGTGTTCTTGAAATAACCACAAAGACAGCAATGCTACAGCCAAAGGTTGAGAGTCAATCATCACAGATCCTAACCCAGCACCTGTTCTGAGTAATCCCTCTGCTAGAAAGCCTTGAAACAGCGTTCCATCCACCAAGGCAAATAAAGCAATCCATAGCCATGCTAGCCAACCCTTGGGCTGAGGTTTACCCATGAATGCTGCTGCTATCAAAATGAGTACCCCAGCGGGTATCAAACGTACTCCCGCCATAAACAATGGTGTGGTGTGGGGTATCACTCCTTTCATCGCCACCATAGCTGTACCCCATAGGAAAAAAGGGGCTATCAAGAGTAGTGTTGCCAAGGGTAGTCTAGATGCACTGACTTTCAGTTGCATGGGATTGCTGAAGCCTTTGTTTTACAAACGCGAAAATCGCTTTAACTAATTTTACCTAATTATGTCGTTTTGTGAAGGAAAAAATACTTAGTTAGGAACTGCGTACACCAGCAGCTATGATAGCTGCCTTGTCCGAAGGGCGGTTGAATTGACAGGTTGGGTGGTGCTTGCCGTTGTGAGAGGGAACAGTTGGGTATTCATGGCATAAAGGGCGCATTCCATTCACCTGTGAAAATTTGTTGGTTTGAGTTTCCAATTTTACATGACAAGATAACTGTAAATTTTACAAAAATTTTATACTACTATGACTTGATTGTTTAACCGTATTTATAGTAAGTTTTACAGTATGTCGTAATTGCAAGTTTTACGGCAATATAAGGGTTTTTATCAAGAAGACCGAGCTTGCATCTTAAGTTTTGAAAGGTGTTAACCAATTCCGTATCAGCCTCGGCTACACTTACAAAGCCTGCTTCCGCAGGCTAAAAAACTTAAATTTCCGGAGTTCGCAGCTAAAAACGAACAATCACTTTGCCGCAATTTTTGCCGCTATGTAGAAATTCGACAGCAGACACGATAGATTGAATACCCCTGAATTCTGTTTGGTCTACAGCAGATTTAATCTTTCGTGCATAGAACAATTCCAGCAGCCGAGATTGGTGCTGGGGAATGTGTTCTGCGTAGTGGGAGAAGAGAAAGCCGCGTAGCGAGGCTGATTTCCATAGTAATTTGTTGTAAATTCTGGCTTGAGTCACTGACTCTAGTTCCGAGATGTATTCAGAAATATACCCAACGATGACTAATCTTCCACGAACTGCTAAATTATCAACACATATATCAAATAGCTCTCGTCCGACAGATTCGTATACCAGATCAACTCCATTGGGATATTCTTTTTTTAGGACTTCATCGGGGTTTTCTGTACGGTAATTAATAACTGCTCTGACAGCCAAGTTGCTTAAGGAATTCGGCTTTCGCTTGTGATCCACACGTTCCAATAACATGAGCACCTGCAAGCTTTGCTAGCTGGACGGCGTAATGACCTGTTCCACCAGCCGCTGCTGTGACTAAAACTACTTCGCCGCTTTTGATTTCTCCAACGACTTCTAACCCAATCGAAGCCGTTAAGCCGCTAACTACTACGGTTAATACTTCTGGAGTAGCTTTTAAAACAGGAATGACTTGGTTTGCATCAATCGCTAGATACTCGCGATACCCACCCCCAAGCTGAACTGTTATAACATGGTCATTTACCTTGAGATGCCTAACATTGCTTCCAACAGCAATGATTTCCCCAGCAGCCTCGACTCCTAGATCAAATGGCGGGGGTGTGTTGATAAAATACAATCCACCGGTGATGTTAACGTCGGAAGCATTAACTCCAGCAAACAGATTACGCATTACAATTTCATTGGAGGTGGGTACTGGAAAATCGACCTCAACAATCTCTGCCGCAGTTCTGAAATTCTTGCTAAGCTTGCTGGCAACAAGTTTTTTGTAAGTTTTATGATTCATGAAAAACTCTCCGACCGATCCTTAACAAGATACGTTACATTGCGTTAACGCACGGTAATTTAAAAATGTGAATATTTTCCTATACCAGTCCTATTTGATTTGTGAACGCTCTTGACTGTTCACGAACCAAAGAATGAAAGCAAGCTGTTCACTAGCCACCTATAATGATGTGCCATCCCGTAGCCATAACAGGGTCAACATGGCGACTCAAAGAACCGGATCAACACTGTTCCTACAGCTATAATGTTTCTTTCCACGAAGCGACTCATCTTAAGGGAATTGATGCCTGAAGATTGGCAAGCAGTTCTAGTCTATCAAGCTGACAGCCGATACCTGAAATTTTCTGAATGGGAAACCCGCAGTGAAGCTGATGTGCGGGCATTTGTACAAATGTTTTTGAAGCAGCAACAGCAAGTGCCACGAATAAAATTTCAGTTGGCAGTGGAATTAAAATATGAAAGAAAATTAATCGGAAATTGCGGTATCCGCAAACAACAGCCAGAATCGCATGAAGCTTCCCTTGGTTATGAGATTGCACCAGACTACTGGGGCAAAGGATATGCAACAGAAGCAGCAGCCACTATTCTTAAATTTGGCTTTGAGGAGTTAAAGCTGCACCGCGTCTACTCTTGGTGCATTGCTGAAAACACTGGTTCGGTTAGGGTGCTGGAGAAAATTGGAATGCAGCTTGAGCAAAGATTGCCGGAGAATGAAAGGTTTAAGGGGCGGTTGTGGGATACCTTGATTTTTGGGATTTCCAAGGATGAGTGGCTGAACAAAACAGAAAAATAGGAAGCGGTGATGCTAGGCGATCGCATCTTGCTCATTGACAATGGTCAGATAACGATGGATACCCGAGTGTCACTGCCACGCCCCCGCAAACGAAAAGACCAAGAGTTCGTCACTTTGGCAGAAAAAGTTTTAGAGCGTTTGATGGCTGATCAAGCCGATCTGGTTAATGGGGAAGAAAAAGCAATTAAAGAATTGGCAAACGCCTAGATACAAATTTAGGGTGCGTTACACTGCATGAACACACCCTACTTCATCTAAGTAAGCACAGCTATAGGCTCTAAATTGGCTACTAATTTCACACCAAATTCCGCCTCAAACACTCCTTTGTTGTAATCCAAACTCCAAAGTTCTAAGGCACAGTCATCATCAGCACGAGATGGAAAAATTCTGAAATGCAATTCCTGTTGTTCAGGCAAATATTCACATTGCATTCGTGTAATTGCTCCTATTTGCCGCCGGTCCAAAGCAACTGCCAATCTTAAAATAGCACTCAACTGATTAACAATTTGGCGATGATTTTTGCTCACTAAGCTGCGGTAATTTTCGTGCTTTTTCTTGGGTGGAGATTTGCGATGATAACGCGCTAAATTGGCAATGATTTCTACCTCAGTTTCGTTGTAGCCTAATAATTCACTATTGCGAATGAGATAGTAAGAGTGCTTGTGGTGAGAAGAATGGCTGACATAATGACCGCAATTGTGTAATAGCCCCGCAGCCTGAAGTAGTTGCTGTTCTTCTGCTCCCCAGTTGTGGAGTGTCCCTTTTGTTTGGTCAAATATGCTCAGGGCAAAGACTGCTACCCTATCGCTGTGTTCTAAATTGACATGGTACTTGTTGGCAATTTTCAGAACACTCCGCTGGCGCACGCTACCTTGATAACGCAGGCGGTCTTCAATTAAGCCGTGGGCAAGCATCCAGTCTACAATAACACCTTCCCTGAGGGAACGTTCGCACACGGTGACGGACTCAACCCCCAAAAGGTTCATTGCTTCTTGTAGGATGACTGCACCTGCAAGTATAACTTCAGACCGTTTCTCCGGCATACCGGGAATTACAGCCCGTTCTGAGTTACTTATTTTCCGCAAGCGATTGACCCACTCCTGCAAGTCTTTTAGACTCAGTTCATAACCATTGAGCGTTGAAGGAACGGAACTCTGTTTCTCTCGCGCTTGAATCATCACCAGAGTTTCAATTGTGCCGGAAGTTCCTACCAAACGGGGAAATTCCCCTAACTTGAGGTTCGCCTGCACCTCTTCCACGGAACGTTCTAACATTCCGCGTGCGTATGCTTGCAAATACTTAAACTCAGCGTTGCTGATAGGATCAGTGGTGATTAACTCGCTTGTGAGTCTAACTGCGCCAACTTTGGTACTGGTGAGGGTTCGCGCTTCATGAGAGTCGCCCAAAATTATTTCTGTAGAACCGCCACCGATATCTATAATGATGTGGGGCTGGTTGTTGAGTTCCATCCCTGACAGCACGCCTAGATAGATTCGCCGCGCTTCTTCTTGACCAGAAATTAGGTCAACGCTTAAACCCAACTCGTCTTCTACGCTTAGCAAAAAATCTTTGCCGTTGGGGGCTTCTCGCACGGCGCTAGTAGCCACAGCAATGATTGTTTCGGCGTTGAGAGTTTTGGCGATCTCTTGGAAGCGTTTCAAAGTGGCGATCGCCCGTTTCATCACTTCTGGTTTCAAATTCCCTGTTTCAATATCGCGATCGCCAAGTCTCACTGTTTCTTTTTCTCTGGCGATAATGCTAAAAGATGGCAGTGTGGGTTCAATTCGCACAACTACCATGTGTAGTGAATTTGTCCCCAAATCGATAGCAGCAATAATCCGATGTTGCTCAACTGTTTGAGTTGGAAGGCTCTCCCAGTTCGCTGAAACTAAATTCACCATCTATCGTTTCTCTCTGTTAAGGATGGTAAAACCTGGCAATACAGACGGTATTGGCGAGACAATGTATTTTGTCAAACAAAATTATTCTCAAGCGGAATGTATGAGTGAACCTGACTGAGTCAGGAGATGCACCTTGTTCACACAACTAAATTAACTCATTGATTGTATCCAAAGTTGTTACTTGTGGTTGTGATTTTATAAATATCAAATAAAGATATTCTATAGATATAAATATGTGTGAATGAATCTATCTCTAGTCATTGTTTTGCTGCCTATGCTAACTACGCCAGAACGCAACACCGAACCCATGTTGTTTGTTATTATCCGGCTTTTGCGGTGGCATAAACCAGAAGGACGGTTAATTTTGATGATTCCTGCTCTTTGGGCTGTGTTTTTGGCAGCTGCTGGAAAACCACCTTTACCCTTGGTTGGCGTTATCATCCTAGGAACTCTCGCCACAAGTGCTGCAGGGTGTGTTGTCAATGATTTGTGGGATAGAGATATAGATCCACAAGTGGAAAGAACTCGCGATCGCCCTCTTGCTTCCCGTGCGCTTTCGATAAAAGTCGGCATCATCGTTGCCATAGTGGCGATGGGATGTGCAGCAGTTCTTGCTTTTTATCTTAACCCACTCTCATTTTGGTTGTGTGTAGCAGCAGTTCCAGTCATTTTGCTTTATCCAGGCGCAAAGCGGGTGTTTCCCATCCCGCAGTTGGTACTTTCTATCGCTTGGGGTTTTGGCGTTTTGATTAGCTGGAGTGCGGTGACACATAACCTTTCACTTCCCACTTGGCTGCTTTGGGGCGCAACTGTACTGTGGACATTGGGATTTGATACTGTTTATGCTATGAGCGACAAGGAAGATGACCGCCGAATTGGTGTCAATTCCAGCGCCTTATTCTTTGGTGATTATGCGCCTGTTGCAATTGGGATTTTCTTTGTTGGTACCGTGTTGTTACTGAGTTGGCTAGGTGTGCTTCTGCACCTGTTTCCTAGCTTTTGGATCAGTCTTACTATTGCTACTGTAGCCTGGACTTGGCAGTACACACGCTTAAGACAGCCAAACCTGCCTAACTCTGCTTATGGAGAAATGTTCCGGCAAAACGTGTGGATTGGTTTTCTCGTACTTGCTGGCATGGTTGCCGGGAGTTTATAGTGCTATTTACAAACCCGGATTCTTCAAGAAACCGGGTTTCTACTGAAAAGTTTATCAACTATTTATCAAAAGATTTAGCGTTATATCCGAAATTTTACGAGATCAGTTTGGAGTTGGGTCTATTATGCCTATACATAGATCCACTCAATTGAATGAAGCGAAGTCTAACGACAAGACGCGACTCGGCTACAAATATTGTTAAGATTGCCACTCTTGTTTTATTGTCCCTTGGCAGTCTTGGTATTCTTGGAGGCAGTTTCTTTTTAGCAAAATCCCATAGCAGCGTAAGTGAAACTGAGACAATAACCGATACCTCACGCTATCGAGCAATTCGCCATCAAATTTGGTCTCATCAAACGCAAGTAAAACACTTTCCTACTGACATTCCAACCGATGCTTCAGGCGTGCGTATTGCTTATTCTACCGCTTATTCACAACGAGGTAGTTCCTTTCAACTTCGCTTAAAACAGCCACCTCAAAAGATAAAAGAATTACTTTCTCAATACAGGCATATTGCTAAATACAAATATACAGGCGGTAATACCAACGACCACGCAAACCAAACCAACGGTGTGCCAACCACTTTCTTTTATACTAGTGATTCCAAAGAAGACTCTTTTCCATCTACATATGAAATATTGGTATTAGATGCACATCACAAGGGAAGCTCTAACTTCAAGTGGAATCATGGAGATAGTTATGGGGTAGCAATTGATAGTTCAGCGTCAGAAATTGTCTATTGGGTTGAAGAATGGTAAACAGAATAATTCATAATTAAACAGGAGCCACGAAGCTAGAAAAGTTCTGAGTTCTGAATTTTGAGTTGTGGGTGCTGTATTGTTCTTAAGAAACAGCAATGAGGAAAATTATTATTGGAGTGATGGGACCAGGAGAAAAGGCTAAAGCAATTGATGTGCAAAATGCCTATGAACTGGGTAAACTCATTGCACAAGAGGGATGGGTTTTGCTTACTGGAGGTAGAAATGTTGGAGTCATGGAAGCCGCAAATCAGGGAGCTAAATCAGCTAATGGCTTAACTATTGGCATTCTTCCTAGTCAGAGTAGCAATGGGATCTCCCAAGCAGTTGATATTGCCATATTCACTGATATGGGAAATGCTCGAAATAATATCAATGTCTTGTCCAGCGATGTAGTGATTGCCTGTGGGATGGGTGCAGGTACAGCTTCAGAAATTGCCTTGGCTTTGAAGGGGAATAAGAAAGTTATTTTGTTGACTGACGACGAAGAAAGCAAAGTTTTCTTCCAAAAAATCTCGCCAGAAAACGTTTATGTTGTGGATGATGTGGAGCAGGCGATCGCCACAGTTCAGACAATCTTAAGTACTTCCAGGGGAAATGATAATACAAATTAAGTATTTTCATCTCCACAATCAATTAATATCGCTCTTTCACAACTAACCGCACACCTCCAGCTGGTGTAAATGTGATACCACGACGTACAGGAAGCAAAGGACGCGGTTCAACTAGTTCTAATGAGTATTGGGAAAGGATAGTTGCTAGTACCAATTTCATCTCAAACATGGCAAATGCCAAGCCAAGGCAGCGACGGTTCCCACCTCCAAAAGGTAAATATTCATAAGGAGAAAACTGTCTTTCTAGAAAGCGTTCAGGCTTAAACTGCTTGGGTTGTGGGTAAATATCTGGGCGATGGTGAGTCAAATAGATACAAGCCGAAATTAACATCCCTTTTGGTAATTCGTAGCCCATCAATTGCATTGGAGCTTGTAAAATTCGTGGTAAGGCAAAGAAAACAACAGGATAAATTCTTAAGGTTTCTGAACAAACTGCATTCAAATAAGGTAGCCGAGCAATTTCCATTGGATCTGCACTACCGACGTTAATGGAGTTAAGTTCTTGCAAGAGCTTTTCGCGAACTTGTGGTATATAGTGAACCCAATATAAAGCCCAAGCTAAAGCGGTTGCTGTGGTTTCATGCCCAGCGAAAAGCATGGTCATTAATTCATCCCGTAACTCAACATCTGTCATCGGTTGACCTGCTTCATCCCGAACTGATAGTAATAAGCTCAGAATATCTTCACCAAAAGATTCAGATTGACTTCTACGTTCGCGAATTTCTTGGTAAAGTAATTTATCAAGTAGCTCTCTTTGCCGTACAAAATTTCCCCAAGGACTCAAAGGTCCTAAATCATGTTGCAGTGTTTTAAAAAATAGTAGAGTCGCACTTAAAGGAGACTCAAAACTATCCAACATTGCTGTTAAGGTTTTCCTAATTTCTTGGTAACGCTCTCCTTCCTTCAGCCCAAAAACAGCGCGTAAAATAACTGTTAGGGAAATCTCTTGCATACTGGAACGTGCTTTAAATACATCGCTAATCTTCCACTGGCTGATAACTTGCTTGGCAATGTCAGAAATGAGCTGACCGTAAGCCCGCATTCTCTCACCATGAAAAGGAGGCATCAACAGCTTGCGCTGTTGCATATGACGCTCACCGTCTAGCAATATTAAAGAGTTTTACCCCAACAAAGGTTGTATAATTTCGCTTCCTGAACCTGATTCAAATAACTTGGAATCAGCAGTAAAAATTTCTTGAATCGCTTGGGGATTACTGATCATCACTTGGGGACGAAAGCCAGGAATTTCAGTTAAAAAGATATCTCCATAGCGCTCTTGCATTGTTTCAAGATAATCCAACGGTCGCACAACTGCCCATATCGTTTGGAGCAATCCTGGTTCGCGCGTTCTATTTGGTAGTTTAGTAACGCTCTGTGTTGAGGAATTTTTTTTAAGCCCAATCATCTGTTTTTCTCCTTTTCTTCTCTTTTTAAATCTTGATAAAAATTTGGTAATTTTGACTGTTCTGAATTTGTGGTAGTCCTAATCTATCTCTAATTTCATGAATTTGTTCTTTCCAATGTTCTTCAAAGCGATAGCCTAATAAAAAATGTGCTTTTTTTCCTAGTTCCAGCCCTTTTTTAAGATTAGCAAAAATCGCTTGACGTTGTTTAGGAGCTATGATTGGATAGAGGAATTTCGCTAACAAAAGGCTAATTTTTAGAGATTTGCTGTAATTTTGGGCAGCTGCGAAGGCAAGCACGCCAATTTCTCCGGCGTAGCTGGTATCAAACCCAAGCAAGAGATGAAAAATATCGTGGGTGACAACGTATCGCAGGGCAAATACATTGCGTCTAGCAACGTCCTCAAGTTCGGGACTGATGTTAAATGGTTTCAGGTTATTTTTCCGCATATGTTCCGCATATTCTCGCCCAAAACTACCTTGAGGATATTTACTCAATTCCTCTAAATTAATGAGGGGGTGATATCCTACAACTTGTTGCAGTTTCGCCTCTACTGTCGGATTAACTTTTGCTCCGAATAAATCAGATTTGAGAATGGCAAAATCGCCGAAATTTTCAGAGTTTTTGTAAGCTTGAAGCGCTTTGATTTGTTTGAGTTTGTTCCACATAAATGCATCCAAAATTTGGAATTGAAAATCTAAAATTGGCTAAGAGGTGGAATGGTGTAGCGATTGCCCAAAGGGCAGTGCGCTCCGCGCAATCGCGTAATTCTTCTACTGGTACATCCACAACTTCCCAGAAGTTCCAGTTATCTGAAAGGTCTACGTTACAAGCTGCACCGCGCTGTAGGGCGTGTATGACTCGTGAGATATCAAAAAGTCCCATCGCCGTATCCGCATAAGGCGTGATGTGAAAACCCCAATGAAAATACAGAATGACGAACAGCAGAAATACAAAACCGTTTTCGCGGATAAAACCCGCCTGAAAGGCTCCCTGCTGAATCTCTCCTTGAGGGTCAGTGTCGTAAGCAGATAAAATATGCGCAAAATCGTGAAACACCATGCGCTCTGGAATGCTCCCCACCTCACCAGGAAAGCTCAAACGTTTTTGGGTGTAGTATTCCCAAAAAGCGCGTCCCAAAGTTCCCTCTGGTAATAGCCCTAACTGTCGATACTTCCATGCTACATCTGGATCTTCGCCGCCGTAAAACAGTGGAGCGACTATCTTTTTAAGACCGATAGTACCTTGTTGTGCATAGGATGCACTCATAAATATACCCATCGACTCCCGTGTCATGTCCATCTGCGCTAGCAGCTTATGTTCTCTAGCGGCTTTGTGCAGCACTCGTAAACTTTGCTCGTTAGTACAAAGGACTTCTGCAAGCGATCGCAGTGCTTTTTGTTGAGTGGGCGTAATTTCGCTATCCACCATCGCCATCACCATTGCCATTTCAAGCAAGCATTTGCGGCGGTGTGAATCGGTGATGGCTGCAGCAATTTGTGTTGGCGTGATCGGAGATAAGTCATCAACTACAACTGAGGCTTGATGTAGCTGGTTCACTACCTGTAAAAACTGATGTTCAAGTGGTGTTAATGCCTCTGGTTTAGCCGTTACTGTTGTTAGAGTTTGCAACACGAACGGCAGTTCTTGAGAAGAAAAGACAGCGATATCCATCTCACATCTCCCTTCAGGGACAGGATGTCAGGAGGTACGGGCGCGGCGGCTTGCGCCCGTAATAGCAAACGCGGATTAAGACCTACGCAAAAACCAGAATTATCTGAGAAAATGATCGTTTCAGCGATCAGTCTCTATTAATAAATCCGTTTTCTGCTGTTGAAGCGCCAAAGGTAAAGGCAATCCTGTTGCTTCAGTCATTTCCTTGGATGGAACTTCCCGTGTAGGGCTTTTTAGGTATTTCCCATCATTGATGGGAGGCACTACTTTCATCTTGTGTGGGATGCTGTAGTAGCGGTGAGATTGTTGGAGTTGGGGCAGTTCTTGGATGCTTTGATTGGCAATTTTCTTACGCAATTTAATAATCGCATCGATGACTGCCTCTGGTCGGGGGGGACATCCCGGTATGTAGACATCGACTGGAATTAACTTGTCTACCCCTCGAACAGTGGTGGGAGAATCTGTACAGAACATCCCGCCCGTAATTGTGCAAGCTCCCATTGCAATGACATACTTAGGTTCTGCCATTTGTTCATAAAGCCGCACCAAGTTAGGGGCGTACTTCATCGTGATTGTACCTGCGGTAATCATTAAGTCTGCTTGTCGGGGAGTCGCACGGGGAATCATGCCATATCGCTCCATGTCGAACCGAGAAGCATAGGCAGCCATAAACTCCATAAAACAGCAGGCTGTGCCAAACATCATCGGATACAAACTGGACATTTTTGCCCAGTTGTACAAGTCATCCAGAGTTGTGAGAATAATATTTTCAGACAGTTGTTGCGTTACTTCGGGACGCTCAATTGGATTAATAACATTAGTCATGGGTTCAATCTCCCATAATTATGAATATTGTTTGACAAAGTGCGCTTTTTATGTAATTGAAAGCGCTTGGAAGAACAGTTTTTCTTTTGTAGGAAGCTCTCCTGCAAGCTCTTCCAATCACAATTCACTACACCGTCGATAACTACAGTTTCTGATAACGTTTGAATCTGTACCAGTAAAGATAAAGGTCTTAAGTCACTAACTTAAGCGATCGCTAACGCAACACATTACACTATCGCTAGCACACCATACATAGCCTGTAGAAATGATTATTACTTTAGAAGGTGCACCTGCGGTAGGAAAATCGACAACGTGTGTTGCGATCGCACAGCATGATTCAGCTTTTGTCGTACCAGAAGTGAATAAGCTTTTCGCTCGTCCCAAAAAGGAACCGGAAAACTGGTATTTAGACAGACAGGTGGCAAGATGGGAAATGGGAATTCGTCAGGTGCAAGACTATGAATGGATTGTATTTGACGGAGATCTATTTCAGCCGCTTTGGTTCAGCTGGATTTATCACGATGAGCCGTGGACGAATCTTGAACATTGCGAAACGTTTTATCGCTTGCAAATTAGTGAAAACCGAATTGGTTTTCCAGATGTGTATTTCTTCTTGTCAACAACTCTTGAGGAACGTTGGAGAAGAGAATACAAGCGCGGTTGTGAATTAAATCGAGATGAACACAGGATTAGGGAGAAATATCAACGGTTTGAAAAACTAGTGGAACCTCAAAAAAGATACTTTGAGGCGTTGCAGTCTAGATTTCCGGGAAGAGTAAAGTTTCTGGAGTCGATTAGTGTTGAAGCTAATCTTGAATTGATCACATCAATACCTAAGATGGAGAAATTGGAGAATGATATTGAGATATTCAACTTTTTAATCGCCTGGTTAAAAGCAAATGAACTGTTGAGCGTATAAAGCGATTGTCCAAAGCGCAGTAAGGCGATCGCCTTGGAGTATTTGGCAACTGAGAAATTCCTCAACATAACGATGCTTAAGATGTATAAAACCTAAAGGATTCCAAGATATTGGTTTTAAGCCTGTAAAATTATTCTCAACTTAGCCTTAGCTTTGTCCTACTCAATGGAAAAGTACAAGCAAACACGCAGGCGCGGTGTTATTCTTAGTCTCCAAGGATTGCAGAAGCTTCAGGAGGCTAAGCATCTCTTAGAAATCCAAGAAAATGATGGAGCCAGATTTACCCTGGAAGAATTGAGTTACCGCACGCAGTTAGCCCCTTTTACGGTGTCTAAAGTGCTGGCGCGAGAAGAAGGAGTTGATAAGCAAAGTCTTGAGTATTTCTTCCGAGCGTTCGGTTTAGAGTTGACTAAAAGCGATTATTGCAAGCCAACCACTAGCGAAGTTGCCAGAATTGGAGAAAATATTGCCCCTTCCCCATCGTTGCTAGAAGGAAGCCCATCACCGCATCACCAGGACTGGGGTGAAGCTGTTGATGTCTCCATATTTTTTGGTCGCACAGACGAACTCAGTAAGTTAGAGTATTGGATACTGCACGACCATTGTCGGCTGATTGCTTTGCTGGGGATGGGTGGAATTGGTAAATCTTCCCTGTCAGTGAAACTGGCTACTCAAATTCAAGAGCAGTTTGAGTTTGTGGTGTGGCGAAGTCTCCGCAATAGTCCGCCTCTCAAAGACTTGCTCGCAAACTTGCTGCAATTTTTCGCTAACGGTCAACCAATAGATTTATCAGAGAACATTGGCAAGCGTATATCGCAGTTGATAGCACATTTGCGATCGCACCGCTGTTTGGTTGTGCTAGACAATGCAGAATCGATCTTAGCAGAGTTAGACTCCTCTGGACACTACCAAATTGGCTATGAAGACTACGGACAACTCCTTAAGCAAATAGGAGAAACGGCTCACCAAAGCTGTGTGGTGTTGACAAGTCGGGAAAAGCCTCAGGAAATTGCAGCACTCGTTGGCGAAACTTTACCAGTGCGGTCATTACACCTGACAGGTTTAAATGCTAGTGCGGCGCTAGAACTGGTGCGAACCAAAAGCTTTTTTTGCGGTTCTGATGCAGATTGGCAAGACCTGATTCAACATTACTCTGGTAATCCCCTAGCGCTCAAGATTATTGCTACCACAATTCAAGAATTATTTGATGGCGATATTGCAGAATTCCGCGCTCAAGGGACTACGGTTTTTGGTGGTATTTATGACTTAATTGCACAGCAATTTCACCGTCTTTCTGCATTAGAAAAAGACCTAATGTACTGGTTAGCAATCAACCGCGAACCAATCACTCTCACAGAATTGCGTGCTGATTTAGTCTTACCTGTATCTTCAATGAAGCTTTTGGAAGCATTGGAGTCGCTTAATAGGCGTAGTTTAATCGAAAAAAAATCAGTTCCACACACCCCTGTGCAATTTACTCTCCAACCAGTGGTTATGGAATATGTTACCGACCATGTTATTCAACAGGTGTGTGCTGAGATTGAACAGATGGGTAACACGACAAGCCAAACTCCGAGTTCCCCTTGTCTGCCGATCCTTTTCAACACTCATGCTCTAATGAAAGCTACAGCCAAAGACTACATTCGGGTTGCTCAAACTAAACTTATTCTCCAGCCTGTCATTGAGCAACTACTGCTAAAGCTGCGAAGCAAACAAGCAATTGAAACTTGGCTGAATCAGATTTTACATGAACTACACGAGGAATCTTTCAGAAGATACTCCCATCCTAATTCCCATCTCCCCACATTTGAACTAGAACCGGGGTATGCAGTTGGTAACCTCATAAACCTGCTGTGTCAACTGCAAACTGATTTAACTGGCTACGACTTCTCTTACCTAACGATTTGGCAAGCTTATCTCCAAGACACCCCCCTCAGACAAGTAAACTTTGCCCATAGCGACTTATCTAAGTCTGTATTTGCCAAAACTTTTTCAAGCCCCATGTCTGCTGTGTTCAGTCCGAATGGTAAAATTTTGGCAACAGCTCACTCTGAAGGTCAAATTTGCTTGTGGGATGTCGCCACTGGTCAACAGCTCATGAGTTGTCAGGGTCATTTGGGTTCTGTTTGGTGTGTTGCCTTTGCTCCGCAACGCTGCGCGAACAGTCCAGATGGCAGCATCCTGGCAAGTGGGGCGCAAGATGAAAAGATTAAGCTATGGGATGTCACAACGGGACAATGCTTGAAAACTCTGCAAGGTCATAAAGGGTGCGTTTTCTCCGTTATCTTTGCACTCGATGGTAAAATATTAATCAGTAGTAGTGCAGACTGTACTATCAGGCTTTGGAATGTTGACACAGGAGAATGTACCCAAGTCTTGCATGGACATAATAGTGCAATCTTCTCTCTAGCTTTGAGTCCAGATGGTTGTATCTTCGCCAGTGGCAGTGATGACAAAACTGTCAAGCTTTGGGATTTGACTACAGGTCGCTGTATCAAAACCTTACAAGGGTATAATGATTGGATTAGGTCTGTTGCCTTCAGCGCTTCAGGAATGCTTGCTACTAGCGGTTTAGACCCCAGCATTTGGCTTTGGGACATAGATGAGGGTGATTGTGTCGGAACTTTGCAGGGGCATAGTAACGGCGTGCATTCGGTGACTTTTGTGGACGACGGCAATACCCTTGCTAGCAGTGGTTTAGATGGAACAGTTCGACTTTGGGATACCGCAACAAAGCAATGCATCAGAACATTCCAAGGACATACTAACGCAGTGTACGCGCTTGCCACGAACCCCCAAGGCAGTCTGCTTGTCACTGGTGGTGATGACTTCACGATGAAACTCTGGGATGTCGCAACTGGAGAGTGCGTGAGAATGTTTAGGGGAATGCATAACTGGGTTGCATCCGTTGCCTTTAATCCTACCCCTTTTGAAAAATCTTTCCTGATCGCCAGTGGTAGCTATGACCGAATTGTAAGACTTTGGAATTTAGACGGTGAGTGCCAAAGTTTGATTGGACACACTGATTTCATCTATTTAGTTGTTTATAGTCCTGACGGTCGCACTTTGGCAAGCACAAGTGCTGACCATTCTATCAGGTTGTGGGATGTGCTGGAAGGTAAGTGCATCAAAGTCTTGCAAGGACATACAAGTCTGGTGACAGGGGTTGCTTTCAGTCCAGATGGTTGTCTGTTGGCAAGTAGCAGCTATGACCGTACTATTAGATTGTGGGATATAGCAACAGGTGAAATTCTGCACACTCACCCGGAACATGTCGCTATGTCTATCTCCTTCAGCCCAGATGGCAAAAAGCTGGCAGTTGGCAGTTTTGATGATGTCGCGAGAATCTGGGATTTAGAAACCTGGCAATGCTATCAAACATTCAAAGGACACTGCAGTTGGGTTTGGTGGGTTGCCTTTAGTCCTCAAAATGATATGCTTGCGACTGGTAGTGCAGATGGCACTGTGCGGCTATGGGATGTGCAAACAGGAAAGTGTATTCATATAGTCCAAGCACATAAAAATTGGGTGTGGGCGATCGCCTTTAGTCCTCAAGGTGATATCCTTGCTAGTGGCAGCAGTGACGGCACCATCAAACTCTGGGATGTAGCGACAGGCGATTGCATTGCTACCTTGGAAGACCATCATATTTGGGTGATGTCTATTGCCTTTAGTCCTGAAGGTCATATCTTAGTTAGTAGCGATGGCAATGGTGCTATCAAAATATGGGATATGCAGACAAAAAAGTGCATCAAGACTCTGAGAGTAGAATGCCTTTATGAGAGCATGAATATTTACGGAGTAACAGGTTTGACCGAGGCACAGAAAGCAACCTTGTTTGCTCTTGGAGCAGTTGAACAGAAATAGTTTATCTGTTTTAAGACTACCAAAACATTGCCTGAACTTTCCAGAATTTAAACATCGAGGACAACTCTAGAAGTTCTTGGTTTGGAAATACAAATCAGTACTGAATTTTCATCGGTTGCAGCAGTTGGAGGTTCTTGGTAAGTAACTTCGCCTGCATCGATTTTGCACATACAAGTACCACAGATACCTGCACGACAACTATAGGGAGGGTTAATGCCATTAGCTTCTGCAAACTCCAAAATAGTGCCATCACCCTCCTGCCAAGTCAAGGTTTTGCCCGATTTTGTGAAGACAATCTCAGCTTCTCTAACATCTTCACCTGCTGTTGCAGCAGGAGGTTGGCTTGTGGAAGAGACTTTACCCGCCTTGGTAAACGATTCAAAGAAGACTCTACTTTCAGGAACTCCCCATTCCTTCAGTCCTTCGCGCAGAGATTGCATAAAGGGTGGAGAACCACAAAGGAAAAACTCGGCTCCTTGGCCAACCAACTGTTGAATTAACGCAATGTCTACATAACCAATACTATGGTAAAGACCTTCGTCTTCTAGCCTGGGACGGCTGTAGCGAAAATGTACCTTGAGCTTGGCATTGCGTTGACTAAGTGCCAAAACTTCATCCTGGAATGCGTGAAACCTACCATCCCTAACACCATGTATAAACCAGATAGGTCGATTGGGGTTAAGACGGCTGCACGCCTTCGCCATGCTGATCATAGGAGTAATTCCGACACCATTACTAATCAGCACGGCAGGCAATGACTTCTGAACATCTATAACAAACCTACCGCTTGGTGGTTTTGCTACAATAACGGAACCTTCATTGACAAAATCGTGCATAAAGTTAGATGCAATACCAGCAGGTACATCTAACCCGCTAGGAGTGGTTTCTCGTTTAATGGATAGGCGATAGTATTCACACGAATTGGTGTAATCTGAAAGTGAGTACGTGCGAATGACAGCCTTACTTTGTCCTGGGATATCCAGCTTGATAGTTAAGAATTGACCCGGTTGAAAGTTAGGAATTTCCCCGTTATCCTCAGGTTTCAAATAAAACGAAGTGATTTCCTCACTTTCTTTTACCTTGCGAACCACCACAAAGTTACGCCAATCCTGCCAGATCTTGCTGTTTGTTGTTTGAGAGGAACGCTTAATATTAAGGTCTTGAGCAGATTGTTGTTGACTTGCTTTGCTAGTATGAACTAAACCAAAGACTGCACCGCATCCCGTCCCAAATAGCGCAGAATACACACCAAACTGATAAGCAGATTTATCTTTGGGATTTGTTACACCAATGGCTACAGCAGCAGCTAGGGTAACTGCAGAGCAAACTGTAGCTGCTGCTGTCACACTTCTGAGTAATGGATTCTGAATTCTTCCCAGACTTTCCAGCACTATTGTTTCCTGTCTAGTTGTAATTATTAACGCAATCGACTGGAGTTAGATCTCAAACTGTTAACTAACTGTTCAATGTTGCAGCCCCAAAGGTTGCATTGAATTTGCGACACCAGATAACAGCAGATTGGTATTTTGCTAAATTGACACTACTAGGAATTGAATAACTCTGAGTACCACTAAATTTTTGTAGAGGCGCAAGAATTACGTAATCTCCCTTTTTTAAAGGATAAGCAGGTGGTTTGGTAGTATTAATGACATTTTTGGATTGATGCAAAATGACGACCAAATCGGGTCCAAGATTCGAGGTCTTAAAATCAGAACCCAGTTCCACAAAGGATTTACCATTTCTGGTCACAATGCGAGCAGTTCCTTGGGTGTTATGTTCTCCAGAAACAAAGGTGCCAGATTTAACAGTTGTTTGTTCCTTTTGCTTCGACTGGGTTGAAGATTGTGTCTGAGTTGACGGTGTAGCAGCAGCCATCTGATTCTTAGGAACTGCTGCACAACTCACTACCACAAGAGAAGCTAGACTCAACAATATCTTTTGTCTCAATTTCATAGTGATACTCTCTTAATGCAATCAAGCAACAATTTAATTGTTGCTTGAGTCATTAGTCGCATAATGATGCTTTGCTAAGGAGTTCACTTAAGAAAGCTGATATTTAGGCGAGAAAATTTTTACAAATTTCTCAGCAAAATCTCATAACCTAAGGTGAGTTTTATTTTAAGGGGTAGGCAAGATCGCTCCTTAGGTGGCGATCGCTCGCTAAACGGTCATGGTATGTATAGCTGTCGCCATCAAGGTTAGGACATAGAATAGAAAAGTCCTTCCACTTTTGCTCCCATTTCTGTCATGCCCAAACCCTACAGCTACGACCTGCGCCAAAAAGTCATAGAGGCGATCGAACTC
>JAHHIB010000030.1 GCA_019359075.1 Kalymmatonema hyalinum WJT4-NPBG1
CCGTTTTTTCAATTCCTCTTCGCTTTCTGTTATCTCAACCTTGAATGAGCGGCCCATGAGTACTTAAACTTATGCAATTTGCAACTTCTCTATTATATGCAGCTTCACATTAAATTGGTATAAGTAGTCCATTATTGTTAGAGCTAGTTAATCGCAGTGTTTTCGTGGTAATTCCATCCAGCCTAATGCCTTGCGACCCAATATTGAAAGGTCCATTGTTAAGAACTGGAATGACCTCAGTACTGATGTTGTAGTCAGCTTTCGTGTAGTTTTGCCTCAATATTTTGTAACTTGCTACAACTGCATTATTATCGTCCAACGCTTCAACGAATAAATCGCTATCGCCTGCAACTGCTCCACCCGGTGTTCCACCACGCTCCCAGAACAAGAAGGTATTCACGGGATTCTCGAAAGAGACCTCGATACTTGCTGTATTTGCATTTTCACGCGTGACCAGAATACTATTCAGATTTAGGTTGCCCAAACTGTTAATAATGTCTTGATCAGTTGGGTTGGGTTTTGAGGGACCTTCTCCAAGCAGGTTGTCGCGGGGGGTATTGGGACCTCGTCCTGAATGGAGTACGCCCAGGACACTTCCATCGTCGAGGGTGTAGGTATCGTTTTGGAGAATCTTTGCCTGTTTGACAACCTCAAAGTTGCTAATCGTGTTTCCATTAAACACCACTGAGTCCAGGCGGATATCTCTTGTGGGGTCATTTAACAGATTACCTGTAGGATCGTTAATCGGACTAGCCGTGACATTAGTTTTAAACGAAAACTGAGTGAATGATGCTGCCATAGCAGGCAGTGTGGTCACTAGGGAAGCTATTGATACAAAGGCAGCTGTTGTTGCGATTGCGCTAAGCGCTCCCTTCGAGTACGCGATCGCGTTTGCAAAGATAGTTTTCAAGAGCATTTCACCTTAAATAGACACCGAAAATAAACTTGCTTGACTGAATCAGACAGATTGCTAAGCACAACAAAACCCGCCGCACAGCCTCAAATATGTATAGCTTCGCGCCTGTTGCAACAAGCGAAGTTTTAAACTTCTCCACATTTTGGTTAAATTAGCTTCTCACTTTCTGAAAGCCTTTAACTAAGGAACTTTTTTAGTACTGTAAATCCATCAATTTACCGTATTTTAATAGAAATATCCCACAGCTTTTTATCTATGTCAATAAGTATCTTTTATCACTCTAGGTTGAGGAGAAATAGAAATCAGGGTGAAGTCTTTTGGTTCAACTAAAACTTTCCAACACTGTCAACAAACTCTTCAACATTAAATAGGAAGAAGTCGCCCCTGGATCTTGATGTCCCACGCTGCGTTCTCCTAAATAACTAGCCCGTCCTTTTTTAGCAAGCATCGGCGTAGTATCCTTCATCCCCTGTTCACCTGCTGCTACAGCTCGTTGCATCGCTTCCAATGTACTGTTTCCCTCACCTACAGCCTGCCCAAAAGCTGTGACAGCAGGAGATAGCGCATCAAGCATCGTCTTGTCGCCAAGTTGTGCTTTGCCACGCCCAAGCACACCATCTAACCCAGCTTGGAGTAGCCCTAGCATATCCTGCTCATTCAGTTCCTGTTTACCAGCTACGGCTGTACTTGCTCGCAGAAACAAAGTGCCATACAGAGGACCACTCGCACCGCCTATTGAGGAAATTAAAGTCATACTGACTGTTTTCAAAATGCTGCCAATATCCTTATCTGCAACAGTTGGTAACTGAGCGATCGCCTTTTTGAAACCGCGATCCATATTGATCCCGTGGTCAGCATCACCGATCGCCGCATCTAATTCTGTCAAATAGTCTTTATTCTGCTCTATCTCAGTTGCAAATGTTTGCAACCATTGCAATATCTGCTGTTTTGTCACCATTTCTCAAACTCCCCACCGCAGACTCGGTGTCTTTACAGGCGCATCCCATAACCGAATCATCTCATCATCCAACTTCAACAGGGTAATCGAACAACCTTGCATATCCAAAGAAGTGATGTAAGGACCAATCAGGTTTCGCACAATTTGCAATCCCTTCTGTTCGCAGATTTCAGCCAGTTTACGGTAAACAATATAAAGTTCAGAAATAGGAGTACCACCCATGCTGTTGACGAAAGCCAGCAGCTTATCCCCCTTTTCAAAAGCGGGATCAATCAATTCCACATCCACCCATTCCCCTTTTTCTTCATCCCACTCCCGCACTGTACGAGTGTAGGGCGCATCTTCAATAATCGATAGCGCCAGCATCTCAGTGATCTCGTCTGCTGATTTGAGAGTCATGCGATCGCGTCCTGGTTCACCGTGGATACCGATCCCCATTTCTATTTCCTGGTTTCCTAGTTTAAAGGTAGGCGTTCCTTTCGCGGGTACTGTACAGGAAGTCAGTGCGATCCCCAAGCTACGTCCATTCAAATTCACGCGACGGCACAGATCTGCTATTCGCTGCAAATCATACCCTTGCTGTGCCGCAGCACCACAGATTTTTTCTGCTAGCACTGTTGTTCCCACACCCCGCCGTCCTTGTGTATACAAGCTGTCCTTCACCGCTACATCGTCATCAATCAAAATACTTAGCACCCGGATACCTTCACTACGGGCTAACTCTGTTGCCATCTCAAAGTTCATGATATCGCCGCTGTAGTTCTTGACGATATAAAGGATACCAGCACCCCCATCGACTCTCTTAGCAGCTGACAGCATTTGGTCAGGGGTAGGAGAAGTGAAAACCTCTCCAGGACAAGCAGCATCTAGCATTCCCATCCCCACAAAGCCTGCGTGCATCGGTTCATGACCGCTACCACCACCAGAAATAATCGCTACTTTTCCTTGTACGGCTGCATCGGCTCGATAGACAAAGGCAGGGTCATAGTTGACTTTGATTAAATCGGCATGAGCCGCAGCCATACCTTGTAAACTTTCGCGAATAAAGTCTTCTGATTTATTAATAAGTTTTTTCATAGCCAAGTCACTTTTTATTAAGAGGTTCCTAAAACCAAGGATAAAGCACCTTGCTGCTTTCTTGTTTCTGAGAGATGTGTAAAGTTAAGTAAAACTTAAGAAATATTGTTAATAAACATTGCAGGTAGTTGATCCCCTTGCTAGTGTATGCAAAGTACAGTTGGTTCTGGTAGATACTTGTATCTAAAAGAGGTGTTATCCATGCTCTACGTAAATCTAGGCTTTTCACTGATTCACTGATTCTTTGAATTATCAGCAAAGATATTTCTCCGACTGCTTTACACCAATTTTCCAGCAAGACGGCTCTTGAAATATCTTTATTGCTCCTTTTACGCTGAGGATTCATTCAGACGGTTGCTTACTTACTTCATTCTTACGTATTGCCAGTCCAACTCAAATCTTACTGAAGTCTGACTAAATACATACCCAAAGTTTGTCTACAAGCATGCGGTAAGACAAGCAAGATTTCTCATAAATTTCTGACTACGAACGGTTGAGTTCAATTCATACCCCAATCACGAGTCTCTTTCGTCTCACTCCACGCTAAGGATGCACGCTTTGTTACAAAATCCTTCAACTTGGCATTGACGGGCTGGCACGATGAGACTTCAACTCTGGAGGTTTTAACTATGGATATTCAAGGAAAAACGGCTCTTGTTACTGGAGCCTCACGTGGTATTGGAAGAGCGATCGCCATCGAATTAGCAAGACAAGGAGTCAAACGCCTGTTGTTAGTGGCACGGGACTCTGCTCGGTTAGCTGAAGTCGCCACTGAAATAGAGATGCTTGGTGTGGAAGTCGTCACCTTGCCTTTGGATTTGTCTGTTGTTGTAGAAGTGAATATTGCGATCGCCCAAGCTTGGCGAGATCACGGACCAATAGATCTGCTCGTTAACTGCGCTGGAGTTGCCCACCAAGCGCCCTTCTTAAACTCTCGACTGTCAAATGTCGAGGCAGAGATATCCGTTAATTTAATCGGAATGTACACCATGACTCGTCTCGTTGCCCGACGCATGGTGGTACAAGGCTCAGGGACTATCGTGAATGTTTCCAGCTTGATGGGCAAGGTGGCAGCGCCGACAATGGCAACCTATAGCGCCACCAAGTTTGCGATTATAGGCTTCACCCAAGCCCTGCGCGGCGAGCTAGCTGCACACAATATCCGAGTCATAGCTTTGCTGCCATCTCTGACCGACACTGATATGGTGCGAGAGTTACAGTGGTTTCGGTGGGTAGTACCCGTGACTGCCCAGAAAGTGGCTCAGGCACTTGTTACCGGACTAGCAAGGGATTCACCAGAAATCTTGATAGGATGGCAAAGTCATTTAGCCGTGTGGTGCAACCGTATGGCTCCTTGGCTGTTGGAAAAGGTTTTACTGATGGCGGCTCCGCTGTCGCAAAACAGACAACCACGCTACCAAAGACTCAGACACGCTAGGGCAACCTCACGTTAAAGCTTTTGCTAGTGGGGGTCTAACTAAAGATTCCCCACCTTTTAGGTGATTTGCTAAGGTGACAGTAATGCTTGCTTGTATTGGCGATCGCTTATGGATCCAGAACGTGCAGCTGCGGCTGTTAATTGTTGCGGCTTGCAAACATAATCAGTCTGGCTTACAATCATGTCAATTTCTGGCTCAGATTATTTGCAAATGAAAATGCACTCTGGCTCAAATTAACTGCAACTCGGCTCACATTATTTGCAACCAGATCGCAATCATCCGCTCTAGCTCAAGTTAATTGCAAATAGCTTGAAATCTTTTGTAGCAGACGAAGACCGCGATGACTGCGGTCATTGTGCCGTCAATGAAAATCATGTGTTGACCGCAATAAATGACTATGTCCTGCGGGCATCACAAAGCATTCTAGCGCGTGATTCAATATTTTTGATTACAAGATGTTTCCCTTGGTAAAAGAAAGAAAACAAAGATGGATTTGAAAGAAACCTTGATGGCACTTGAGGAACAGTTTTGGGAGGCTAGCTCTGCTGCAAACGTTGACTTAATTCGGGGATACCTCACTGACGATGCCCTTACTGTGGGAACTTTTGGGGTATTGAACAAGGAAACCACAATCGCGGTCAATTCGGGGCAACCACCATTCTTCTTTTGGCGCATCGACGATGCGCCCCGAATTTTGCAATTGATGACAGACAGTGCTGTTGTGATCTATAAAGCTACTGCACAGCGTGAGGGACGCGAACCGTTCACAGTAATGATGAGTAGTACCTATGTCAACCGGGATGGCTCGTGGAAGCTTGCGTTCCATCACCAGACACCACTCTAGCTCATGAAGGAAGCCAGATTCTCCCCTCAGTACGGGACAAAAACTTGCGAACAGGGAGTTGGATGTTTAATTCCCAATGTTAGCTATGACTTGCTATTTGATTGTGTTTGACTCGTGCCGTGCAGCTTAATAAAACTATCAAAGGCATACCAAGCCAACACATACCAAGGAATCGTTTCCAATTGCAATCCCCTAACAAGTAACTGCCGAATAGAAAAGATACCCAGTCCTAAAGGAAAAAGAACGCGCAAATCAACAACATTACTTGTCGCTTGTTGGACTTGCTTGTTCAAATCCACAACTGCATTGGAGACTCCTGCTGCTGCTTGGGACTTTCCTAGTGCGATATCACCGAAAATAATGCCTAAATCCCGCAGCGAGGCGAAAACATTATCCACACTTCCATTTTCACCATCATGATTTATGACAATGCTGCCATTCTGGATGTTAGTCCGCACCTGATTAACATTTGGATTTGCTTGTAGCGCATTGGCAATCCGTTGCATTTCCCCAGATTGACGATGGGACGGTGCCACTCGCAAACGCAAGCGTCCTGGGGTAGAACTGACAACCCGCGTAGATATGGGTTTAAGTGCAGTTTTTATAGAGTTTTGATCAATAATTTTAGGCATCTGGGTGAGATTCATATAACCATTTTTTAACACTTAACTACCCTCCTAATTTAGGAATTCGTAATTTGTCATTGAGTAGAAAAACATGACGAATTACGAATTTCCTTGGATGTTCCCTGGCTGAACCAGGGAACAAGAAATGACTGGAAATTACACACCGTTATCAGAAACATTGTCAGCAGAGGTACTTGCAACATCAACTGCTGGTAGCTGTCTTCCTTCAGCAAGTTCTGCTCTGGCTTCAGCTACAATGTCCTCCCAACTTTCACCAAGTTCTGCAGCGGCTCCCTTGCTTTTTTCATAGAGAGCAAGTCCACCTTTAATCAATGACTTGGTTATTGGTTTACCAATCCCAGCGACAACCGGAATCACGACCGGTGCTAAGAGTACTGCTCCAATACCGGCTATAATACCGGGTGCGCCAGCGTCTTCAACGAAGTCAGTAATTTTAAATCCCATGACGATTTTCCTCCTGATGAACTGAAAAATTTTAGAAAGTCTACAATCCTACTATCGTTAGGACAGCTATCTCATCCTACTGATGGTAGAGTTTTTTGTTTGCGGCTTTTGAGAATTGGGCGCAAACCATTGACTCCTGCAACAACTGTCGAACCATTGTTAACGACTGTTGCTGCTAGAGGGTTAAGACCAAACAAAACTGCTACTACTAATGCCCCTATATTAGGAACAGCGATCAGACTCGTGTTTTGCCGAATCAACTGCCTGGCTTTACGGGCAATTTCAATTGCCTCCAACAGACCATGCAAGTCATTCTGCATCAGCACTACGTCCGCAGTTTCGCGGGCAATTTCAGAACCGTTGGCGAACGAAACGGAAACATCAGCATAGGCTAAAGCTGGCGAATCGTTGATCCCATCGCCAACGAATGCAACTGTTTTGCCTTGTTCGTGCAGATCGCGGACAACTGTGGCTTTCTGCTCAGGAAAAGCTTCTGCGTGGGTATGCGTCGGATGAATTCCTAATTGAGCAGCAACAGCACTAGCAGTCCGCTTGTTATCCCCAGTCAGCATGTGGACTTCCACACCTTCGACTGTCAACAGCGCTGTGATAACTTCTCGACTTTCTGGACGCAGTATGTCACTGTACTCTATTCTACCTTGAAGTTGACCATTACTCGCGACATAAATCAGTGATTTTGCCTCTTTTTGATGCCCATTGAGATTCATCTCAACGCCTTCTTGACGCAGATAGCGCTCGCTGCCTACGTAAACAGTCTCCCCATCAATTTCTGCTTTCACGCCCAAACCAAGTTGATAATCCCACTTGCTACGGGGCAGAACTTCGATTCCCTGGGTTTGGGCGTAGCGCACAATTGCCTCTGCCACTGGGTGAGTTAGACGCTGTTCGGCAGCAGCAGCCAGTTCCAGCACTCGTGTTGTTGACGTTGCCGGATTAAGACTTTCGACACCAACAACAGCCGCTTCACCTTGAGTCAGTGTGCCTGTCTTATCAAAGACAATGGTGTCAACTTCTGCTAGCTTTTCTAACGCTCGTCCGCTACGGATGAGAACACCGCGCCGTGCTGCATAAGTCAGGGCTGCTAAAACCGTTGTCGGAACTGATACGCGAATACCAGTGGCAAAGTCTAGGGTCAGGACACTGGCTGCCCGTGCTGGGTTCCGGGTTACGGCAAATACTGCCCCACCAAGTAGCAATGTTGGCACGACAGCTTTTTGAGCAATGTTCAAGGCATAGTTTTCCATGCGGGTATCGTGGACGGGAGCTTCTTGCATTAACTTAATGCTCTGTCCAGCACAGGTGTCGTTACCTAGCCGTTCCGCCAAAATATAAATTCGTCCCTCGCGCATGAGGGTTGAGGCATAAACGGTTTGTCCCTTTTTCTTCAAAACCGGCATCGATTCACCGGTGAGTTTCTGCTCATCCAATAGGGCTTTACCTCGCAGGATCGTCCCATCCACCGGCACTTGTTCGCCAGGGTAAACAATTACCGTATCCCCTCGCTGCACGTCCTGGATAGGAATTTGCACCTTTTCACCATCACGCTCAACCCAGACGAACTGTCCGAGGGAACTCAGCAGATCCAGAGTTTGCTTAGCCGAAGAACGAGCCGTGCGATCGCGTATATTCTCCCCAACTTCAATTAAACTTAGCATCAACGCAGGCGTGAGAAATTGACCTTGGACTGTGGTAATGGCGATCGCCATAAAATCCAGAAAGTCAATATTCAGTTTGCGGTCAACCCAGATCCCCTCCCAAGCTCGTTTGACAACCGGCAATGTGGCAAGGGCGATACTTCCCGCCACCATAACAGGCGGAATAGTCAATCCCAGCGGTCCACCCAACACAGCTAAAGCCGTAGCTATAGCCGAAAGTTGGATTCCAGGCCAAGATTTTTCTTCTGCATCTGACGCAGGTTGTGGCTTGGATTGTTTGAGAACGATGACTTCACTAGCTGCTTGGATCAAATAGCTCAGATGCGAACGTATCTTAGCATCTGAAACTTTGTTGGGTTGATAAGTGACTGTCAGTGACGCCGCCGCAGGCTTGATCCGAACACTTGTTACAAGGGAGTCAGCTTCCAACAACACTTGCAGGCGTTGTGCATAGTCCGCATCATAACGCAGACGAGGTACTCGCAACCTCATCCTTCCCGGGGTCGCATGCACAAGGCTGCATGGAACTTTGGGAGACTGAACCTGAGAGTGTCCATTCCTCTCAACTAAAGAACCCTTCCCATTTTTTGCCGCTACAGCGACTTCGGAAACATGACCTCGGGAGGGCGGTATTTGCACACTAAGTTCTGCCATTTCTTCTTCTTCTCTCTCATACAAAAATTGTTCAAATTGAATTTTCAAAGCCTGCTGTGCAAGACACAGATAGGGTGCATTAAGGGGGTGGGGGTTGTAGGGGGACTTTAAAACAGTGAACAGTGAACAGTACCAGCCGCAGTGACGCCCTGGGGCTGGTGGGGGATTTAAACCCACCACCAACGCTTATGCCTACGGCACGTCTCTTGACGAACGGTGCTCTTGGTGGGGGACTTAAACATGCAAAGGATGAAACTGATAACTGATAACTGATAACTGGTAACTGTTAAAGGTACCCTATTTCCTGACACCCATACATCCTACTTTCAAGCGACGGCTTGCCTATCTTCTGGCTAATTTATGGCAACAACACTATCCCCAGCAGCAGATTGAATCAGACTGGATAGATATGATATGGCTTGTTCCAAAAGGCTCAAAGAACGCTTTTGGGAATTGAGCATTGCTCCAGACTTGTAGGTAATCACAATTGAGGCTGCCGCATTATTAACGCGATCGCCAGTGACGACAGGATCTGCTTTGAGCAATGCCTCCAATCGTTGGACGTATTTTGAGTCTTTAGCTATTCGAGGCACGCGAAAACGCACTCGCCCTGGAATTGCATGAGCAATGCTATACGTCACTGTTGCTGGTTGCTTTACTGTTTGATGAGTTTTGGCAAGATCATGATTGGATTGATCTTGTGGGGTGGGCATCTGGTCCCCCCCTTTTAATTCCAATCCTAGGGATACTCCCGCCCTCTCTAATTTGGATTGCAAGGATACTCCCATCCCAACTGATCGGGGATCAGACGAGACGCCCGCACTCACAGTTTCGTAACCATTCTCTTTTTCTTGTACAACGCTCTTACGAGTGGCTCTTTGAGATACAGAGGATGAAATCACTGGCTTTTCGGTTGCTGGCATTGTCTGTTCTGGGTTGCTGGCAGATTCAATCAGATTAGCCAAATACAGACGAATCTCAGAATCTGACATAATACCAGATTTGTAAGTAATGACAATAGACCCTGCCATGTAATTGATTTGCTGAGTAATTATCCAAGGCTCACAAGCGAGCAAATTCTGCAAGCGCTGCACATATTCTCGATCTTCGGATATCCGAGGAATGCAAAATCCTACTCTGGTTGGAAGTGCATGGGTAATGCTGTAATAAACCCCAGAGTGTGGCTTTGCTATTGGAGAATGAGTCTCTTCCTCTACTATTTCCTGAGACTTCTTACTTGAATACAGTGTTAATTGCGATGTTGAACCAGCCATTTTTGTCCTCCAATGTTCCTGAGTCGGGAACTGAGTCTAACGGAAAGTCCGCCAGAAACTTGAGAGCTGTAGAAAGAGCCGGAGTCTTGAAATCAGACCATACACTGGCTGTTTCGATTGGCTGCTGTTCTGCTGTTGTTGATCCCGCTGGTTCTACAAGCTGATTTGGTGGAAGCGGTTGCTCTGTTGTGTTTACAGGTGTTGTGTTTACAGGTGTTGTTTGAGGGATTGTTTTGTCAGCCAACTCCATCAAACCAACCCAATACGACACTGGTATCTCACCTGCTTTGTGGGCGATCGCAATTGATGCGGCATCGCAATTCACACGCACGCTTGTCACTTTAGAATCGGTTTTCAGTAACCTTTCAAGTCGCCGCGCATAAGCGCGATCCCCGGCAACTCGCGGCACATTAAACCTGATACGTCCTGGAATGGCATGAACAACGCTATAAGCAATTTTTCCAGGCTGTGCTGCTACCTCGTTAACCTTGTCAACAACATTTGTTGACTTTTCAGTTTTGATGGGAAATGTTTGCTGCACTTTTGATAATGAAGCTTGGTCAGTTTTATTGGGTTTTATTTCCGAAGCTTTTTGAGAATTTTTCTTGATTTCTGATGCTGCAAATTGAGGCTTAAGAGAGTTAATCACCCGACGAGTTACATTTGCCGTAATCATGTAAACCGGAATCGATGGCAAACCGCTGATTCCCAGTCCCCCAGTGACTGCTAGCCCCGTAAACATCGGAATAAACGAAATGCCCTGCTCCTTCCAAAAATCAGCAGATTTCCATGGGGCAAAGAGGTCTTGTTTGCTTTCTGCCTGAGGCGAAGCTGGCAATTGGTGTATGTCAAATTGCTGGAGTCTCTCCAACATCTGGGGCAAGGACAGTTTATTTTCATCAAAGTTAACGACTAAACTGCCCGTTTGATCATTAACAGAGACTTCCCTGACCCCATCTTGCTTTCTTAAATTTTCAGAGATAGTTTCAAGTATCGAGTTATGACTACCGTCAGTAGCACGGATTCGGACGCGCCCTGTCGTTGCATGAACAATATGCAATCCACCTACGGGTGGTTGCACTGTTGATTCTGCAACTGATTTGCTGGTAGTTTCACTTGATTCATCGCTTTGTTGCTGATCTGAGACTAAATCGACAAGCTTTTGCTCCCGAGGACTTAATCTCTCGCGACTACTGAGAGTTTTGGTCATTTACCCGATAACTGCGTCAAGCCAGATGGTTAACAATAGGTTAAATGTAACTTAAAATTCCAAAGATATTATCAGTCTTTAGAATTATTAATACTTAAGTGTTGTTAATCACTCTTTTCTGATATTCTTGCTCTGTGACCATGTCCAGAGTACTTTCTAGCTTATCTAAAAAGACGATACCGTCGAGATGGTCATACTCGTGTTGAAAGATACGAGCTACAAAATCAGTAAATTCTTGCTTTTGTAGTTTACCATTTCGGTCTGTATATTCTACTTCAATTGCTTGGAATCTGGGAACTAATCCTCTAATCCCAGGAATAGACAAACAACCTTCCCAACCTTTAACTATCTCCGTTGAAGAAGCAATGATTTTGGGATTAATCATTGCAGTGGGTTCCATTTCCGGAGCGTTGGGATACCTGGGATTCGGGCGAGAGGCAACGATAAATAAACGATAGGATTGGGCAACTTGAGGTGCAGCAATACCAACACCGTTAGCCTGAGCAACTGTCGCCATTAAGTCGTCAATCAGTTTTTGAATACGTTCATCACTGACATTTTCTACCAGTGTAGCTTTTTGGCGCAGTATCGGATCGCCTAACTGGATTATTGGTAGCAATTCACCCATAAAAATAAAAACTCCTAGGACTTACGCATTGTCAAAAAATTGATTATGTGAATTGAGTCAAATCTTCGGTTTGAACTCTATTTAAGACGCATTATTTCGGCTCAATGAGAATTGTCATTTTCAACATACAAATGAAATGTGAGAATCTGGTGAGTATTTTGTAAATTATTTAAAACAAAAACTTCATTAAGTTTGTAGTTTAGTTAATGCACATTTTTCAGTGCGTAAGTCCTAACTCCTATAGATAAAATTTATGAAATACTTATGAAATATAAAAGATGAATCAGGAAGATTTTTAATTCATAATTCATACTTCATAATTTATAATTTAGCTTCCACGCTTAACAGGTAAAGGTGCAGGTTTAACTGCTATTTGTGTTGTTTGTCCATTGCGTAATACTTGTAATTTTACAGGAAAACCAATTTTACTATTTTCGACTATTTTTTGTACTTCTTCTATTTTAGAGACTGACTGGTTTTCAATGCTTTGAATCACATCACCTTGTTTGAGCCCAGCGGAGGCTGCTGGAGAACGCGGCACAACATCAACTAACAAAACTCCCTTATCTGTTGCCAAATTAATCCCTAATCTAGACTTAACTTTTTCCTTAACTTCTGAATTCAAAGTTACCATTTGAATACCTAAATAAGGATGTTCAACTCTACCTTTTGCTATTAATTCCTGAGCAATCTTCTGTGCCGTACTAATAGGAATAGCAAATCCCAAGCCTTGAGCGCCGCGAATGATTGCAGTATTCATAGCGATGACATCTCCACGAGCATTCAGCAGTGGTCCCCCAGAGTTACCAGGATTAATAGCAGCATCGGTTTGAATGAAATCAACACGCTTGTCAGTAGCACCGATGTCACTGCTAGAACGACCTATAGCGCTGATAATGCCAGATGTAACAGTATAATCCAAACCAAGAGGATTACCAATAGCAATCACCGCTTCTCCTGGTTGCAAAACTTCAGAGTTACCCAAAGAAACAGTTGGCAAGTTATTTGCTTCTATTTTAATCACAGCAACATCCGTAACCGGGTCTTCACCCATGACACGTCCGTCAAAAGAGCGACCATCTTTGAGTTTCACCTTGACAATCTCAGCACCGTTCACCACATGGGAATTCGTCAAAATTTGACCGCCGGAGTTAATAATGAACCCAGAACCGCTACCTTGTTCTACTCTTTCTCTAGGTTGCGAGCCAAAAAACCGCTGGAAAAATGGATCGTCAAAATCTTCGGGTACCCGAGAAACTACTGTCCTAGAAGCATCAATGCGAACAACTGCAGGTCCGACTTTTTGGACAACTCCAACAACGAAGTTAGGATTATTAGACGATGGGACGATGGACACATTTGTGGAGGTGGTATCAATTGTCCTTTTGACGGGTGTTTGAAGCTGAGCATCTGATTTTCCCGCATCCAGGGTACCAGCAGGTATAGAACAACCCCCAATAGACATCACTGCTACACTACTTAGGAGTATGACCAGATGGGGCAAACGCCCTGCAACAATATCTTTAGGCTGAAAATCATGGTCTTTTGTCTTCATTTGTCTTTGCTTCTCCGTATGAATCAGTCGGTGTTAGAATCTTGGCTACCGGGGGAAGTCCAAGAATGATGACAACTCAAAAGCTTGTTCCAGGTTTAGAGGATGGTTTGCTCTTATTGGCGCTTGCCCATCTCTTCAATTATTGTGACGATTGCCGAGCATTGGTGGTAAATCATGGAAATGCCCATAGAAAATCTGTGGAGTCAGGTACTAGAGCGCTTACAATTAGAGCTATCCCGTCCCACCTTTGAAACTTGGATTAAAACTGCGAATGCAGAGCAATTTGAAAATAATTGCTTGGTGATTTGCACTCCCAACCCGTTTGCTCGTAATTGGTTACAGAAATATTACATAAAAACGATCGCTAATGTCGTACAAGATATTCTTGGTTATCCGGTAGAGATTTATATAACTGTTACCAATGATGAATCTCCTGTCAGTGAACAAGAAGTTTCTTGGGGATTCCCGGATCAAACCAGTATTCCAGAAACACTTCCTCAAAACCGACTAAAAACTCCAGAATTAAACCCCAAGTATGTTTTCTCCCGATTCGTAGTCGGTGCTAACAATCGTATGGCTCACGCTGCTTCGTTAGCAGTTGCTGAGTATCCTGGTAGAGAGTTTAACCCCTTATTTTTGTGTGGTGGCGTTGGTTTGGGAAAAACTCACCTCATGCAGGCGATCGGTCACTATCGATTGGAAATTTGTCCCGATTCAAGAATCTTTTACGTCTCTACTGAGCAATTTACGAATGATTTAATTACCGCTATCCGTAAGGACAGTATGCAAAGTTTCCGCGAGCATTACCGCGCTGCTGATGTCCTTTTAGTGGATGATATTCAATTTATCGAGGGTAAGGAATATACCCAAGAAGAATTTTTCCATACTTTTAATACTTTACATGAAGCAGGCAAGCAAGTCGTCTTAGCTTCTGACCGCCCTCCCAACCAAATTCCTCAGTTGCAAGAGCGTCTGTGTTCTCGATTTTCTATGGGGTTAATTGCTGATATTCAAGCGCCCGATTTAGAAACGAGAATGGCGATTTTACAAAAAAAAGCTGAGTATGAAAATATTCGTCTCCCCAGGGATGTCGTTGAGTATATTGCTTCTCACTACACTTCTAATATTCGAGAGTTGGAAGGAGCATTGATTCGAGCGCTAGCGTATATTTCTATTTGGGGTCTACCCATGACGGTGGAAAATCTTGCACCCATTTTAGAACCTCCAACACACAAGGGAGAAGCCACACCAGAAGGAATTTTAACAGTGATAGCTGAAGCTTTTGATGTACCAATAGAAGACCTCAAAGGGAATTCACGGCGACGAGAGATTAGCTGGGCACGTCAAATCGCAATGTATCTCATGCGGAAACACACGGATCTGAGTTTGCCTAGAATAGGAGAAGAATTTGGTGGGAAAGACCATACAACGGTGATGTACAGCTGTGAAAAAATTACTCAACTGCGAGAAACAGATCAAAATTTGGCACAAACGCTGCGCCAATTGAGCGATCGCATTAACATGGCTAGCCGTCCCAAAAAATCATATTGATCTTAAAAAGCGGTGTCAGGTTGTAGGGGAATAAAGAAACAAAATATTGAGTTTTCCACAAGCAACAGATAATCTCAATTGTTAAGTCAACTATAAAAAATCTTTAAGATAAGATTACATCGGTGAAAATTTTTGATTTTTTGTGGAAAACTCCCGACAAATCTGTGGAAAACTTAAGAGATCCAGTGGAAAAGTTTATTTAAGTATAAATACTCTGTGGAAAAACCTCTGGACTTTTCCACAAGTTTTCCACAGTTGACGACTTGCGAAAGAATCTTTCAAATAGACCTGCATCTAAGTTTTCCACAATTTCCACAGGTGTAACTAATCAACTACCCAACACCCATCTGAGTGGTGCTAACATATCCAACACAGAAGCCGAATTTGACCATGAAATTAGTTTGCACCCAAAGCGACCTTAGTACTAATCTCTCACTCACAAGCCGTGCTGTACCTTCACGCCCAACGCATCCGGTACTTGCGAACGTGCTGCTACAAGCGGATGCTGAAAATAACCAGGTCAGCCTAACAGCTTTTGACCTCAGCTTGGGTATCCGCACCAGTTTTAGCGCTGAGGTGTTGCACTCTGGAACAATTGCGATTCCCGCTAAACTGCTCAATGACATCACCGCTCGTCTTCCAGAGGGTGAAATCACTCTAGAAGACGAATCAGCTACAGGTGACACCTTAGGCGGGGAAGGCTCAATTGTTACACTGACACCCAAGAGTGGGCGTTATCAAGTACGAGCAATGGGAGCAGAAGAGTTTCCAGAACTCCCTGTGATCGAAAATGCTCAAGCGCTACACATTCCTGCTGGTGCATTAATTGAGGGCTTGCGAGGTTCTCTGTTTGCAACCAGTGCAGATGAAACCAAACAGGTTCTCACCGGAGTGCATTTAACAGTTCAACAAGACACACTTGAGTTTGCAGCAACCGACGGACATCGCCTAGCAGTGGTACAAACGACTAACGAAAGTCCAGATACAAACACTGAAACTCAGTTAGAAGTGACAGTACCAGCCAGAGCTTTAAGGGAACTTGCACGGATGCTCGCTCATAATAACTCACCCAATGAACCCATCGCTTTGTATTTTGACCAAGGTCAAGTTGTTTTTGAGTGGCAAAATCAACGTCTGACAAGCCGCACTCTTGAAGGACAGTATCCTGCTTACTATCAACTTATCCCTCGACAATTTCAACGGGAATTGATTTTAGATAGAAAACAATTTTTGAGCGCTCTAGAGCGGATTAGTGTGTTTGCAGATCAAAAAAATAATGTCGTTAAGGTTAGCGTAGACAGCGGAGGGCAGGAAATTACTATATCCTGTGAAGCTCAAGATGTTGGTAATGGAAGAGAGTTAATGCCAGCACAGATATTGGGAGAAGATATAGACATTGCCTTCAATATTAAGTATTTGATGGAAGGCTTAAAAGAGTTACCCTCTACTGAAATTAAAATGCAGCTAAATGGAAACTTGACTCCAGTGATTTTCACGCCACTCGGTGGTTTGAAGATGACTTATTTAGCGATGCCTGTTCAACTGAGAAATTAGAAGTGATAATTCTATGGGTGTAATGAAAGTGCATGCACTTTCATTACATAGGTTATGAGGCGTAAAGCGGTTCATCTCAAATAAAAATATAAATTATGAATTATGAAGTTTTTCTCATTCATAATTCATAATTCCAACCTTGACACTCTAACTCATTTTCAGACTGCAGCAAAACGAATTTTGAGATAGTCTTCTTCCATTTTTGCTCCTGTAGGTTGCAGCGCTGCCAAAGCTTGTGGTAATACTAAATTTCGGCGGTGATTACCAATTGTGATGCTTAACTCATCTCCTGTTTTACTTAATTGAACCTGGTTTTTAGGAATGCCAGGTAAGTATAATTCCAAGCTGTATTGATTGTTCTCTTGCACAACTCTAATTGTGTTTTCTTTGTAATAAACCTGAGTTGGGTCTTCATCCTTATACAGCGTGTCCTTAAGACGTTCTAAGGCATCCAAACCACACATTTCCTCAGAGAAAAGCGGGACTTCCTTAACAGGTAGAGGATGAAAGTTTTCATGAATTTCGTGGCGATACTGCTGTTGACTCTCTTTCCAACGCTGGAAAAAAGGGTCTTGCACAGCTTCGGGAATAATGCGATTTGCGACGACTAAATCCGTGGCAACGTTATACAAACTTAGATATGCATGGGCGCGAAGAGACTCTTTAATCACCATCTTTTCGGGGTTGGTGACGAGGCGCACAGAGGTTTGACTGTTATCTGTTAATACTTTTTCCAGAGCTTCAATTTGTTGATAAAACTCGTAAGGTGCGTCCATCACCTCTTTGTCTGGTAAAGAGAAACCAGCAATTGGTTTAAAAAAAGGTTCAACTAAAGGTCTAAGTGCAACAGAAATATTTTGAAAAGGTTTGTAAAAACGGCGCATATACCAGCCACTAACTTCTGGTAAACTCAACAGACGCAGGGCTGTGCCGGTAGGAGCTGAGTCAATAATCAAAACGTCATACTCCCCTTCATCGTAATGGCGTTTCATTCTTACCAAGCCAAAAATCTCATCCATGCCTGGTAAAATAGCCAATTCTTCCGCCTGCACTCCGTCTAAACCGCGTGCTTGTAAAACTTGGGTGATGTAGCGCTTTACAGAACCCCAGTTTGCCTCCAGTTCTAGTAGTGCATCCAGTTCCGCACCCCACAAATTGGGGCGAATTTGTTTCGGTGCGTGTCCCAGCTCTAGGTCAAAACTGTCTGCTAGAGAGTGAGCTGGATCTGTACTCAAAACAAGTGTACGATAACCCAGTTCTGCACAACGGAGTCCAGTGGCGGCGGCTACGGAGGTTTTTCCCACACCGCCTTTGCCTGTCATTAAAATTACACGCATCGATGGTTTTGTCCTAGCTGAGAATTTTTTACACTTATTTACATTATGGACTTTTTAAGGAGAATAAATGCTGTTTCAGCACATCTAGGCGTGAACAATGCCAATAATCTATGTGAGAAACAATCAAACCTTGAGCGTTGAGGCGCAATTCACTCCAGCCAGAGATAGAAATGCGTGGTTTCCAAGGAAGGGGGGTATTCCAGCTGAGTGTCCACTCAGTTTTGATTGTGTCTCCTACACGATTAATCTCATGCAAGTCCATTTTGGTATTTAAAAACCAAGTCTCGATCAATTTAATCATCTGCTTGTACCGCTTAACACCACGAAATTTGTTCAGCGGATCTTGAAAATAAACGTCTTGTGCGTAGATGCTATATGTCTGATTATCAGGAAATCTTTGATAGTCCTGCTGAAGAATTTGAATGATGTCCATAGGTAAGGTGCAACTTAATTTAATAACTGCTAATTTTGAGATTACCTTTAAAGTAGGATAAAAAGATAGAAAGCTGCTTTCCAAAAGGCATTTGTTCGTAATGCAGGCTTTCAGTCTGCGCAATCTAAAAGCCTAGACTACAAGCAAGGTTCACAATTGAAGTAGAATGGCTGTAGGAATTTAAGAAAAGTTGCACATTACCTATCAATAATAATTAGTTAGCGATCGCTTGAGATGATTGCATCTTTAACTTTCCGTTTTTGTAAAAAATTGGACATAAACGGTCGCTCAAAGACCATGTAAAATGAATATGCGACTAGCAAAGACGATAGGGGACTTACTACATAATATAATATGACATTTATCTGAAGATGGGAAAGATGTAAGCTGTGTAGATACTGATTCACTGGAGTCATCACCACAACGTGAATTAGATAGAGACTGTAGGAGAACGTCCCTAGTGCAACTGCCCAGGGAGATTGAAACACTCGCAAAACTAAAGGTGTTGCTTTGCTATCAATCACACAATTGGTGCAGTAGATTAGCAAACAGGCAGTAGCCAAGCCAACAAAACTGTCAGTAATCCACATTATTGCTATCCCAAATTTTGGCGACTCAGCCAGCAATGCTACGCCAAAAAATATTGTGGCAAGCCAACCCCACGGTAACAAATTTCTCATTTTCATTAAAGACTGCTTGTGAGAAAATCCTATATCTGCGGCAGCCATTCCTAAGGCAAACAAACCTACATACCAAGGATGCGCTAAGTCTATGAATCCATGTAGTAAGATGACTAACTTCAATTTTCCGCACAAAAAAAGCTGATATTCAGAGATTTTCTAAAAGACAATTTGGAGGGCGTTTTGTAGTGAACTTGGGTTAGTCTTTAGGGTTCTATTTCTGGCCAAAGTCGCTCCAACTGATACCGCCATGCAGCGAGAACTTCTTCACGCGCCTGAGAAGTTTGGTTGACCTCGCCCATCAATCCTTCTGCATAAAAGCGGTCTAGGTTTTGCATAGTAGCTTGAAGGGATTGACCTTGCTGTTTTGCTGCCTGTATAATTTGCCGAATGCGTCTTTCAATCAGTCGATTAAAGACATTATCTAAGCCAGTGCGATGGAGAAGAATAAGTCGGGCGATCGCATCGCGAAAATCTTCTGCAACTAAACTATTGCAGTTGTGCTGAAACACCGCCCACACAACTCCTTGCTGCAAGGCATAACGTACTTCCTGAGTTTCGTCAAAGTTTGCTTCTAAGAACTGTTCTAAAAAGGGTTGAGCCTCAGATGCTGGCATAATCGGTAATAAAACACGCAACCAACTTTCATCGTCCGAAAGCATGACCAGCAGCCGAAAATTTGCAGTTTCTATTTGCCAAGAACCAGGGGTAATAGCATTGACAGACGCTGCATCAAATAATTCTTTAAGCGTATCCGCGATTTCAGAGGGTGTCATAGTCTTTTTTTTTGCTTTAGTTTCTAGCGTACCTTTTTCAGGCAGCAATGCGATCTGCTTTACCAACAAGTCTCTCTTTTGGCGTAGCTGTTTTTTAAGTACTTACTATAATTGAAAATTATTAATTCACAGCTATACTATTTGTTGATTAATTATTATGAGATTTCCTATAAATTAAAAATACCGAACCAATTGGTCCTAAGTTTTCTACATACATTTTTTTGTTGTAGTACAATCCAGGAGACATACCTCCATCAAATAACATTCCCTCTTGAATCTTGCCCAAACAATTATTAGAAGCAATTCCTTCAAGGACATTATCAAACATATCTGGCAAAAGCTCTTGATTCAACTGAGATAATTGAATATCGGAATTAGCTTTAGCGTCGTTAACTAGCAGAATGACATAGCCTTTATCAGTGATAGCTACCATAGAGCGATTTGTTGCTTGTTTACAGGCAAGTTCTCCTAAATCTTGACAAATATCTTTAAACTTGCCGTTGCGATAAAACCTACCATTACCTCCCACTAAGTTATAGTTAAGAATATTATCCTTTCTTCTTCCTGCCTGGATGCTAGCCTGACGTTGCTTTGGTTTACCTGCTGATATACCGAAGGAAGAACGCTTATTCTTAAAAGCTCCTGAATATTCTACTCCACGAGAAATATTGAAGCCTTGAGGTTTATGATCTATATCTATGTAATCAGCATTAATTGCTGCAATAGGTGTTTGTCCGTTTAATTTTGCGTTTTCATCAGTAATGAGTTCATGAAATAATTTTGGTACATATTCTTGACGTAGTTTGCCGCTACTGTCTTTTGCATAAAGTTTATGAGATACACCAACATTGACTTTGAAGTCTAATTCTTCTGATTTGGGGTTGAAGATAATGACATGATTAATACCTCTTGCATCTTTTTTACCTTGATTGTTAGTTTTAAAAAAGTCTAGACTGAACCTTGTATTTTTTCCTAGGCATTGTGACACTTGTGTTTTTGCTAAAGTTTGAGAAGTCTGTTTACAGGCAAAACAAAGAGCAATTATGGTTATGAATGTAGAGAAAAAATAGATAAAGTTATTTTTAGACATATTTAGATAATTCTCATCTTTTCACTATCAGATTGTTTCGAGAGGAAATTATGCAGGAATCTGTAATTTATCAAGATATCCTTCAAAAGGGCGAGCAAAAAGGCAAGAAGCAAGAGGCGCTAGCACTCATTTTGCGTCAGCTTCCACGCCGCATTGGTCCTGTTACCCCTCAGTTGCAAGAGCAGATTCGCAGCTTATCAGTTCCTCAGTTGGAGGATTTGGGAGAAGCGCTTTTAGATTTCTCCAGCGAAACTGATTTAATCAACTGGTTGGCTACCCAAGATTCATAAACAAAATTATCCCAAATACAAAACCTCCGCTACGGTTATGCTGTAACGGAGGATAAATTTTGATTCTGATTATAATTAATCACAAATCCAAAATTAAGAGAGCCATTCTAAAACAGCTTCTTCTTTGGTATTTGTATTGCGAGATGGTGTCTCACGATTAAACTTCATGTGAATTGACCGTGTTTGTTCACCATCAGCAGCAACAGCCAAAATCGGATAGTCAATCAAACCATCCTGGAAGGACATCTGGAAGCGGAAGGTACCATCTGGATTCAGCTTAATTGGACGACCGCCAATTGTTACGGTAGCGTCGGGTTCGGTTGCACCGTAAACAATCAACTCAGCATCAGCAATTAACCAGAACTTGCGCGGACGCATCGGTACGTCGCCAGAGAAGCCAGCACCGGACATACCCACACCGGACATGGTTAAACCGGACATCGTTGGAACTGCCCACATACCAACGCCAGAGGGGAAGACGTACGAACTGATGGCTTGTTCTGGAGTAACAGAACTAGGAACCTGTTGCATCGAACCAAACAGAGAACCAGCAACCCTTTGTGCTTCGGCAGACTCAGCCAAGCCAAAGATTTGGTCATAAATGGCGTTGCCGGTGGCGTTGCCGTTGCCGTTGCCGTTGCCGTTGCCGTTGCTAGTAGCAGCCGATGCCACCTTCTTGGTAGGCGGAACCAGTTCATAGAAGGTTTTGCCCTGCAAATCTTCTTCAAAGTTCACTGTGATGAAGACGTCTTCAATCCAGTCGGAAGGATACACAGGAGGAACGTGGACGGGTGCAGAACGAGCCAGTACTAACCAGCGACCATCAGCGCAACGGTAACCGATGTCGATGACATAATCGCGATCGCTCACTGGAACTGGTAGATACCATTCGCGTGCGAGTTCATCACTAGGATATTCCTGAATGCTGTGGGGGCTTTGGTACTCCAAGTTGATGTCGGTGACATCATAAATACGCAATGCCAGCTGTTGTCCCCCTTGTCGCCGCAGTTCTTCTTTGTGTTCGTTGGACACATCCCAGTAGGTATAAGCCCACTGTGGATCGCGGGGTAATAGAACAATACGGCTTTCTCCATAGCCTGCAGGCAGATCCGCTAGTCCTTCATCAACATCAGCCAGAGTTCCACCAGTACGGTCTACTTGACCCAACTCAAATTTTGCTGCTTCCACGGTTTCCTGTGCCTCCAATGAACGAGATTGGCTGAGAGAAACTTTGCTGCGCTGAGCTTCTTGAATAGATGCCAGCAGCTGCGATTTACGCATTCGGCTATAACGAGAGATGCTATATTCGCTAGCAACTTTACGTAGTTGCCGCAATGTCATCTCTTCTAGCGGTGGGCGTTCTTTTGCCATGAATTTGGCCTCCAGTAGTTTGAAAGGTTGGTGATGTCCCCTGGTTAATAAGTGGCTGATATATAGCCATCAAGCCCAGATAAACTTCTTATTCCTGACTCCTGGTTTTGCCCAGTTGTTTATGTTTTTTAGTGTCTTTTTAAATTGCGGTGACTCCCTTTGAATTCCCACATAATGCCAAAATCAGCATTTTTGATAGGGGAGCGCAGGAGCCTTTTGTTAATAAATATTAAGCACTAATCCTCCACTGGGATCAAGGGGTCAAGAGACGCTTTTTTCAGCTTTTGACGAATTTATTAGCCCTTCGGGGATCACTAAGTGATGATTCTCTGACATTCTAGCTCCTTACAAGCCAGCCCAGCATCTGCGATCTCATGATATTGTCAAGATATCTTGACAAAGAGCGGCTCGTGGGGATCTAGGGGCGCAATGGCTTCTGTTATGGGTGTAGGGGAAAAATTGTGAATAACAAATTTCCCTTACCCTCTAATAACTCATGATCCGAAAATCAAAATCCACAAAGGAAGTATGAGGAGTAACAAGAGTGTGGAGATCATAATACTGCTGGCGATTAAATCGCGGTCGAGGTTGTACTCTTCTGCCAAAATCAGACCAGCAAAAGCCGTGGGTACACCAGACATTAAGACTATTGCCAAACGTGGTGAACCTGATAATCCAAAAAATAAAGTTGTAGCTAGACCAACGAGTAGGGGTGTAATAAAAACCCTCAGGAAAGCGGGGACGAAGGCAACTTTCAAACTCTTCCACCCCTGAAGCTGTGCTAAGCGAATACCAGTCAGTAAAAAGGCGCAAGCGATGACGATGTTTACAGAACCTTGGAGTCCTGACTCAATCATGGATGGTAGTTGTACAGAGCGAGTGAGATAGCCGAAGAGAAATGCCCACAGAGGAGGTACACTCAGAACATCGCGCACTTGTATCCACCAGCGATTTTCGGATTGTGAATGATTGAAGTAGCTGGCAATCACAACTCCAAAGCCATAGGTGCCGATGACATTGTGGGTAATACTGTAAACGACAGCCCAGTTGAGAGCATCTGAGTTAATTAAAGCAGGGGCGATCGCCAACCCGACGAAACCTGTATTACCCAAAACAGCAGAAAGCACAAAACTACCTTGAAACGAAGAATCAACTAAATCAGGGGGAAGTAATTTAGCCCAGTATGGCTTTAACTTGTGGGATAGTAACAGTTTCCATCCCCACAAAACGAGTGACGCCATTACCAAACCAACTATCAGCGCTCCCAAAGTGATTATTGGTGCTAGTAAAGGTAAACTGGCTCCGCCCCCAAATTCCTCTAATTGACCTTGTCTTGCTAACGCCAAAAGCTCTAATGGCACCCCGAACCAGTAAAGACCACGACCTAAAAGCCGTGGAAACCACTGAGGTAGGAACTTAAATATGAATAGCCCCAGACTCGTCCAGAGAATCAGGGGCGCATAGGCATGAAACAGAGTTTCTGTGATGAATAAAACGTATTCCAGCGACTGGGATGAGCCTTATACAAATTAAAAATTAAAAAATAAAAATTTTAAAGTTATCTTCTTGACTTGACTAGAGAATAATGGTGAACGAAGCGTAGATAGGAGTAATATCATATGCGGTTAAAGACTTATCATTAGGGCGGAAAGGGGCACCTTTGAACGGAGCAGGGGGAAAAGTTTTCACCCTTTCTGCACAGATGTAGGAATAATAACTAATCAACCGGACTTGGTATAACCTAGCTTTCTTTGGGATAAAAAGTCTTGACATTTTGCCATCTAGACTTTTTTGTCTCATTTATGATTAATTTTTTTATCTAAAAAATCATACTTATCTTGTTCAGAACTGACATATCCCGAATACGCCACACACCATCTACACGAACCAATCCATACCTAACTACGACCTTATCCTTCTCTGGTTCTGGGTTTTTGATCTGACCATTCTCATAATACTGTGTGACTTCAGTCACCGAAGCTTCTACCGCAGCGTGATTTGGATCAGCATTATTTTTCTCCAAAGATTCTACTTTCACGCTATGCTCGTATTTCCGATAGCGGTTAGCTAATCTTTCCTGTTGTGCCCATCCCCGCCATTTTGTCAAGGATGAACCGACTAAAATATTCCCCAAACTATCAATCTCATGGTTGGGTCCGAAAGCTGCAGCTTTGGTATCTAGCCAAGCCTGAACCATTTCTGCGGCTGTGGTTTCACTCAGGGGTCCAGCTGGTAATTGTGGTTTGCTATTTTGGTCGGGAATAGGGACTAGGGGTTGATTCAACTCGACTGATAACTGTTCGCCTTTCAAGGAGGGTCCAGGGTAAAATAGATGTTTGAACAATCCCATAGTTGCTGCTATCAACAACCACAGCACCAATAGACTCGCCAAAGAAGCAAACATTATCGACAGGAACCGCATTTGCGCTGGAGAAATACGGGGAAAAACTCGCCGACGAGTAGAGCCATGACGGTTATCTGAGCCACCTCCTGAAGTGGCACGACTGCGTTTGCGCCTCCTTTGGGTTTGCCCTTGACTCTGTGCTGTCTCCGGTTTGGACCGACCATTCAAATTGTGGTAAGTTGATCGAGATGTGGGGTCTGTGTTGGGAATTGGTGCTACTGGTGTTTCTGCATTTGCACTCCACCAAGTACCCGAAGCAGAGGGTGATGTCGGCTCACTGGCTGAGGAAAAGTTTGAATACTCAGGGTTTTTCGGGGTTGATGTGGCTGGTATTTCTGAGTTGGGAGTTTTTTGAGTTGGGAATTGTCCCTCAACCACTGCAGAATTGTTGCGCCGACTCCGACGAGTGGTTTGTGTTTGGGAAGACTGGCGGTTCATGACCGTCGCTTCATTTGTGGTTTGTGCTTGTGTGGGAAGAGCTTCTAAATAAGCTTGCACCTGTTGGTTGGCAAAATAATCTTTCAGGGAAGCTGGCTGTTCCCCTAAATCTCGAAAATTGGGAAACACTTCGTTTTCTAACCAGCGTTCTCCGTATAAACACAGTCCTGGTAATAAGTCGGGAGAGTCTTGAGAATTTTCCCGAATAAAAGCTAGAGCCTCGTACTCTTGCGAAAGTTCTAAAGCACGGCTTGCTTCTTCTGTTTGCCCCAGCAAAAGCGCACACAGCGACTGTTCTAGATGGACATCTTGACGTCTCCCCAGACGGATCAGCATTTGCTTTGCCTGACGAATTAATGCGGGTTGGCGTTGAGTGAACCCCCGGGCTATTGAAGCATAAACGGCTAAATAAGTAGCGACTGCTGAGGGACGCCTGCTTTCACCTTCAAACAGTTTATGCTGCTCTGCGACTGTTAGGTAGTTACGCAGTTGCTGAATAAATCGCAGAAAATCATCTATACTCAGACCAGATTTGTCGTTTCCACTCCCATCAATGCCACCCCGCTCATCTAAAATATCATGCAATAATTGCAACCCTTGTTTTCGTTCACTGGTCTGTTCTTCAGGGAGTGCGAGTAATTCCAAAATTCGATATGGTCGCAATCTATACAAGTCAGACTGAATTTCTGCCCGAACGCTGGGGAATAAGGCTTCGCGTGCTAGAAGTTCCTCTCCCGTTTCCAGGGAAATCGCAGCATTTTCGTAGTGACTTTGCTGCCATTGCTCGCGTCCCAGTTCCAAACAAGCAAGGGAAACGGTAAGCACAACGTCTGGACGTTCAGCAGCAGCAGGAGAGGGAATTTCCGAAATCTCCTGTGTATCTCCTTGGAAACTCCCTGTTGTACCATTTCTATTAACCAGGTATGGACGACCCAGTTGTAGGACAAGCTCATATTCCCCAAGCTCTTGCAAAATCAACAAAGCACCAACTAATTCATCTTGGGAAATTTCGATACTTAGAGATTGAGAATCAATACGTGAAAGCTTGCCTTGTTCGCGACTTTCAACAGCGACAGCGCCACCTTGAGTACTGTCAGAACCATACGCATGAGCAAGATAAAGCTGATCGTAGCTTTTGCGTTCTTTTGGGTCACACAGAACAAGATAAGCTTCTTCTATGAGGTTTCTTCGAGATGTAATTGCTGCTTGGGAATACTCACGGCGCGGCAATTGTACGATGCGATCGCCATATGCCTGCCGCAACTGTTCCTCACTTGCCGCCATCGGTATCCCTAAAATTCTGTAGTAATCTAGCGGAATGCGCACGGCTCACGTCCCCTGCAGCGCGATCAACATAATTCTCCTAGAGTATTCCAGCCTTGTAAAAATTTGCCATAGAAATAACATGTTGACCCCACACCACAAGTGTGTTTTGCAACAACTTTACTCGTATTTTTCCAAAAATCTAATCTTGCTATAGTACTAGTCTTTTGCCTTAGCTGAGAAGTATCTAAGCTTTTTAATAATATTTTTATTATTTCTGGCTTTACAATACTGCAACCTGCTTGACACACCAGAAACTCACCATAGCATTTTAGATAGCAACATAAATAATAATACTGGGCTTGCAAGAAAAATTTTTTACTTTCTTTTTTAAATATTTGGCTTGACCATTCCTGCAGCTGGTTGAGAACCACTTTCTCCGGGATACGGTCACAGAAGCACCATTTTATTATAGGTTTAGTATTATAGAGCTAAAAAACTATATCATAAGTTATTCTTTCATAACAAGAATCTACAGAAAAATACTTACTTTCGTGACCATTTTTCTAAAATGTTAATAAATATGCAGAAAACTTGCTATTTTGATTGGTAATCTAGAAATCAAGGTTGCCATACTACCCATTGCTGTAGAACCAGATAAACCACAGCAGTGAATCAAGTTTGATTATTGACTCCTTTAAACGCTATCTTTTTAAAAGCTTACGCTGAGCGAGCGCTACTTATCTCAAATCATAACTTTAAGTTTTACGACAGGAACACTCAGAAATAATGGTTCAAGAACGCACATTACCCAAATTTGATGCGGCTACCGTACAGATAACGAAAGAAGAAGGGTTGCTGTTGTACGAGGACATGGTACTGGGGCGCACCTTTGAAGACAAGTGTGCCGAAATGTACTACAGAGGCAAAATGTTTGGTTTTGTTCACCTGTACAACGGTCAGGAAGCCGTTTCCAGCGGTGTAATTAGGGGGGCGATGCGACCTGGTGAAGATTTCGTTTGCAGCACTTACCGCGACCACGTTCATGCTTTGAGTGCAGGAGTCCCGGCAAAAGAGGTCGTGGCAGAGTTATTTGGCAAAGCCACAGGGTGCAGCAAAGGACGTGGTGGCTCGATGCATATGTTCTCTAAGGAACATCGGCTACTAGGTGGTTATGCTTTTGTGGCTGAGGGAATTCCTGTTGCTGCTGGGGCGGCTTTTCAGACGAAATACCGCCGGGAAGCGTTAGGTGATCCAAACGCCGACCAAGTAAGCGCTTGCTTTTTTGGCGATGGAGCTGCTAATAACGGTCAGTTTTTCGAGACGCTAAATATGGCGGCGCTGTGGAAACTACCGATACTTTTTGTAGTGGAAAATAATAAGTGGGCGATCGGCATGGCTCACGAACGGGCGACTTCCCAACCAGAAATTTACAAGAAAGCTAATGCATTTAACATGGTGGGTGTGGAAGTCGATGGTATGGATATCCTGGCGGTGCGAGCAGTAGCGCAGGAAGCCGTAGCCCGCGCCCGTGCAGGAGAAGGACCCACGTTAATTGAAGCACTGACCTACCGCTTTCGGGGTCACTCTCTGGCTGATCCAGACGAGTTACGAAGCAAGGCTGAGAAAGAGTTTTGGTTTGCTCGTGACCCAATTAAGAAATTTGCCGCTTATATGGTCGAGCAAAACTTGGCTTCCCATGAAGAACTTAAAGCAGTTGACCGTAAGATACAGCAAGTTATCGACGAAGCCGTGAAATTCGCTGAAAGTAGCCCAGAACCAGATCCCAGCGAGTTGTATCGCTTTGTGTTTGCGGAAGACGAATAATTGTAGAGGCTCGTGATGGCGCGTCTTTTAACTGGCGCGTCTCCTAACTAATCTACACAAGCGCTATAGCGCGTCCATCAACAGCAGTGTTTGCGATATCTAACGAACACGCTCCGCTCCACGTCTACGCACTCCAATAGCAATAACAAATGAGTAAACAGTATATCCAAACAAATCAGTCCCGGCTGGAGGTCGTACCAGAAAGAGGTGGTATCATCACCAGCTGGCAAGTACAAAATCAAGAAATTCTTTACCTGGATGAGGAGCGCTTTGCTAATCCTCAATTAAGTGTCAGGGGTGGAATTCCAATTTTGTTTCCCATCTGCGGGAACTTACCTGATAATACTTACACCCTCAACGACAAACAATACACTCTCAAACAACATGGCTTTGCCCGTGACTTGCCTTGGAAATCTACACAAGACCAAGTGACTCCAGAAAAAGCGAGCCTCACTTTAGTCTTGAGCAGCAACGAGCAAACACGCGCAGTTTATCCTTTTGACTTTCAACTCGCTTTTACTTATCAAATACAGGGCAATACATTAGAAATCAAGCAGCAGTTTACCAATCTTTCCACTGAACCAATGCCTTTTTCTACAGGATTTCATCCTTACTTTCTCACAGTGGATAAAAATCAACTCAAGTTTGAAATTCCCTCACAAGAGTACCAAGACCAAATAACCAAGGAAACTCACTCATTTAACGGGGGTTTTGACTTTAACCGTGATGAAATTGATGCAGCCTTTAAGCAGCTAAGCGGCAAATCAGCTACAGTCACAGATAATGCTCGCAAACTGAAATTGACGCTGGAATATGACGATACATATTCCACTCTGGTCTTTTGGACTGTTAAAGGCAAAGACTATTACTGCCTGGAACCCTGGAGCGGTCCCCGCAACGCTATAAACACAGGTGAACATTTGACTGTGTTAGAGCCGCAAGCTAGCCATACGGCAACTGTACGCCTGACAGCAAATTTTTTCTAAACCCCCTTTACAAATCTATAGAGAGTTATGCTATGATGGCATAGTTCCAAATGACGGAACGGGTCGCTAACTCAACGGTAGAGTACTCGGCTTTTAACCGATTAGTTCCGGGTTCGAATCCCGGGCGACCCATAAAAAAGTAATCAGTGGTTGATAAAGACTCGAGGTTGTGAGTTGAACAACCTGTTTATTTGTCCCTTGTAACTGAAGGTACAAAAGTAAGTCATCGAAATGGTAGAGTGATGTGGGCAGTGTGCAACCTACTTTGGTTAAAGTTTTTCAACATAAGGTACCCATCACTAGTTATAATTTCCTATAAGCTTAAAATACTATTAAGAATAGCGTATATATTATGTACGCTTGTCTCACCCACTAGCTGACAACCCTATTAGGAGGACTATCTATGGCGCTCGTACCTCTGCGTCTGCTGTTGGATCACGCAGCAGAAAACGGTTACGGCATACCAGCTTTCAACGTTAACAACTTGGAGCAGATTCAAGCTATTGTGCAAGCTGCCCAAGAGACAGATAGCCCCGTGATTTTGCAAGCCTCTCGTGGTGCTCGTAAGTATGCTGGTGAAAACTTCCTCCGCCACCTGATTTTGGCAGCGGTAGAAACCTACCCCCATATTCCCATTACCATGCACCAAGATCATGGCAATGAACCTGCTACCTGCTACTCAGCGATTAAAAACGGCTTTACCAGCGTAATGATGGATGGTTCGCTAGAAGCCGATGCCAAGACCCCCGCTAGCTACGAGTACAACGTCAACACGACCCGCGAAGTGGTGAAAGTGGCTCACTCTCTGGGTGTCAGCGTTGAAGGCGAACTAGGTTGCTTGGGTTCTCTGGAAACTGGTATGGGTGAAGCTGAAGATGGTCACGGTGCGGAAGGCGTTCTTTCCCACGACCAGCTGCTGACTGACCCAGACCAAGCAGTTGACTTCGTGGAGCAAACCCAGGTAGATGCTTTGGCGGTAGCTATTGGTACTAGCCACGGTGCTTACAAGTTTACCCGTAAGCCGACTGGGGAAATTTTGGCAATCAGCCGCATTGAAGAAATTCACCGCCGTTTGCCCAACACCCACTTGGTAATGCACGGTTCCTCCTCTGTACCTGAAGATTTGCTTGCCATCATCAACCAGTATGGTGGTGCTATTCCTGAAACTTATGGCGTACCCGTAGAAGAAATCCAAAAAGGTATCAAGAGCGGTGTGCGTAAGGTGAATATTGACACCGACAACCGTCTGGCTATTACCGCTGCTGTGCGTGAAGCTTTGGCAGCAAATCCCAAGGAATTTGACCCCCGTCACTTCCTCAAGCCTTCTATCAAATATATGCAGAAGGTTTGTGTTGATCGCTATCAGCAGTTTGGCACAGCTGGCAATGCTAGCAAGATTAAGCAGATTTCACTAGAAGAATTTGCTGCTAAGTATGCCAAGGGCGAACTCAACGCAGTGACAAAGAAAACTGCGACCGTTTAGTTTAGAGAATAAGTAAATAGGGACACTACATAATTAGCTGTGTCCCTAGATCACTGAGGATTCTCTTTGCGTAGACAGAACCGGGTGGTACTTAAGTTCCCCGGTTTTTTGTTTTATGTTGCACTAAAACGCACGAGGGGGTGTTAGTCATTGACCCAGGTGCTAAAAGGGCAACTGCATGGGGGACAGGACGAGGTTCGTAACGTACGAGAGATTCCCCTTGGTAAACCAAGGAAGTACTTTGACCCGAATCAACCATAACAACATCCTGTAACCCAGCCTTAACCAGTGCTGCTCCCAAAGATATGGAGTCAACAGATTCCAGAGAAACACCGATAGTGGCTTGTTTATTTTGGTTAATACCCCAAAAAGCCCGATAACGCGCAGCATCAAAGTCAAATAGCCCGTTAAAGGTACTTGCTTCCTGGGGTTGACCATCTTTGACCAGCCACGCTGCTGCAACAAAAGCATCAGTGACCTCGGGCATTTCAGCTTGTATTCCTTCTAAAGTGTTGTGCTTGAGTGGGTCGAAGGGAATGAAGCGCACAGCATGAGGACTAATCAGTACCAATGGACGTGTAGCAATTTTCTGGATGTCCCAATTGTTGCCAGGAATGAATTGTTTTGTCACCTGGCTGTACACTGGTCCAATCATTACATTGGAATTTAAAAATTTCATGGAGAAGAAACCCCCGTCCACAGCAGCAACAGCATTGGTGTTACTTTTAGCCAAAATCTCCTTAACTGTATAACGGCTATCTGCGTGGATGGTTATCGGTTTGCCACCTGAAACTAAGATGAGAGGAATTTTGTCAATCGTGATGTCAGTTTTTTGAACTGGACTTGCAAAGTTAAAGCCTATTTTCCAGCTTGGTAATTGAGGACCTCCCCAAGCTTGGGCGATCACGTCTTTTATTCTAGATTGACCAAAGCGGGAAACTGCCAATAAACTTTCTGATGCACCTGCAAATCGCTCATCTACATCATTCATGGTGAGTGCTAACTCATACCCTGCTGCTTGCACCATATTTGCAACTTGCACATCATATTTTCCAGCAGGATAGGTGAAGTAGCGAATGGGAATGCCTAAGTTTGCCTCCAAAGTTGCCTTAGACTCAACAACTTCTTTTTGGATTTGTTCTGGTGGCAAAACTGTTAAATCTGGTGGGTGACTAATGGTGTGAGATGCAATTGTTACCAAGGGATCAGTTGCCATCTCTTTGACTTGTTCCCAACTCACATGAGTTCGACCAACGTTGTTGCCAACACCTTTTGTATAAATAGAAAATACAGCAGGGTAATTGTATTTTTTCAGCAAAGGGTAAACATACTCATAATGCCCCCCGTAACCATCATCAAATGTCAACAGAACAGGTTTTTCTGGAAGTGGCATTCCAGTTTGTAAATGAGTCATCAGCTGGTCAAGACTGATGGGCGTCATACCATTCTCTTTAAGAGTCTGGAAATGCTCTTCTAATTCTTCTGGGGTGACATCAAAAAAGACTTCTTTTTTTGGTAGAATGTCGTGATACATGAGAATGGGTACTTTTGCCTGCTTTGCCCGTTCATTAATGTTGGGCCAAGCACTACGATTCAGGAAGGCAGAGACGTAGGGACCGACGGCTTCCACAATGTTTTCTAGTCCCCAATTAGGCTTACTCACCCAACTGGATGCCAAAACAAAATTGCTAGCCAACTGGGAAACTTGGTTATTTAGCCCTACATCGTTGCTGCAAGCTTCACTGGTCGTTGTGGGAGTGCTTTTAGGCTCAGTATGTTTAGGCTCAGTATGTCTTGGACGTGAACGACGAGCAACAGCCAGTTGCGGCAACAATACTGAGATAGTAAACAATCCACAAATAAGGGCATGAAATATGCTTCGGGTAGGGAAATTAAAAAATATGTAATTCAGGATACGATTATTAAGAATTAGCTTCATACTTAACTTCCAGAACGCTTGCGCTCTGTGATGGTGCATTGACTCCACTTAGAGTGACGCTTACACTTTATTCCCTATTCGTTATAAGGAGAAGAGGCAAAAGTATAAATAAAAGTTAATAAAACTATAAGGATGGCTTAAGCTTTACATCGGCAATTTTACAGGAAGTTGATATTTGTTACATACTCACCCTTAGGAAATTTAGGCGTTTCTGTTGATTAGACTGAGGTTGATACCAGTTAAGTTCCTCTGTTTTTTTGTTTGATTGACTAGTTATTGCCTAAAAGTACCCCACCCCTAACCCCTCCCCGCAAGCAGGGAGGGGAAGTAGGAAACAAAAAAACTGGGTAAAATTACACAAAGACACGGTGTTGTAGGCTAGGCATTTGACGACGGACTTGTTCTAGCCTTGAGGGGTTAATTTCGGCGATCGCCACTCCCGGCTGCTCACCAGCATCGGCTAAAATCGCTCCCCAAGGGTCTATAATCATGGCGTGTCCGTGAGTTTGGCGACGAGCGTAGTTGATTCCAGTTTGTGCTGGAGCAATAATATAGCAGGTATTTTCAATGGCACGGGCTTGCAGGAGGACTTGCCAATGGTCTTTACCTGTGAAGGCAGTAAAGGCAGCAGGCACAAATATGACATCCCCGTTTTTGTAGGCTATATGTCGGTAGAGTTCAGGAAAGCGAACATCGTAGCAAACTGATAGCCCTATATTACCCAGTTCTTGCGAGAAGTAGACAGGGGGCAATTGCGTGCCAGCCATGACCGTAGTAGATTCTCGATAGGTGTTGCCGTCTGGGACGTTAACATCAAACAGGTGTACCTTTTGGTAACGGGCGAGTTCTTGACCACTAGGATCGATGAGTAAGGCAGTGTTATAGACTCTATTGCTGGTATGGTCTACAGGAACTGGAAAGCCACCACCCAGGATGGTGATTTGAAAACGCTGCGCCATCGTTTTGAGAAATGTTTCTGTTTCTTGGGCGATCGCATCAGCTTGAGCTAGTTTTTCATTTTCTTCTCCCATGAAAGAGAAGTTTTCTGGCAAACCAATTAATTCAGCACCCTGACGCACGGCTAAATCGATGAATTCCTCTGCTTGTGCCAAGTTTTTTTGTAAATTGGACACACTCGTCATTTGAATAGCGGCGGCTAGATAAGACTTCATAAATTCAACAACGAATAATAAAGTTGTGCGAGGTTAGAAACAGTTAAGCTACCACACTAAGAAAAGTTAACTTGTCCTCAACAAGTCTTGTGTGATGGAATCTTAACAATGGACAAAGCAACCGAGTTGGTTGAATCAATTAGTCCAACTGTACATTTGAGAGGATATATGCTACACCGTGAAATTCCAGATTTTTCTGGTCAAAGCAACGCTAGACTTATACCCTTTCAAGGAATGCAAACTTCCAAGTGGTTGACACAACTAACCTTAAGACCTGGAACTGCCAAGGGCAGAAACCTTTCAAGGAATGCAAACTTCCAAGTGGTTGACACAACAGCGCACAAGTCATAGCGATTCATCCAGTGTTGTAAAGTTTGCGGGGTACAGAAGGAAGAAGTCATGAAAATGTCTTCGGTGGGGCATCACGAAGACGTAAAGCCAAAGCTCAGGAAATGTCCTATGCAATAGCAGGAGTCACTGAAAAGCCTACACGCTCACTGCTTGCAGTCAGTGTAGGAGATGTCACATGAACTGTAGATTACCAAAATATCTCTCAGTTGAGAAGCTGGTAGGCTTCAATTTAAGAATAAATTGCGAATTTAGAAGAATTTTAGGACTTTTAGCCCTAAAAAACTCATTACTCCACAAAATCTGCTAATATTGCTAAATTTTCAATTGCATCATCTTGTCGTCGGCTGATTCCTCAGTGTGAGTTATGAATCATCCAGCAAACGATTCGGCAAGGAACAGCCCTTTTGGAGCGATGGCGCAGAGCGCCCGCCGAAGGCGATCGCACTCTAGAATGGTTGTCATAATAGGTAAAAGCAATGCGATTAGAGATATCTGCTGCGCGGAAGGGTGGGTGTTTTTTTAAACGGAAGTCAAAAAATCGCTGAACAACCCATGATACAAGGCTTTGAAGAGTTCATAACCAATTTACCATCCGCGCAATCTCTCAAAAGCTTGCCAAATAAAGGTTTTTGCTTGTATGATGAAACAGAAGATTTTGGAATCGCGTCCAAAAACGGTATGCTTTTACCGATTCGCGCAACTGAACCTAGAAAACTGAATATAGTAAGGGTTTCATATGCCAGCGGTTACAATTTCTACGAATCCCTATTAGGGATTGAAACGCCTTTTTGTGGCTGCAAGGCGAGAACGATGTAAGTTACAATTTCTACGAATCCCTATTAGGGATTGAAACAAAGACACTGAAGTTGCTTATGACAACTTTAAAGCAAGTTACAATTTCTACGAATCCCTATTAGGGATTGAAACTGTTAAACTCTAAAGATTTTAAAACCCAAGTTGAGAGGTTACAATTTCTACGAATCCCTATTAGGGATTGAAACCTGTAACTGTGACCATTCAATAAATTAAGGAAGAAAACTATGGTTACAATTTCTACGAATCCCTATTAGGGATTGAAACGGTGATGATTTCGGCGGGTTCTGTGACTTCTACAGCTGGCAGTTACAATTTCTACGAATCCCTATTAGGGATTGAAACATGGCTGAAGTTTACGATTTCAGCCTGTCCTTGGTGTTACAATTTCTACGAATCCCTATTAGGGATTGAAACAAACCCGCCTACTTAGCTTATACAAGGGTGTACAGCGTTACAATTTCTACGAATCCCTATTAGGGATTGAAACAGAAGGGGGAGCTTCTCCAAAGCACGGGCATCAGTTACAATTTCTACGAATCCCTATTAGGGATTGAAACTTGAACTCCTGGTACGTCTACCCCTTCCGTAAAAATTTGGGTTACAATTTCTACGAATCCCTATTAGGGATTGAAACTGGTTTTTTCAATTCACCATCTCAGGTTACTTGCGTTACAATTTCTACGAATCCCTATTAGGGATTGAAACTTTTTTTATGCAAACTCTTACCCCTCCAGAACCTGTTACAATTTCTACGAATCCCTATTAGGGATTGAAACCGTACTCAATACTTTTTTCGACCACTGCCAGGACAAAGGTTACAATTTCTACGAATCCCTATTAGGGATTGAAACTTATTAAAAAACAAAAAACCACACGCAATCAATGGGTGTTACAATTTCTACGAATCCCTATTAGGGATTGAAACTAAAGAAGAGTACCCAAAAGCACAAGGGATAATGTTACAATTTCTACGAATCCCTATTAGGGATTGAAACACAGTGCCACTCGGGACTATTTCAGGTAGCCATATGTTACAATTTCTACGAATCCCTATTAGGGATTGAAACAAGTAGCAGAGAAGAAGGGGATTGATGGAAAGGAAGGTTACAATTTCTACGAATCCCTATTAGGGATTGAAACTCAATTTCAAACATCGATGACATTAGTCTGATAGAGGTTACAATTTCTACGAATCCCTATTAGGGATTGAAACTCAATGGAAGAATTGAGGCTCCAACTTTCAGAGAAAGTTACAATTTCTACGAATCCCTATTAGGGATTGAAACTCAAACAATTATGAGTACTGCAAAAACCGTACGGTTGAAGTTACAATTTCTACGAATCCCTATTAGGGATTGAAACTGTAATTTTTGACCACCTAATGACCAATATCACGTTACAATTTCTACGAATCCCTATTAGGGATTGAAACACAACTATTGATTTTCCTCCCGATGGAAGTCAGAATGGGTTACAATTTCTACGAATCCCTATTAGGGATTGAAACTTTTTTCATTCACTGCTTTATATATTTGTGCTGTCTGGTTACAATTTCTACGAATCCCTATTAGGGATTGAAACACCAATCAAATCATTGCTAAACCGTTTATAAAGTGGTTACAATTTCTACGAATCCCTATTAGGGATTGAAACAGATACTGTGCTGGGTATATATCACTACCATAATGTTACAATTTCTACGAATCCCTATTAGGGATTGAAACAAGTATAAAAAAATCCTTCCAGTGCTACCAAAGGGTTACAATTTCTACGAATCCCTATTAGGGATTGAAACCTTCTTAATTAATTGAATGAATTTTGGATATTTCAGTTACAATTTCTACGAATCCCTATTAGGGATTGAAACAAAGCACGGATTACGGCTCGGATTATTCCGGTCGGTGGTTGGTTACAATTTCTACGAATCCCTATTAGGGATTGAAACTATAAAAACTTTCAATTGCTACCCTCCTTTAATTAAGTTACAATTTCTACGAATCCCTATTAGGGATTGAAACTGATTTTTTCGCTAACCTTTGGTTACTGAGTTTTTTGTTACAATTTCTACGAATCCCTATTAGGGATTGAAACTTCTAACACCGCTGTAGCGTGATTATTAGAATTGTTACAATTTCTACGAATCCCTATTAGGGATTGAAACCGATTGAACAAAAGACGAAGAAAAAATCAAGGCAAAGTTACAATTTCTACGAATCCCTATTAGGGATTGAAACTGAAGTACTTTTGGACAACAAGGAAAGAGCATAGACGTTACAATTTCTACGAATCCCTATTAGGGATTGAAACTAATCAACCAAACCACCTATGTATACTATGCTCTGCGTTACAATTTCTACGAATCCCTATTAGGGATTGAAACTAATTTTAGGTCAGCTTTCTTCCTCTGTCCGGCGAGGTTACAATTTCTACGAATCCCTATTAGGGATTGAAACCTTCAGTGCTGGTAAGTTTAGAGCTAAAGTGACTGGGTTACAATTTCTACGAATCCCTATTAGGGATTGAAACGCAATGGCAATAGCAGATGAGGCTAAGCCAGCTAAAGTTACAATTTCTACGAATCCCTATTAGGGATTGAAACATCTTTTTTAACTAGTGCTAGGTTAGAGGAAACGTTACAATTTCTACGAATCCCTATTAGGGATTGAAACGCGAATTCAATATATAATGTGCGAGTTAGAGCAAAAAGTTACAATTTCTACGAATCCCTATTAGGGATTGAAACGTAGCTCATAACGTATGGGCGCTCAACACCGCAGGTTACAATTTCTACGAATCCCTATTAGGGATTGAAACCATAATAAATTTACGAATGGTCGTTTCTCTGGTAACGTTACAATTTCTACGAATCCCTATTAGGGATTGAAACTTTCGTAAAGTTGGCAATAAATCTTTGATAGCTTGTTACAATTTCTACGAATCCCTATTAGGGATTGAAACTGAATGTTCGCACGTTGGGACAAAAGCCAACAGAAGTTACAATTTCTACGAATCCCTATTAGGGATTGAAACCCCCGATTTCATGCGATCGCTCTTGATTGGCATGAGGTTACAATTTCTACGAATCCCTATTAGGGATTGAAACGGACGCTTACAGAGGACTGGAAGCTCAATCCAGAGGTTGCAATTTCTACGAATCCCTATTAGGGATTGAAACTAAGCGGTAAATTCAAAATTTATTAATTATTTTTGAATTTGGAATTTTGAATTTTGAATTTTGAATTCTCGCGAAGCGAGACTCAGGTGGATAATAAGTTCAATTTTTCAGCAATGTACGCTCCGACAACGGCTTCCGAACATTTATTTTTCCACCAATTCAAAGATTCCTGGTGTTTTTCTTGCATGAGTTGCTTGTTTGTAATCAGCTTTTTTAGTATTTCCTCTAATTCGCCCCAATCTCTTATCTGAATAGCAGGTGCTCCATCTAAAAACCATCGTGGAGGTAAAACTTCCGTCACTAAGATGCAACCATATCTCATTCCCTCAAACAAGCGAATGGTTTCAAACGAAGTACCTCTAGGGACAATGCATATTTTGGTATTCATCATTCTTTCAGAATAGCTGTTTCCATCTTCATTCATTGAATAATGAAAACCAGGAGTGATTGATAATTCAATTTTATAATCAGGATATTTTTCCTTGAAACTATTTAAACTTGATATCATTAATTTTCGAGAAAGGGTTTTTGGAGTTCCCAACCAGTACTTCAAAGACCATACAGGTAATGGTATCTGAACTAGACTGCCAGCAAAAAAAACTTCATAGGGGCGTGCTTCTATATCTTTTCTTGGCAAATCCTTTGAGTTGCCATAGCCCTGTGGAATATCGTAGATAGGTGGAATTTTGGCTGTACCGGATAGCAAACTCTTGAATTTGTAAAACTGATAATTTACCACCCAGGGCAGGCGGAAAACTAAGATTCTGATAAATTGAATCAGTGTCAAAAGGTTTATAAGAGAAGGCTTGAGGAAGGGATTACATCCAAGGATTGGGGATGTGCCAAGGCACTTAAATACAGCCTTTACCTTGTGAAAATACTTTGGTATGCGACACCATTCATCTCCCAGCACGACAGCAACAACATTTTGTCCATATGATGGGAGTTCATCAATTTCGTCCCAAGTTATGTAAAATATTAAACCGCTGAGATTCAAACTTTTTTCCATAGCCTGGAACACTTTACTAAAATAATCACTTAAGCCGAGTTCAGTCGGTGGATTAGGGTCGTATATGTTCCAAGGAATTGGCTTTTGACCTCGTTTTATATAGATATAGTAATAATTGGAAAATGACTTAATTTCAGACATAGGGTTTAAGTTACAAAAACGTATAGAGTACAAACAATCGGAAGGCTCAACAGTTCATCCCCTGACATCTCAAAAATGGTGAAAAAAGTTTAATAAAAACCGGAAGATTTTGACTTTTCAAAGTCCCTGAGAGTTGAAGGGCACAAAGCCATAGACTGCAGTAGTTTCACCCTAGTTGAAGCTAATTCTCCCTATATTACCCGAATAATTTGTTTTCAGCCAATGCTGCGCAAGTTGTTGCGCAGCATTGGGTTTGATATAGCTTTGTTCTAATGCATTTAGCTAGAAGTTCCCCTATAAAAGGGAACTTCCGTTAGGCATATAATTAAGCAGCTGCTTGAGCAATTAATTGGTTAGCAATCTGCTGCGCCAAGTTAATCGGAATTGCAAATCCCAGTCCTTGGGCACCTTGAATAATAGCAGTGTTCACACCAATGACTTGTCCTCGTTGATTCAGGAGTGGTCCACCTGAGTTACCAGGGTTAATAGCAGCATCTGTTTGAATAAACCCAACTTCGCGATTTCGGGAGCCTAATGCACGACTCGTGCGGTCTGTTGCACTGATAATGCCTACTGTCACGGTGTTGTCTAAACCCAGAGGATTACCGATCGCGATCGCCCATTCTCCAGGTTTCAACTGATCGGAATTACCAAGACTCACAACCGGCAGATTATTCGCCTGAATTTGGACAACAGCTAGATCCGTTGCTCTATCTTGTCCTAATACTCGACCTGTGAAACTACGACCGTTTTTCAAAGTTACGCTGACTGTGTCTGCTCCACCAACAACGTGAGCGTTTGTCAGAATCAGACCATTCGACCTAATGATAAACCCTGAACCCGTACCTCTGGCTACTCTTCGACCATAGGTATATGGATTTCTTACGGTGCGTGTAGAGTCAATCCGCACGACAGCAGATCCGGTTCTTTCTACCGCAGAGGAAACAAAGTTACTATCTGTGTTGCCAATTGGTGCAGAAGGTAATTGAGCAATTGGTTGCTGAGATAGCACTGGATTTGTGGGCATGAAATGTCCGCCCAACATAGCCGTTGCAGCTCCAAGTGATACCAAAGACAAATTCGTGAGAGACTTCTTCAAAGAAAAAAGAAAAGACATTTTAGATTTCCTATAAATGAGGATGGTTTAATACAGAATCATTGGAGACAAGCGCCGTTTTCCTCACCCACGTTCCTTAGCTAGGGTTAACAATCCGCTTAATAAGATCCAGCGCTACCTGAGTCGTTTCATTTAACAGTTTTGGGTCTACCTTTTTATCATTTGGCGTGTGGTAGTTCGGCTCGTCGCCTCGGTAGAAGAATAGAACTGGCACGTTTTTGTTAGCAAACGATGCATGGTCGCTACCGCCAGATGAGCCAAAGGTTTTCACTTTAGGGTCAATATTTCGCGCAAATGCTGTTAAAGATGACGTACCACCAATTCCTAACTGGTTGTTGACGCCAACCATATCGAAATTGACCATAGCTTTCAGCCCTGAGAGAAACTGCGGCTCAGCTTTATTGACAAAAGCCCGCGAACCGTGCAGCCCGTCTTCTTCACCATCAAAGGCGATGAACCAGGCTTGACGAGCAGTCGGTGTATTAGATAGATTACGGGCAAGAGCCAGGACAACTGCTGTTCCCGAAGCATTATCGTTTGCTCCCGGAGAACCAGGTACTGAGTCGTAGTGTCCACCCAAGATAATTTTTGGCGCAGTCACTCCTGCAAGATGTGCTATAATATTACGCCCAGTAACAACACGTCGTTGCGCATTCACATTCAAACTGACATTGGGCGCTACACTTTGCACGCGTTGAATTAAGGGATTACCTTGCTGACCTGAAAGCGCCAGTACAGGAATTTTGATTTCCTCACCAAGCGTTCCGTACACATCGCCTTGTTGATTGTTGACAATCACTAAACCAACGGCACCAGCAGCAGCAGCATTTTTCGCTTTTTCAGAAAAACGAATTTCACCGCGCCTGACAATGGCGATCGCCCCCTTAACATTCACAGCAGCAAAATCAGCTTTGCGTCCGACATTGGGAACCGCTACCAGTGGCGCATTCAGTTTTCCTGCGACTGTCCCATTGAGTGCTTTCCCCTCAACCGTTGCTTTATCAACAGTCAGGTTTGAGCCTAAGTCTTGAAACTTTGAATAAGTAAAAGTTTGAATTTCAGCCACATAACCAGCTTTGCGGTACTGTTCAATTAGATAAGCGCTTGCCTTTTCCATGACTGGTGTTCCAGCCACTCGCGGACCAAGATTCACTAAAGCTTGCACATCTGTAAAGGTGCGGTTAGACTCCTGAGCCTCAACAGCTTCTTGAGCAGGATTTGGCTGGGCAATGCAAGCTGTAGGAAGTCCAACCAAAGCAGCTACCAGCGCCGTTTGTAACCACGATTTAGCTAATGTCTTAAATAGAAAAATTGATGGAAATTTCGTGTTCGTCACCTTTGTACCTACAGCTATGAATCGCAGGTTTTTAAACGTAAGCAATCAGGCGACCACAAATAATCACACCAGTCCAAAGCACAAGGGAAATGACTGCGATCGCCCTAACCACTCTTGGAGTTCTCACACCCCGGTTCCAGAACTTAACCGATTTAAAAGCCACTCTATGAAAAAAAGCCGCATTCACCCCAGCAGCGCACAAGAGCAAAAGCTTCAGGCGAAAAGCTGAATTTGCTGCTATTTCGGTTGCATCCACTGCAAACATGAAAAAACCTGATAGCACGACAACGACAAAACTTAAGAAAGACCAAGGCAAGAGGTATCGTGCCATATCTGTCACTAACAGGTGGCGGGAGAAACCAAGTAGCCTTAAATCGAACAGAGCAACTGAGCCAAAGACAATGGCTAGACCAATAATGTGTATCGTTTCGAGCATTGGGTACAGCCATAGCCAATGGCGAATCACTGAGGATAAGGCACTGTTTTCTAACCACAGCCACCAGCTTGTATCAGCAATGTCCATCAGCGCAGTTCTACTGTTTGCTTACCTATAGTAATTCGCTCTGCCCGCATTTCATTAACATCAGTGCGATGAGGGTAGCCTACTAGTCTCACTTGCTGTCCAACCTGCAAAGCGCTTTGGGGTAACCCACGTCTGTGCAATCGGGCAGGTGGTGCTAGGATTGCTTGCCATACTTTATTATCATCTGTTTTCACTTCTATTGTGGTGTGCGGATTCCCATAACTGATATTCTGGATTTCCCCAGAGACGTTAAGCGTTTGTTCGTTGTTGTACTCGCTCCATCCGTGATGGGCGCTCGCATTTTCAGTTCCAGAAGCTAGGAAAGTCGCAATTGTTGCCGCACTCAAGGCAGCCTGCATAAGTCCTTTTTTGAGCATGGCTTTGTTTAGTTGTTGCTGATTATCCATGATTCCATTCCTGCTTTTCTTAAATGAGTGTTGTGTGTGCTCAGTTCACCAGCACAGTCTTTCCACCAATCGTGATTTGCGACGCTCCCATTTCGTTGGAACGATTGTAAGCCGGCCATCCTACCACAGTTGCAGTGGAGCCAACCTTAAGAACGCTACGGGTTAATCCTTGCCACTGTGCCTGCGTTGGTGATGGCAAGTCAATTTTCCAAACTTGTTTCTTCGAGCCACCAGTTGTTTGAAGTTGCATACGAATGTGGGGACTCGTATATCTGACTGCTTTAATCACCCCTGTGATTGTCCGTGGATTTCCCATATCATAGTTTGTGTAATAGCCGTGATGTGCCGCTACCTCTCCAGGAAAAGCAAGGCTCGCAACTACAGTAATTATGGCTACCCAAAACAACTTAGAGCGTGCAATCATACATTTGGCGGTGCTAAGTTTGGAGAAAGAATTTAGGTGTGTAAAACAACCCCACCCCGTCTACGGCACCCCTACCCGCTTGCGGGAGGGGCGGGGTTTTAGGGTCATTGTGAATGATAAACCAATCATGATATGACAGACCTTTGATATTCTTCTTATTTCTTAGTGTGATGGGCAAGTATGACAAAAAAATGTCAGTGCCCTTCGGTAAAGATAAAAAATTGAATTTCTTACTCCCCAATCCCCAATCCCTCTACTTCAGAGGTAGCTCAATTTGAAAGGTAGAACCTTGCCCAAGCAGACTTTTGGCACTAATGTGTCCTCGGTGAGCTTGCACAATTTGTTGGGCGATCGCCAATCCTAAACCAAAGCCACCTGTTTGACGCGATCGCGCTGTATCTACGCGATAAAACCGTTCAAAGATATGAGGTAAATCTTCCTCGGGAATGCCAATGCCGTTATCTTCTAGCTGAATAATGGCTCGCTGGGATTGTGTCAGCAATCTTAGTGCAACTGTACCACCTTCAGGAGTGTACTTCAAAGCATTGCTAAGTAAATTTACAATCGCCTGTTTTAACAAATCTGGATCGGCTTTGAGGTTAACAGGTGACTGGGGTAAGCCGGAAGTAAACTTGAGATTTTGTGCAGCTGCTAGTTGCTGATACTCTTGGGCTATAGGTTGCAGTAGCCCAACAAGGTCTATAGTCTTTAAAGCCGTGTTATTAAGCGGTCCATCCTGACGAGCCAGAAACAACAGATTATTAATGAGATTGCTCATTGATTTAGCAATCTCCGCAATATTTTCTAGACGAAAACGCTGCTCTAGTTCATCCTGTGGAGGCATTAAAGCCACTTGTGCATTACTTAAAATCGCAGCGACAGGAGCGCGTAACTCATGAGAAGCATCAGCAGTGAAGCGTTGTAGTTGTTCGTATGCCCGACGAGTTGGTTGCATAGCAAGCCCCCCCAGAAACCAACCAGTAATACCTATCGTGCCTAAAGTAGCTGGCAAAGCCAGTGTTAGAAATAACCTTGCTTTCTCTAAGTTCTTACGTAGAGGAGTCAGAGGAACAGCCACTTGAATATAGCCAGCCAACAAATTATTTTGTATAATTGGCAACGTTATCTCTCGAAACCATTCTTTGCTCGCCGTTACCTCATCTTGGTTCCTACTGAGTTGAATAGTTTGAAAACCAGGAGCAACAGTTAATTTTCTCGAACCAGACACACCAGTAGAATCAACTAATTCTCCATTGAATTTGTACAACCGAACATACGCAAAGCCATTATTGATTGGTGGTACTGTATCACCAAAAATTGGCACATCCCTTCGCTCAAGCAGAAGTTGTTTCTTATACAGCCTGTACGGTGGATTCCTGGCAATAGTTTTGCTATCAGAATACAATCTTTCATCAAAAGCCTGAAGCTGCTGTTGAACAATTAGGTAATATGCTATACCAGCAAATGCGATGAGAATGCTCCCCATCGATATTGTAAATAAGTAAGCTAAATTGCGACGGCTACGAACAAACATAAATAGTCATTACTCATTACTCATTTGTCATTTGTCATTAGTCAAAAATTATTCTCCCCTCCCTCCTTCACTCCCTCCCTCCGTTCGGCTGAGCGCTCACGGCGAAGCCCTCACTCCCTCAGTCCCTCATCTCATTTTTCGGGAACATTAAGCCGATATCCCATACCATAGACATTTTCCAGCCAATCTTTTGCTTCAACTGTTTGCAGGCGCTGTCGCAGTCGGCGCACTAGTGTTGTGACAGCATTACTTTCTGGTTCTGTCCCCCATCCCCAAAGAGCCTGTTCTATTTGATTGTGAGATAAAATCTGACGAGGGTGACGCATCAGATACTCCATCAGTTGAAATTCTCGACCAGATAATTGAGATGTGAGTTGATTTCGCTCAAGAGTTAGGTTATTCAAATCGAGATGTAAATTTGCTAATGTAAGTTTGTCTCCTTGCCAAAGTGGCGATCGCCTTCTTAAGGCTCGTACCCTTGCAAGTAGCTCGATAATATCAACTGGTTTGACCAAATAATCATCTGCTCCGGCGTCTAAACCATAAACTTTATCTGATGTTGTGTCCTTAGCAGTCAGCATCAGTACTGGGGAAGTTTTCCCAACGCGTCGATATTCCTGACAAAGGTCAACCCCACTCACTTTCGGAAGCATCCAGTCTAAGATCAATAAGTCATAATCTTTCTGAGAAAACAGCCACTGAGCCGTTTCTCCATCTTCTATCGCATCAATTGTATGTCCTGCTTTGGTAAGCGCAGCTCGCAGTGGCTCTAATTGGGCTAAGTCATCTTCCACCAGTAAAATTAACATAGGCGATCGCGCTAAGATGGGTTTTTCCTTTATCTTAGTGTGCGTAGTATTTGTGGCGTGAAACTAGTTCATTTATGCTCCAATCCCGATGGTTAAAGATTTTGCGTTCTTTGGGGTTAGAGTTTTGGCTACCCCTACCACTGCTTGGATTAGCTTTTTGGGTAGGAGGTGGATTTCTGATGGATAGAATATTAAGCCGCTCTCATCAACCAACGAATCCTTTGAAGGTTGAGACATTATCAGCCAAGCAACCGAGAACTATTGTACTGTCAATCACAACTCAAATAAAAAAGCATCAAGGTGTTTCAAGAGTCAGAGTTAAGACAGCTTCCAAAGCACTCAAAGAACTAGAATTTGAATTTCCGGTAACAGAACTTAATCAAGTGGAAGCGGCAATTAGCAAAGAGTTAGGATTGCCAATCGATGATGTGAGAAAGTTGATGCGCTTTGAAACAGAAAATGGTAATGGAATGAAGTAGTTGCGGCTTAACTTTGGAAAAATGAGATGAGGGGGATGGGGCAGAACTAATGACTAATGTTTTTTTCAAATTTCTGAAGTATTAAAATACACTAGAACAACGAGAACAGTTATAAGCTTTTTCATCGCATTTGCCATGACTCAGACCGCCCTCAATAGATTTTGGGAACTTGTATTCGGAGCGATCGCCCTCAGCGCCGAAGCCTTTAAGCTGATTCAATCGCTACCTCAAGGTGCAATAGCAGCCTTATACATTGTACTGATTGCTGGGTTTTCTCAGGCGCTGGGTCAAGGGACGGTGCTATTCGTCAACCGAGTCAAACCGCTTCGCTTTTTTCTGAGTCTGTTGATTGGGTCTGTGTTATTTGTATTCAGTGTTTTGTTTTGGGGTTTAAGTACATGGTTGGTGAGCCTTGTACTATTCAAGGTTAATATACCGTATCGCATCATTTGGTCTACGTTGGGATTTGCCTACGCACCGCTGATGTTGAGTTTTTTAGTAGCATTGCCTTATTTGGGTGTGCCAATTCAAGTCTTGCTCTCTATTTGGACGCTGTTAGCATTTGTGATGGGCTTGCGCGTCGCCCTTGGTCTTACTGTTTGGCAAGCGCTTTGGTGCAGTGTGTTGGGATGGCTTGTATTTCAGATTGTGCAGCGCACTATTGGACGACCAGTTGCAATAGTTGGCAAGTGGCTGTCTAATACAGTCGCAGGGACACGGTTGGTCACAGATATGCAAGGGTTGGAACAACTTTTGCAAGCAGGACCGCAGATGTTACGTAGAAATAACCAAACTAACGCTGGTGATAGAGACAACGGGGAGGTATGACTGTGAAGCGAATTACCACATTTTTAGGCATTGTTTTCATTGCTCTACTTTGTACTCTACTCTTCCCGCAACTGAGCCATTTGTGGTTAGTTTGGTACAACGCTTTGGGGAGTGCGCTTAAGCTAAGCGTTGATTTATTGCAGATTAGTTTAATTGCCGTCCTCTTCGCCGGACTCCTGGTTCCCCTCGAAGCTTTAGGTTGGTGGGCAGGGTGGTATGGTGATAAAATTGATACTAAAGGTCGCTTAGGAATATTAGAGGAAGAAATTCCACCGCAAACAAACGTTGTCCGATATGTCATTTACCTTGATGGTATCGGTCAAGCTTCATTCAAGTACTTTCCAGATGGCGACCAGTTTTTACGCTCCTTAGGGGTAGCTTTGCCAGATAATATTGTCATCATTCGAGGACTCATGCCCTACTCAGTCCTCAATCGACCACTTACCGAAGGTGGAATACTAGCGTCCTTTTGGCGCTTCGCGGAACGACGCAGTCAATCCAATACAGGTGGTATCCTCAACGCTTTGCTTGCCTTGACGATTAATATTCGCAATCTCCTCGTTGTTGCTGTTTCCGCTGACCAACGCTTTGGACCAATTTATAACCAAGGCACGGCGCAGGTCATGTACAATAGCCTCATTAACCACGGTTACAAACCCGGTAGCGGAGTACCGATTACACTGATTGGTTTCAGCGGTGGTGGACAGATAGCAATGGGAGCGCTTTCTTATCTTAAGCAAGCACTAGATCAGGCACCCATTGAGATTATTTCTTTGGCTGGTGTCATCAGTGGCAATAACAATGCATTATTGGTAGAGCATCTCTACCATCTGGTAGGTGACAAAGACCCGGTTGAGCGCTTAGGTCCAATTTTGTTTCCAAAGCGTTGGAGGATCTTCTTCTTATCTTACTGGAACCGTGCCAAACGCATGGGCAAAATCACTTTTGTTTCACTTGGTTCAGTGGGGCATATGGGTGCTGGGGGTCCTTTAGATGCCAACAAATTTTTAAGCGATGGTCGCAGCTATCTAGAGCAAACGGTTGACATTATGTCAAGCATTTTGCTAGAGGAGTATCCCTACAATCAAGAACTTGTTAAAAAGAAGATTAGCAATTACGAACTGTATCAGCAAGCAGCGTTTAATCGACCAGAATACTATCCTTTAAACCAGTCGGTAAACGCAGAACTTTATCGACCAATTGCCTCTTGGATGGGACGGCTGATTTTGCCGCCTAAAGAGCAACGCCAATCAGGTGTTCTGTTTGAAGTGCATCACGCAGATGAGCAACACAAACACTTGGTGGGACAAGTCGTGTATTTGAAATGGATTGACGATCCTGAATCAAAAGTATCGGTTCAGTCAACGAAAAAGGATGTTCACCTCAACGCCCAAGCATTATACAACTACACGCAGGGGAACATCGTTCCGATTCGTATAAATCATTGGCGTCAGGTGACTCCATTGGAATCGCTGGCTGGTTCAAGACCCAATGATGATATAGTCGTGATGCTGCGCAACCCAGTGATGGTTGAACAGAATGGGGAAGCGCTCACCCTTTACGTTACCAGTGAACCTGTGCAAATTTCTGGGCGCTTTTATGCCTTAGTGAAGTTTTTGCAGCCCATCCAAGAGGGAAGCGAACAGTTCCGGGTGGTTCATTTCAATCGCAACTCCCGTGAGTTTGACTCTGTTGAAGAAGTCGTGCTTTTGCCTGAGGTGATTCCTAATCAAAACGGAATTTACAACTCAACCAACAGTGGTATGGAAAAGTCCCCCCTTAATGCCTCAGGTTGGTATATTTACGGAGCAAAAAATGCTTCCGGGATGTTTGTTGTGCAGGCGATCGCCCCCCGTGCTTTGTTGCGAGTCAAACCCCAAGACGTGATTGTTGGCAGAAAACCAGCGCGTAAATATCTTAGAAAACGCTCTTGGCAGAATATTACCAAGCATAAAGGACAAATACAATCTGTTTTTTTAAGTACGAGAGGTACGGATATCCAAAAAGCAGTCTCCAAATGGCGTGAAGGTGACTGTGCCTTGCTTGTACACGTGTATGGCGGTGTAGGTGGCAAAAAACGAGAACCTGCAGCTAAAGCTCCTGTATACTTTGGTCATTGCGCCTATGGAGTGGCAGAGGTGGTGCGGGAACCACTGACAGGAGAACTGCGCTTTGAGATTAGGTACCACCAAGTTTATTGCCACAACAATGATGGACTGATTGCAGGAAGTCTGTCTTGGACTCGTTATATGGGCGATCGCCAGTTTGGTTGGTTGGGAATTCGTCCCGTTTGCGATATCCTGATTAAATTTGATGCTCTGACACAAGACTACGATGCAGATGAAGTAAAGCGTACACCATTGGAAGTTTTGAACCGTCAACTGGAAATCATGACAGCGCGTTACCGCATTGGAGATGGTACGGGTGCAACTTATGTCGGTCCTGCAAATAACTGTACCCAAGATTCTAACCAGGCATTATATGCAGCGATTAGAGGCATTCAGACTGCCATTCAAATCAATCCTACAGAGATTCCGTATGCCATCAAAACCAATCCCCAGTTTAAAAATTGGTTACTTCGCCATCCCGAATATGCCACCAGCTTTAAACAGTTGGTGAAGTTAGGCACAGTTCTCAGACATCAGCTATTACCCTTTGGGGTTGCACGAGCTGACTGGCAGAACTCTACTGCAAGCCTAGGGAGTTCTCTAGAGGATAGTCCTCTACAACAAGTTTTCAAAGCTTTAGTGAGTTGGCGAACTATTCTGCCTCGAAAGGCAAACGATAGCGTAACGCAGATATTTTTGAAACAAGGAGCATCTGTGTGGATACTAAGCTCCAGTCAAATAGGCAACTTAGACCCAGATATTGCAGCGATCGCCCCGTTCACTTTTTAGGATTTTACTATTCTTTGGTTTGACGGGCATCCATCATAACTCATATCATCTGGCTTTTAGTTTCACCTATTTAGTTATAGGAAACTAAACCGGATTTGGGGTAATTTTTTAGAATAACTCATAACTTATGATCTGCTGTGGATATCTCGATTCTCGTAAAAACTTTTATTGCAGTCTTTGTTCTTGCGGATGCAGTAGGTAATATACCAATACTTTTGGTTCTGACAAAGGGCATGGAACCAGAAAGCAGAAACAGAGTTATAGATAAAGCGATAGTCGTAGCTATAGGAGTGCTTTTACTCTTTGCCTTTGGTGGTCAATTTATATTACGTTACTTGGACGTCAGCTTGGGTTCTTTGCGAGTCGCAGGGGGACTACTGCTGTTGTTGATTGCCTTACAAATGCTTCAGGGAGAATTAGATACGCCTGTTATCGATCAAGAGCGAGATGTCGCAATTACTCCACTTGCCTTGCCACTACTAGCTGGACCTGGTACTCTGACATCGGTGATGCTGTTGATGTCGGAATCTCCCAGCCCTCATATCAGCGTCATCGTGGGTATTGTAGGGGCAATGTTCTCTAGTTGGTTGATTTTGCGTTTAGCAAACGGTATCGACAAGTGGATCGGTGTAGAAGGAGAAGTGATTATCACCCAGCTTTTAGGTTTTTTACTAGCAGCGCTGGCGGTGGAGATTGGCAGTGCTGGGATCAAGGAGTTGTTTATGAACTACCCGCCCTTACTGCATTGAAGGGCGGGTTTCTACATCCTGCCCAGTAAGAGTAGATTTCTGACGCTTCACGCGCCCTAGTTGCTTCATGCTTCCTGCGGTTTTGCGGGTACGTGAAGTAGAGCTAGCGACATCAGCGTCTACGAGGCTCGTTCCAAACCCCGGTAGAATTCCTTTTGCCCAATAAAGCATAACTTCTGCGGCAGCGATATCCCTGTCTTGGACATATCCACATTGTTGACACTCATGAACTCTATCATCGAGTGTCTTTTTGTGTTGGTATCCACATTTAGGACAAGTTTGACTGGGCTTCACTTTCTTGGTTGGAACTTCAATGAACACACCACCAATTTGTTCTAGTTTGTATTTGATGGTGCTTTTGAGCATTCCAAACCCAACATCGAGTATTGACTTATTCAAGCCAGCCTTTTGTTTTTTACGCTTACCTTTTTTTGCTTTACTGGTCATCTTGACGACTTCTAGTTTTTCAGTTGCAACGAAGCTATTACCGCTTACAATTTCTGCTACAACTTGATGTACCCAATTTTGTCTTTGGTTTCGCACTCTTGAAGTTAGCTTGCTCACCTTAGATTGGGCTTTCTTCCATCTTCTAGAAGCTTTTACCTTTTTCTTTCTGTTTGGTGCTTGTTTTCCTCTTTTCTGTTTAGACGCTCGTTTTATTTCGCGCTCAGCATTACGTAGAAACTTGGGAGTATCGATGTGTTGATGATTCTGTCCGTCGGTAATAGACAAAGCTGACTTACAACCCAAATCAATACCAATTGCATTCGTTGGTAGTATTTCGGGTTTCAGTACTTGTTCCAATACCTCAACGGTAATAGATGCATACCATTTGCCATTGCGATAAACAATTGTGCAAGTAGTTGGGGTTCCCCAATACTTAGCCTTGCCACGCATCTGAATGCGTCCAATTTTGGACAAAAGAATATATCCGTTTTCACCATTTGATTCAACAGAGTAACCAGTTTTAGCTGGATACGTCCATCCTGAGTAATGACGGATTGATTTGAACTTTGGACGCCTACTTACATTTTTAAACCACCGCTCAAACGCAAAATCTACTCTTTTAAGAGTAGCTTGCAAGGCTTGAGAGTTAATTTCTTTGTACTCTGTCCAAACCTCTTTGAATGCAGGCAAACTATTCTGTTGCTCGATATAGCTAACAGAGTGTTTGAACTTTTCGTATTGCGTAAATCTGTTGTATACAGCAGCGTTAAACAAGTCTTTGTGAAGTTTCCGGTGATACCGCAAAGACTGTTCTATTTGCTTGTTTGGGTATAACCGAAAAGTCATTCGTCTTGTCGCCACTGTTTTATTTACCTCCTACTTCTCAGCTAAGGATTTTTAGTGAGATTTAGTGATGTGTACAGACGCTTCAAACAACGCGTTTTTACATTGCCATCCTGGTAACGGTTTTGGTCTTATCTAAACCGTATTGGAATATAAAGCAGCATCTATGTTCGGGTGTGGGGTACGGGAAAAATCCCTCACTACACCCTACACCCGTTCACGCGCAATGCCTTACGCCTTCTCTACATCTAATCTGAATTGACACACTGAATGTGGAAAATACTAGTTACAAAAGACCTAACTGCTCCTTTAACGCTTCTGGCACATTGACAGCGGTGTCGAGTCCACGTACACTCTGCCACTCCAGATTTTCGTTCCAGGTCATTTCTTCGAGGTTGGCATCACTGAGGTCTGCACCAGCAAGAATAGCATAGCTGAGATCAGTATAACTAAGGTCTGCGCCACTGAGGATAGCACCACTAAGATTACTACCACTCAGGTTAGCGCTGCTCAAGTTGGCATAGCTCAGGTCAGTACCAAAAAGCATGGCATTGGTGAGGTCAGCACCACTGACATCGGCTTCGGTGAGAAGAACTCCACTGAGGTCGGCTTCGTTGAGAATGACTCCACTCAGGTCTACGCCACTGAGATCCGCACCCAAGAGAATAGCGCTTTTGAGGTTAGCGCCGTTGAGTTTTGCGCCGTTGAGTTTGGCATAACTTAGATCAGCCGCGACGAGAATAGCGTCTGTGAGGTTAGTACTAAAGAGAATTGTATCGCTCAGGTTAGTGCCTCTGAGGATAGCACCACTGAGGTCAGCACCACTGAGGTCAGCGCGGCAAAGATCGCCATGACTGAGGTCTACGCCGTTGAGGTGTGCATCACTGAGGTTAGCACCAAAGAAGATGGCGTCAGTGAGATTGGCACGAGAAAGTTCAGCATCTCTGAGGTTAGCGCTTGTCAGGTTGGCACCTCTGAGGTCAACATTGCTGAGGTCAGCACTGCTGAGGTCGGCACTACTGAGGTTAGCATGGCTGAGGTTGGCACCACTCAGGTTGGCACCACACAAATTGGTACTGCTGAGGTCGGTACGCTTGAGGTTGGCATCACTGAGGTTAGCACCGCTGAGGTTAGCATCACCGAGGTTAGCAGTGCTGAGGTTAGCACCACTAAAGTTGGTACCTGTGAGGTTGGCATCACCAAGGTATGCGCTACTGAGGTTGGCACGGCTAAAGTTGACACCCGTCAAGTTGGCATCACCAAGGTATGCACCGCTAAAGTTGCCCCTTGTGAGAAATTCCCCAACAACATTACTAAAATTTCCAATTTCAATCGCATCGCTGTAGTTAATGATGCGAAGAAGTTGCGAAGTGAAAAAATGGTCTTTATCCCTTTGACCAGAGGGATAGAAGATAATTTCATGCTTCAGTTCATCTCGCTCTTGGGCATAGCGATGTAACTCCAAAAGCAAAATCATCGCATTGAGTCCCGTATTGATATCTACCTGCCTCAGTCCGATCGCAATGTCTTGTGCTTGCATCTTCAGCATCTTTTTCAAAGGCAAGTTATGAGCAGGTGAAGCATCAATAAATTCCCCTTGACACCAACGGCGGTAAAAATCTTCTAAACGTTGGAAAAGTCGCACTGGGTAAAATTCATTATTAGCCATGAGCCTTCTCATGACTTGTGCTAAAATTTCAGGTCTTAGCGTACCACCACCCAGTAAATCGTATATCTCTTCATGGAGTTGCCGATCGCCTTTATTTGCGGTTAAACTGCTCCTCGATTTTGTCCATTTTTGCAAACTTTTTTGTACTCTCTGCTGAAATATAAATTCTCGCGAATTGCCTCGAGAACACTCTACTCTTTTGCCCTGCTTATTATTAATTTTTCCTAAAGGCGAAACTGCAAGGGAGCTAAGAGATGTTTTCTTTAGCATCTCTTTGAACCAATGCCCCTTCACACAAGTTCTCAAAAGCTGACAAATTTGAGAGAAATGTGACATACTTGTCATATTTAATACTATGCACCTGCTGATGAACTAAAGCCGATATCAAAAAAATTGCTTGCCTACTAGAGTTTCAGGCACTGGAGAAAATCGTATGACTTAGTACCATATTTTCTGAAAATAACGTAATAATGCAGATTATGGATAAGCAGATTCAGCGCGGAAAGCTCCTCTGTATTAGGGTATGCCTTTGGGCAAAAAATGTCTGCTTAAAAAGTTTTTCGTTTGTCAGTAACCTCCTGTTTTTATTTAAGTTGTTATACTAACTTCTCTACTTCTTTCTTAGACAAATGTAAAGATAATACGAAGTCTGTGCTAAAGAAGCAATTGTTGGGAAAACTCCTACTGTAAGAGACTACAACAAAGCTGAAAAATCGTATCGACAACTGACTTTTGAAAGGTGGCTGCTTGTCATTAAGCGGTAAAGAGTGTTTACAGATATTACCACTTAGTTAAAGAGAGTATGAGGCAGCTTTGTTACACAGATATTGGAAATAAAATAGAAATTAAGACCGGGGACGGATTGGATGAGAAGATTTACTAGTTGTGTTATTGTGTTGCATTGTTTATTTTTAGGTATACCAGCTTCTAGCGGCACACAGGCTGGGAAGACGGTTGACACGGGTATAAGGAGACAAGGAGACAAAAAGACTTGGGGACAAGCAGACAAAGAGAAAATCTTTCCCCGACTCACATCCTTATCTCCCTCATCCCCACGCCAGTCGCCTCAACGGGGGGAACCCCCGCACGGTGAGCCAGCGCTGCAGGAGGGAAACCCTCCGCAGGCGACTGGCGTAAGCGCAAAGCGCAGGCTCCGCCAACGCGTAGCGTCTCCGCAGGAGATACCCCGAAGGGGCGCTGGCTCCTCATCTCCTGATCGCCCCATCTCCTTTGCGTCATGGAAATCGTCTCAGTCTGGAACACTGAACGCTACAAACTTCCAGAAACTGGGGTTACCACGAGAGCAAGTCTGGGTGATTGATGGGAAGCAACAAGCACAGCGTCAATCTTTTATGTGGGTAGTTAAAGATACTAAAAAAGCTGAACAGCAGCCATTTTTGCAAGTACAGAACAGCTTAGATAAACCGGCTAAGCCGGATGAAAAAACTGATGTCACGCCGAAACCAGCAAAAAAGGAGGAATTAGAACCATTTGATAAAGTCGTAAAAGATACTGAAACGCTACAAGGACTGTTTACTCTGTACCGAGATAAGGAAAAAAATAAAATTTATCTAGAAATTAAGCCGGAGCAACTTAATAAAAATTATTTAGCGACAGCAACGTTAGAGTCTGGCATTGGCGAAGCTGGAATCTATAGTGGGATGCCGTTGCAAGATTTTTTGTTTTACTTCCAGCGGATGAGTAATAAAGTGCAATTTGTGGTAAAGAATGTTAATTTTCGCACCCGCGAAGGAGATCCACAACAGCGATCGCTCGCCCGGTCTTTCAGTGACTCAGTTCTCTACTCAGTAACCATTAAAAGCATACACCCAGAACGCAAAACAATTCTCATCGACTTGGGGGACGTGCTGCTGACAGACTTGGCTGGATTATCTTTCAGTTTAGGAGTTGCTCCAGCCGCAGATAAATCCTATTTTGGAACTGCTAAAGCCTTTCCCCAAAATATGGAAATCGAGTCGGTGTTGAATTTCACCAACACCCGTGTCAATATTGAAAAGCTCCGTTTTGGTGCGCTTCCAGACCCTCGAGGCTTCACTTTACGCGTTCATTATAGTTTGTCCGAACTTCCACAGAACAATTACCGATCGCGTTTAGCCGATGAACGTGTTGGCTATTTTATCACCGCCTACCAAGACTTATCCAACGACGAGCGTAAAGAGCCATTTGTCCGCTACATTAACCGTTGGCATTTAGAAAAACAAAACCCCAGCGCTGCACTTTCTCCACCCAAAAAACCCATTGTCTTCTGGATTGATAACGCAGTACCCTTAGAGTATCGCGATGCGATCAAAGAAGGCGTCTTGATGTGGAATAAAGCCTTTGAAAAGGCAGGATTCAAGGATGCAATTCAAGTGCGTCAAATGCCGGATGACGCCACCTGGGATCCAGCAGATATACGCTACAACACAATTCGCTGGATTAACACCGTAGATGGATATTTTGCTCTGGGACCATCCCGCGTTAACCCTTTGACTGGTGAAATTTTGGATGCAGACATTCTCGTAGATGGCAGCTTTATACGCGCACTCAAGAATGAGTATCCTAAAGTTGTACAACTCAACCAAACACAAAATCAGACGCCGCTGTCTGCGTTGATGGAAAACAGCCTGCTTTGCGCCAATAAATTAGAGGCAAAAAATAGCGATTCCACGCAGAGTTTGGAAATGGAGGGGTTAACCAACAATTTATCAAAACTGGCAGGTCAGTACGACCTTTGCTATGGTATGGAAGCTGCTAACCAATTTGCTTATGGTTCACTGGCAATGAAACTTTTGCGAGACGTCCCGCCAAGTAATGAGCAAATGAAGGAGTATATTCATCAATATTTACGGTTAATTATTGCTCATGAAGTGGGACACACTTTGGGGTTAAGGCATAACTTCCGTGGAAGCACTCTGCTGAGTCCAGAACAGATGAACAATAGAGATATCACTCGCACCAAAGGTCTGATTACGTCAGTGATGGACTATATTCCACCAAATATTGCACCCCGAGGCACTAAGCAGGGAGATTATTTTCCCAAGATGATCGGACCTTATGATGAGTGGGCGATTCAGTACGGCTACACACCAATTCCAGCAGCAACTACCACAACAGAAAAACCATTTTTGGATAAGCTTGCCAACCAATCAGACAAGCCTGAGTTAAGTTATTCCACAGATGAAGATGTGTTTGACCTTGACCCCACTGCTAATGCTTGGGATAACAGCAGTAATGTGCTGCTTTATTCTCATTGGCAATTGGATAATGCGCGGGTTATGTGGCAGCGTCTCAACCAAGATGACCTGTTGTCTGGCAAGAGTTTTAGTGATGTGAAAGAACAATTTGGTACGGTATTCAGTAACTATTTCCAAAATATTTACTACATTACAAAATATGTTGGCGGTCAGTCTTTCTACAGGGTTCAACCTGGTGATTCCCAAGGGCAATTACCATTTCAGCCAGTCCCTGTGGAAAAACAACGGCAGGCGTTAGATATTATACAAAAATATGTATTTGCTGAGGATGCTCTTAGCTTCCCGCCAGAACTGCTGAATAAATTAGCACCTTCGCGTTGGCGGCATTGGGGCAGTTCTCCCCGGACTGGTCGTTTGGACTTTCCAATTCATGATTGGGTATTGTTTATGCAGAGTTCGGTGTTGTCGGATTTGCTGTCAAGCGATCGCCTTTCCCGCCTTAAGGACATCGAACTCAAAACTCAACCCAATCAATCTCTGTCTTTACCAGAATTATATGATACATTGCAAGACAGTGTTTGGACTGAGGTTGTGAAACCAAACGGCAAGCCACTCGTAATTTCGAGTTTGCGCCGAGGCTTACAGCGACAGTATCTAGACTTATTAACTCGGATGGTTTTGCGAAAAGAACGTGTTCCAGAAGATGCTCGCACATTAGCTTGGTATAAACTCAGACAACTTAACGAGAAACTGGATGGAGTGAGTTCAAACGACGAGTACACCAAAGCACATTTGCTAGAAACACGCGATCGCATTAACAAAGTCTTGAACGCCCAAGTGCAGGCGAATTAGGAGAGCTTACTCCTCTCCCAAGTTGGGAGAGGGATGCCATCAGGCAAAATAAAGTAAAAGCGTTAATTGCTCAACGCCCGTAAGAAACGTTGCAAACCCTTAAACAGATTCGGCTTTTTCGCACTTGAGCCACCTGCTGTAGCTGAGGGAGACTGTGCCTTAGCTATGATTAAATCGAGATCGTCACCAGATGGCTTTTGCGGTAATTCGGCAATCTTTTGATAGTTGCCGCTCTTTTCCAACCAAACTTCCCACATTCTCGGGTAAAAGCGAAATACAGCAGTTTCGTCATCTACAGGGCGGAGATAATAGCAAGATTCAATTGTATTGACGAAGCGCTCACGTAATTGCCGCGCTGCATAACCAATGCCCACTGCCCCCAAATCTTCCAAACGAGGGTTTAATATTACGATGGGGCGATCGCCTACTAATTGAGCCATCTTTTCCACCTCTGCAACTTCCACCGCTGTGGGGGCAACCAGAAAGAAAATTTCATCCTCTGGTTCAATTTTGCGCTCAAGAGGTAATTTTCCTGTACCAATATCAAGAATCTTAAACGGCACATCTGCCCAATCGCGTATCGCAAGCGCAGCACCACCAGCATCTGGGAAGAAAACCTTTAGTCGGGAACCGTATTCTTCAAAAACTGGCAAAAATTGCTCTGCCACAAGCATGGGTTTGAGTTCTGGAATCAGAATCTCAATTTGTAACCGTTTATACCCTTCTGCGAGTGCCGCTTTAGTTGCTTCACGGGCTTGGGCAATTGCATCTTCTAGAGTGTTTGGAAGTTCAGTCATACTAAATAATTTTGGAATTGAGATTTTAACCGCACCCTCGACGCAGATAAACGCAGATAAACTCAGATAATTGTTTGTTATGTCCGTGTGTATCCGCTATGGGCTGCAGTTGCAATTTTAGATTGTGAAGTACCCACCACCAAATCGGAGTACCTCTAACTGGTGGGGGCTTCCAGTTTCATTCGTCGTTGCCACGTTGGGTACTTCCCGGAAGAAGTTCGTCACTGAAGACGATGATGGTCTTACACGGCGTCCGGAGGTTTGGGACTCGCCCCTGACTCCCGTACATATCGCTATGTACCCTGGCAGCAACCCGCCTCCCGCAGGTCGTTGAATTGTTTTGTGCCGCTTGGTTTTCGCGGACTACGGCTTTAGTTACACCTAATACAGTCGGGGACTTACGCCGAAATTGTTAAAACTCAGGGGTAGGGTACAAAGTTATCAGTTACCAGTTATAACTGTTGACTGTTTTAACTAACGACTAACAACCAATTCTACAGGTGATAGTCGGTGCAAAATCTGCCTGAACACCATTGCAACCCAATCCACATCAGCTTCTGTTGTGTCACGCCCCAGTGTCATACGAATAGCGCCCAAAGCAGCGTTTTCTGGGTAGCCCATTGCTAACAATACGGGACTAGGGCTGAGTTTACCACTATGACAGGCAGCACCAGCACTGATGCCAATGCCTGCTAGATTCATCTGTCGCACCAGAGTTTTGCCGCTGAGTTTTTCTCCATCAGCATATTCTAAGCAAAAACTTACGTGGTGAGGTAGGCGGTGGGTGTAGTCGCCTGTGGGGATCAAACCAGGAATATCTCTTAACTGGGCAAACAGGCGATCGCGTAACTTCATCAGCCGGGTTGTTTCTGTCGGCATTTCTTGAACTGCCAATTCTGCTGCTACACCAAACCCAGCGAGTATGGGTACTGCTTGTGTCCCAGAACGCAGTCGCCTTTCTTGTCCCCCACCATTCAGCAAGGGAAGCAACTCGACACCAGGACGCACATACAACGCCCCAGCACCTTGTGGTCCATAAATTTTGTGACTGGACATACTCAACAAATCTACGTTCAGGCTTTTCACATTTACAGGCAAGCGTCCTGCCACTTGTACAGCATCTGTATGGAACAAAACACCTGCACTGCGGGCTATATTTCCCAGTTCCTCAATTGGTTGTAATGTCCCAACTTCACTTTGACCGTAAATGACCGACACCAACACAGTATTATCTTGTAACGCCGCCTTTAAATCTAGAGGATTGACTCTTCCTTTAGAATCCACTCCTAAGCGAGTGACTTGCCAACCCCACAACTCTAACAACCTTGCTGGTTCGGCAACAGCAGAATGCTCAACGTTAGAAATAATTATGTGTTGGGGCTTGGCATACAAATGGGCAACTCCCATAATTGCCAAATTGTTTGCTTCAGTGCCACCAGAAGTAAAGATAATAGATTCAGGATCAGGTGCGTTAATTAAAGGAGCAACCTGCATTCTTGCTTGTTCCACAACCGTTGCTGCCCGTTGTCCCCACTCATGCAAGCTGGAGGGGTTGCCCCACTGTTGTGTGAGAACTGCTTGCATTGCGGCTATTGCTTCTGGGCGAGTGGGAGTAGTTGCGCTGTAATCTAGATAAATTTGCATAACCTATTAGGTGAGAACACGCTGGGCAACAGCTTATTTCTATTTTCAGACTATATAGTTAATCTGCCAAATTCTTACAACTTTGTGGATACCTATCTCTATATATATCTATATATATAGTTGGATATTTTGCCCTGATTGTACAGCTATACAAAAACACTTAGTTAGTTTTAGCGCTTTGTATCTTTACGTGAGGTTATTCACCGTCCAAATCACGGTGAATACATTACCTGTTGAAAGTAACAATTTGGATGTAGTGCGATTACTGAAAGAAATTGCAAGCCAAGAAAATCAACTTCCGTAATACCCGTATTGTTATAACATCTTTTTAAAAGAATACTGAGAAAAGATATAACTTAGTTTTCCAACTGAGTAAAATTTATGCGCTATACTTCCTAATTCTTTAATGAAATTACTCTTAAATTTTATTACTTCTGAGCAACAAAATTTTAAATTTTTTAGAAGAACAATCTTCATATTGCTGCTTTTAAGCAGTGGTGTTGTTCTCGTTAACATTCTTAAACCTTCACCAAAAGTCAAGCTTGTCCAACCTTTACCTCAAGACCCTGCGATTCAAGTCTATTTTAACCAAAATCCGGCGTCTTCCTACGAAGACCCATACCGACACATTAAGCGCAAAGGAGACAACTTAGAACAGCAAATTATTGATGCTATTAACCAAGCAAACTCAACTGTGGATTTAGCAGTCATGGAGTTTAGGCTTCCCAAAGTTGCTGAAGCACTCACCGTTGCTTACAAGCGGGGGGTGAAAGTGAGGGTAATAATAGATAGTAAGTACAACAAAACTTTAGCAGAATATAAACAAGAAGAAATTGCACGGATGAATCGGCATGATAAAAGAGCATATGAAGAATTAAAGCGATATCCTGCTGATGCTTTAGCTATGTTACGTTCAAATGGAATTGAGATAAAAGATGACACATCTGGCGGTGCAACTAAAGGTAGTGGACTCATGCACCATAAATTTGTCGTCATAGATGGCAAGACAAATATCATATCTAGCGGCAACTTGACGACATCTGATATGCATGGAGATTTTGGAAATTTTGAAAGTCGTGGCAATCCTAACAACATGATTGTTGTTCCCGATAATCCCCAACTTGGCAAAAGTTTGACTAATGAATTTAACTCTATGTGGCAGGGGTTATTTAAATCTCATAAGCCAAAAAGATATCCCGTAACGATTCCAGTTGGCGCAGGAACTATCACTCTCAACTTCTCGCCAGCCAGCACAAAAGACGACATCGCAACAACCAGTAACGGCATCATTGCCTCTTATGTGCAGCAAGCTAAAAAGAGCGTGCATATTGCGGTATTTGTTTATTCAGACCAAAAGATTAGCGACACTCTTGGTAGTGTACATGATCAAGGAGTTGAAGATATCAAAGTGCTGATAGACCCAGATTTTTTCAGACAACCTTACTCAAAAGCATACGATGCTATGGGTGTTTGTCCTCGTCCAGGCAAGAAAAATAGCTTAATTAAAGTTAAACCTTGGAAGCGTCCAATAACTACTGTTGGTTTTCCCACAAGTCCAATAGGCGATCGCGGCGTTCATAGTAAAATGGCTATCTTGGATAAAATGTTAATTATCACTGGTAGTCACAACTGGTCTAATTCAGGAAATTACTTGAATGATGAGACTTTGATGTTTATACAAAATCCTACCGTCGCCGCACATTATGAGCAAGAATTTAGTCGGCTTTATGCAACAGCAAAGTTGGGGTTGAAAACTCTCCCATCGGCTCAAAAGTGCGAATTACTCGACTTAAAAAACGCAGAACAGAACTCTCAATCAGTAAACATCGATACATCTCATCCAGAAGAATAAACCTCTTGTAAAAGTGAATTGGAATGAAAATTAAACCACAACGGTAGAAATAAGAGTTTCAGAGAGTTCTTGCGTAAGTCCTAATGATGAAAGTCGTTTATGTCCCAATACGGTTCAGTTAAAGATTTTCGTGAGATTGGGTGATGTGTAGAGACGCGCTGTTTGAAGCGTCTTTACATTGCTTAAGCTATTGCAAGACTGAGATGGAATGAAGTTGAGGCGGTTAATTCAATGTAGTCAAACTTGAATGATAAAGTGATTTTGTAGTGTTTAATCACGATTCATAATTTCTGGGTTGCACCTAAATTGTTCAAAAATTCTGATTCTCGACACCGACTGATTATTTCTGTCGGGTTTGCTGCATTAGTTTCAGTACTATTGCCGTCTTGGCTGCATTTCCCCTTGCGCATTCTCTGTGCTTGGAACTCAGGCGCTGAGTGTTTCCTAGGCTTGACTTGGTGGATAATGGTCAGGGCGACTCCAGAAAAAATGCGCCGTTTTGCGCGACTCGAATATCAAGGGCGTGTAGCTATCTTTACCTTCATTGTTGCCGCTGCTTGTGCCAGCGTGTTGGCAATAGGGTTCCTACTCAGTGATAATAAAAAAAATCTATCAACAATTCTCCTCAGCCTACACGTCATGCTTGCTGTCATGACGATTGTCAGTTCTTGGTTACTAGTACATACTATATTCGCCCTGCTATACGCACACACTTATTATCAACTAAGTAATGGTAATACAGAGCAAATAGCTGCTGGTCTAGATTTTCCTAATGACGAAGAACCAGATTATTGGGACTTTTTATATTTCTCTTTTATCATTGGCATGACGAGCCAAGTTTCAGACGTGCAGACAATATCACGTTCTATGAGGCGTTTGGCTCTACTACATGGAATATTATCCTTCTTTTTCAATACCTCAATTTTGGCTATGAGCATCAATATTATTGCCGCACTGATTTGAAAGAAGATTTTTGCTAAAGCGTGCTATTATTTGGCTCTCCTGTTTGAGTCTCTGCCAAAGGTATGGTAATTTTTTATCTCTGCTTACAGAAAGAGGAAAACCTGCCTTGAACTTCTTAATATGAATCCAAGTTTAAATAACCGGAGTGGGTTTATGAAGATAGATGAATTAGGTCAAGATGTAAAAGAACAACTACCTCAAGAAGCCCAGCAGATTTTCGTTGCGGCATTCAATGCTGCCCATAGCGATGGATTGAGTGAAGAGGGTGCTCGTCAAGTTGCTTGGAACAGCGTCAAGAACCAGTACAAGCAAGGTGATGATGGCAAATGGCACATCAAGGCAGACGAAACTGCCAATCCTAATAAAGCTATAACCATGGGCGGTTATTAATTCGTTTTTAACTAAATATGAAATAAAAGGCGTTTTGTCGTTTGTACAAACCGCCTTTTACTCATTTGCAATTTTTCATGCATATTTCTTACAATATATAGTGATTGTGGTCACAAAGAAGTTGATTTCATCAAAGAAAGCTGCTATTTTATATGTTGCTTGAAAAAGACGAAATCTCTATTCGTCTTACGCAAGATGATACAGTATTACTCGTTAAATGACTTACCTGAAACCGACAAGCAGATGTATTGTCTGGAAAAAACAGATGATGTCTATGCGATGGACTTATTTATAGGCGAAACCCAATATTGGAATCAGGGAATTGGCACAAAACTGATTTCAGTGCTTGTCAACTATCTTTTTGAAGAATTGGAAGCTGTGAAAGTTGTCATACCACAGGTGTGGAACACTCGCGCTATCCGCTGTTACGAAAAATGTGGTTTTGTGAGTCCAGTGCTGTTGGCGCAGCCTGCCCGCAGGGCTTAGACGGGTTTCCCGTCGCAGCGCCCCTGGCGTAAGCGCGAAGGCGCTCTCCGGAGGAGATACCCGTAAGAGTCAAAGTCAAGCTCTTGCGCGAACATGAACTGCAAGAGGGAAAGTACTGGGATTGCTGGTTAATGGCAATTGAACGAAAGAAATCAGTACACTTATATTAAGTTACCCTGCTGGGAGCGACGTTCCCATAGACCGATGAGTGAACAACCTGCTAGAATTTGTATCCTTGGTGGAGGCTTTGGTGGTCTCTACACTGCCCTACGCTTGAGCCAGCTTCCTTGGGAACCTTTGCAAAAACCCGAAATGGTTCTGGTGGATCACAGCGATCGCTTTCTCTTCTCCCCCTTCCTCTACGAACTCCTCACTGGGGAATTGCAAACCTGGGAAATTGCCCCACCCTATGAAGAACTTTTGAATAACACAGGTGTACGTTTTTGTCAAGGTGCTGTATCGGGAATTGATATAGATCAGCGACGGGTACATTTACACGATGGACCAGAAATTTCCTATGACCGCTTGGTGTTGGGGCTGGGTGGTGAAACACCACTGGATATTGTCCCTGGGGCAACATCTTATGCTTATCCGTTCCGGGCGATCGCAGATGCATATCGTTTGGAAGAACGCCTGCGACTTTTAGAAGAATCGGATGCAGATAAAATCAGGGTAGCAATTGTCGGTGGTGGCTACAGTGGCGTAGAGTTAGCTTGCAAACTTGCAGACAGACTAGGGGAAAGAGGACGATTTCGGCTGATTGAAGTGTCCGACCAAATTTTGCGAACCTCCCCAGACTTCAACAGAGAAGCAGCAAGCAAAGCTTTAGAAGCACGGGGTGTCTTTATTGATTTAGAAACCAAGGTAGAATCAATCGCTCAAGACAGCATTTCATTAGAGTACAAGAATCAAGTAGATACGATTCCTGTCGATTTGGTGATTTGGACAGTCGGAACGCGGGTATCGCCTGTGGTGAGAAACCTTCCTGTAAAGCAAAACCAGCGCGGTCAAATCAGCACCACATCAACTCTCCAAGTCCATGACCATCCCGAAATTTTTGCTTTGGGAGATTTAGCAGATTGCCTTGATGCTGAAGGTCAGCAAGTCCCTGCGACAGCACAAGCTGCTTTCCAACAAGCAGATTATGCTGGTTGGAACATCTGGGCAAGTTTGAGCAATCGTCCTCTGCTTCCCTTCCATTATCAGTTCTTAGGTGAAATGATGGCACTGGGAATAGACAGCGCCACCCTCACTGGTTTAGGCGTTAAATTAGAGGGTCCTTTGGCATACGTAGCGCGTCGTCTTGCCTATCTCTATCGGCTGCCAACCTTAGACCACAAACTTAAAGTTGGTTTTAACTGGCTCGCTCGCCCTATTATACAGGCACTGTCTGAATAGCAGTCAGCCTTCATCAGTACTGAGTGCTGAGTAAATCCCCTACAGATAAAGCTTGCCATTACCCACATTTTTCATTCTATAGTAAGTCGTTGTCAGTGCCAAATTCACTGAAAAGTGACACAAAAAACGCTTTAGAAAAATGTGGGTAACGATCAGCAGATACTGAGGGATTGAACAAGGGAAAAAAGTTTTTCTCCATGAATAAATTTGGAGATATAAAACCTTTTGCTGAACGCCAAATATTGCGGAAAATAGAAAATATAAAAATTACATACTCAGGATTCAGGGCTGTTTTGGTCAGCGCTCATACCTGATAGCTAATAACTGATAATTTATGAAGGAAAAACCGAAAGTTATCTTTTTAGATGCTGTTAACACTCTCTTCGGGGTGAAAGGCAGTGTAGGAGAAATTTATAGCCAGATAGCGCAGGAATTTGGCGTCGAAGTTTCAGCCGATACTTTGAATCAAACATTCATCCAAAGTTTTAAAGCTGCGCCACCACCTATATTTCCAGATGCAGAAGAACAAGATATTCCCCAACGCGAGTTTGATTGGTGGTTTAACATCGCTCAAAATACCTTTGAAAGTGCAGGCGTTCTCCAGAAATTTTCCGATTTTTCTACTTTTTTCAGTGAACTTTACATCCACTTCGGCACTGCTGAGGCGTGGTTTATCTATCCCGATGTCCTACCAGCTTTGGTTAACTGGCGGCGGTTGGGAATTGAACTGGGGATACTGTCCAATTTCGATTCCCGTATTTACTCAGTGTTGCAAAGTTTGGAACTCAGAGAGTTTTTCAAATCTATCACCATTTCCACCCAAGCAGGTGCCGCTAAACCTGATGGCAAAATTTTTGCCACGGCTTTGGAGAAACATAACTGTTCTCCAGAGGGTGCGTGGCATATTGGTGACAGTATCACAGAAGATTATCACGGAGCTAGGGCAGCCGGACTCAGAGGGATTTGGATAAATCGTCAGAATTAGTTGTTAGTTGTTGGCAAGCAAGGAACTACTAACTACTAACAACTAACCATCATGCAATTTGCCTTGCCTCATCCTCTAGTAAGCGAATGAGGTTTTGATCCCCTTTTTCTCTTGCTGCTAGTAGGCGACGTTCTAAATTACGGCGGATATTGGTGAGATGAGTTTCAGTTAACTCACCGCCCATTTTTTCCGGTTTACCAACCTGTGCAGCACTTGTTGCATCGCTGTGCTGCTTGGACAAAATCATGAACTCCACCTGTAGTGGATCGCCGATGTAATGAGATACACCGCGATACTTCAACTCAGCAGTTGGTTGAGTCTGAGGAATATGTCTGGGGTAGTTGCGCTTCCATGTCCCACCCCGGTAGTTTCCGCTGATTTCGCTAGCGGTGGGTTCAAGGGTCAGGGGATTGGGTTCATAATTAACACCACGATATGTGAGTTTCATCTGCTTCGCCTCTTTGGGAAATTGATTGTCTAAGGTTATGAATGAAATGAGGCGCGTTCCTTGGGGATATTTCCCTACTTCCGTCTTCACAAGCTCTCTCACTGAAAAATGATTTTTCAGCGGCTAATAAAGATGAACGATTTTGTTTCTGTATATATTGTAACATTTAGTGGAAAAATAGGAAGCTTGTAATATAAATTAATGTGAGGGATATAATGCTATTGCTATACTCGTTTATGACGATGTTCTGGGAAGTTTAACCACAGTGGTACGTTAGCACAACAAACACGCCTATCAGTTAAGCCGTTTCAATCGGACTAAATGTCCGAGTGATTCTGATTATCTGTTTGTTGTCATCGTTATTGGAGTCGCTGTGAATATTCCTTCCTCTTATCTGGAAAAGATTCGTTCTGTTTATCCAAATATTTCTTTTGACCATCTGGATTTTAATCAAGATGGAATGGTCAATGACGTGGTAGTGGTGAATTATGACCTAGTCTGTCGCTTTGCCAAAGATGACTGGGGAAAAGAGGTTCTTTCTCATGAAGCCAAAGTGCTGGAAGTGGTGCAAAAATATGTTGATTTACGGGTTCCGCGCTTTGAACACCTAGAAGAAGGCTTTGTCAGCTACAGATTTATCAAAGGTGAACCGCTTTCCCGCAACACCCTGCTGAAGCTGAGTGCAAACAAACAAGCCCATGTTATTTCCCAACTTGCCAGATTTCACCAACAGTTGCACAGCATTCCCGTTGAAGTGTTAATGAATGCTGGCGTGTCTTCCTCGGGTGCAGTGCGATTGCGTGAAGATTGGTTACAGTTGTACGAGCAAGTTCAAGAAACTCTCTTTCCTCACCTGTGGCGTCATCAGCAAACTTGGATACACGAACTTTTTGCGCCTCTGGTATCAGGAGAACTTGACCTGAGTTACACACCCGTACTTATCGACGGCGACCTGGCAGTGTATCACATCCTGTTTGACCCTATGTCAGAGAGCATTAGCGGTCTGATCGATTTTGGTACTGCTGGTTTGGGCGACCCGGCTTGTGACATCGCCGTACAACTCGGTAATTATGGAGAAGGTATTGTGCTGCGTATCAAAAGCGACTATCGTATGTTACCGGATGTCATTGACCGGGCACGCTTCTGGGTAGGGACACTTGAGCTTCAGTGGGCATTAGCCGGGATGAAGTATAAAGATATCTCCCTGTCATTGGCGCATATTGGTTTGGCGAGAGAGGTTCAACCTGTAGGTACACGGCTAAGCTAAGCTGCGAAATCGCCAATTGGGACTACCCATCCTTCCAATAAGAATTGCTATCAAAACAGCTTCTAAGCTGTCCCACATTTTATTTACATATTCTCAGCAGCCAGGTTGCTTCCTACCATTGACTTTTAGATTTTTGAATGAGCGAATTTTTAATTTTGAATTCCTTAAGACCCTACCTGTAATACTTGCACCTGTTCTCCCGCACAAATAAGTGTCTGACCCACTGGTAGAACAGCTAAGCCGTTGATTTGAGCCAAATTAATCAAGTTCCCAGAATTTTGCAGCCCACCTGCTGGCTGAAATTCGTAAACTCCATCTAAGGCGCGCAACTGACCCCAAACGTAAGTTTCGCGCTTACCATCAGATCGCAACTCCTGACGCGCCAGTGCTTTGACAAACGTTGGTTCCCAACCTTCTGCAAGCCCTGAAAGTTTTTTGATGGCGCTTTGTACAAACCGCCAAAATGCCACCAAAGCAGCAACAGGGTTTCCTGGCAAACCAAAGTACAAAACTGGACGTGTATCGTTGCCAAATGTGGCAACTGTCAAGGGTTTACCAGGTTTGGTCGCAACAGCACGAACGTGAATTTTGCCTCCAAGTGACTCTAGAACTTGCTCAACATAGTCATAATCTCCCACAGAGACACCACCGGAAGAGAGAACCACATCAGCTTGAGTTATGGCGTCGGCGATCGCTTGCTTCAGCGCTTCTGGTTCATCCTTAACAATTCCTAACATTAAGGGTTGGGCAGCACTTTGCTTGACCAAAGCAAAGAGTGCATATCGATTTGAATCGACAATTTGCCCTGGTTGCAATGGTTTGTCAGGTGTGACTAGTTCATTCCCTGTAGACAAAAGAGCGACACGAGGGCGGCGAAAAACTTTCAATTGCGTACACTGAGTTGCAGCTAATACAGCAATTTCTGGAGCTTGCAATCGAATCCCTGCTGGTAGTAATTGTGTCCCTGCTTTGTAGTAAGTTCCCTGATGCCTAACAAATTCTTGCGGTTTTGGGGCAGCAAGGATGATCACACGGTTTTCTTCCCTGCGTGTTCTTTCCTGCATCACAACTGTATCAGCACCCGCAGGCATTACCGCACCTGTCAAAATCCGCGCCGCTTGCCCTGATTGAATTGTAGATTGAGGTTGCACCCCAGCAGGGATTTCTGCAACAATTTCTAAAACTGCCGGCTTTTCCTCGCTACAGTCCTGCACATCTTCGTACCGTACTGCGTAGCCATCCATCGCTGAGTTGTCCCAGTGAGGAAAATCGAGTTGACTCGTGACGGGAGATGCCAGAATGCGATCGCTAGCTGCCAACAAATCAACAAATTCTGTATCCTGTTCAGTATTCAGGGGTTGCACCAAACTTAAAATAATTGCTTCTGCATCGCTTGCTGACAGCATAGTATCGCCTCTGACTTTGTAACGTTTAATTTTTATGGTGCTAAAAATATTGCAAATCTACGCATTCACAAGGTCAACCTCTGTAGAGGTTCAGCAATGACTCTCGTAATAGCCTTGAGTCATTATCAGTTACAAGTAGGTGCATGAATACGACAACAAGATTATGCCACCATTATCCATGATCTCTCACCAACAGTGATCGTTGACACAACTTCCAGTGGTCGTTGTCACAACTAGTGTGGATAAGCAAGATATATTAAGGTTTTATCACCTAAATGTTAAGTGCTACGTCAACAAGCGGATTGATATTTCTTAATTTATTCGTCTAGCAGTTTTCTCGAATTTGTGAAATAGACATTTAGTAAATAAACTGTATGCCTTCAGACAGACAAGTTAGATCTGAGGAAACTTCCGATTAGAACTGAGAGTAGAACACACAGGAGGAAGAGATTTTCGCGCGCTCATTTAGGATTGCTAAATCGTACAGTTGATTAATGATTTTTGGCTAGCAGCAGTTAAGTTCCCACCAAAATAAATTTATTTTATGGACACGGCATCAATTAATATTCTTTTAGTAGAAGATAGTGCCAGTGATGCCCAATTGCTAGAGCAAACACTTTGGCAATTAGGCGGGGAAAGATGGCAAGTGGTACATTTTAAACGGCTAAGTGACGCAATCGATAGTTGTAGCAAAAGTACCTTTGACATAGTTTTATTAGACCTTTCTCTGCCTGATTCTAAAGGATTGAACACCCTAGGAGAATTTTACGCAGCAGCGCCGAATATCCCGATTGTGGTATTGACATTTGACGATGAAGACATTGCCTTACAAGCAGTGGCAAAAAAGGCACAGGATTATCTGGTCAAGGGACAAATCACGCCCAACTTACTACGGCGTACTATTCGCTATGCTATTGAGCGCGGACAAATTCTTAAGCAACTCAGAGAAAGTGAGCATCGTTTGCGGGCGATTTTTGAACAGACGTTCCAATCGATGGCGCTGTTAACTCTTGAGGGAATTATTCTAGAAATTAACCAACCTGGCCTTAACTTATGGGGTAGTCAACAACAAGATTGTGTTGGCAAACCGTTGTGGGAACTTGAAAGCTGGAATTTCTCCTCTACAAATCAGGAGTGGTTGAAAAGTATTATTGCCAAAGCTGCTGATGGTGAATTTGTCCGCCATGAATTGCTCTTACCCAGCGCAAACAATGTGATGGTGTGGATTGACTTTTCCCTCAAACCATTAAAAGACGAAACAGGGAAAGCGGTGCTGCTGATTGTCGAAGCTCGGGATATTAGCGATCGCAAACGCGCTGAAGCAGAGGTTGTCAACGCATGGGTACAGGAACGAGAACTCAACGAAATGAAATCTGACTTTGTTTCGATGGTTTCTCATGAGTTCCGCAATCCGATGACTGTGATTCGGACAGCAGTAGAACTGCTCGAATTATACAACCACCAGCTGAGTGACCAGCAAAAAAGTCAATACTTTGGCAAAATTCAAACTGCCATTCGTCAGATGCTGCAATTATTAGATGAAATTTTATTTTTAGGTAGAAGTGATGCAGGCAAACTACAATATGAACCGACACCGCTAGATTTAGAACATTTCTGTAGCGAACTCACACAAACTTTGCAACTGGGTGCTAGTAGTAAACACCAAATTATCTTTAGCTTTCAAGGGGAACAGACCTCAGTTGAAGTGGATGAAAACCTGCTGCGTTACATTTTGACTAACTTACTTTCCAATGCCATCAAGTATTCTCCTCAAGGCGGCAATATTCGATTTAACGTCCTCTGTCAAGATGATACCGCCACTTTCCAAATCCAAGATTCTGGGATTGGTATTCCATTCAAAGACCAACAACGTTTGTTTGAAACTTTCCATCGCGCTAGCAATGTGGGTACTATTCCAGGAACGGGACTAGGGCTGTCGATCGTTAAAAAGTGTGTGGATTTGCATCAAGGTCAGATCTACTTACAAAGCCAAGTGGGAGTAGGGACAACATTTACAGTGAAACTCCTCTTGAATCATCACGATGCACAGTCTTTGGAACTTGTTGAAAGTTACTAAAGTTTACATAAATCACCGCTTTGTTCTTAATGACCGAGAATTGGAGGGCTTATCCCCATAAATGGAATTTAGGGGATAAGCCCGTCGCTTAATTTATTCCCCTTGATAGCCGTCGGGAGTGTCAATATTTAAATTAAGGTAGAGGGAAAAACACGCCCTAGCTTCCAAATTCTATATAAATACGTATTTTATTATGTCCATTGAACGAGTTGCCCCGAAACACTATCCCAAAGTTGACTTTGGGCGAAGAGGTATCGCATTAGGGATTGATTTCCTTTGTGTCTGGATAGTGAGTTCCCTATTGGGAAGTTCTCAAGTCGGTGTCCAAGTTGTTCAGATACTGGTCTTCGCAATTTTTTGGGTGATTTTGCGGGTAATTGTGCCTTATAACAATCAAGGGCAGAGTTTAGGGCGTTATGCTGTTGATATCAAGGTGCTGCAAGTCGAAGGGGGCAAACTTCCTGATTTACAATCTCTTTTGAAGCGAGAAGGGATAGTTGGGCTTGGTGCGCTTCTCGTTTCCATCGCCCTGAGTAACATCATACGTAATCCCACTGCTATACTGCTATTGATTCCCTTAGCAATTGACTGTGGTGCAGCTTTCTCTGATACCCAACTGCGGCAAGCTTTGCATGACCGCTACGTCAAGACTATGGTGGTTTCGTCGCGTCGTGGCTATTCGCTAGACATTAAAATTAAAAAATTAGTTGAAAAAACACGCCGTAATATGAGACAATAGCTATTTGTGTTAATTCTCTTCAGACTAAACTTTTTGTAAGATTATGGCTAAGAGTAAAGGTGCCCGCATAATAGTGACACTGGAATGTACCGAGTGTCGCACTAACGTAAACAAGCGTACTCCTGGTGTTTCGCGTTATACAAGTACGAAGAATCGTCGGAATACAACCAACAGACTAGAACTGAAAAAGTTCTGCCCTCACTGCAACAGACATATCGTTCACAAGGAAATTAAGTAAAAATGAGCTACTACCGTCGTCGTCTATCCCCGATCAAGCCGGGAGAACCAATTGATTACAAAGATGTAGATTTGTTGCGTAAGTTTGTCACCGAGCGGGGTAAGATACTACCTCGGCGCATTACTGGGCTGACATCTCAGCAACAGCGAGATTTGACATTAGCAATTAAACGCGCTCGCCTTGTGGCTTTGTTGCCGTTTATCAATGCGGAAGGCTAATAATAAGTTAAGAGTGATGAGTTAAGAGTGATGAGTTATTTACTCCTAACTCGTAACTCAACAGCGAAATCAAAAATCAAAATTCAAAATATCAATAATTGCAAGGCTTGTGGAGAAGGGGACGCTAGTTGAATTTCGACTTGGTAGCGATCGCCGTTTGGGTGTAGTAGACCGTCCAGACGGCAAAGCTCGTATGTTTGTGGTAGATGAACGGGGTCAATCCCAGAGTCTCGCACCTCGGCAAATCACTTATACCGTGACTGGGCAACCCTACAAGCCTTCGCAGATCCCGGAGTTTCTGGAGGAGGTAAAGCCTTATTTAGACCCCTCCAGTTTAGAGGTGGCTTGGGAATTACTGGTAGAAGGTGGGGAAACAGTGACGCCAAGCCAGATGGCAAATCTCCTGTTTTCAGAATCACAAGCGACTCATTGCTACGCTGCGTATTACTTGTTATCAGATGATAAAATTTACTTCAAGCAGAAGGGAGAGGCTTACGAGCCACGTAGTGCAACTCAAGTAGCGGAACGCAAACACCAGCTTGAGATAGAGGCGCTAAAAGCTAAGGGACAGCAAGAATTTCTCGCTAGAGTAGAACAATCGCTCAGGGGTGAACCAGTAGAGTGGCAACGCCACGACCGCCACCGCTTGGAAGCCCTGGAAAAATATGGGGCGCTACTTGCCGATATTATACGTGTGGGGTTAAATTATGACTCTCTAGCTCGCGCCTATCCTCCCCCAGCGTTAGTCTTAGAAACGATGAATATGCTGGGACGCCCCGCAACCCCCCAAGGAGCCTTTCAATTGTTAGTAGACTTGGGTTGGTGGAGTCCGCATGAGAACTTATTTCTGCGTCGTTCGTCAATTCCCGTACAATTTGCTAGCAAGGTATTAGAAGTGGCGCAACAGCGATTGGAATCACATCCGCCAGATAGAGATGTCAACCGCCTGGATCTGACCCATCTGAAGGTGTATACAATCGATGATGAAAGTACTACCGAGATAGATGATGGTCTAAGTTGGGAATTACTTCCCGATGGCACAGAGCGGTTGTGGGTGCATATTGCTGATCCTACGCGCTGGTTGATGCCAGAAGATGAGTTAGATTTAGACGCCAGAAAGCGAGGCAGTACAGTTTATTTGCCCACAGGCATGGTTCCTATGTTCCCTGAGGTTCTAGCAACAGGACCAATGAGTCTGGTGCAGGGAAAGGTATGTTGTGCCCTGAGTTTTGGGATTGTTTTAGATGACACTGGGGCAGTAGCAGATTATAGCATTCATCCAAGTTTGATTAAACCGACCTATCGCCTAACCTACGAAGATGTCGATGAAATGTTGGATTTGGGGTTGCAGACGGAATCAGAAATTGCGGCGATCGCCAATTGGGCACGAAGACGGAAAACTTGGCGATATGCCCAAGGAGCAATCAGTATCAATATGCCGGAGGCAATGATCAAAGTCAAAGGCGACGATATTAGTATTGAAATCTTAGAAGACTCCACAGCACGGCAATTGGTAGCCGAAATGATGATTGTTGCCGGGGAAGTTGCTGCTCGTTACGGTCAAAAGCATAACATTCCGTTACCCTTTCGCGGTCAGCCACAGCCGGAATTACCTCCTGAGCAGGAATTATTACAGCTGCCAGCAGGATTCGTTCGCGCCTGTGCTATGCGGCGTTGTATGCCCAAAAGCGAAATGAGCATCACCCCCGTGCGTCATGCTGGTTTAGGTTTAGAGACTTACACCCAAGCCACTTCCCCCATCCGTCGCTATAGTGATTTGCTCACTCACTTTCAACTTAAAGCTCATCTACGCGGTGAAGTTCTGCCCTTTTCCGCAGAACAATTGAAAGAAGTCATGATGACCGTCTCTTCAATCACCCAAGAAGTGACAATGGTAGAACGGCAAACGAATAGATTTTGGGCTTTAGAGTATCTGCGGCGTCAGCCTGAGGAAGTTTGGGAAGCAACAGTGCTGATGTGGTTGAGAGAAGACAGTGGCTTAGCTCTGATTTTGCTAGAAGATTTGGGCTTGCAGTTGCCAATGTTATTTAAACGTTCTGTGAAGTTGGGCGAACAGCTGTTAGTTAAAGTCTTTCACGCCGATCCACATAAAGATGTGATTCAGTTTCAGGAAATCATTTATCAAGAAGCGCAACCTGCGGCAAATTAAGCTAACGGTTTCATCAACAGCCACTTATGGCAGTCTTAAACAAGGACATTTTTGCAAAAACTCAGCCGCCTTGCGTTCTGCATCTGGGTTATTGGTATGTGCTGGTGTGGGTCGAATAATGCCAGCAAATAAATCATCCAAGCCATAGGGCATGAAAAATTGCCATTGCCCTTGTGCATCCAGCCTCACACCCACAGCAGTAGCGGTGTGCAACCAGTCTGTAATGCCATCCTCTGTACTGGTGTATGTTCTGCGACCAGAACGCCAACGAGCAAAACTAGCTTGATTTTTGACATCAAATACGTAATCAGGAAATTGTTCTGTGAGGGTTGTCTTGGCTGCTAATTCTTGGGAACGGTCTCCCTGTGTATCAAAAAATGCAATGTCAAAATCTTTGATGATTAATTGACAGCGATCGCCAAAAAGCTTTCTCCAAACAGTATTTCGTACAGCACCGCCTGCTAACCACCAGTTAGGAAGGTTAATTTGAGCGATCGCGCTCAGCCCAGCACCCTTACGGGCGATTGGCTTTGCCACTGCCCCGTTCGGCTGAGCGCTCACGGCGAAGCCTTGGGCAATCGCAGGTAACACAGTGCCGACAGGAGAATCAGCTAAGAGCATCTGCAGGTCAGTTGCACTATTCATAAAAAGCCTCACGGGATGCGGGAAACTCAGAGGCTTTAGCCCTGAGAGGGAAGCGGCACGAGCGGTTTTAACCGCCGTGGTTTTATGATACAATTAAAAAATGTGAGTAAGAATTATTGTCT
>JAHHIB010000031.1 GCA_019359075.1 Kalymmatonema hyalinum WJT4-NPBG1
AAGTCGTCAATGATAGCATAGACAGCAATTGTTTCATTTAACATAATTCCCCTCCGTTTTTCTTACTGGAGGGGATTTTATTATCTTTGCGATCGCCTTCTCAAATAACTAGCAACTTGGGTTACTAATACCAATTCTTTTTAAAGATGCATAGAATGAGCCTGGATCGCCAGAGAGAACTCCTACAGGCGGGTTTTCCAACCTAGGGAACTGAGCGCAAAGCGTCCCGTGAGGGATACAGAGCTTTGTTTGTTTAAGCGCAGGGTAGGAATAACCACTAATAATCTAAGATGGTTGATTTTTTGATCCTGAAAGTCGTGCCAAAGCATCCTTGACAGTTGTAGGCAACTGACGCATAATCTTGCCTCTTTCACGATCTACCGCGACTAAAGTCACCTTGGCAGTAACATATAACTCTTGCCTATCTAGCGATTCAATTGCATAATCCCAGTTGATGCGGACGCCAGTCACCTCAGCCATGCGCGTTTTGACTACCGCTGCCCTACCCAACTGAAGAGGACGGTGATAGCGGATCGAGAGTTCTACAACAGGCAAATCACAGCCCAAAGCTACCAAATCAGCATATTCGATCCCAATAGCTCGCAAGCATTCCACTCGGGCTTCTTCCAACCAAGCTAAGTAGGAACCGTGCCAGACAATGCCTGCATAGTCCGTATGATGCGGGTTGACTCTTATAGGATATTCAAACCAATTTTCCAAGGAACTGCTTGCTGGAGTGTCAATGGCACTGGTTGGTGAAAGTTGCGGTTGTTGTGATTTTTCCTCTGACATATTAAAGTTTTTTGCAGCCAAAAATAGATTTTCCAAATCTGGAATAGCATAAAGTTAGATATTGTGCGCAATTTGTTCATTTAGCTGCCTCAGCCTCGGAGGGTGAGGCAGCAATGCTTGAGTGTGTCATTTTTAGAACTTACGCACTTTACAAAAAAATGGTTGTGTGGATCAATGACTCAACGTGTCAAGAGCGCGGTTGCATAATCTTGAAAAGTGTGTACGGCGTCTAAGGCTGTTTGTTCTGGCTAAGACACTTATTCGATAAGCAACTGGCTGACATTCTTTCTTATTTCTATTTCCAAGCGTGCATAAGTTGATTTTGCTCACCCTAGTAAGAGTACAGCAAGGAAAGCTCAAGAAGGCTTAACTTCCATTCCACTAATCAAATCATTCTTGACACACATAATTAAATTTTTGTCAATGCGTAACTTTTAATTTTTTATTTTACAGTTTCCGAAGTAAAAAGCGTTAAGGAAAAGGGGTCTTACGCCATGAATTTATTCATGGAGAATAAAGACTCTTTTTCCTTGTTGTTCAATCCCCTGGATTTATTCGTGAGGATTTAATCAGCACTCAGCACTAATGAATTGCAGACACAGGAAGGTTTTATTATGTATGTTCCTAATCGGTTTTTTAGAGTTGTTTTTGTTACACTACTGATTTATCTGAGTTCTGGAATGGCATTCCCAGCAACTCGTCTGATGACTGCAAATGCAAAGGCACAGCCAGATTCGAGAAAAACCGTTCAGGCTTTACCCCGAAACAATAACCAATCTCAGCTCACGCGGCTCAACCAAGAGGGGATCAAATTCTCTGGGCAAGGTAAATTTGCACAGGCATTGCAGATATTAGAAAAAGCGTTAGCCATGAGCCAAAAAAATGAAGAACGCTCTGTACATACTGCAACGCTCAACAACATTGGTAGAGTTTACCAAAATCAAGGTCAATATTCGCAAGCACTCAAATATTATCTGCAAGCTTTACGTATTAACAAAGAACTCCAGCTTAACGAAAAAACTCCAGGACAGGCTCATATTGCTTTGGGCAAAACCTACAGCAATTTAGGTTACTTATTTGAGCGACTTCAAAAACCAGAGTTAGCAATTTTCTTTTACAAACATTGCGTTATCAATCGTGAGAAAGTTCGTTTGAACCCAGCAGCGTTTTCTGTACCGCAAATAGATGCCTACAACTTGACTGTTGCTCAGACATACCGCACTCTAGGTGAAGCATTACTAAAGGCCAAGCGTATCAAGGAAGCGCTACGGATTATGGATTTGGTGAAAGTGGAAGAACTCGAAGAGTATCTCCACAACGTGCAGGGTAATCAACTGACTGTCAAAGGGATTGAAATTATACCACCAGAACGACAAATTAAACAAAAGTTGGATAAAACCCTGGATGATGCTGTTACCCAAGGTAAAGAACTAACATCACTGCGCGAGATTCCTCCAGAATCGCGAACACCGCAACAGAAACAGCGGATTGAGGAATTGGTGGCGACTCAGCAAAAAATTATGGATGAATTCTATGATTTCATCTCTAGTCCCGCAGTGACGGCACAGGTAGACCAAATTAGCCGCACAGCAAGGCAGCAAAATTTGAACCTAGAAAGTCTCAATGCGATTCGGGATAATCTAGCACAATTGCCAGAAAAATCCGTACTTGTGTATCCCCTCGTTTTAAAAGACAGTTTGGAATTAATCCTGGTTACTCCAGAATCTCCGCCAATTCATCGTACCGTTGCTGTCAAGCGAGAAAAATTTTACCAGACAATTGCTGCTTTTCGCCAAGGCTTAGAAAATCGCACTACACAAGATGTCAAAACACCCGCAAGGCAGTTGTACGATTGGCTGATTAAACCGATAGAAAACGACCTTAAGCAAGCAGGTACACAAACCCTGATTTATGCACCAGATGACCAGTTGCGCTACATTCCTCTAGCTGCTTTGTATGATGGCAAACAGTGGCTCGTGCAACGCTTTGGTGTCCATCATATCACCGCAGCCAGCTTGACTAACTTTAACACCCCAAGGAAATCTAATGTGCGCATTTTAGCTGCTGCTTTTACCAAAGGTACTTATAACGTTAAAGTAGCTAATCGTCAGCTGACGTTTTCTGGGTTACCATTTGCGCAACGGGAAGTAGAAAGTTTAGCCGCTACTGTCCCAGGAACAACGAAAATTTTAGATGATGCTTTTAGCCTCAAGACGACTGTGCCGCAAATGGACGATTATACAATTGTTCATCTAGCAACTCATGCGGCGTTTGTCGTAGGTAAGCCGGAAGATTCTTTTATCTTGTTTGGGAATGGCGATCGCGCTAGCCTCAGAGATGTCGCTACTTGGTCTTTACCTCGTGTTGATTTAGTTGTGTTGAGTGCTTGCGAAACTGGCTTAGGAGGAAAGTTAGGTAACGGTGAAGAAATTCTCGGCTTTGGTTACCAAATTCAAAAAACTGGTGCCCAGTCTGCTATTGCTTCGTTGTGGGCTGTAGATGATGGCGGTACGCAGTCTTTAATGAGTTCTTTTTATGCCTTGCTACCCTCAGGCAAGTTGACAAAAGCTCAAGCTTTACGACAGGCGCAAATTGCTTTGATTACAGGAAATTTTCCTGTAGCTGTTCAACAGCAGGGCATCGGTAGTAGCCTCAGTCATCCTTACTATTGGGCACCGTTTATTTTGATTGGAAATGGTTTGTAAGTCTTTTCGCTTGCTTACTGATTTGTATTTACACTAAAAATGACAATTGTCAAGATGCTTTGGATACTCACCAGATACTAGTACTGAGCGGCGTAAATAAAGCTACCATTTACAAAGGAAGCCGAAAGTTTGCGCTCTCTGGCATTTTGAATGCGTGAATTGGGCGTAGCGGTACTAGGCAGCAATGCCAATGAGCTTTGAAATAAGGTATTAAAGTTATGAGTTTCGAGTTAATGAGTTACTAGTTACGATTTCTTAACTTTTAACTTTTAACTCTGAACTCCTAACTTTTTAATCTCTAACACCGCTTGGCTAAGGTTTTATTACCTACATTGTTTTGCATGGGATGCTTGACTATATTGGCAAGTTCCTGTAACTGGTTGACTGCCTCTGCACCCTCTAACTTCATTAATTCGCGATCATCCCGCATTTCCGTCCAAGTGATCCCATAATCGGATACTAAAAACCGAATGAGATGATTTTCTCCCAGGCTAACCATAAACGAAGCACTATTCATTTGGTCGCCGCAGGTATAGCAGGAGGCAGGATATCCACGCCTCTCCAGGACGATTGCTAGAGCTTGCAAGTTCATTACTAAGTCCTGGACAAATTGCCGATGTTGTTGTGCTAATCTCAGAAACACTTTTTCCCTCCAAACACCACAGTCATTTGAGTTGCTTTTATATTTTCTTTAGATTTTCCTACCAAGTGGTATTGTAAACTATTCATTACAATTCATAGATACATATATATTCATGAATTGGCTACCAAACTTAGGGTAGTCGATATAGTTTTTGCGTGTCGTATCAAAATATTCAGTTTGCAGACCTAAAATATCGGACAGGATTGCTAGCCTTTATATTGTCTTTACATTCACTCAGAGTAGATGGTAATTTAAAGCAATCCGATTTAAGGGTAACTCATATTCGGCACAAGTCAACTCCCGAAAATACCGAATATTGTATTTTTATTGGCTACTTTTAGGTTAACTTGGCACCCTTGCTTGCTCCCAGGAAGCTGGACTTCTTTTCAGAATCTTTAACTATGTATATATCTTGTCAAATTTGTGTCAACCGCTAAGCAGTACAAAAATTTTGAGGTATATACACCAACTTCTCTAAGCGATATGGCGAAACTGGTAGATGACCATGTGTAGATTGAAATTCTCGATTGGGATAGGTAACTGGTTTGACAGTGACTATCTATACAGGAAAATTCCCTAATCCACAATCTCAAGTGTAAACCCAAATCGTTTGACTTAACACTGAGGATAATTAAAGTGAAGATAACCATGTTGCCATTTAGGCAAATATTTTTTTGACATTCTTTTAGTTATCGATTTATACTTAGTTAAAGAAAGGGTTAAAAGAATTAGGCATACGCTTTTTCAATAGTCTCAAGCCTCAAAAGTAGGAAAAAGCGTTGGTAACAATAGGTTTTTTACATACAATATGACCGAATAGAATTACCTCACCAAGTATACTCTACATACTAGATTCGATAGAACGAATAGTAAATAAATTAACAAAGAAGAAACTAAGACAGCCTGGGTTACCCAGGCTGCCTGTTGTGTAGGGAAATTATCTAAGCTTGGGTTTAGACAACTTGCCACCAACCGAAAGCTGGACCAATGAAACGAATTGTCACCCAAGCTGCAACCAACCCGCCAATACCAACCCAGGCCAGACGGGTTGACAATTCTACAAGTTTTTCTGCTTGGGTTTTGGTAATAGGAACCCATGGCAAGATGCGAGTTGTATCTTGACCGTATTTTTCTCCCAATGCGGCTTTACGACGCTTTGCTTCACCCATAGTGTTAAAAATGAATCTCTGCTAAGGGTGATGATAGCGCTTGGTTGGAAGCGAGTGCTAGAAAATATGCAAAACTCAAAATTGTAAATTCCTGGCTTGCGCAAGAAGGCAAGCAGGGGAGAACCTCAAGCAGAGTCCTCTTCTGTTGCAGAGGAAAACAGATTGGGGTCGAGGTAGTTAATGCGTGCCAAGGGACTGAGGGCAGCCAAAATTTGAGCACCGTAGCTACGGTTAATCACACGGTTATCAAGCAAAGCAACGATGCCTTTACTTTCTCGCAATGGGGCTACAGCCCGTTGCAATTCATTTAAAGCAGTTGGCAACAAGTACAAACGGAACCAATCTTGATGCAAGCGCTTGTAGTGCGCCACTCGACCTGCTACTACGGGATTTTCTAGAGATGGCAGAGGTAAAGTCGCGATCGCCAGAAGTTGGGGAGCAGGCAAAACCTTTTGATGCTCACGCCAAAATTCCCAACCGCTCACCAAAATCCCATTTTCATCCAAACAAGTTTTTTCCACCTGCACGCGTGAACCAAACTCGGAGGCAAGAATTGCCCCCACCTGAGCTTTCAGCGGCACATCTCCCACAAGGACAACTGTCAATCCTGATGCTGTAGCGCTTAGGCACACCAGCGTCAGAACTTTGTGAATAAATGCTGATTGAAACTCTGGTGTGTTGGGTAGGGGTAACTGGTAGGGTATATACAATTGAATCGCTTCTGTTTGGGTATCTGAGGAAAACTTGAGGCAAGTTAACTCATCTTCCAACCCTAAGCGATGGCGGAACAGGGGAGCTTCAGTTTCCGGTTCTAAGGCACTGCCAATAAACACCACAGGCTGGCGCTGCCAAATTGGCGATAGTATTTCTCCTAATTCAATGGGAGCACAGTGCAAAGAAAATAATCCTTGACGACGGGCAACCGTTGTCCAAAGTAGGGATGAGGACGATGGGGGGGATGAGGGGGATGAGGGGGATGAGGGAGCAATTTGGTTTCTGTGTTGAAATTGCTGCCAGAAGTTTTTCCAGGTATCAGGTAAGCTGGTTATTTCTAAAGCCGAATACAGACGGGTCAAAATTTCTTCTTCTGCCAAAGAAATGAGATAACATTCGTAGGGATTTGCAGGGCGCTTGAACAGTTCGTGTGTGAGTTGCGCCCGTGCAGAGCGAATGACCTCAGCTATCGTTGGGCAAGCAAGCATAAGTTGATCCCAATCATGTGCTTCTAAGCTCATAGTCAGCTCTTGATGCACCCAGTCTTCTAAATCGTCCACTCCATCAATAATTGTGGGAATGCCACTAGGGAAATTCTCACAAGAACTCAGCTGCGCTTTTAACCAAGCTTGGGGAGAGACTAGGAAGAGTCCTTGGAATTCACCACCAGGCCAAGCGTCACCTGTTCTAATTGCTTTATTAACTTGTAGCCACTGCTGTAGGCGGGGTATTTCCACTTTCGCAAGTCGTTGCTGTACGGATGGTGGGGCAACAATAATCACAGGACCGTGCCACATCAACGCCGAGGCAACAAAGCTGGTACGATACCGCCCTTGATAGCCGCAAGCCGCCCCGACTTGAATCAGGGCGCTACGTCCTAGCCGCAAGGCGCGAGCTACCAACCGTGCCATCGTCAAATGATGTGGCCACGAAGGGAAACCCGCCTGCGATCGCAGGAAGTTATGTAGTGACAAATGAACTTCTGCTTCAATCACACGCTTTTAATCCCATACAAAGTGATTTTTTAGTTGCTTTTAGCCCCATTACTATTATGTTGTTACTTTCAGGAGTGAGTTGTTATGTGTTAGTTGTTGGTTGTTATATTAACTACTAACTCCTAACTCCTAACTCCTAACTAGTAACCAAATACCCCTAATTATGCCAACTTACAAAGGAATTTCCAGCGAAGCCTTCAGGCATCCTCTGGATCGCCAAGCAGAACTTGCCTTACGCAGTTTACCCGGATTTGATTTTGTCGCCCGTAAATTTGTGGAATTTTTCGTAGAACGCCCTCAGTTAATTTATTTAATGGGCAACACCATCCAAGTCGGGCCACGCCAATATTCCACTATTTACCAGATGTTTCGGGAATGTGTGCGGGATTTGGATATTTATCCAGAACCTGCACTATTTGTTGAGCAAAATCCCCTAGCAAATAGCTATGCGCTGGGGCAAGAGCATCCTTATATAGTCATAAATACAGGGGTATTAGACTTGCTAAACGAAGCCGAAATTAGGGCGGTGCTAGCCCATGAGCTGGGGCATATTAAATGTGGTCATACTATTTTAATTCAAATGGCGATATGGGCAATGAGTGCTGCTTCTGCGATCGGGGATCTAACCTTCGGCATAGGTAATTTTGTCACTCAAGGTTTAATTTACGCTTTTTACGAATGGCGGCGTAAAGCCGAGTTATCAGCAGACCGCGCCGCGTTGTTGGTGATGGATGACTTAAACCCCGTGATGACTTCTATGATGAAAGTCTCGGGAGGTAGTATCAAATATGCCAACGAATGCAGTTTACAAGAGTTTATCCGTCAGTCAGAAGAGTACCAGGGACTCGATGCAGATGGGCTCAATCAAATATACAAATTCTTAATTTACAACGGCGGTCGTGGCACGATGCTCAGTCATCCTTTCGCCGTGGAACGTATACACTACCTGCGGCAGTGGGCAGAATCAGAAGAATATCAGCAAATCAAGAGAGGAAATTATCAGCGAGCAACCGCTGCGGGAGCAGTCAATGTAGAAGCGCAGACTGCCCAAAATCAAGAAGTGGAAACTTTGCGCCGCCAAATTGAAGAACTGCAAAAGGAAATGGATCGCATTAAAAGGTCTAAGTCTGAGTAGGGGTGTTATGGTCGGTCATAAAGTCCTTCGCCTTCTGGGGCGTAACCCTTTAAAAAGGCATCACGGCTGCGGAAGGCTTGATTTGTCTTGTTTGGTGTGGATGGCTGAACAGAGTTTTTGACATCAACAGGACTTACGTATGCATTATGAAGAAAGGAAGGGCAACTACAAGTTTTAGGGACTTGCAATTCAAAAAATCTCCAATTTGTAGTAAAGCACCGAATATTGGTGGGTTACGGCGCACTTTAGTTATCATGTAAAAGACCAACTGTCCTGCGCCTAACCCACCCTACATAATGGATAATTTATTTTTGGTACTCCCTTATATTGCGCTACGAATTTATGAAATCTAGTACTTAGTCGCTAAACAACCAAAAATGAAACGGATTTATGCAGGAAATCCCCAAGATTATGCAGTGGGCGCGAAGTGAAAATCTACTATCAGTGGCAGTTCCAAAAGCGGTTTCTCGGATAACCTTTTGGAAAAAAATAAAATTTCCAGATTTTCAATTTCACCTGTAGTAGGGTTGAGACGAGCAATCACACCATACTCAATTTCTGCTGGTTCTTGCTCTGGGTATGGAGGAAGCTTGTTGATGTACAGGGTGTCAGCAGAGCGATCGTATTCAAACTGTAATTTTGCGTGCATAAAATTTCTCTTGCTGCATTTTCTTGGTGATGTCAGCTGCCAACAGCTTATGCTGCTGTTTATAGCAGTTGACGCTAACGCAACTTTGTACCCTCTACAACAGTCAACCTGTCTTCTAATGATAAAGCCTCAAAAATCAACAGGTGCAGTGCTTGCTCTGCTTGTTTGCTGTCGAATATAAGAGCGAAAATGAAAAGAGTTAGAATTGAGCATTGAGAATTCAGCTTCAGAATTTGAATCTCCGTCTGAAAAGACGCGGAGAGGTCAAATACAATAATGAAGTCTTGCCCTATTTAGTTCGTCAATCATGTCGGAAGAAGATATTCGTGCTACGCGGCTGGAAAAAGTAGAACAGCTGAGGCAACTAGGGATGAACCCTTATGCGTACCATTGGGAATCAACCCATCACGCCGCTGAATTACAGGAAAAATTTGCCGATTTGCCCAGCGGTGAAGAAGTTGATTTGGAAGTCACTGTGGCTGGACGCGTTATGGCGCGTCGTGTTTTCGGTAAACTGGCTTTCTTCACTTTGGAAGATGAAACTGGCACAATTCAGCTTTATTTAGATAAAAACCGCATTCAAGAAGGCATGACAGATGTTGATGCTGATGCTTTCAACCACTTGAAGCAACTTACAGATGTCGGCGACATCTTGGGAGCAAAGGGGACAATCAAACGGACTGAAAAGGGCGAGCTATCTGTTTTTGTAAAAAAATATACTATTTTAACGAAATCCCTATTGCCTTTACCTGATAAATGGCATGGATTGACGGATGTTTCTAAGCGATACCGTCAGCGTTACGTTGATTTGATAGTAAACCCTGAAGTCCGGCAAACCTTTCGCCGTCGCGCTCTGATCACGGCTGGTATTCGTCGTTACCTGGAACAGCGCGATTTTATTGAAATAGAAACTCCGGTTCTCCAAGCAGAAGCGGGGGGTGCAGATGCGCGTCCGTTTATCACTTACCACAACACTCTAGAGATAGAGTTGTATCTACGAATTGCGACAGAACTCCATCTCAAGCGCTTGATTGTAGGTGGGTTTGAAAAGGTGTTTGAACTGGGGCGGATTTTCCGCAATGAGGGAATTTCCACCCGTCACAACCCCGAATTTACCTCAATTGAAGTTTACCAAGCTTATGCCGATTACAACGATATGATGGCGCTGACGGAGGGGATTATTACCACCGTTGCTCAAGAAGTTCTCGGCACGCTACAAATTACCTACCAAGGCACACCAGTGGATTTGACTCCCCCTTGGCGGCGCGTGACTATGCACGATTTGGTGCAGGAATATACAGGTTTGGATTTGAACTCGTTCCAAAGTTTGGAAGAGGCAAAAGTAGCAAGTAAAAAAGCTGGTTTGGAAGGTGTCGAAGATTGCCCTTCAATCGGCAAGTTGCTGAATGAAGCGTTTGAGCAAAAGGTAGAGGAAAACTTAATTCAGCCTACCTTTGTTACCGACTTTCCTATGGAAATTTCGCCACTGGCAAAACCTCACCGTTCTAAGCCTGGTTTGGTGGAGCGATTCGAGTTATATGTTGTTGGGCGGGAAACTGCCAACAGTTTCTCAGAATTAACTGATCCTATTGATCAGCGTCAACGTTTGGAAGCACAAGCCGCCCGCAAAGCTGCTGGTGATTTGGAAGCGCAAGGAGTGGATGAAGACTTTTTGACAGCGTTGGAGTATGGAATGCCTCCTACTGGAGGTTTAGGTATTGGGATTGATAGGTTGGTGATGTTGTTAACAGACTGTGCGAGTATTCGCGATGCGATCGCATTCCCATTACTCAAACCAGAAAAATCCGAATCATCCGCGGAATCAGCTACATAGCGATAGGGTGCGTTACGGCAAAGCCTAACGTACCCTCAAAACATCGGTTGATTGGTTTTGTTGTTGCTATTTCTAAATTCAGTGTTCTGGCGTTGCATACACCACAGCTAGGGGCACAGCAAAGCTTAGTGCCCCTACAAACGCCTGTATTGCACTTATACCAAGTTGCGTTCATACATCTTACCTTGTCTGGCTTGTCCCAACAAGTGCGTGATATCTTTGAACGCAACTCGGTATCTATTGAAAACGGCGAGACATATGTATTTATGGCAACTTTAACAATACTTAGACTTTACAGTTTAAACATCAAATCTCTACAAAATTTGATAGTAGCTTACATGAAATTTATAAAAGCAACTCTTTCAAGGCATTAGTATAATTACGTAAGTCGAAATTAATCACACGGGGTGTCGGCGTAATACTACCAATTTGATGATTGCCGTCTTGTGGGTGCGAAGACGGATAAACCCATGATTTGTCATTAAACAAAAAACTTCTTGCCACCACTGCAAGAAGGGCTTGTGGATTTAACAAGCCCTTGAGTTTACTGTGGCAATTTTCATACTTGCCTAACGTTAGGTTTGGCAAGCGTTTCCGGCTGAGAATCAAAAATTTACAAAAGAGGATTGTATGAAGCAACACCTGGGGCTTATCAACCGAATTTTGCTACTGGCTACTCCGGTAATGGCAAGCTCTATGTTAGTAGCGTTACCCAGTCAGGCTGCTACTTTTGGATCTTCTGAGGCAACATTTAATATAGAGAACTTTAATCGCAATCCATTGGGTATTAGGACTATTACTGATGCTGTGACTAACGCTATTAGCACAGATGGTCAAGTGAATGCCAATGCTAATGCTAATGCCAATTTTGAAGTCGATCCAAACCCTGCCTTGACATTTGCCTCCAATTCATCTGTCAGCGAAGCGCAAGGTCAGGGTGTTAGCTACCTTGGAGAGGGGCAAAGCTTTGCAGGGGTTATCGGTTACGACTTTCTAGTACAACCTGGCGAAACATTTTCTTTTGATTTCAATGGGTTATTGGATCTCAAAACATCCATTGACAATCCAACAGCGGAAAATGCTACTGCTAATGGACTCCTAAAATTTGATTTATACGACAGGGAAAGTAACAGCCTTTTAGACTCTTTTACCATTGCCGGAAATTTAGCGACTCCAGGTAACGATGATGCTCTTGATCTTAAACAGAGCAGTAGCATCACCCTAGATCCAGGTCAGACTTCTTATAATACATCTTTTGGCGGAACCCAAGAATTTGCTCAAGCTGCTGTTAAGGGTAATTATTCCCGTAATTTTGATAAGTCAACTTATCTCACTTTAGTTGAAACTAAAACCAATCACGTAAGAGTTCAAGCACCCGAACCATCGGCAGTCCTTAGTTTACTCTTTGGTTGTGGGATACTTGGCATGACTGGGAAACGTAAACGCAATGCAGCTATCTTAGATTCCTAATTGGTAAGCCAGGAAAACGCTGATACTTGAAGACGATCTATTGCTTTGTTGGTATCTCACGTAGGTTAGGTTGAGCAACGAAACCTAGCAAAAGACCAAATCCTACTTTTAATCCCCTGAAAGTAATATACAGCCCGCCTGCGCGGGCTTTGTTTGTTTAGCCCTAGTACTCCATCAAGCCAACTTTGCGGGATTTGTAGCGAGCGCTGTCTATTCTTCGGGAAGCCGCTGAGTGCAAAGCTTCCTGTGAGGGATACGCGTCTACGCTCTCATAGTTGAGGACTAAAGTCCTCACTACAAATCAGACCTATTTATCATAATTAATGACATGAGACACTAGACTTTTAGACTGAGAAGAAATAGGATTTTATACAAGTTTTTCATATCATATTTCCCCAACTCTAAAACTTCCTTTCTAAAGTAAAGATTAAGTTTCAAGTTTATAATTTGATCACATTTTCCCTTTTTAGAATAGACATATCGCTGAAAGCTGCTTAACAGCTTTCAGCATTTTCTACAATCTACTGAGTACGGCGTTCAACAAATCTTTAGCTATTAGAGCCAGAGATACGGTTCGAGTAGGAGGATGCATTGGTATAAGTTATGGTAATGGTACTAGCAAAGTCATTACCAGATGCATTTGCATATGCATATGCATATGCCTGGGAAGGAGAATATTGGAATCCACCTTGAACTTCTTTTGCTTCTTCAGCAATAATTTCTAACTCAGACAGGTCATTGATAATCATGATATTGTTCTCCTGAGAATTACTAGTTGATTTGTCTGAATTGGTGTCAACATAACAGAAAAGCTATTGAATAAAACCACGTGCTTTGTCGGGGCTTATACTCAATAGCTTATTGAACTAAAACTTGGTAACACAAGTTTTATGAAGCACTTGCACTTGAATAGGTAGTGCTGTAAGTAGGTCCATTAGCAGCAGCACCAGCAGCAGCACCAGCGACAGCAGACTGATATCTGTAGCCAATGCTATAGCTATATTTGCCAGTAGTTGGGTTAAAGGAATAACTTACATTGGAACCTGAACTTGAATCAGAGGCAGCAAAGGTTGAAACACTGCTTGTAGGTGAGTTGACAGTAAGTCCAACTGCAAGTCCCCCATGCACTTGACTATCACTTGGAAGTTCAGTTTCAAAAAAGCTTAGGTCAACAACTTTTAATCGGCTCATCATTTCCCCCTTTTCCAAGCGGATATATCGCTGAAAGCTGTTTAGCAACTTTCAGCGATTTTTATTTTCTAGTTAGTATGCCTCTAGGCAAAGTTTTGCCTATGCAGCAGTTGAGCTAGAGGAAGCGGAAGAGTAAGAATTATTGGATCTGCTGTAGTAGGGGTAGTAGTAGGGGTAGCCAGAACTAGCACTGGTATAAGTGCTGGTATTTGTGGCAGTGAAGTTGTTACCGCTAGCGCTTGCAGTAGAATTTGAATTTGCATTAGCAAATCCACCTTGAACTTGATTGTCTTCAGAAGCAACTTCGATGTGAGAGATATCAGAAATAATCATGATCTTATCCTGGGAATTACTTGTTGTTTTTGGTTCTATCTTTGCAACCAAAGTTTTTTTTGGTTACGTATATAACTATAGCATTCTATTTTTTAAAAAGCAGTATTCTTTGATTAAATTTATTTATAGTCTTTTTAGTAAATTGGCTATTAGTGCAAGTTTTATTTATTGTTTTTGGTATTAAAAATAAAACAACATAAATATTAGACTTTTTTATTTTTAGTTAAAAAAAGCCCAAATATTTATGCTCTAACTTTTCGTTAAAACGTTAAATTACAATTTTCTAAAAGCATTTTATAAATTACGTATTTTTCATGAAAATGACCTCCTTTTGGTCAATAAGTTAGTCAAAAAACTTGGATAATACTTGAAGTTATAAATACAAAAATCCTTTTTAGCAATACTCACCCTGACCTAATCAGTTATCAGTTATCCTTTTTCAAAAAAATGGTTGAATCTAACCAAATTTCTTTTTCTGTAAATCAACAAAAGTTAAAATCTCCTAACATCATGGAGACTAACTCAGAACTGAACTTAAGCCTGCATCAACACATCCTCTGATGCTTGAGGATGAGTATCGGAATCTAGCAGAGTCAATATCTCCAGTGTTTCAAATTGTTGCTGTAGCCATCCAGAAAACAATTGTTGCTGGATCGCAGAGTGCAACTCCTCATCTAATTTGGGTTGAATGATTTCTTCAACCCAAATTAGATGGACTCCTTTTGGAGTCACAATTGGCTTGAGTATTTCTGGTGGACTGGCTGCAAATACCGCTGCAGCAATATCCGGTCGAAAATCGGTGCGCCGTCGGGTTCCTTGATATCCACCAGCACGACGGAGTTCTGGCTGTTGAATGTATTGGCGGGCGATTTCTTGGAAAGTAATTTCGCCTTCTTGCAGTGCATAAAAAAGTTCCAATGCCAAGTCTCTATCTTCTAAGATGACTTCATAAGTTGCAGCAGCAACATAATCAAGTTGGTGTTCGTAAAAGAACTGTTCGACCTTATTAGCAAATAGATGGTGCGCCAACTTTTGAGAAAGTACGTTGCTGTGGGCTAATTCTTCAAAATCATCCAGAGACAGATGATGTTTTTTCAACCATGCCCAGGTGTCTTGAGCTTTGACAAGTTTCTTAGCAACCCGCAGTCTATCTCCTTCTTGCTGTAGTTCTTCTGCTGTGACTGTAATACCTGCCTCTTGTGCTGCTTTAGTAATAATTTTTTGAAAAGCGATCGCCTCTACAACTCCAGGTATTTGGCACGAGAGTTTGATGTGGTGAATGATGTCTTCACGGAAAATGGTCAAACTTTTTGACATGAGGCAATTCCTCCAAAGATTTTAGAGTTTGGATTTTTGACTAAAGGTCTAACCCGCTTTTTTGCAGTTTCTTAAACGGGTCTAAGATGTAATCAATCAAACGACGCTGACGGACAATCACCTCAGCAGTGGCTGTCTGTCCAGGAGTTAATGCGATACGTTTGTCGCCGTTCGGGATATATGGCTGATTCAAAGCGATTTCTAACTCAAAGCTTTCTATGTTGCCTTGAGGTGTTTGACTCACCTTAGAGTCTGGAGAAATCCTATTCACTTTCCCTGGGACAATGCCATACTCTTGGAAAGGATAGGCATCAAACTTGACTTTGACCGGCATTCCCACTTTCAAGAAGCCGCTTTGCTGGTTAGGCATACTAGCCTTGAGTACTAAGCCAGCACCTTGAGGTGCAATTTGAGCAACTCTCTGACCAGGTTGTACAACGGCTCCTGGCTTGGTTATGGGCAGCTCAAAAATGACACCGTTAATAGGCGATCGCACGACTCGTTGTCTTAACTGAATCTTTAAGGATGTAATCTGGCTTCCCGTCTGGGCAATTTCCGATTGCAGGGAGTTAATTTGTGTTTGCAGTTCTTTGAGTTGTTCGGAGGCTTTGAGTTGTGCGAGTTGACCTGTATGAATCAGGCTTTGATAGTTACGTTGTTCTTCTTGTAAGCGCAGTTCAGCTTGCTCGATTTCCGAGTTAGCCTGATGAATCGTCTTCTCATAACTGCTTTGTTGCTCTTTAAGCCTCGACTCAGCTTGAGAAATATCAGAACGAGCTTGTACAAGGCGTTCGTAGTCTTCTTTTGCCGCCTGTTGGACGTCCTTGAAGCGGTCTTGTGACATGACACCGTCTTCATAGGCTTTTTGATAGCGTGGGACTTTTTCTTGTGAGGCTTGGAGACGAACGGATGCTAACTTATCGGCAGCCTTGCTAGAGTCAAGGGCTTGCTGCATCTGGTTAACTTTAGCCAGTTTTTCCTCTTTGTTTAAGTTATAGACAGCTTTGAGAGCATCCAGATTCTGTCGCGCCTGCTGTACTTGAGACTGTTTTGCCAATTGTTGAGCCTGGTTTTGTTGCTGTTGAGTACTCACACCAAGCGTCAATTGATTTTTGAGTAGTTCTAAGGACTCGCGCCGATTCTGTAGCCCGTCGAGCTTTGTCACAACTTGCTGGAGTTCAGTTCTTAAGACATCTGACTCTAATTCCAGCAGAATCTGACCTGATTTTACGGTTTCGCCTTCTTTGACCCTGACAACAGTGACGCCCCCGCCGACTGGACTATCTAATTTTTGGGTAGCACCTTTCGGTTCAATACGCCCTCTAGCGCTCCCTGTTTCATCAACTTTGGAGAGCATCGCCCAAGGTAAGATAATCGCTGCAAAGGCTATCAACACGTATAGTAAAGAACGCGTCCAGACTTTAGGTAAAGCATCTAGCAGTTCTTCGGTACCGAAAAACCAATCGTTTTCCTCGCTTGTCGCGTTGATCGCTTTGTCAGTATTTTCCGTAATTATAGTGTCATCTTTATTTAGATACTCATCCGGCTCGCTTCTGGCAAGGGCGGATTGTGAATGACGAGATGGGTGTGGCATAGTATCACCTGAAATCGAGAGGTGGAGGGAGTAGGGGAAGACAAGGGGACAAGGAAAAAACTGTAACCTGTACCCTATAACCGAGTCCCAACTCAACCAGCTTGGGGAAGTTGTTGCTCGTTGAGGTAGTAGTAATGTCCTTTTTTGGCGATTAATTCGTCGTGTGTCCCGCTTTCTATCAAGACGCCTCGGTCTAACACCAGAATCAAGTCGGCATTCCGCACGGTGGAAAGGCGATGGGCAATAATCAGACTGGTGCGTCCAGTCAGAATAGTTTTCAGGTTGTTCTGGATGATGCGTTCTGATTCGGCATCTAGGTTGCTGGTGGCTTCATCAAATATTAAAAATCGGGGGTTCCCTAGCAATGCGCGGGCTATAGCCAGACGTTGGCGTTGTCCGCCAGAAAGCATCCCACCACCTTCACCGATTTGGGTTTCGTAACCCATTGGCAGTTGCTGAATAAACTCATCCGCCCCAGCCAAACGTGCTGCCTCGATAATCTCTTCTATAGAGGCTTCTGGGTGAGCAATGCTGATGTTTTCTCGAATCGTACCGCCAAATAGAAAGTTATCTTGGTCTACGACACCAATTTGAGAACGCAGTGATTTCAGAGAAATATTACTGACATCTTGACCGTCAATTAAGACTTTGCCCTCTGTCGGGGGATATAAGCCTAAAATTAACTTTGACAAAGTCGTCTTTCCAGAACCGCTGCGCCCGACCACGGCGACTGTTTGTTCAGGCTGGATTTCAAAGCTGAGATTTTCTAGAACGTTATTCTCGCTTTCCGAGTGATAGCGGAAAGTGACATTGTCAAAGCGAATTCTCCCTTGAAGTCTCGTTAAAGACTGACGGGGTGAGGAGAGCAAGTCTTCTTCTGGTTCCGCTTCTAGGACATCGTTAATCCGTTCAACAGAAACGATGACTTCCTGCAATTGATTCCACAGCACCGCCAGTCGCTGGAAAGGATGAATGACGTTGCCTAACAACATATTGAAAGCAATTAATTGCCCAATGGTCAGCTGGTTTTGAATGACCAGCCATGCTCCGTACCACAGTAATCCTGTATTGATTAAAGTTTCAATACTTGCACTGATAATTTGCAGGCGGTTGGAAATAACTTGAGCTGTAAAACTTTTTTTGATTAATTTGTTTAAAAGTTCCTCCCAATGCCAGCGCACGGTTTGTTCAATCGCCATTGAGCGTACAGAGCGAATACCTGTCAGGGATTGAATCAGGTAGCTGTTTTCTTCAGCACCAGCAGTAAAAATCTCTCGGGAGATGCGACGTAAAATACTGGTGGTAAACAGTGCTAGCAAGAAAAATGGCGGCACAATCAACAGCACGAGCAATGCCATCGAAGAGTTGTACCAGAACATTAATCCCATATAGATAAAGACTGTCAACAAATCCAAGCAAATTGACAGTGCTTCGCCGGTGAGGAAACGTTGTACCTTTTGATTCTCTTGGATGCGAGAGACAATATCGCCGACATAACGCGACTCGAAGAACGCCAACGGCAAACGGAAGGTGTGTTTGATAAAACCCACCAGCAGTGCTACAGAGACACGATTTGCCGTGTGGTCTAGCAGATATTGCCGCACGCCGTTCATCACGATGCGGAACAGACCAAAGATCACCAATCCCAAACCGACAGCGTTGAGAGTCAGGGTACTGCCTTGGACAATGACTCGGTCTAACAGCAGCTGAGTCAAGAGTGGCGTCACCAGTCCAAACACCTGAATCAGGACCGAAGCAATAAATACTTCCAGCAGTACCTTGGAGTGAGGTTTGACTATCTCAAAAAACTGCCAAAATGATGCACTTGCTTCTTCAGCCTCTTTAAGCAGCGCTGTGGCTTGCAACAGCAATGCATACCCAGTCCACCCAGCCTGGAACTGAGCATGAGTTAGGCTGAGTTGACCGATCGCGGGGTCACAGACAATGACTTTCTTAGGCGTGATTTCATAGACGACAATGTAGTGTTTGCCTTGCCAGTGGGCGATCGCTGGTAGGGGTTGTTGAGCAAATTTGTCAAGACTGGCTTTGACTGGACGGGTAGCAAAGCCCATGCTTTCGGCAGCAGCTGCTAAAGCACGCAGTGATGCACCAGAGCGGTTAACGTTGGTTAACTCCCGCAGTCGATTGACACTCAAGCGCTTGCCCCAATAGCGCCCAATCATCACCAAGCACGTAGCACCACAGTCGGCGGCGCTTTGTTGTGCCATGAAGGGATAAGTCTTACTTAAGTGTCCCCACACTTGCGCCGCTTTTACCTTCGGGCTGGGAAAGTAGGGGCGTGATTTTTTTGGCTTTTGTGTTGACGTCGAGGAGCGTTGGGGAAAGGGTATGACGTTTCCAGAAGTGGCTATTCTTTCTGGTTTTGACCTGACAGAACGTGGCTTTTGGTCTTTAATGACGGGTGGACGTTCTTGGGGTTCAACCAACTGTGCTAATTGCTGCCAGTGTTCACTAGCTGTCTGCCATTGAGAATCTTGGAGAATGTAGGCGATCGTTGGTTGTGTCGCCTGCCAAATACCCTGTTGTGGGTGTGCCACAATTTTCCCTGCTGTCAGGTTTTGACCCTGAGTATGCCGCAGTTCCCCTTTGTGCAGCAGCCATAGTTTGCCATCTGGTGGTGCGGATATTTCCTCATTGGTGTCCAGGGTGTGCTGTTCAAATAGCGATAAGGCTTTGAGTATCCCTGGTACATCCGATGGTTGGCACTCGGCTTGTGAGTTTTGCCGATATATCATCAGCAAATCCCACAATTGTGCTTTTTTGCAGAGGTAAGTGCGGATATTGGGATATTTCTCCATCAATACTTGCAATATCTCTTGTTTGAGATAGCAAAGCTTGACGTTGCTTGATGCTTTGGCGGCGTATGGCACAAAGTCTTGTTGTGCAAACAGTGTTGCTTCCCCAAACGAGGAGCCAGAACCGAGAGTTGTGATTAAGTTCTCCGCACTATCCAACAGTCTGACTTTGCCAGAAAGAATGAGATATATTCCGGGACTATCACCTGAAAGCCAGAACTGCTTTGTGGGCGCAGGCTCCACGATTTGTGCTTGTGTGAACCACTCTGCCAGTTCCTGTTGTGATGTCTCACCCAAAGCTGTGGTGAGTTGTTGATATAGCTGTTGTTGCGAAATTTTTGATGGCATTACCTTTCCTCCACCGAAACAATTCGTCTTTGGTCTGAACTGAATTTGATGACCAATGGAAATTAGTTTTCGGTTGGATTACCAGTTGCGGATAGTAATGCCCGCGTCCGTCACAACTGCCCCAAAAGCTTGCTGGTGAGGAAGTTGCGGTTTTACAAATGCTTGTGTTTGACCTGATCGGTATGACATAATTGTTACCAGTTGCCGTTATATACGAATTGTGGGCATATGGGTCCGCTACAACTGTCGCAAGTTCCCGAGCAAAGGATTGACAGCTGTATATTTAATTAGCCGTGGGAAGCTAATTAAGTCAGTATATGATGTGCTGCTAACCCTGGAAGTCGCCCTCCTAGTTTTATGGGGTTTAGGGGGGTTATTCCTGGGTTGAGCGACTTCTTGGTTCTCCTATCTGAGCGGGTTTATGGGGTAAACCTGAATCAATAGGGTCGTCCAAGAGTTGCAAACACATCAAATTATTTTTTGTTTCTCCGATAAATAAGAAGCTGTACATACGCATCGGCTAGCAAAAATCCGCAGAATCTTGCTAGCGAACGAATTATGCATCTTTGAGTAGATAGGCGAAAAAGCATGGTGGCTGTGTCCCTGATAAACAACAGTATCTTGCTAATTGCTAGTTATATATTATACATGAATTTTACATTCCCACTGGTATTGCAGATAGGAAGTATGAAATAGGGTGGTTCTGATTTGAGCCCTTATTGATTTATCGGAGGTTGGCTAGGGATTTTACGCAGCTTCTCAAGAAATTTATATTTCTTTACATCCTTTTCCGATTCAGCAACGCCCTCCTAGTAGTTTCAAGAGGTTACTTCAAGTCTGCTGCAAAAAATTACTGTATCGTAACCTCTATCAAAATTTGATAGAGACCTAAGAACTCATGGGGAAATAGCGGCGTCGAGTCACGAATTCTGAGGGTTTGACTGAACTCTGTGGAAAGGATTACCAGCTAATCTCAAAATGATTGAACTAATTAACCCTTTTAAAAAAAGTTTAAATCCTGCTTTAAGGTTGGATTGTTAAAAGTCAGTTAACACAGGCTACATCACTACGTATACCTGTTAACTAGCTACAGCTAGTTCTTTTTATTAATCCAGGAGATTGCTCTATGAGTAAAGTTTCCTAAGATACTACTCCAATACTTAATGTCACATGATCCTCTTATACAGTACCAAATCCATTAATTAGTAAATTTTCATACCTTTTGTCAAGGCTTTTTAATAAAATCTTCATTTTTTCCTCATTTTTCATAAAAACTTTACAATAAGTTTATTGAGAAAATAAGTTTCATTGAATTTATGTTGAAAGCCTAGTTAGAAAAAATATAAATAATCTATATCAATTTGTTATATTAATTAATCTTTTTTTATTTAAAAGCGATAAGTCAAGTGAACACTACTGTAAATAAATCTGTAAAGAAGAAAAAAAATGTACCACCAATTTCAGTAGCTGATATATAAGTATATTTTATATATAGAATCAAGTATGAATTAATGTTAAAAATGTATTCGTGCTGACAGCGTAAGCATCTGCCCAAAAAAGTAATATGCTCCTAAGCGAGTTACCTTGTTTACCTAAAACTAGTGTTAGGAGAAAACGAATACTTCCATTGGGTGCTTTTTTACTATGGACATAAATCGAAGTCGAGTGTTAGGGCAACACAATATCATCGAGAAATGCATAAAAATTGGTTAACGAAGTTATAGTTGCTTGAAGAACTACGAATAAATCTACTTCTAGGCAAAGCATTTGCTTAAAGAGGTGCCATTGCTCTATTCTTTGTTAAGAGAGAAGCATATAGTCTAGCTCAGTAGCTAACCAGTGTTTGAACATCTTATTCAAAATTTCTTCATATCTTTGGGTTGTTAACTCCGCTGGGATAAACTCTTCAACCATCAAAATATGAAAACCTTGCTCGGTTTTAAGAGGACCGATCAACTGATTTTGTGGTGTATTAAAGACAACAGCAGCTATCTTAGGCTGTAACAGCCAACGATAGATTTTTCCTTCGTAACCACACTTGTGCTTGCGATCGCTATCAATATCATGAAGGTGAGCAGCATCATAAAAACTGATTTCACCTTCCTCAATTTGATAATAAAGTTCTTGAGCAAGTTTTTCATTGGCAACAACGATTTGATACAAAATCACTTGCTCAAATTCCAAACGATTTTGGGCAAAAAACTTTTCTACATCTTGAGCAAATAGCACCTCAGCTAACTTTTGTGCCAGCAGATGATTCTGAATTGCGACTTCCCAGTCGTGCGGAGTAATAAACTGCTCTGCCAACCATAAGAGTGTATCCGTAGCCTTTTCCAAACCCCTTTCGCGACGCTGGCGGTTAGCCTCAGCCTCAATTTCTTCTGCTGTTACAGTTATTCCTCTTTCCCTTGCAGTCTGACTTATCACTCTTTGATACAAAATTCTCTCGCATACTTCCTTATAACTCATTTCAGTTTTAAGGAAGTTGATAATCTCTTCAGTTTCAATAACTATTTTTGAAAAGTCCTTCATTGGAATTTACGGACGTCTACACTGTTTCTCAATCCAACTTACGATGGTTAAATTTTACCTATAAGTAAGCGGGGGAAAATTAAACCTCAAATAGATTCTTTGTTGATAATGAGCGCTGTCTTTGCAATAGAGCAAAAGTTCTTAGGGAAGACAACCCTGACTACAAAATAGATTTCTTGTAAAAATCACCTTTTAAAGCTATTGAGAACCGCAGATGGACGGGACGAAGCAGCGCGTTGCTCTGGTTAGTACCAGTTGAAGCAAATGCCGTGCAGGTAAACACAGATAAATTATCTGCGTCCATCTGCATCTATCTGGGGTTTCATATACAAAAAAATGAACTTTTGCAAGAAGTCTAATGAGCGTTTATTTCTGCCCACCTACTTAGCACTCTCACTATTAACATCAGTGAAATTATCATTTCAGTAGTTTTTCAAACAAAAACTGGAAGCTTATTTGTTGTTTTAGCTTCCAGTCATTTATGCATAAATTGCAACTTTACTAAGCACTATCATCCTATTTTGGGAGGACTAGGATGACAATCATTAAGAGAGAAGCGAAAGAGCTATAAGTTTTACCAGCCAAGATAACAGTTTAGCGTTGCTTTTTCATTTTCCACACTCAAAGTTCTGTTAGCGTTGCTGCAACCTACACCGACTAGATAGCAGCCGTGGAAGTTTGGATTGGGGAAACAGACCACTCCAATTTCTCTTTGCTCAAACTTTTAAAGGAAAAAGAACCACCATAAGCAACGTTGGATCTGTCAGTTTATCTGTAGGAGTTTTCTACTCCAGTGGGTACTGACTGCTTCAGCAATCATCCCAATATGTTTGACACTCAAAAATAATTATTTATAGTCATTTACTCTCTCCTTTAGAATGAACTTTAAGCATCATTTTTTTGATGTTATTAATATTTTATACAAAATGGTTAGTATAAAATTGCCATCTTGGCAGATTTTAAATAAAAAGTATAAAGTTTTTCTAAAAAGTAAAAAACCGCCATGCTGTAGATATGAAATCAGCATGGCAGACACTAAGCAACAAAATCAACTGTCTATCAGTATCTATTGACTCCAACGAGTTTGTAATTGAATTCACAGAATTTTAAGGAAAAATATTGATTTTTTCTGGAGCTATTTCAGGATTGGTGGATTCATACTCGTGAACTTGTGTTGTTAACCACTGTTCCAAATTCCCACCACGGATTTCTGTTTTTTTCTTGCCAACTACTTCAAGATAAGCTAGATCTTTAATTTTGCTCAGGCAGCTTGCTGGTGTCACATGGCTTTCAGACCTTTTGTCGGAGGGTAGCTTAGCAATTTTGATATTGTCGTTTTGCTGTTGATTTGACCTGCTAACGTGAGTATTTTCTTTGAGCAGCCGATTGTAGGTGCGGTAGGGAATGTAATGTAGAGGATTGTAGCCAGCAAAACGTAGCATGAGAACACAAGCCCAGGAATACTTACCAGCAAGAATTGCCTCAACGACTTGGTCAAATTGTTCGGAAGGAAGTTTTTTATCTAAGTTTCTAGTACCCGAAATCTGTTGATTCATAGTGTTCATATTCTGGTGGAAGTGAATGAGTTTATGAGTTTGTTAGGTTGTTTGTAGCCCAATTGACCGTTTATCAATTGTTCTTTCAATGCAAATACGGAAATTTTCTCAAGGAAAATATCAGCGATTCGACGGTGGGGAATTATTTTGCAGTGGCTGTTTGATCTGCTTTTAATTTGATGATTTTTCTCTTATCTGTGATATTGTTACCAGCCAATCCAACTTTAAATCGCTGTATCTGACCGAATTTCTTAAGGGGTTTAGCAGTTGGAAAAATAGATACGGCTGTTTTTGAACTCGTGCTGAAATCCTGCTTCACAGATGTATCGAGATGAGTTTGCACTTTTTTAGCTTGCAAGTGAGCCATTCCCTTCGCCAATTGTTGAATCTGCCTTGGCTTTAGTCGTTCTGATGGCTGTACTGGCATTTCTGCTTGTGGTTCGAGCGTGTCTAATACTCCTAAGCCAGCTTGTTTTTCTTGAGCCTTGAGTGAGGCGCTCGTTTGAGCCAGCATTCGAGTCCGAGCCATCAAATCTTTGATGTGCTTGAACTGCGTTTGGTCAGCTGCTAAATGTTGCGTTTGCACTTCAACTTCTGCACCTAAGAGTGCGCTGTCTAATTCTGCGACGACTTCATTCGTTTTCAACTGTTGAGCGTCTTCTACCGCAGTGTTAACGACTTTGCCCAAATGTTGTAGCTGAAGTTTCTGAGGCTCGCTTAATGCTACAAATTTCCCTCGAACTTGATTGATCTGTTCAATCTTTCCTGTCCACGCCCAAACGACTACAACCGTAAAAAAAGCTATGCTTTTGGGCGTGACTAGATGAGCAAGGGTTAAGGGTAGTTGCTCGAGCAACGCCTGTAAGGATGTAGACCAAGACCGTGTATTCTTAGAGGCTGTTTCAGGGTTTGTAACTGTGGGGGTATGTGTATCTGTAGATGCTTTTGGTAAACCAGCTTTTGTTGAAGCTACATGACTTCCGTAGATGAAAGCCTTTTCAGAAACCAAATCACAGTAGGAATACAAGTTCGGAAAATTCATCCCTGAATTCTCTGCTTGGCTTGAGGTTTCGATTGCATTTAACCTGATGATACTGTTCATGCTCTGTCCTGATGATCCCAAACCTGACTTTCTATTCAAGTCTTTTTGCTGCTAAGCCGGAATGATGTTATCTCGCTATGAAATGCAGTAGCTCATTTGTAAAAAAGCAATGTATACAGACGGACACGATACAAGTGAGGGTAATGACTCTTATAAGTTTTCTTTGAATACCGCTCAGTTGCTGGTGACTGCTCGACTGTAACTTTTGCTCAGCGTTGGCACAGGCTTAAATTTACTTTATCTGTGTCATATGTCTGAAATGAAAAAGTCTTCGCCTGGCTTTCAGTAGATGCTTTTGTGTTTGATTCAAATTTCACTTACTCCTAATTTAATGTCTTTTTTTTTGGTAGATTTATATTCCAATTTTATACCAAATAATTAGGAGTCATTAAGTAAAATCGCATACTTTTTAGGGTTTTAGAAAAAAAATGCTCATCCCTAATCGTTAAGAACCATATTCGTATTTATACTATTTTTTTTTGTAAATGTCATCTACTTAATCCGTTTTTTTTCAAGGAATTTTACTGAAGTGTTTCTATATTTACTTAAGTATTATCCCGTTTACGTTTTGTCCCTTAGTTGTTAAATATTGGGGGTTAGACCCCTCATCCATAATTGCTCTAGAGGTTTTATATTCCGAAGACTTATGGATTTTTTTACCGTTACTAAATGTCCTACTACTTTAAAAATATATCAGGATAAGTAGCATTTAGACAATCTTTACTAAAGTCAAATCATAATCATCCTTTTTACAATTTCCGGAAAATGTCTTCTTTTCGTTATGTGAGTTAATCTGCACGCAAACTAAGGCTTTGCTTTTCGTATGTGATTGCAAAATTACAATGAATCTGTTATAGATTTGGCACAATCATCAATTCATTCAGTCCTGCTATCAAGTTATTTCATAACATCTATGTGGTATAATTCCAAAGATTTTGCAAGTAGGGTGTCTTGGATATAACAAAACACTTCTTCAGGGTTTTTAACACAGTAAAAGTAGCAGGTTGCAACTGTGCATAATTATTTACTTTTTTAGTAAAAAACCCAAGGTTGCCCAGGATGTTCCTAAGTAGATTTAGTAAATATTTGCGCCTATTTTCAAATCTAACTGACACAGAGCAGTAGAAGTATAAGGGTATAAGGGTGTGGGGTATGAGCCTCTACACGCTTATACCCTGTCTTCTCGAATACTGTGGAAAGAAAGCAACTTTGTATGAGGTTATAGATGCAATTGCTGCTGGATGAACTGGTTATAAAGACCGCCAATACTCATTAACTCTTGATGGGTTCCATGCTCAACAAGACTACCTCGGTCTAAAACAAGAATGCAGTCAGCATGGCGAACAGTAGAAAGACGATGGGCAATGATAAAGGTGGTGCGAGCTTCACTAGGAGCAGCAACACTGACGCGACTAAACCGAGCTATGTTTTCTAGAAATTGAGGCTCAGATTCTGTATCTAATGAACTGGTGGCTTCATCCAAAATCAAAATTCGTGGGTTTCTCAGAAGGACACGAGCAATTGTTATTCTTTGCCGCTGTCCACCCGAAAGCGTTATTCCCCCTTTTCCGACTCGGGTGTTGTACTCCAGAGGTAGCGATTGGATAAAGGTGTGTGCTTCTGCTAGCTGGGCAGCGGCTATAACCTGCTCTAGGGTATATTCCGAGCTATAAAGCGTGATGTTTTCTAAAATAGTTCCGGAAAACAAAAAACACTCTTGTGGTACCACGCCCAACTGACTTCGTAATGATTGAGGTGAAACATGAGCAATATCATGTCCATCAATCAAAATACGTCCGGTGTTGGGACGATATAAACCAGCAAGCAAGTTCACTAGAGTGCTTTTCCCTGAACCGCTGGAACCCACAATACCAATGGTTTGCCCTGCTTTGATTCTGAAGGAAACATTTTCCAGGGTGTTGCGTTGTTCATATTGACTAAAACGGAAAGTGACATTTTCAATACAAACATCACCGCGAATTGGGGGTAACACCAGTAGTGGTTTTTGAGGATTTTCTTCTGGTTGAGCAGTTAAGACATCGTTGAGCCGTTCCATAGAGATGAGCATTTCTTGGAACTCATCCCACAACCCTAGCAACGCTAGAACAGGGTTGATTGCACTGCCGATGAGCATATGAAAAGCGACAAATTGACCAACCGACATCTGTTGGTGAATCACCAAGGTTGTTCCATACCACAGCACTGCTGTGTTCCTAAAGTGATTGATCACGCTCTTTGCGAGTTGGAACTTATCAGCCAGTTTTTGAGAGTGAAACCGCGCTTCCACCATATCCGTGAAGCGCTGCTCCCAATGCCAACGCGATCCTTGCTCAGATGCCGCTGTTTTGATAGTGGCAATACCAGTTACTATTTCAACCAATGAGGAGTTTTGTGCTGCTGATTTGTTATAGGTTTCCCGCGACGCTGTTTTGAGAGATGGACTGACCCCCAAAGTCAAAACGATTATTGGTACAAGCAACCCCAACACCAACAGAGTGAGTTGTAAGTTGTAATAAGCCATCAACCCCAGGTAGACAACCGCGATCGCAGCATCCAAGACAGTATTGACCGTTTGACGGGTAAGAAACAGTTGGATTTTTCGGTTTTCCTGAACGCGGGTGATAATATCCTCTACCTGACGGGATGCAAAAAACTGCAACGGTAATCGCAGCGTGTGGGTAATAAAGCTACCCATCAATGTCGTGTCGATGCGGTTGGAAAAGTAGTTCAGTAGGTATTGACGTACTGCTGTTAAGGCAATACGCCAGATACCAAAGATGAAGAAGCTAACAGCAAGGACATTGAGAGTTGCTAGGCTTTTTTGTGGCATGACTTGGTCGAGAACCACCTGAGCATATATAGGTGTTGCCAAGCCAAACACCTGCAGCAGCACTGAGGCGAGAATGATTTGCCCTAGCAGAATACGGTGTTGCCAAAAAACCTGCCAAAAACCACTTAGAGAAATTTTTTCGTCTTTGAACGCCTTGAAATGTTCGGTAGGGGATAAGCAAAGAGCATATTCTGTCCAATTCTCTTCAAACTCTTGGCGAGTGAGCGATCGCTTCCCAATTGCTGGGTCACAAATCAACACGCGATCGCCTTGGACTTGCCAAACGACAACATAGTGAATTCCTTGCCAGTGAGCAATCCAGGGACGCTTTTGCAACTCCAACACATTCAAAGAACCCCGCACTGGTAGTGCTTGATATCCCAAATTTTGGGCTGCATCTGCTAAGGCTGGGAGCGATGCACCTAGACGGTCTGTCTGAGCTAAATTCCGCAACGTGTTCAGACTAAAACGTTTACCCCAGTAGCGGCTAATCATTGCCAAACACGCCGCGCCACAATCTGATGAACTCTGTTGTTGAATGAAGGGTATTCGTCGCCATAACCGCGTTATTAAGCGGTGGGGAGGAATTCCTTCGTGAGAAAAGTGAATATCTGCTATGGTTTCAGCAGCTTTTGAACTCTCTAACTCTGGGTTGAGGGTAGGTGGGGCTGTGGGTAGAGATTTTAGAATTTTGTTCGCGTAGCGTGTCCGCAGGACATATTTTGAATTTTGTAGACGCCCCTTGTCCTTTTCCTCGCACTTAGTAGGAGATAATTCAGGGGCGATTGCGCGGAGCGCACTGCCGGAGGCGATCGCCCCTGCTGAGTCCCAATCTTCTACGCGAATGTGGTAGACTTGCAAGTCCGTTTCAGCGCTCCAAGCTGGTAACAGCGTCTCAGGATATCCCCAGCTATTTCCTACCACTGGTGGCTTTTCTGCTTCTTGAGTAGAGATTTTTCCACTCATCAGCCAAAAGCGCCCTTCTTTAGGGGGAGTCACTTCGCTTAAAGATGAGCCAGCATCAATCTTTTTTTGTACTAAATAAGGTATGAATTGCCGCAGAGTATAACTTTTTTGCCAGGATAACTCAGTGCAAGTTTTAAAGAAAATTAACGCTTGACGCTCAAAAACGACTTGCTGTAAATGCTTTTGCAAATTAGGTATTCGCTGTAGCCAAGACACGAGGTTAGGAATGGTAACTTGCGCCACACAACCAGCACTAGCTGCAATTGCCCGATATGCTAAAGGTTGATTGCAGAATAAATGGTCTGCTCCAAAAGTTTGCTGAGCTAAAAGCAACTGAGTTGATACTTCTTTTCCAACGGTTGCGTCAAACCCAAGCAGTCGCACTCGACCTTGGCAAACTAAGTAAAGAACATTGTTCGTGTCTTGGGTTTTTCTATCCGGATTGTAGGTAGTTAAATCGTCACCTAGCTGAAACTCACGCACAACCCAAACTTCACTAAAATCTGATACTAGACTCGTATCCTCGACAACTAGCCTCAAAAAGTTGAGGATACTAGGGCTTGCTGTGGGACACTGCTGTTTACTTGTGGAATTCTGCTCGGTTTGAGCTGTTAACGACGAAAAAGAGTTCATCGTTTATCAGTGGGTTTACAAAAATTTTGAATTGAAATAAACTGATTTCTTAGATTGTCAGTAGTGAACATTTCTTTTCTTTGGATTACTAGTTGTTTGTGTGTCTAAAACTAGCAGTATTTAGATTGTTCAACAAAAAATTCCTTACCCTGAGTTCAGAAAACTCAGGGCTCTTCGATATATTCTATGATTACTCCCAAATATTATTTCTGTAGTTAGTCGCTCAAGTCCGGAAAATAGACGAAAGAAATATTATATGACAGATGAAAACGACTTGAGTTATTAGGTGGAGAATCTTAATTTTACATAACAGATAGGGAACAGTTGTAGGTTGCGTTTGGAGTTTATCGATTATCCGAAGCGTGTTGGCAGTGGGGGAGTAGGGGAAGATGACTCATCACTCATCACTAAATAAATTGCCCAAATTGCCATAGCCCGGAGGTAAGTACTGGCGCGGAAAGTCCCCACAGCAGTGATGGCTTCAGGTGTGCGGAATTGTAGCCCATTGTCATAAACTTGCTGCACCACAGCATCTGCCATTCTAAAAGCCTCATCTTTCATTCCCATTTGCACTAGAATTGCAGCTAAGCCAAAATTTATCCCTGTCCAAATCTCCAAAGGATGAGTTGCGTTGGGGTTTTCGGGTGAACCGTCAGGACGAACACCGTTAGCCGCACCAAACTTGCCATTGTAAAACTTGAGGAAGCAAGCATCGTAAATAGTTTTTAAGGCACAGAGGGTGTGTTCAACAGGTACAATATCTGGCAACCCCAATAGACGAGCATAAAATTGCCCACATAATTGGTCTGCCATTACCACATCAGATCCACTCTCACTGTCCAACCGATAGTATTGCCCATTCCAGAGTTTTTCTTGGTAAATAGGGCGAGACTGTGCAAGCCAAGTTTCATAGATGGATTTTTGCTGTACCAACTCCTGTGTATTCTGCGCGCCAGTGCGGTTCAATAAAACATCACAAATCGCGATCGCCGCCTCCAACGCCGCTAACCACAACCCACCACAATATGCACTGACTCCCAGCAAGCGCCAGTCGTCAAAAGTTTGATCAGGCGCACCAGAATTTTCCGGAATGCCATCCTCATCTTTATCAAACCTCTTGAGGTAGTCTAGAGTTTGCACAATAGCATTCCAACACTCTGCAAGGAATTCCACATCATCAGCACCTGTTAGCAGAAAGTCTCGGTATACTTGCAACACAAAATCACAACCTAAATCTTTCCACAGGTTGCAATCTTGATAACTTGTATAATTTGTTTTTTCCCAAACGTGTTCGTTGGGTGCGCCTAAGTCGTGAGGCGTTGCGCCTGCGGCTTTACGAACTGCCATTGGGCTTTCCGCACCGATTGTGTAATAGTAGCCAATCACACGTGTAGTGTCATCAGTCTTAGGTATTGCCCGTGCAAAGGCACGAATCACCGCCTTTTCTAGTTCTGGAAACAGCATCAACAAGGCAAAAGAACCGTAAAGCCGCACATCCAAACTTTCATACCAGCGATAATCTAAGCACTCTAGCACGGCGAACTGACCAACTGGGTCACGCTTTGTTGCTGCACTCCAGAGAGTTCCACCACTGGTAAGGTCATAAAGTTCATTGAACAAAGCCATTTTGAACCAGTCGGGTAAGTCTTGGCGATCAAGAATCGGCTGTTGCCAAGATTGAATCTGCTGTTGCCAGGTTTGGTATTGCCTAAGGGCAACATTTGCAATGGTCCAAGCATTCTTACCACTTCGACCAAAAAAGTCGGTATATCTGCGGTAATATGTAATCTGGGATGCAAATTCTGTAACAGGAAAATCCCAAGCAAGCGTGAAGGGGATTTCGAGAGTTTCGCCTGGTTGGAGAGTGAAACGTAAAGCAAGAGCCACCCCGAGCTGTTCACCCTCGCAAGAAGGAGTATCATCCACGTAATTGGGCAAAGAGCCATCTTGGGCAAAGCTTTGCCACACATCATCACCCGTACCTATAGGGTTCCACCGGGTATGGTAAAATAACTCCACTTTGGGATGTTTGGGCGTGGCAATACACCACTGTCCCTCTCCTTCCTGCACTGGTTCAGTGATGCCAACCCGACCCAACTCAAAGCCAATAAATTCACTATTTTCAACTATGGAGTTAAAATTACCTTTACTTTCGCCTAAGCGCGGTTGGTATTCATACACTGGACTACCATCATCGCGCAAGCGAACCTCAGGAGATTTTAGAGCATTGGTGAACCAGCCCACCATATTTTCCCAGGTGAGCATGATGCTAAGAGCGATCGGTGCATCAGTAGGGTTGTGTGCAGTCCATACAAACACTGCTACTGGGTAGCTCGTTTGTTGATAATTTGCTGCCCAAATAGGAGAGAACTGCTCGCAGGTTAAGTTTGCTTGAAAGACTCCTTCATAAACAAACCAGCTGCGAGGGTACAGGGCGTGATAAGTTCCTGTCAAAGATTGGGGTGATGAAGTGAGGTTTTTCTCCCCACCTCCACTCGCTGGATACCACTGCCATGATGTCAGGCTGCCATCTTCCGGAGGTTGAGTACACAAAGCATATGTTTGCGAGGATGAGCCATATGATTCAAACACACTGAATTGACAGGCGGGGATGTTTTGGAAAATATGTTCACCGCCATCAATGTGCCACAAATTAAAGTCTCCCCGCGAGGAACGACCAATACAACCTGCACCAAAGCCGCCTAAAGGCATACCATGCCAAGGACCATCATCAATATTGCTGGTATAGCGGACTGTGTAGGGTTTGTCCCAGCCTAAACCGATGGGACGACTCCAAGTGCAAGAGGGAATGACGGAAGATGGCAGTTTTGTCATCATTTAATTATACAAGGTTCAGTGTATCCGTTCCTACATTCGTAACTGATACTCAAATTTCTAGATTAATCTTGATCCATGTCAACAATGACTTGTAAATCAGCTTCTGGCATCAATCGCCGTAATACCGCAAGATGACCATCCGCATCGCTGCGACTGCGGAATCGACTCATTACAGTTCGCTCAGTGGGTGAAAACCAGCGCACAACAGCCCAAGGTGCAAGTGCAGTACGGTATGTTTTAGTTTGTCGCATCAATCAGAAAACCTCGCTTTTATGACATTTACACAACAGCAATTGAGATTGCAATCACTCTTATTGATGTCTGTTTCTTTTTTGGATAGAGAATAGTCAGCAGATGCTTATGACTAAACATCAGCTCAATCTCTGCATTCTGCGGTAACAAGATGCAGCGCCACACTAAAGCTTCACTCTGCTCGCGCACTTCATAGTTGCGTGAGGCAAGCGGTTAAAATATGGCTCTAAGGCAAATATCTATGAGAGGCGTTAGCTGGTAATGCCTGCCTTACGATTATCTTTCAACTCACACGAAGAAGTGTTAATAATTTTGTCTGTGAACACATAATGTGAACACTTCCGTGTTAATATATGTATGAACAATTAACTCAAATCACCGATAAAAACTTTGAGGGGAAAGCCTTGATGTCACTCATGGAGAGTTGAGTCGTTGGTTTCATCCAAGTTTTCATATTGTCGGTGATTGGGAAACTCAGAAGAAAGTCCCCGCACTTTGATCATTCAACTATGTTTGCTCGTGAGCTAAAAATTTCCCTGAAAACGCTTACTAAAGCTACTTGAGCTTTTCTTTGTAAATGTTAAGGGCATTTCTTACGACCCACTATCAAAGCGACACTTCATAGCAAACCGCTCTGCTTAGATGTCTGCATCAAACCAAATGGAACCTTAAACCAACCAGAAAGCTACTGAGTGGCTGGCGATATAGAACAGATGATTATGTAACCACTTGCAAATACAAACGCTCCGATGAACTGCTTAAATTGATTGTAGACCCAAATTGTTTGTACAAGAGAGAGGGGTTTCAACCCACATTTGTATCTGCAAAAATTCCACAACCAATGGCGAAGCACTTGAATGACCTGTAAAGGTGGCTCGGATAGCTGCTAGATTTTGTTTGACGCTTTGCCAAGCAGATAATATAATTCCCGCTTGCTTTGAGTGCAAATCATTTGGAGTGGAAATTTGCTGATTTTCCAGTTGAGGGGATGATGTTTGCTCTTTGCTAGAAATGGCGCTGAGCTTAATTGCAAAACCACAATCCCAGATAGATGCTTTCTTGCTCAAGTGTTGATTAGCTAATGCCAATATCTTTGGGCAGAATCTTCCGCTGCCGCGTTCATCACTGATGCTCACACGATGCTCCCCGATTATCTGAATTCGCTTAACCACATTTACATCCCTAAAAAAGAAGAACAGGAAAAAAGGAAGTTAATGAAAAAATCAACATTCGTACTAGTGAAATTCCGTACTAGTTAAAGCTCTCAAAGAAAGCCCCAGGTGAGAAGCCTGGGGAGGATGCAAACCACGAAGGCATAACGATTAGCGCTCTCAGGGGCGCGTGCAGTACTAGACCCAGTCGTTAGGTGGGAAGAGGAGGTTTTAGCCTTGTGATGTGTGCTTTTTGGTGCAATAACCTATTAACAGATACCATACTCCTTACAAAATTAATAGAGTTGCCAAAATGCCAAATTAAGAGATAGGGGGCGTAAGTAAAAATGTGGGTAATGACCCCTACACCCCATACCTCTAAATTCAGTTACAGTAAATGTGCAGCGGTCTTATTTCAAATCCAGTAAACCGTTTTCTTTCAACTTAGGATTGAAGCGAATTTGTGTTTGTAAACCACGTACTTCTAAAACTGCTATGATTTCAGCCTCGACTCGCCTCGCCACATTTTTAATGATTTTGATTTGCGCCATTTCATCATTTACAGGGTTGTGATAATTTGCCTGTTCTTCAGCCGTCATGACGACTTTGACATCTATCGGCTGTGTCCATCTGTCCTTGCTATCTGCATTTCCTACAGGCACACTGCCATTTTCAGCAATCCAACCATGCTCGATGTTTTCTAAAACCGTACGGCTGGGACGTTCAATTGTTTGAGCTTTCACCCAATAGCAGTATTGTGGTTGACGTACTAAATGCTGCTTGAGGCTAAGATAAACATCACGGGAATATCCTACAAATTGCAGGACTTTTTCTTGGTCAAAAATCGCATATACCCCAATTTTTCCCTGTAATTGTTCGGGTAACTGACCGTTGTCGTCAATGAATGGAATGTATTCCAAACTTGCTAAAGCAGGAATATTACTTTCTGTAGTCATAACTTAAATTCACAAGCAGGAGTCTTGATAATTTTGAGAAAATGGTTAGTTGTTAGTCGTGATGTATGCTAACGATAACTAACTAATAACTAAGAAGTTTTCGATAAATTGCACAAAGGCGACTGGGTTTGAAAATCTTCGCATGGAACATGAAATTTGGCGGAATATTAATGATGGCGTACTCATCAGATTCATAATACTTTTCAAATTGCGCTGGCATACCTTTAGGAGTTTCCGTACTGTAAGGAACAGGTTGAAAAAGTAATTCTGTCAATTCAAGCTTTTCACACTTCAAGTGTTGACAAAGTTGGTTTAAGAAAGCAACACCTGTCAATAGTTTGAATAATGTTTCTTTCGCTTGTGGTTCCAGAGTAAAACTCGCATCGAAATTTTCAACGATTTTTAAAGGCATTTGACTTGCAATGATTGGTTAAGAACTGAGAGATGATAGGGCATTGGAGACATTTTAATACGTCGTTAGCCTTCAATAAAAAGCCACGAGCAGACAAACAAAGTTGCTAACACAGCCCAACCGTCAGGAAATAAAGTCCCTGTCTGATATCTTAAGTCCTGTTTTGAGAGTCAAAAACCATGTTGATGAATACTTTTAGCCACTTTTAACCGACTCGAACCACTATCTCTGCAACTCATTCCAAGGTGATGCCCCTTTGGGGCTGTTCTTTGCGCGATGGCACGGAGTGCCCACCTGCGGCGATCGCCTTCTGAGTAGCGTAGCCTATGGGCAAGACTTACGGCAGTGCGATGGCACGGAGTGCCCGCCTGCGGCGATGGCAAGGGAGCGCACTGATATACAGGGCGATCGCTTGTAATTGAGAAGTCGAATGATCAGCCTGTCACTTTGTGTGAAGTTAGCTACCATGTGGAGTATCTAGTTTTGCGAGGATTTCTCTCGTAACTTTCTGTAATCAAAGTAATGAACTTCTGTAGCGATAACGTTGTGGGTGTATCCCCAGAAATCATGGCAGCGCTTTTGGCAACAAGTCATGGGGTTGTGATGCCCTATGGAAATGATGATTGTACTCAGCGCTTGAATTCTCTGTTCTCAGAATTATTTGAAAAAGACGTTTTAGTCTTTCCTGTAGCGACGGGTACTGCTGCCAACGCCCTTGCTTTGTCAGTGATGACACCTCCTTTCGGGGCAATTTACTGTCATCACCAATCCCATATACATTCTGATGAGTGTGGTGCCCCAGAATTTTTTACAGGGGGAGCAAAACTAGTGACGCTACCAGGAGAGCATGGAAAAACTGACGCAATTGATTTAGCCGCAGCACTCGCTCGCGCAGGTGCAGGTGTTGTACATCATGTTCAACCTGCCGCTGTTAGTTTATCTCAGGCAACTGAATCTGGAACTGTTTATAGCATTGATGAAGTTTCGCAAATCGCTGAGGTGACTCACGCTCATGGGTTGAACCTGCACATGGATGGTGCGCGGTTTGCTAATGCTGTGGTTAGCTTGGGATGCTCTCCTGCTGAGATCACTTGGCGTGCTGGAGTGGATGTGCTGTCTTTTGGAGCGACTAAGAACGGTGCTATGGCAGCAGAGGCAGTCATATTTTTCAATCAGAATTTAGCTCAGACATTCCGATATCGCTTAAAACGTAGTGGGCATCTGTTCTCAAAAATGCAGTTTTTGTCCGTGCAGCTAGAAGCCTACATTAGAAACGATTTGTGGCTAAAGAATGCTACTCATGCCAACAAGATGGCAAAGCAGCTAGCTCAAAACTTGACAATGCTCCCAGGAGTGACGCTTTGTAATCCAGTTGAGGCAAACGAGATATTTATTCAAATGCCTCAACAAGTCATTGTAGGTCTTTTAAATGATGGCTTTAAATTCTACCGCTGGGATGGAGAAGATTCCACAACAGTGCGGTTAGTCACTGCCTTCAATACTCAACAGGAAGATGTGACAGCGTTTTTAGAAGCTGCTCAGGCACATTGTACTCGTCATCTGTCATTAATTAGTTAGTTGATTTACCCTTGCACCTCGTCGCTCATAGGCTATAAGCCTGCACCGCACTTGGTTCACGGGGGAAACCACGCGGCTATGCTTTAAGCGGGGGAGCCCCGCCAACGCACTGGCTCCCCAAGGACGCACTGCCTCGGCTAGAAGTCATACACACTTTTTCAATGCTTCAATATCTGCACCGACAATTTTTTCCAAGTTTCTCGTAATTTTTTCAATATTCCAGTTCCACCAGGCAATCTCTAGCAGAACATCGATTGTTTCGTCTGGAAAGCGTTGTCGCAATAAAGTAGCTGGATTACCTCCAAAAACTGTGTAAGGCGGCACATCTTTAACAACCACAGATTTTGCGGCAACAATTGCACCGTCGCCGATTTTTACTCCAGGCATTATGACTGCTTCGTATCCGATCCACACATCGTTACCAATCACGGTATCGCCCTTGAAAGGTAATTCGCCCTTGTTTGGCATGACGCGCTCCCAACCACTACCAAAAATTTCAAATGGATAGGTTGAAAACCCGGACATTTTATGAAAAGCGCCATTCATGATGAATTTTACGCCTGTGGCTAAAGCACAAAACCTTCCAATGATCAGCTTGTCACCGATAAACGGATAGTGGTAAAGGACATTGCGCTCAAAATTTTCCGAGTCTTGTGGGTCATCGTAATACGTATAATCGCCAATGATGATATTTGGGTTCGAGACAACATTTTTGATGAAACAAACTTGGGGGAAACCCTGCATGGGGTGTGGGACTCTTGCATCGGGATATTCCATCACAACACAGAAAGAATTGCTCACTTTTCTACTAAATTACCGAATTCAACAGCGATTTCTCACCGATAAACTCGCGGCTTCAGAATAACCGATTCTACAACACCTGCAAAAGCTGCTTAATTTTGGGACTTTGGCGTTGCTTGAATTGTGTTGGAAAATTCAAATCAACAACAATCTTGCCATTAGTCTCTTCTTTAGCCGCAGAAATTTCAGCAACTAACTTACTCGGTGATGGGTTCCCCTCCTCTCGACTCAAGAGCAAACCAACGAGTGGTTTGATATGTCGCATCTTGTGCAAGTCCTCTTGTCCAAGCACTCTCTCACCTGATTTAGCTTTTTTGCCCAATATTTCCAGCCGTAAACCTGTTACCCCAAGTTCCGTAGCAATTCCAGGGAAGAAATGACCATCCCAGTAGAGTTCACCGACGGCATTCACCTGTTTACGTACCTGTTTACGGGCAGTGGGTTTGATGTCTCGAAAAGAGCGAGTCAGACTCGTGGCAAGGAACCCAAGCGAATGGAATGGTTGATCTGAGTTTTGCCGCTTTTGGGAATACCATTCTCGCACATCAGAATACGAAACCAGGATTAAGTTATCGATTTGCGAGCGGCTGGGATTGACAAAGTCAATTGCCAAAAGCGTTTTCGTATCACTTACAGGCGAGAGTCTCACAACCCGCGCTGTTAGGGAAGCGCGAGCAGTAGAGTCTCCCATAATCTCAACATCGATCTCATCCGGTAAATTGGGCAAAGATTCTAAAGAAATCAACGCCCCAGTTTCTGAAATGTTGACTGTTGTCCCCTGGAATGTCTGATTGGTAGTAGAAATAACAACTCTGAGGTGTCGCTGCAAACGGTGGGCGGCACGTACCTGTGGCTGCTCAAACCCCACTAACAATGCCGCTATCAGCAGAATCAAATTAAAACCTGACCATAAAGTGTTAACCAAGACCGCTTGCCAATCTTCTGGACGAAGCAGCAACCAGTAGGGAACGGCAAATAAGGAAGTGAAAACGAGTGCCGCCACGACCATAAGACCACGCATTGACCGCCAGTCAAAAGTACGTTTAGCAATGTTTACTCCTTTATCAGTGACGTTAAACGAACCAAGTCTGGGGTTAAGCAGCGCCAACATAGTCACCCAGCCCGATTGGAAAGCCATCACAAATTCAAAAATTTCGTTCCAAAAAGAAAAACGGACGTTTTTATAGATCAGGTGGTTGGTAAATAGGGCGAGGAGAATGTGAGGTACGGCGTAAGCCAGAGTTTCCAAACCTAAGCCTCGGATGGGGTTAATACCAAACAATAAGAACAGAGTCGGAACAATTGCATAAATCAGCCGAGGATATCCATACAAGAAGTGCGAAGTCGCACTGAAATAACAAATCCGTTGAGGAATGGTCAGTTTCAGCTTTGGATTAAACAAGGGGTTTTCCAGTCGCAAAATCTGCGCCATACCTCTTGCCCAACGGACTTGTTGACCCATATAGGAAGAAAACGTGTCTGGCGCTAAACCAGCCACCATGATTTTGTCGTAATAGACGGACTTGTAACCGCGAGAGTGCAACCGTAGTGCTGTGTGGCAATCCTCTGTTACAGTTTCGACCGCAATTCCCCCAACTTCCAAAGCGTGGGATTTGCGAATAATAGCCGCTGAACCGCAGAAAAAGGCTGCATTCCAAAAATCATTGCCTTTTTGGAGCACTTTATAAAACAGTTCATTACCCGCAGGGATTCTACCGGCTGTGAGCAAATTACGCTCGAAGGGGTCGGGGTTATAGAACCAGTGGGGGGTTTGGACAAACGATACCTTTGGGTCAAAGAAAAAGCCCACTGTATCTAGCAGAAATTGGCGCGATGGGATGTGGTCGCAGTCCAAAATCAAAACCAAGTCGCCATCAGTTTTGTGAAAGGCGTTGTTGATATTACCCGCCTTGGCGTGGTTGTTGTTGTCCCGCGTCATGTGGATGCAGCCAATTTCCTCACACATTTGCCGTATCTGTTCGCGTCTTCTTCGGAAACTTTCTCGGCGCGGGTCGTTTTCTTTATACCTTTCTGGACGACCATCATCCAAAATATAAACCGTTTTTTTCCCAGGAGCATAATCGCAAGCTATTGCTGCTAACGCGGTCTTACGAACAATTTCAACGTCTTCGTTAAAGGTGGGGATATAAATATCAACATTGAACCATTCTTCTTGAGGAATTGTCGCAAGATTAACTGGCTGACGCTCTTTGATTCTTAGGGTTTGAAAATAAGCCAGTCCCAAGGTGAGAACAGCGTACAGCTCGGCACCGTAGAGCAGTAAGCAAACAATGGTGTTGATTAAGCCATCAAAGTTAAGAGTGTAGCTTGTGCGGTAGTATAAATACCGCAGTGTTGTTACCAAACTTAGCCACACCATAAATAAGTGATAATACTGGCTGATTTCAGTAGAAGACTCTTGCTCCTCGGCTTCCATAATGGATTGACCGATTATCACTAGAAACAAGGCAATGACTGCTTGCTGCCATATTCGTAACGGGGTAATGATCAGTGGAACTGACAGCAGCAGCAGCAGCAAGACAAGCCACTTAAACTGTTTCAGACCCAGATTTTGTAAAGCACGGTCAAAAAATCGGGGCGTCGTATCAGTGAGCCATCTACTTAAGCTGAAACGCCCTCTTGGAGGAGAATTTAATGAAGAAGACATTTTTGATTTGGGATTTTAGATTTTATAATTGGGATTTTAACCGCAGATAATCATCTGTTATGCTGCCGTGTTTCTGCTTAGGGCGTTAGTAGCAATTAATTCCTGTCAGCAACAGCAAGGCGCTTGAGATACAACTGGACAATACCATAAAGTAAAAGTGAGATACCTAAAATACCGATAGGTAGCAGTAGCCAGTTTTCTTGTAGCAAGCGCGTTGTCTTACTCAGTAAGTTAGTATTTTCTACACGATTCCTAGCACCACTGCGGAAAAACTCTAGTTGATAAGCGTCTGGATCGTAGGGAGATTGATTGTTCTGATCCCTGCCAATCAGGACTGTATCCTGTTTCAATTGGAAGAACAATGGGTCTCGATTCACCACTTGGCGCACTCGCTCTAAACCTGTTTGTGTCTGAGCTGTTAAAGCCAGAATGGTGCGTTCGTTGCTCCAAGGAGAGATAATTTGCTTAATCAAACCTTGTGAATCCTGTGGAGTTTGAATTCTACCTTGAGCGGATACGCGCGAGAATGCTTGACTTAAATTAAAGCCAGCGGATTTAAAGACTTCTGGGAAAGGAAACTTGTCCCGCGTACCAATTCCTACAAGATGCTCATTCTTACGTACTGAATCAGGAATTGATTCTGTTGTATAAACCTGGAGCTTGACGGAATCTGCTTGACTCAGCCGTCCTAAGCGTTCGCTAAACGCAAGTAAAGTGAGTATATCTGTGTTAGATGGGTTTTGTGGTAAGGCGATCGCCGTTTTAGATAAATCTTGAGGTGCAGCAAACGGAAAACCAAATTGCAACAAACCCAAATCTGGCAGCTGTACGGAAGCTTCCCGTTTTAAATCGAAGCTAGTGTCAGCATGAAGTGTACCTATTAATTGTTCGTCTGCTGCGCTAATACACTTTTGCCTGTCAAATGGTTCTTTGGAATTCATCCGGAAGTATATCTGGAGTTGAGAGTTGGGGCGAATCAAGTGCGGTGGTAAATCAACTCTCAAGGTTTGGCGAGTTTCTCCAGAATCTGAGGTGAAACGTGCGCCACCGATATATCTGCCGTCAAGTAACACTTCCACAGCAGAAGTTCTCGGGTTCATCTGCGCAGCATAGCTGTAAACTAAGTTCATGGAACTGCCACGCACAAATCTGTCGTCAGGTAAGGCGTGTAAATCAATTTCAATTGGCGGTGCTGCTGAACCACGTACAGTCACATCACCAAATGGCTCACCATTGAGCGAGCTTTTCAGTTCAGTCAGTCTAAAAGTATTTTCCTCTGGAATATAACGAGGCCATTGTCGAGGTCCAGGTGGTGCCACTTCCTTAACTTGATTGACAAAAACGACTGAACCTGTACCCATTTTTCGCAAGTCTGGCTGTACCAAAAACTGTACTGCCTTAGCCACACCTTTTGGTCCATTACCAGTCGCGATTAAAACGGGAGTACCACCTTCTTTTTGAGTTTTTGTCGCAATTAATACTCCTGTATCTTCTGGTACGAGCTTTTGATTGATATTGAAAATTTCAGTATCAGTAACAGAAAGAGGCAATTTCAAGGAGGATAAAATCGGCTGCTCACTAGGAGTACCAATAATCACCAGCCGTTGTTCAGGCTTCACACCCTTTATATCAGACACCAAGCTCGTCTCTATTGGGCGAAAATCTGCAAGTCTGCCAAATGCCGCCTGCAAGCGAGCTGCTGCTGTTAGCCAATATTGACTCGCCTGAGTTGGTTGCAAGTACACAATTTGGTTCGTTTCTAAGCCGAGTTGATCGAAAAAGGGATAGGGATAGCGGCTAAAGTTGGGGGAGATTGGCTGACGTTGGAAACTGAAAATTAATTTAGAATCTGGCAGAATCTCCGTCCACAAACTCGGGTCATGAGGATCAGTACATTCTTGTAAGCTATTGTGCTGCGCTACAAGCTTGACTTCGTTATAGTCCTGAAGCAGCTTAGGATTGATATTCAGTAACACCTCACCCACTTGGGACTGTTTACGGTTGAGCGATACGCTGCCTATAGCAGTGTCATTGACAAGTACCGTCAGGTGAGAACGTTTGGCAAAAAGAGATGGTGAGTGCTGGAACCGAATTAAAGCTTGAACCTTTGCGATTTTCCAACCACGAGGACGGTTAAAGCCAAGGCGACCTTCCGCATTAATTCCTCGTAAGCGCATACGGTTGCCGACAATCGGACTGCGATTAAATTCCAGGTCGTACGTTATCAGGTTCTTTGCATCAGCAGCCTCTTTGTTGTCTTCGGTGTTAGCTATGGGTTTAGTTGCTTGAGCTAACAAGAGAGTTTGCTGTTGCTCTGGATACCTAGAATTTTGCGAATCATAGTGTTGCAAATCTTCTTCACTTTGAGCTTGAGCGCTCAGCAATGAACCAGGAAACAGTAACAAGCAAGAAGTAAGAATAATTGCTTTTGTACTGTTTGGGGAAAAGAGAAACAACGGCTTCATATGACAGTGTGATTATTAGGTATATGGTGAAATTTTTGTGGTTTTTGCTAGCTATATTTACCAAGAGTAAGTTTGTTATTTTTTATAGCTCAAAAACGAACATAATTTTTCTGATTTTCTAAATAATCAATAAAAACCTGTTACGGCTTTGCTTTTAGGAGTTGCTGAGGAAGTACTGAAGGAGGCAACATACCTAACCAAGCCAAATTCTGTGTATAATAAGCAGATTTATCATCCCAAATGCCTTGTTTGTATTGAGGTAGCAATTTTTTCTCAAGCAACTCCTTGGCTAGTCGTGGTTCTACCAACTCCCAAGCGGCGTAAAGCATAGCGTATTGTGCTGTCGCCTCATAACCCACCAATTCTTTGCCTTGTAGGTCGATGCGTGCTGGTAAACGCGATCGCTCGCGCCACACCTTTTGCAAATATCTACTGTATGTTTGGAGATAACGTCGTGCTTGGGGTGAATTGAACCATGCCACATCCAATGACAAGCGCCACCAAACTCGGTAAGCATCAAAGCCATACACAGTCTGAAGTTGGCTTGTCTGCGGCAAGGGTTGGTATTTTCCTGTTTTAGTATCTTGCGCTACCCAATCACTAAGTAAACCTACGGCAGAAAGCGACGCTGATTTTTCTAAAACTTCGTAGCTCGTATTAACCAAACTCAACCAATCATGTTGTGGATCGACTTGGGCAAATAGCCGAAAAGCATAAGGAGCGAAATAAGAAGGGTTGAGGTAAAGGGTTGAGGCATTCCCAACAAAGGCAGCCGCCGGACCAGGCAGCAAATAAAGCTTACCTCCGTGTCCTACTATGATCGAAAGATTCCATAAATCTTGCAGTTTAGCCTTCGCCAGGTCTAGGTATTCAGGACGATTCCAACGCCGAGAGGCAAGAATCAAGGCAGTAATCGCATCAATATCGCCATCGCTAGCAAAGTTGCTATCGATCGCACCCCACTTTCCCTCTGCATTTCGTCCCCATTGCCATGCCCAAAGCTTGTCTGTGCGTTTGCCGTTCGCTTGTCGCTGGAGGTTATTTTCTCCCCAGTTCAAGGTTAGGGCAAAAGTTGCAGGGTCATCGATCAGGACTGCCCGCAGCATCGCATATGCTTGACCTTCACTTGTAGAGCGATCGTCCGCCTCATAATCAATCACTCTACCATCACCTTGGATAAATCTCCGACGGTAAGTTTCCCAGCTTTGAGCGAGTAACTCCCGGTTAGGAACGGATTTAGGTAAAGCAGCAACAAATTTTGATATACTTTCGCTACCATCCAAAGGCTGAGCTTTTGCCATCGGAGTACTCTCATCAGATGTTTCTCGATATTTTACTGAGTACCCTGAGCTACAAGCAATCAGAAAAATCATGCTAACAATCACAGCCAATCTTGGTAGGTACTGCATTCTTACAACAACACAAGGGAAAGTAGGGGGAGATGAGACAGTAGGGGAAGCACTGGAGTAGGGGAGCAGGGGGAGATGAGGGAGAGACTCCTTATTTTGAATTTTGTAAAGTGCGTGTCCGCAGGACATATTTTGAATTTTGAATTGATTTATCTCCCCCTCCGCTCATAGCTCTCCCAGGGGGGCTGAAAGCCACGCCGTTGCAAAAAGTCTTCTTGTATTTGCTGCCTCTGACGAGAGGCTTCTGTATCAGTTGTGCCTTGGGAAATTTGTTCGAGTTCCAGTTGCTCAAGCTGTGTGAGCGCTGTTAGGGGTTGGTCAGCAATAGCACTTAAACCAGCAAGGGCGCGGCGTGCGTCTTTATCTTGCGGTTTTTGCGCTACGACTTGCGAATAAATTTGCTGTGCTGACTCAAAGCGCCGCTGTTCAAAACGAATTCCTCCTAAAGCGGCAAGAGCATCTATATTATCTGGTTGCTGCGCCAAGATATTTTCGTAAGCCTTGCCAGCCAAATCCAAATCACCTACTGCTCGTGCCAACTCTCCTTGCAACTGATACGTATTCGCATTGTTTGGCAGGCGAGCAATCAATTGTTTCACCCGTGCTTGCGCTTCGGTAGGATTGCGTTTTGCGATAACTTGCACCAAACGCAGCTGCAGTGGTAGGTAACTAGGATCCACTTTAAGTAAGTAATTATACAGACTTTCGCGCTGTGGTTCAGCAGGTAATACTCCCACTAAACTAAAGAGTTCCGGAGGTGCATTAGTCGCAGGTTGTGTGGCTAACCAATTGTTAAGAACTGCTTGCGCCTCTTGCTCAGAAATCTTCTTTGCTTGATAGGCGATACTTGTACGTCCTAACTGAATTGTCAAATTTTGGGGTTGACGGGCTATCAATTGGTCATAAGCTGCCAAAGCTTCATCAAACCGCCTTTGTTGTATCCGCACACCAGCCAGTCCCCGCAAAGCACCATCCGTAACGTCATCACTTCCTGACTTTGTTGCCAATACAGCCTGAAAGCGTTGGGCGCTGGCTTCTAAATTGCCCTCCCGTCGTTCAATTTCTGCTGCTAGCAGCTGAGGTGCAAGGCTTTTGGCTCCTTCAGGTGTTGCTGTATAAGCTGCTAAAGCTTGTCTTGCGCCATTGGTATCATTTAGTTGTAAATAAATCTGAGCGATTCGGAAATTTAAAAATGGTACGTTTACCTTGGGTGAAATAGTTTGATACACAGACAGGAATTGAGGATCAGGAGCATCAATGTCTGCTAGGGCAAGAGCTATCTGTTGCAATTGCACTGAATCTGAAGGTAAAGGTTCAAGTTCCGCAACCAATCGCTTTTGTAAGTCACTTTTGGCAAGCAGCCCCAGTTTATTTTCGAGGGCTAACTGGCGTATCACCAAACTTTTATCATTCGGTAACTGTGAAGCTGCTTGACGATAAAGTTGTAGTGCTGTTTGCTCTCCTTGGGGTAAGCCAGTGAAAACATCAGCGGCTTCTCGCAACAAAGCAGGCGAAGGGTTAGGAGTATTGGTAATTGCTCGACGGTAGAGAGTCGCGACTTGCTCTGCTACGCCGGGGTTATTAGTCGAGGTGCGAATTTCATTGAGAGAACGTGCTAAAGGTAAAATTGCCTCTGGTCTGTTTTGTATTGGCTCTAAGATTGCCAAAGCTTGATCTAGCTGTTGATTGGCAACATAGGTTTTAGCAAGTTCAGCACGCGTCTCAATAGCTAAGCGATCGAGTGTTTTGGAACGCTGTAATTGTCCTTGTAAAACCTGTACTGCTGCTGTTGGGTTGCCCGTTTCTCGTAAGGTGCTAGCGTAGGCGATCGCAGCAAACCCGGTGATCGGTTTGCCTGTTGTTCGATAGCGGTTGAACAACTCTAAGGCTTTTTGGTAATTGCGGCTATAACTATAAGCTTGAGCAGCACCAAGGATAGCTTCTGATGTAGGATTCTTTTCCAAAACTATCTCATAGTCTGCTAGCGACTCGCTTGCCTTTCCTTGATAGCTGTACAGTAATGCGCGGTAAGAACGAGCTTGTATATCGTTGGGATTTGATTTTAAGAAAGTGTTGAGTGCTTCAATTCCCCGTGCTTGCCACTCTGGGCGGTAAGTACCCATAATCCCGACAATTTTGAGCGCACTTTGGTTGTTGGGGTCTTGCGCCAGCACCTGTTGATAAGTATTCCAAGCCTCGTTAATACGTCCGGCGCGGTTATAGGAGATTGCTAACCCGATCTTGGCTTGTAAAGATTGCGGATTCTGCTTGATCGCTTGCCCAAAGGCTTTGATGGCATCATTAACCCACCCTTTTTTTAGGAGATTGTAACCGCGTTGCACCGCTGACGAAGACTTCTGCGCTTGAGCGGGAGCAATGTTATTTAACAACGGGACATTGACTAGGTGAGTCAAAAGGCAAAATGAAGCACTAATCAGAAAAAGACTAGAAAAACTTTTTGTTTTTTTACCTTCTGTACTGTTTCTCAGATTTAAGCAGGGATTAATTTGGTCTTTGTAGTTTTGACTCATTGAGATCTTCTCCCTCTTGGAGTCACATCAAACTCTGAACGTACCCGAATACCGAAAACTGTTTCCTCAAAACCATCTCGTCCTTGAACCGTAAAACCGAACCTTAGATTGGGAAGAAATTTAAAATCGTAGAAAAGCTCTAACACATCTGGCGTATCTCCACGACGCAAGCTCTCGTTTGATAAAGCACGTCCGTAACCTAACCCCAAGCGGTCATCTGGGGTAAACAAATCCAAAAAGCTCAGTCCAAACGAGTAAGTATCTGCCCCTCTCCCCAAATCGCGGTTCTCATAGCGCCCGTAACGTCCGAAAAGACCTAATTTCAAATTAGGAATAAAAACTTCAGCATTTACACCGTATGCTTCTTCGCGGTCATCTTTTTCCGGTCCAAACACTGTGCGTTCTGTGTTCCTCGCAATTCCAAAGCTTTCAGGGAAAGTATCGCGAATTCCAGCATCGCGATCGGTTGCATAAGTCCCGCGAATAATGGCATTGCCGTAACGAATGGCGAGTTCTCCGGCAAATCCATCTAAGGCAAAGTCGCTTATCTTATCCGACGACGAAAAAACCGCCGCTTTCGCTTCGATATTATCCGTCACACTCCAGTTCACAAGGAAACCGGTGCGGGAAGCAATTCCCGTTGCTGATAACGCTGGATTTGTCTGGAAAACAGGATTAAAGAATTGACTTGCGCCATCTTTAGCAAAGCTGTTGCGATCGAAATAAGATGTTAAATCTAACTGACCCAAGACGAAACGTAAATTGGGCAATCCTCCCACTGAAGTTGCCAGAAAAAGCTCGTTGATGTTCAAACCCTCTCCACGAGAATCAACAAGGAGATTTTCTCCAGTAACTAAATCCAAAGTTGCCCCAAACAAGAGCTGGGGAGTCAGCGGATACACTCCAGAAAGTCGCGCCCGTGCTGCAGAATCATCTCCTTGGGTTATGTAAACTCCTTGAACTTGTAAAGAAGGTTCGCGTAAAGCCGTGCTTCTGAGCGAGGAGCGATTTCTATCTAGTGGTTGTGGAGTATTGAATGGTGTTGCTGATGGCGGCGCTGGAGTTGGAGTTGTGGGAGTTGTCGGTTCTTGAGTTTGTGCCGTTGGTGCTGTTTGGGCAACTGGTTGTGACGATACAACTTGACAGTTTAGGAGTTGGTTGGAGGGTGATGTGGCAGATCCAAAAGCAGATGGCGACGGGACGGCTTGGCAGTTCAAGAGTTGATTGCTGATTGATGCCGGAGTATTCGCAACTGATGACTGTGTTGCCGCTTGGCAGTTTAGGACTTGATTGAAGGTTGGTGCAGAAGTGCCTGGAACTGGTTCCGACTGTACAACTTGGCAGTTTAGCAGTTGGTTGGTGGTTGATGTAAAAGTGTTGGGAACTGATGGCTGCGTTGTTGATTGGGTGTTGATGAGTTGATTGAACGGTGGTGTGGCGTTAAGAACTGATGGCTGTGTCGTTCCTTGAGAGTTGATGAGTTGATTGAACGGCGGTGTGGGAGTTCCTGGAAGTGGTGGTAAAGGGGCTTGTTGTGGTTGAGAGTTGAGAAATTGATTAAACGTAGGTGCAAATGGTGCAGTGAATTCTTGCGCGACTGTTGTACTGAGGGGTGGTGGAAGTGGCGCAGCTTGGATGTTCGGTTGTCCCACATTCAAGCCAGAAATTTGACGAATTTGTTCCTCAGCCTGTTGTCCTGTGACAGTAGGACGCGGTGAAATCGAACGCGGTGGAGCTTTCGGGGCTTTTCCAGGCATTTGCTGCTGGACGAAGCCACTCTCCAACTGCTTAATATCATCTGCTGGTGCGTTCTGCACGCTTTGGGATGAAGGTTTTGCTTTCGGTGCGACTGCTACACCAGTTGCTTGCTCTGATGTCCCAGGTGGTGGAGGCACTGTTTGAGGCTCCGACTTTCGTCGCTTGTTGCGTAAGGGTGATTTGGGTACTTGTAGTAATTCCCCAAACTGCAACTCGCTCGAGTGTTGATTATGTGGGTTTTGTTGAGCTAAACACGCATCATTCACTGCCAGTATCCAAAAAATTGAGATTGAGGCAGTATGAAGCAGAAAATAAGCCCTGTTCCACTGTTTTGGCAGAGTAAATTTATGACAATCCAATACTGTGGGCTTCATTAGTCTAGCTGAGAAACAACTAAATTCTTCCGGCATTAGATGTCGCCACTTTATCAAAAAATGTGAGTATTTTTAATGAATATCTGCAAATTTTGTGATTGTCAATTAACTTGGTTAAAAAGTAGTAAACCTATTTTTTTTCAGACCTAAATATTAGAAAATAGGTGAAAATATCGCTTATCTAGTTTTTAATTGGAGAAAATACTCATTTTTCGTATGATTCATCCAAATTTTCAGCTTTTTTGCCGAACATTGACAACAAACTTTGGAACTGTTAGCTTGGCAAGTATTTTCTTACTACTGCTAAGTGTCAGTTATGGCTGTGGTAAAAAAGCACAAGAACAAGTACAGCTAGAAATGAAAAGCGTGCAACCAACAGGAAGTAATGGTGTATACAAGGTGGCAGGTAGTACAAACCTACCTGACTCCAGCCAAATTGCAGTAGCAGCAGTTCGCTTTTTGATTCCAACAAGCGGACAACAAGCAGGAGTTTTGAATGATCAAGTGAACAATAACCGCTCTATTTTGGCTCGCCAAATTGTTGAAGTTAAACAGGGACAATGGCAGACAGATCTAAATCTTTGGCAAGTAGCAGCCGATGGTCGTTTTCAGGAAGTTTGGCAAGCTTATCCACAAATGAAACTGCGTCCAGATAGCAACGTCACGTTCATTGCCACTTTTGAGCCTGCCGGTCAGTTAAAGAAATCAAACTTGCAGCTTGAAGGTAAACAGCTTCGCTTTACTAATAAAGGTGAAATTTACCTACAAGCACGTCAAACCATGCCCATATCCCTACCTATAGGGAAAACAACATCTCCTGTTCCACAACTAGAAGATTTGAATAAGAAGGCAAATCAATCTCAAATCCAAGCGCCAATTTTGACTTCAAACACTTCCTTCCTGCGGTCAGCTAAATTCAGACAAACTAACGCACCCTTGAAACCTTCTGAATTTTTACGCTAACCGACTACACAAAGGACAGACCAACGCACCCTTGAAACCTTTTAAACTTCCATGCTGAAAAAGAGCGCCTGACTTTTACAGTCACTTGAGTTCATCAGTGTTTTGAGAGTCATAGTATATATTAAATCTATCTGGCGCTTTTTTTTCAGCAATTACTGATTGGAACATAAGTCCCACGGCATTTATCACTATGTATTATTTTTTATATTAAATATCAGTATTTTTGTGGTTTAGTTTAGAATCTAAATTTATTACCGAAATCAAATATTCTCAATGTATACGACTGATAACCCTAAGTAAAATTATTAAATATTTGGTAAATTAAAAAATTTTTTTTTTCAGAAATAATGAGGTTTATACTTGCTTGACAAGCATTTTTCATAAAATCTAAATAATTTTTTCAGTAAATTCACTAATGACGTTTTCTTCTTTCCAGGTAGGCAACCTTTATGTCACAAAAACTACTTAAAATAACTGGTACTTAAGCCCATCTCGTAATTAAAATGAAAAAAGTAAATTATTTCTTAAAAGAAAGTTACTATTAGGGATATGAGACTGTAGAAGAATCCGCCTGATTGATTCGTAAGAGCACAATAAAATTTTGAAAAATTTTTTCCACAATAGATATAAGAATTCTTTAGCAAAAAGGTGTAGGACTGTAGAAAAAATTAATCAACATAGGAAGAATCAAAATCAAAATTAAAAATATTTCTTACTTTCTGCCCGCTTGCCCCTTGAACGCAGCCCTTTCCATCCCTACACCTGTAGTTGGTGAAATTTTTTCTGGGATTTTAAGATTTGCAAAAAAGATGCTATACTATTAAATCTAGTAGTGTGTTTATATATTAATAGTCTTTTTGGAACTGACTGTGGCGAATACAAAATCTGCTCTCAAGCGCGCCGAAATCGCAGAACGCAACCGACTGCGTAACAAAGCATACAAATCGGCAGTAAAAACACTGATGAAGAAATACTTTGCTGCAGTAGAAACTTATGCAGCTAACCCAAGCCCAGAATCAAAACAAGAAGTTCTGGCTAGGATGTCTGAAGCGTACAGCAAAATTGATCGAGCGGTAAAAAGGGGTGTACTTCATCCTAACAACGGAGCCAGAAAAAAGTCAAAATTGGCTCAAAGGCTAAAAGCTCAACAACCAGCAGCAGCAACTGCACAGTAGTCAATCGACCTTAGTCCTTAGTCCTTGTGCTCACAAGACAAAAGACTAAGGGCAAAGGACAAACGACAAAGGAAAAGCGATGCAGCTGATAGACACTCACGTTCACGTCAACTTTGACGTTTTCCAGCCAGATATAGAAGCAGTGCGATCGCGCTGGCAAGAAGCAGGTGTGGTACGTTTGGTACACTCTTGTGTCGAGCCATCGGAGTTTAAGAGCATTCAATCTCTAGCTAATCGTTTTCCCGAAATGAGCTTTGCGGTAGGATTACATCCTTTAGACGCCGAAAAATGGAAGCAAGAGACAGCAGAGGAAATCGTATCTTTAGCTGCTTGTGACTCTAAAGTCGTAGCGATAGGGGAAACAGGGCTAGATTTTTATAAAGCAGATAACAAAGAGCAGCAGCGCCACGCATTTGAGACACAGTTAGCGATCGCAACTGAACTCAACCTACCCGTGATCATCCACTGTCGCAATGCAGCGTCAGAGGTAAGAGAAGTACTGCAAAAATGGAAGCAACGCAAAGGAGACAGTGTGCGGGGTGTCATGCACTGCTGGGGTGGAAGCCCAGAAGAAACCCAATGGTTTGTGGAGTTGGACTTCTACATCAGCTTTAGTGGAACAGTGACATTTAAAAGCGCCAAACAAATCCAAGAATCAGCAGCTTGTGTTCCGAGCGATCGCCTGTTGATTGAAACAGATTGCCCTTTTTTGGCACCCGTTCCCAAACGAGGCGAACGCCGCAATGAACCCGCGTACGTTCGCTATGTAGCTGAACAGGTGGCGAAACTGCGCAGTGAATCTTTGTCGGCGATCGCCGAGATAACCACCCAAAATGCCTGTGACTTATTTGGTTTAACAGTATAATACATTCCCCCAAAGGGGGAAAATCAGAAAATGAAAAAATCAAACTTATCAAACTTTAGGAGGGGAAAATATGGTATTATTATTTCCTCCAAAACAGGTTTGTATAAGCCATAATGGTTAAGGAAGCAACTATTGAATTTTACACTTGAGTAACGCTTGTCAATTGACCATCCTCGTATCTCTACAACCGGATGCTCTTATTCCATGATGACTATGACTTTCTCCTAAGGGTCGTCTAGACCTATTCTCTAAGAATCTCTAAGAAACGGTTTCATATTTTCCCTATAGAGAATTGTTAAAGAAATTACCTTGTGACCACCACCCACCAAAACAAGCCATCCATAGACAGAGTAGGCTCAGGGGATTATTCTCCTCTGAGCATAAGGATATTATCCCTCGGTCGGTAAAAACAGATAGTTCCGTACGAGCCACAACAGTGTAAAGCTGCATAGGTGAAGTAACGCGCTTTTTGGAGGGGAAAGTGAGAAAAGCAAAACAGATTAACAAAAAGTTACACTATTTGATTTGGTTCATGAAGTCAAGTGAATGTGGAAAATGGCAGTTCTTGACTCCACTCGGGTTAACCGCGCTCTTGCCAAAATCAGTCTGCACCGTCTTGAATGACTCCGGCGTTGCGGAAGCTGCTCAATGATCGGCGGTGTCAGGAGAAGTTCCCACACACAATTTACGAAAAACTTAGGTTGACAAAGGTAGAGGCATGACAAACGAATCAATTATGGAACCCGCCTTTTTGTTGCCCGACTTAATAGAAATCCAGCGTTCTAGCTTCCGCTGGTTTCTGGAAGAAGGGCTGATAGAAGAGCTGAACTCGTTTAGTCCGATCACAGATTATACTGGCAAACTAGAGCTACACTTTTTGGGACACAACTACAAGCTCAAAGAGCCAAAGTATAATGTAGACGAAGCAAAACGGCGGGACAGTACGTACGCGGTACAAATGTATGTCCCGACTCGTTTGATTAACAAAGAAACGGGAGAAATCAAAGAACAAGAAGTCTTTATTGGGGATCTGCCTCTGATGACTGACCGGGGCACGTTTATTATTAACGGTGCCGAGCGAGTGATTGTCAACCAGATAGTGCGATCGCCAGGAGTTTACTACAAATCAGAAATCGACAAAAACGGGCGGCGTACCTATTCAGCGAGCTTAATCCCCAACCGGGGAGCATGGCTGAAATTTGAAACAGACCGTAACGACTTAGTTTGGGTACGTATTGACAAAACCCGCAAACTGTCAGCGCAAGTCCTCCTCAAAGCTTTGGGCTTGTCAGACAACGAAATTTTTGACGCCTTACGCCACCCAGAATACTTCCAAAAAACCATTGAAAAAGAAGGGCAGTTTTCTGAAGAAGAAGCCCTGATGGAGTTGTATCGTAAACTGCGTCCTGGTGAACCCCCCACAGTGTTGGGAGGACAACAGCTCCTAGACTCGCGTTTCTTTGACCCCAAACGCTACGACCTCGGTCGTGTTGGACGTTACAAACTCAACAAGAAACTGCGCTTGCAAGTGCCAGAAACAATGCGCGTCTTGACTCCCCAAGACATTTTGGCAGCGGTGGATTACCTGATCAACCTTGAGTTTGACATTGGTAACACCGACGACATCGACCATTTAGGCAACCGCCGCGTCAGAAGCGTCGGCGAATTGCTGCAAAACCAGGTACGAGTCGGTTTAAACCGCTTAGAGCGTATCATTCGGGAAAGGATGACCGTATCCGATGCCGAAGTGCTGACCCCTGCTTCCTTGGTGAACCCTAAACCCTTGGTAGCAGCCATTAAAGAATTCTTTGGGTCAAGCCAATTGTCGCAGTTCATGGATCAGACCAATCCTCTGGCGGAACTGACCCACAAACGTCGTTTGTCAGCACTTGGTCCTGGAGGTCTAACCCGCGAACGTGCAGGTTTTGCGGTACGAGATATTCACCCATCCCACTACGGACGCATTTGCCCTGTAGAAACTCCAGAAGGTCCGAACGCTGGTTTGATTGGTTCCTTGGCAACTCATGCCCGTGTGAACCTGTACGGCTTCCTAGAAACCCCGTATCGACCCGTAGAAAACGGACGGGTGCGGTTTGATTTACCACCCGTGTACATGACCGCAGATGAAGAAGATGACCTGCGCGTTGCTGCGGGCGACTTACCGATTGATGAGAATGGTAACATTTTCGGACCACAAGTGACAGTACGCTATCGCCAGGAATTCTCTTCAACCACGCCAGAGCAAGTTGACTATGTAGCAATATCTCCTGTACAGATCGTGTCTGTTGCTACAAGTATGATTCCTTTCTTGGAGCATGACGACGCTAACCGTGCACTGATGGGGTCGAACATGCAACGGCAAGCAGTTCCCCTGCTGAAACCAGAGCGTCCTTTGGTGGGAACAGGCTTGGAAGCTCAGGCGGCAAGGGACTCCGGGATGGTAATCGTATCGCGCACCGACGGAGAAGTCACTTATCTAGACGCAACAGAAATTCGCGTCCGTCCTAGACCCAGCGCTCCAGAAATTAGGTACAGCATTTCCAAGTACCATCGCTCCAACCAAGACACCTGTCTTAACCAAAAACCTTTGGTGTATATGGGTGAACGTGTTGTAGCAGGTCAAGTGCTGGCGGATGGATCCTCCACCGAAGGTGGTGAATTGGCACTGGGACAAAACATTGTCGTCGCTTATATGCCTTGGGAAGGCTATAACTACGAAGACGCAATTTTGATTTCCGAGCGGTTGGTACAGGATGATATTTATACCTCAATTCACATTGAGAAATATGAAATTGAGGCAAGACAAACCAAGCTGGGACCAGAAGAAATCACCAGAGAAATTCCCAACGTCGGGGAAGACGCCTTGCGCCAGTTGGATGAACAGGGGATCATTCGCATTGGAGCATGGGTAGAATCCGGGGATATATTGGTAGGAAAAGTAACACCCAAAGGCGAATCTGACCAGCCACCAGAAGAAAAACTGTTGCGGGCAATTTTCGGTGAAAAAGCACGAGATGTCCGTGACAACTCCCTGCGAGTCCCGAACGGTGAAAAAGGACGCGTTGTCGATGTGCGGCTGTTTACCCGTGAACAAGGCGATGAACTCCCACCTGGGGCAAATATGGTCGTCCGGGTGTACGTAGCGCAAAAGCGCAAAATCCAAGTCGGCGACAAAATGGCAGGACGCCACGGAAATAAAGGAATTATTTCCAAAATCTTACCAATGGAAGATATGCCGTACTTGCCAGATGGTTCACCAGTAGACATCGTCCTCAATCCCTTGGGCGTACCTAGCCGGATGAACGTTGGACAAGTGTTTGAGTGTCTGTTGGGTTGGGCTGGTCATACCTTGGGAGTCCGGTTTAAGCTGACTCCATTTGACGAAATGTATGGCGAAGAATCATCCCGAAGCATCGTACATGGTAAGTTGCAAGAAGCACGAGACGAAACAGGGAAAAACTGGGTCTATAACCCAGATGACCCTGGCAAAATCTTGGTGTACGACGGTCGTACCGGCGAACCCTTTGACCGAGCAGTCACCGTAGGTGTGGCTTATATGCTGAAGCTGGTGCATTTGGTGGACGACAAGATCCACGCCCGTTCTACAGGTCCATACTCACTTGTTACCCAGCAGCCCTTGGGTGGTAAAGCACAGCAAGGTGGTCAGCGGTTCGGTGAAATGGAGGTGTGGGCATTGGAAGCCTTTGGTGCTGCTTACACGTTGCAAGAGTTGCTCACCGTTAAATCAGACGATATGCAAGGACGAAATGAAGCGCTCAATGCGATCGTCAAAGGTAAGGCAATTCCTAGACCTGGAACACCAGAATCCTTCAAAGTGTTGATGCGAGAACTGCAATCTCTAGGTTTAGATATTGCCGTACACAAGGTAGAGACACAGGCAGACGGAAGTTCTTTAGATGTCGAAGTCGATTTGATGGCAGACCAAGGAAACCGTCGCACGCCTCCACGTCCCACCTATGAATCTTTGTCCCGTGAGTCACTCGACGAAGAAGAGTAGGCAAAGATGAGGAAGATAGGAAGATGAGGAATATATCCCCCTCATCCCCCCTCATCCCTAGTACCTGTGTCAACTCAAACTAGAAAACTGAATACTCCTCACACCAACACGGTCTTTATAGCCCGTGTTCCTCAGAAGTCATAACCTAGAACACAGTATAGGCAAAGATGAGATCAGCCCAAAATAATCAGTTTGACTACGTTAAAATCGGCTTGGCATCACCAGAACGCATTCGGGTCTGGGGTGAGAGAACTTTACCTAACGGTCAGGTAGTCGGTGAAGTCACAAAGCCAGAGACGATAAATTACCGTACTTTAAAACCAGAGATGGATGGCTTGTTCTGCGAGCGCATCTTTGGACCAGCTAAAGATTGGGAATGTCATTGTGGCAAGTATAAGAGAGTACGTCACAGAGGTATTGTCTGCGAACGCTGTGGTGTGGAAGTCACTGAATCGCGAGTACGCCGCCACCGCATGGGCTACATTAAACTCGCCGCACCAGTCGCTCACGTTTGGTATCTTAAGGGCATTCCCAGCTATATCTCGATCCTGTTGGATATGCCTTTGCGGGATGTAGAGCAAATTGTTTATTTCAATTCCTATGTTGTTCTTAGTCCTGGTAATGCTGAAACCTTAACTTACAAACAGTTGCTGAGTGAAGACCAGTGGCTGGAAATCGAAGACCAAATTTATAGCGAAGATTCTACGCTTCAAGGGGTAGAGGTCGGCATTGGTGCAGAAGCGTTGTTGCGCTTGCTGGCTGATATCAACTTAGAGCAAGAAGCCGAATCCTTGCGAGAAGAAATTACGACCGCTAAAGGTCAAAAGCGGGCAAAGCTGATTAAGCGCCTGCGGGTGATTGACAACTTCGTCGCCACCGGTTCTAAACCAGAGTGGATGGTGATGACCGTGATCCCCGTGATTCCCCCAGATTTGCGCCCGATGGTGCAGTTAGACGGTGGACGATTTGCCACAAGCGATTTGAACGATTTGTATCGCCGGGTGATTAACCGCAACAACCGTCTTGCCCGCCTGCAAGAAATTTTGGCTCCCGAAATTATTGTTCGTAACGAAAAGCGGATGCTGCAAGAAGCGGTGGATGCTTTAATTGACAACGGTCGTCGAGGACGAACCGTAGTTGGGGCAAATAACCGACCGCTGAAGTCTTTGTCAGACATTATTGAAGGGAAACAAGGACGTTTCCGGCAAAACTTGCTGGGTAAACGGGTTGACTACTCAGGACGTTCCGTAATTGTGGTGGGACCAAAGCTGAACATCCACCAGTGCGGTTTGCCAAGAGAAATGGCAATTGAGCTATTTCAACCGTTTGTCATCAACCGACTCATTCGTAGCGGCATGGTGAATAATATCAAAGCCGCGAAAAAGCTGATATCTCGCTCGGATCCGAGTGTCTGGGATGTTTTGGAAGAAGTGATTGAAGGACACCCAGTTTTACTCAACCGTGCGCCGACACTACACCGTTTGGGTATTCAATCTTTTGAGCCAATTTTGGTGGAAGGTAGAGCAATTCAGCTACACCCACTCGTTTGTCCAGCATTTAACGCTGACTTTGACGGCGACCAAATGGCGGTACATGTACCGTTATCTTTGGAATCTCAAGCGGAAGCGCGGTTACTGATGCTGGCGTCTAACAACATTTTGTCACCAGCGACTGGTAGACCAATTATTACACCGAGCCAAGACATGGTGTTAGGGGCGTATTACTTAACCGCAGAAAATCCCAATGCGACAAAAGGCGCAGGGCGGTACTTTGCTTCTCTTGATGACGTGATTATGGCTTACGAGCAGCAGCAAATCGACCTACACGCTTATATATACGTGCGCTACGACGGTGAAGTCGAGTCACCTGAACCAGATACAGACCCGGTTGAAGTGATACCAAATGACGATGGTACCCGGACTTTGCTGTACAAGTTCCGCCGAGTCAGAGAAGATGCTCAGGGAAACATGATGTCTCAGTATGTATTTACGACTCCAGGTCGCGTAATTTACAATAACGCGATTCAAGAAGCGATCGCCAGTTAAAGAGAGAAGAAAAAAGAAACAAGAAAGAAGAAATAAAAATCTTCTTTCTTCATTCTTCACTCTTTGTTCTTCCCCTATTGACTAAGGACTGTTGACTAATGACTAATGAGAAAATGATTTTTAGGAACCGCATTGTTGACAAAGGTCAACTGAGGAACCTAATTTCTTGGTCGTTCACGCATTATGGCACGGCGCGAACCGCAGTGATGGCGGATAAATTAAAAGAGTTGGGATTCCGCTACGCCACCAAAGCAGGGGTTTCCATCAGTGTGGATGATTTGATGGTTCCTCCTTCCAAACGAGCATTGCTAGAAGCTGCGGAAGCAGAAATTCGTGCCACTGAAGAACGCTACCAACGGGGAGAAATTACCGAAGTTGAGCGATTCCAAAAAGTTATTGACACTTGGAACGGGACTTCAGAAGCCCTGAAAGATGAGGTAGTTAGCCACTTCAAGAAGACTAACCCCCTCAACTCCGTGTACATGATGGCATTCTCTGGAGCAAGGGGTAACATCTCCCAGGTGCGCCAATTGGTCGGAATGCGAGGACTGATGGCTGATCCCCAAGGGGAAATTATTGACCAGCCGATCAAAACAAACTTCCGCGAAGGACTAACCGTAACAGAATACATTATTTCTTCTTACGGTGCGAGAAAAGGTCTAGTAGACACCGCCTTGCGGACGGCTGACTCTGGTTATCTCACCCGCCGCTTGGTGGACGTATCGCAGGATGTGATTATTCGGGAATTTGACTGCGGTACCACCAGGGGAATTCCCTTGCAGGCAATGACAGAAGGTGAGAAAACCTTGATTAAGCTGGGCACAAGGTTGTTGGGACGAGTCATTGCAGAGGATGTGGTGCATCCAAAGACAAAAGAAGTTATAGCACCACGCAATAGCCCGGTTTCCGATGACCTGGCAAAGGAAATTGAAAAGTCGGGAGTCCAAGAAGTCGTCGTGCGATCGCCCCTAACTTGTGAAGCCGCACGATCTGTCTGCCAACACTGCTATGGCTGGAGTTTGGCACACGCCAAGATGGTGGATCTCGGCGAAGCTGTGGGGATCATTGCGGCACAAAGTATCGGTGAACCAGGTACCCAGCTGACGATGCGTACCTTCCACACAGGTGGTGTTTTCTCTGGTGAAGTCGCAAGACAAGTACGCGCCGAATCCGATGGTGTCGTTCGCTTGCCACGGAAATTACGGACAAGGGCCTACCGCACCCGCCACGGGGAAGACGCTTTGTATGTAGAAGCTAATGGCAGCATTACTTTAGAAATAGCAGCAGACAACGGTGGCTCGTCAACGACTCAAGAAATTCCTGTTACCCAAGGTTCAACACTATACGTTGTTGATGGGCAAAAGATTAAGAAGGGTCAGCTGTTTGCTGAGGTGGCGATCGGTGGACGAACAACTCGTGTCAATACAGAAAAAGCGGTTAAAGATGTCGCCTCTGACTTGGCAGGAGAAGTCAGGTTTGCTGATGTCTTGCCAGAACAAAAAACCGACCGTCAAGGTAACACCACGACAACAGCAGCTCGGGGTGGATTGATTTGGATTCTGTCAGGGGAAGTTTATAACTTACCCCCAGGAGCAGAATTGGTCGTCAATAATGGTGACACCATAGATTCCAACGGTGTTTTAGCAGAAACCAAGTTAACGACTTTGCACGGTGGTGTTGTCCGCTTACCCGAAGCTACCCCAGGCAAAGGGACGCGGGAAATTGAGATTATCACTGCTTCTGTGGTTTTAGACCAAGCAACAGTGACAGCGCAAACCGCTCAAGGTCGCAACAATTACTTAGTCACTACTGGAAACAACCAAGTCTTCAACCTCAGAGCAACCCCAGGCACAAAAGTGCAAAATGGTCAAGTGGTAGCGGAGTTGATTGATGACCGTTATCGCACAACTACCGGTGGATTGCTGAAATACGCTGCTGTGGAAGTCCAGAAAAAAGGTAAGGCAAAGCAGGGTTATGAGGTGGTACAGGGAGGTACCCTGCTGTGGATTCCTGAAGAAACCCACGAAGTGAATAAAGATATCTCCCTGCTGATGGTAGAAGACGGTCAGTTTGTCGAAGCTGGCACTGAAGTCGTCAAGGATATCTTCTGCCAAAACAGCGGCGTTATAGAAGTCACCCAGAAAAACGACATTCTGCGCGAAGTGGTGATTAAGCCTGGAGATCTGCTGATGGTGGACGATCCAGAAGCAGTGATGGGCAAAGATGGCACCTTTGTTCAACCAGGTGAGGAATTGTTAGGGCAAGTCGCCACAGAGCTGCGCTACATCGAGTATGTGGAATCACCAGAAGGTCCAGCACTGTTGACCCGTCCGGTCGTTGAGTTTGCTGTACCTAACAATCCTGATGTGCCATCAACCACATCAGTGAGTCAACAAACAGGTCGTTCGATTCAACTACGGGCAGTGCAGCGTCTGCCTTACAAAGACTCGGAACGCGTTAAGACTGTCGAAGGTGTGGAACTGCTGCGAACCCAACTGGTGTTGGAAATTGAGCACGAAGGCGAACAAGACCACAATGCTTCCCCCTTGGCAGCCGATATTGAATTGGTAGCGGATGCCAATGACCCAGAAATTCAGCGCTTGCAGCTGGTCATTTTGGAATCGTTAGTGCTTCGTCGGGATATATCCGCTGACGCTACCCAAGGCAGTACCCAAACAAGCCTGGAAGTAGAGGATGGACAAACAATTGCACCAGGAGCCGTGATAGCACGTACCCAAATATTGTGTAAAGAAGGGGGTATCGTGCGGGGCGTGCAAAAAGGAACTGACACAGTTCGCCGCTGCTTAGTGTTGCGCCATAATGACGTAACGAAGATGAATCTAAGCGCTCCACCCAAGGTCAAAGTCGGTAACTTGATAGTAGAGGGTGTAGAAATTGCCCCTGGAGTCTTTGCCGAAGAATCTGGACAAGTCGTGGCAGTGCAGAAAGGCGAAGGAAAAGTGGAGAAAGTACAAGGAGAAGTTCCGCCGATTGAGGAATCAGCACTCGCCGCTGTGAACTACTCTGTCACACTCCGGGTCGGCCGTCCCTACCGCGTCAGTGGAGGCGCTGTGTTGCAGGTAGACGATGGCGATTTGGTACAGCGTGGTGATAACTTGGTGTTGCTAGTATTTGAACGCGCCAAGACTGGAGACATCATTCAAGGTTTGCCCAGGATTGAGGAACTCCTTGAGGCCCGTAAGCCAAAAGAAGCCTGTGTTCTCGCACGTCGTACTGGAGAAGTGAAAGTGGTATACGGCGATGGCGATGAAGCGATCGCACTCAAAGTCATCGAGTCCAATGGCGTAGTCACAGATTATCCCCTCGGACCAGGACAAAACTTGATCGTCCCAGATGGAGCGCAAATCACAGCAGGACAAACATTAACTGATGGTCCTTCTAATCCCCATGAAATTCTGGAAATCTTCTTCAACCTAGGTTCTGAAGAAGGAGTTTATGCCTGTGCTAGCCATGCCTTGCAGAAGGTGCAGACGTTCTTGGTGAACGAAGTGCAATCGGTGTATCAGTCCCAAGGTATTGATATTGCTGATAAACACATTGAAGTGATTGTCCGTCAGATGACCAATAAAGTCCGGATAGATGATGGTGGTGACACCACCATGCTCCCTGGAGAATTGGTAGAGTTGCGCCAAGTCGAGCAAGTCAATGAAGCAATGGCAATCACTGGTGGTGCCCGGGCGCAGTACACCCCAGTCCTGTTGGGTATTACCAAAGCATCGTTGAACACCGATAGCTTTATTTCCGCTGCATCTTTCCAAGAAACAACGCGTGTCTTGACTGAGGCTGCAATTGAAGGTAAATCCGACTGGTTGCGCGGCTTGAAGGAAAACGTGATTATTGGACGACTCATTCCCGCCGGCACTGGGTTTAATGCTTATGAAGAAACTGGTCCCATCGATGACTATGCTGTTGATGTAACTACCAGTGTCTTGGATGAAGTTGACGATCCACTGGATATGGTGCTGGATGACCGTACAGCCCGGAGTTACCAATTAGATGCTCCGACGCTTGGAGGGGATGGATTTGGTACCAGACGTAGTCCAGATAAGTCGATTTTGGATGAGGATGATTTTATTCTTCCTTCTGCTGGTGACAGTGACGTCGATGACCTCGTAGAAGACGAATACGAGGAAGATGACGATTACGAGGAAGACGATGAGTAGTAGTATCTAGTCCGCTGAATTACCTATAATCAGTTCCCTCACCCCCCACCCCTCTCCCCAATACAGGAGAGGGATACCTTAAGCGGGGTGAGGTTTTTTTATACCTTGGATAATTTCTTGAAAACCTGTAGTTTTTCCTGATAAAGAGCATAGTTGGGTGGAATTCGCTATCAGCATCAGACTTTTACTCTTCATCCTCCATAAAGTCATCTGTGATTAATATACATATTTCAGTATTTTTTAACTATTTTATTTTTTACCTAAGGTGTGTGCCAAAACTTGCATTTCCTTTTGAAGGGAAAATGCGGTTAAGCAGTGGGTGATTTGTCCCAAACGAGGCAAGGAAGATATTCTATGATGTAAGAATTGTCAGCAAACTATAACATTTAAGTAAATATATTGAAAATTAAAGTTTTAGTGAATACTTAAATATATTGAGAAAGGTAACAATTTCTTTACAATAAGTTAATCAAAGCTTAACAGTTATATCTTTCATTACCATCATTGGTATATAAAGCCTTGGAAATTTGATGTAAGGCTAAGTATATCAAAGTAATAAGCTGTTCCTGTGTTTTCTACTGTTAATTACTAAGATATCACCAATAAACGGGCTAAAGCGTGTCCTACTCTCTCTGCATTGTTTAGTAGTTAAAGTAACTATGTCTTTTTTCTTTTAGTCAATATTTAGAAATCCAAATATTTACGGATACGTTTTTTTATTACAAGAGGCAATAATCATCAGTAATAATAAAGCCTGAAAAAATAAAAATTGTGTTCTACACCACAAAGACTGGCATAAAATCTTATGTCAACACTATGTAGTTGATTTCAAAACTACATAAGTAGGTTTGATTGTCTCAGTTTTTTAACGGTGGTGTAACAGCCAATTTTTCCACGAATTCAATTATTAAGTGTGGGTTCCCGAAAATGAAAGAAGTCCTTGCATTGATTGAAAAAAGAAAGCAAGAATTCGCACAATTGCCATTCTTTCAGTTTTTACAAGACAAAAGTATAGACCCAAGACAAAGGCTAGCTTGGGCACCTTGTGTAACTCCTATAGCAATGAGTTTTGAAGATTTACTCAAATACGATTTCCGAAAAGAGCCAACAGATGACCCAATTCAGAAATTAATCAACAGACACACTGATGAGGAAGACATTCACTGGATATGGTTTCTAGAAGACCTTGAGAAACTAGGGTTTGACCAGTTAATGAAGTTCAGTGATTCCATGAGATTTTATTGGAGTGAAGAAACGTATAAAGCACGACAGGTGAACCATCAAATTGCACTACATACGTTCCGTTCAGAACCTATTGTAGTGCTAGCAGCAATTGAGGCGATAGAGGCAACAGCAAATGTTACTTTTACTCTAACTAAACAAATAGTAGAAGAACTCCAACAAATTACCAAACAAAAGTATCGCTTTTTCGGTCAGCACCATGTTAGCGTGGAAGCTGATCATACTGTATTAACCGATAATGTAAAGCAATTTCTTGAAACCACACAACTGACACAGGAGCAAAGAGCTAAAGCATTTGAGGTTGTTGAGAAAGTATTTGAAGTTTTCACGGAAGCCATTAATGAGATGATGGGGTATGCAGAAAAACATCTTATTTCTCAACCGTTGAAAGCCTCATAAATATGGAGGTATAACACTTTCTATTACAGGCTTTACTAACATCATTGCTGTTGTGTCGGTATTTCAATAATAAACTCAGTCCCCTTTCCTGGAGTAGAATCACAAATCAACTGTCCCTTGTGTTTGTCCACCACAATTTTATAGCTGATAGATAACCCCAATCCCGTACCACTTCCTATCGGCTTAGTAGTAAAAAATGGGTTAAAAATTTTTTGCTGCACTTCATGCTCCATTCCCAAACCGTTGTCAGCAATCCGAATCCTTACAGTATTGAAATCTGCAAGTTCAGTGCGAATACGAATCTGTCGTTTGTCTTTTGTCTTTTGTCCTTTCTCTTCTACATATAATGTAGATATCCTTTGAGCAGCTTTGCCCAGAGGATGACTATTGACAAATGACTCTTGCAGCGCATCAATTGCATTACTTAGAATATTCATAAACACTTGATTAAGCTGACCAGGGTAACAAGTAATTTTAGGCAGTTCTCCATATTCTTTGATGACTTCAATCTCAGGATACTCGTCCTTGCTTTTGAGTCGGTGCTGCAAAATCATTAAGGTATTCTCGATTCCCTCATGAATATCTACAGATTTCATTTCTGCTTGGTCCAAATGAGAGAAGCTGCGTAAGCCCAAAATAATATTGCGGACACGCGTGGTTCCAACGTTCATGGAATCCAAAAGCTTTGGCAGGTCTATTAGCAGGAAATCCAAGTCAATTTCAAAAGCTTTTTCCTGCACTTGAGGAGAGGGATTGGGGTATTCCTGCTGATAAACAGCAACCAAATCTAGCAAGTCCTTTACATATTGATAAGCATGAATGGCATTGCCATGAATAAAGTTAATAGGGTTATTGATTTCATGAGCAATTCCCGCCACCATTTGCCCCAAAGTCGACATTTTTTCAGTTTGAATCAATTGAATTTGGGTGTTTTGTAATTCTTCTAGGGCTTGCTTCAAACGTTGATTTTTTTCCTTGAGTTCCTGCGTTCTTTGGTCAACTTTTGCCTCTAGAGTACGGCTGTATTCTTCCAAGCGTTGATTTGCTTGTGCCAAATTTTGGTAAAGCATTGCATTTTCTAGAGAGATTGCCGCTTGGGTGGTAATCAGTTTGAGGAGTTCCAGGCGATCGCCTGTAAATGCTGCCGTCGCTAGATTATTTTCTAAGTAAAGAATGCCGAGCAATTTGCCCCTATTGATAATTGGGATACACAAGAGACTCTTGGGTTGCTCGCGGATAATATACCCATCACTTGCGAAGGAAGCAACAGCCGTTGCATCATCAATGACCAAGATTCCCTGCGTGCGCTTGACGTAGTTAATCAAAGTTATCGGAACATCTTCGCTTGACTCTACAGGAATTGATCGCAATGCCGTGCAACTGCGCGCATTATCTGAACTGAAACCGACTGCGGTGACGGTTAAGCGTAAATGATCACCATCCCTCAAAATCACAGCGCACTTAGAAGCACCGGCGTTCTCCATCACGACTTGCATTAAGGTGGAAAGCAGTTGCTCAAGCTGAATTTCCCCAGACAATGCTTGAGAAGCTTTGATTGCAGATGCCAAATCAAGAGAGTTTGAAATGCTCGTACTACAGCCAATGGCAGTTTCGTTAGTACTATTGATAGATGGAGATGTGGTATTGTCAGGCGTGCTATTCTCTCTAGGATGAGGGGTAGGTTGTTCTTGGTGGAGAATGGGCGCAAGTAATTGGGGATAGCGTTTTTCCAAGTCGTCAACTTTGGCTAAGGCTCCCCAGCGAACGTAGCTATTGTAGGCATCAGTAAGGTAGGTTTGAGCAATCTTCTGTTTGCCCCATTCTAGATAGAACCTAGCAGCAAGTTCGTTAGCAAGAGCTTCTTCATTGATGTACTCGTGTTCTTTGGCTAGGGTAATGGCGTGATCGTACAATTCCATTGCCTCTACATTGTTACCCAGAACTCGATGTTGCTCTGCCTCTACCAAATAGTATTTATGCAAAAAATTCATTGGGGCGTAATCTGCCCATTTTTTCATCCTGCTTTGATTGTCAAATACCTTCTCTAAAATTTGGTTTCGTTCAGCTTGATCCACCTCAGGATAAACTGCCAACAAAGTTAGACAATTGTAAACATAAAAAATAGCAAAAACCTGCTTTGCTGGAACAGTATCTAAATAATTTTCTGCCCACTTGGCATTTTGCCTAGCTTGATGGTAATTCTGAAACAAATAACACAGAAATAATTTTTGAAGATGTAAGTAGAAAATAGCTTGCCTGTTACTAGCTTCCTGATGAAGAGGAAGCATAATCTGTTCATCGTAAGCTTCACCTCTTAAACAAGATGGGTTTTTAGAGCGTCCTATCAAGTTTAAAACTGCCTGCCTATTTATTGCATTAAGCTGAAGTACTATTTGTTGCTTGAGTTGACTAATCCTCTCATGATAAGTGGCTATTTCCTGTTCGAGCCATGATAAATCTTTTCCAAACCAAAATAGATGTTCACTGTACATAAGTGCAGAAAAGGCAGCATGTGCCAAATCTCCAGTTTCTAACCCTATTGAGTAATTTTCCAGCAAAGAGTTTACAGTTTCTTTAAGATGCTCTTTCCAATGTCTGTTAAAACTATTAATTTCAAAAATTACTATACTTTTAATCTCTTTAGCATTGAATCGTGTTAATAAATTTAAAGCCAGTTGACCCAATCGATATGCGGAATCAATATCTCCACGTAAATTCCAGAGAATAATGCCGTAGGAAACATAAGATGCAGCAGACGAAGCACAATTACCATAGTTGAGTGATAAATTGACTTGTTTCAAAACGACTAACGTAAACAAGAGAGGATGACTCATAAAGGTAATGGGTAGGAGTCGCCACAGAACATTCATAGCTGCCAGTTTTGTTGGCTCAGTCATATTCGGTAAGTCGAGTAAGTCCTCAATTTGTCTTCCTGTCAAAGCTATCTGTGTTTCTTGCAACGCTATCTCAATATCTTCTTGGCTTGGTTGTTCGGGAAATTCTATCCCCAGTAACTTCAGCACCTCTAACCCTGTTGTAATGGCTTCCACTCCCCGACTTTGTGCTTTATAAGCTTCAATTTTGACTTCATAAACTTTCACTTTTTCCAACAGAGTTTTTGCTGTTGCCAACACCACTTTTGCTAATTGCTCTGTCTGCTCAAAGTCGCCAGCTAAATATGCCGCTTCTGCTGCTTTTTCATACAAAGCTAGCGTTAGGTGATAGTTCGTCTCCCAACTATCACTAGAGAGAAAATGAATGCCAGTTGTTAAATATTTAGCTGCCGTTGCATAAGCTGTTGATGCCAAAGCTCTACGTCCAGCAATCAAATTCATCATTGCCAGTTCATCGCGCTCACTTTGATCAGTGATTAATCCCACCGCTATGTTGAACTGATTAACCAAATCAAAAATTTTTTCTTCCCGTTCTTCAACTGGAGTATGACTCAACAGCAGTTTTCCAATTTTTAGGTGAATTGACTGTTTTTGTGATTCAGGTATCAGAGAATAAGCGGCTTGCTGTACTCGGTCATGTACAAATTTGTATTGGGGTAATTTTGAATTAAATTTTTGTATTATTTTAGGTTCTTTACTAGAGATAATTACTGATGAACTATTATTATTTATAAATGATTTTTCATTGTCAATTTCTTGTAAAACTAGCCCTTCAACTAACGCAGTCCATAAGTTAGCTGCTGTATCTACCACAGACTTTTGATGCACAATACTCAGAGTTTTTAAATCAAAAGAGTTACTAATACAGGCAGCAAGTTTTAATGCTTCTTGAGTATGTTTTGGCAATTTCTCTATTTTAATTGCCATTAAGTCTACTACATCATCTGTTAAAGCTAATGCCTTTACCTTAGCAATGTCACACTGCCAATGACCTACATCAAAGTTAAATTGAATGAGTCCTTCATCATGTAAATATTTAAGGAACTCACGAGTAAAAAAGGGGTTGCCTTTGGTTTTGGCAAATACCATTTGGTTAAGAGGAATAGCAACCGCTTCTGGGCAACGGAGGGTATCAGCGATGAGACGGTTTGAATCAGCCTGATTTAAAGCTTCTATGTTAATAGTATTTATCGTTGCTTTTGCTTTTTCAATCTCATTTAGTGTCAGATATAGCGGATGTGTTCTTGAAACTTCATGATTACGATAAGCACCAATAAGTAGTAAACCACCCTGATTTCCGCCATTGCTCTTCGTTTCTGCTAAATGGTGAGAAGACAATGTAATATTTTTGATGCTGACATTCTTTTCACTCATTAATAATTGAATAAATTTTAAAGAATCTGCATCAGCCCATTGCAAGTCATCCAGAAAGATAACCAAGGTATGCTCTTTAGTTGTAAATACTTTGATAAATCTTTGGAATAATAAATGTAAACGATTTTGGATAGCAGTACCAGAGAGTTCAGCAACATTAGGTTGCTTGCCAATTATGAGTTCAAGTTTGGGAATAACATCAATAATGACCAGAGCTTGTTCACCTAATGCTGACAGAATCTTTGCTTTCCATTGTTGAATTTGGGCATCAGTTTCACTGAGTAGTTGCCCGATTAAGTCCTCAAAAGCTTGCACCAATCCCGATAAGGGAATGTCGCGTTGCAACTGGTCAAATTTCCCTTTAATAAAGTAACTACGCTGTCGCGCGATTGCCCAAGGGGCAGTGGCAAAGCCAATCGCGGAGCGGGCACTCCGTGCCATCGCTTTGTGGACTTCGTTAACCACTGCTGTCTTGCCCACACCAGGGACACCAGATACTAGTATCATTTCAGTTGTCCCCGTGCCTATCACTCTCTCAAAAGCAGCAAGTAGGGTTTCAACTTCATATTTGCGACCATAGAGTTTTTCAGAAATTAAGAAACGGTCGGAAATATCCTGTTTTTTTAACTCGAAGGGTACGATTTTTCCTATTTCTTGCCACTGTTGCAAGCACACTTCTAAGTCATACTTTAGTCCTTGGGCACTCTGATAACGGTCTTCAGCGTTTTTTGCCATGAGTAAGTTGATGATGTCAGACACAACTGAAGGAACGCTCTGATTGATACTGCTTGCCTTTGGTGGTTGTTTAGCAATATGGCAGTAAACTAACTCCATTGGGTCAGTTGTGATGAAGGGCAACTGTCCGGTGAGAAGTTCAAAGAACGTGACACCAAGAGAATAAAAGTCAGTGCGGTAGTCGATACCTCGGTTCATCCTTCCTGTTTGTTCAGGAGAAATGTAAGCCAGTGTGCCTTCTAAAACGTTGGGATTGGTAAGAATTTGAATTTCTTTGGGCAGAAGAGAGGCAATACCGAAGTCAATAAGTTTGATTTCAAGAGTTCTGGGATTAATTAGGATGTTCGCAGGTTTGATGTCTTTGTGAATGACACGGTTACGATACAACTCATGTAAGGTAGAGGCGATTTGAAGAGCGATGTGGAGAAATTGTTGTAGAGGCAGGCATTTTGGCGACTCTATATGATTCATGTAATCCTTGAGAGAGATCCCAGCAAAATCCTCCATAACTAAGGCATAGCTGTTTTCGTAGGGTTCCAGACTATAAGGTGTGATGATGCTTTGTAATTCGAGGTTTTTGGCAATCGTATATTGATTGCGCAGTTGTGACAGTTCTTGGAAGCTAGGATACCTACGCCGTAGAACTTTAATCACAACTGGTTTTTGGTCTTGTTCTCTTATTCCTCGATATACCAAAGTTTTATCGCTTGCATAAATTTGCCCAATAATTTGATAACCAGCCAGTTTCAGCATTGCTGCCTTATATCCCTACGTCATTAATTACCTTATTTAAGGTTATTATTTGCCGATTGTGAGTGATAACACGCACACCTAAGGTATGTCAGTAGTTAAATAAGAGTTCTGTAGTTGGTGATCAGGTCAAGCTAACTTCGGCAGCATCTGCAACAGTAATAGGTTGAGGTTGCCATTACCCAGTTTCCAGACGCTAAGCTAGTGGTCTGTTGCATTAATTATCAGAGGTTAGAATCAAATGGGAGGTTTGAGCGATCGCCGAAGGCACTGGGCACATGGACAATCGCACATAATAGGGTATGACAAAAAGCACATAGTAAAACTGACACAAGAACAACATCAACAATGACTTAAAATACTGAAGAAAGGAAAAGCAACTGCTCGAATGATTCGTCGGGCGCAGACTTTACTAATGGCTTGGAAAGAAAAAACAGATGAAGCTGCGGGTACTTCACTCTTTTCACCTTTGAGTGTTGACTCTTACTTCGGTGGGCTGGTAGTCTGAACCAAGTTTATTGGCACAAAAACCAAAGTCGCGTACTTGATTTGGCTCAACCACCCTTCCCCAGTCTAAAGGCGTGACAACATACTGCGTCGCTCCCTGTGGTTTAAAGTTACCGTTCCAAGAGTTATTAATAGCAGCTTGTTTCATACTAAATGTCAGCAGCCAATCGTTAACCTTAGCATTGCTCTGATTCATAATTTTGAAGCTGACACAAAATCCCGTTTGCCAATTTGTATAGATATCAGAAGTGACTGCCAGTTGGGAAGAAGAGGAAGAGATACGGGGAGCAGATGAGGAAGATGGGGGAGATGAGGGGGATGAGGGAGTGAGGGAGTGAGGGAGTGAGGGAGATGAGGGGGATGAGGGGGATGAGGAAGAGACTCCTAATTTTGAATTTTGAATTTTGAATTTTGAATTGATTTCTCCCCTGACTCCCTCTACTTCCCCTAGTCCTCCACTCCTCTGCACCGGTGTTACTTGAGAAAAATTAACTGGCAGCAGTTGGGATAGTAGTTGCTGCTTAGGAATATCAACACTCAGCCAATCATCTAATAAGATACCACCTGTATCAGCACTGTTAGGATTCCAGCTCCAGTAGGCAAAGCTCAATTTTTTCTGTTTGATATATTTGACAAATTCGTTTTGCCAAATTCCTTCTTTAGAATTTGTATCTACTTGCCGTCCACCAAACTCACCAATAAAAATGGGCGCAATATTTTGACTAGAAATATGGTGAAATCCTATTTGCCAGCGATCAATAAGATTTTTGGGAAATTTTGGTTCCCAAAACCAAGGCTGATCCGCAACTCTAGGACCATACTCGTGAGGTGAATAGACAAGCTTGTTGCGACGAGATAAACGTATTGGGTAGCGCTTCACTCCTTCTAAATTGCCACCCTGCCAATGCTTGGGTAGCTTTTGTGTAGGGACGTTCTTTTCTACCCCTTCCACAACAATTAGCCAGTTAGGATTAACATCAAGAATAGCATTACCAGCCCGTTCTGCTGCTAGTCGCCAGTCTGTAGCTAAATCGTTAGTACCCCAGCTCGCTTTTCCGTGCGGTTCGTTTTTTAGATCTGCACCAATAACGTTCGTTTGATTCTTGTACCTATAGGCTAACATTTTCCAAGTATCAATCCAGTCTGCTTCTGTGAAGCCGTCTTCATACCACAATTGAGAAATGCGCTGATCGCTTAAACGGTGGTTATCGAGTAGAACGAGTAACCCCTGACGTTGTGCTTCCTGAATGATTAAGTCCATGACTTGTATTGGGGTTTTCCCCTCAAGTTCTTTGTTGCTACCAATACTGAAGTCAATACCGTTAATATTAGGCGAACGTAGTGCTTCCAGAGAATAAGGCAACCGAATCAGGTTGTATCCCAAACTCTTAATCTGCGCCAGTATCTCTTTATAATCTCGCTTCCACAAGCCGTGAGGTACGTGCGTTTCTGTTTCCGTACCAAACCAGTTCACACCTCTAAGTAAAACTTGCTGACCTTTGGCATCGAGAATTTTTGCGCCACGGGTTGAAAGTGGTAATTCGATTGTCATTTCAGCATCGACCACATTTACCTGGCTACGTACAGGCATCGCCACGATACCCATAAGAAATACGACTATAACTACTGACAATATGAGTAATTGGTTATAATATTTTATTTTTTTTCGTTTCTTTTGATGGATGTATCGCATACTATAGTTTCCTGACTTACAAGAATATATCTAAGCCAAATGACCACAGTTTTTAAGCATATACTGTTGAATAAGAAAGAACTCAGAACTCAGAACTCAGGAGCTAGGATCTCAGGAGAGGCTGTACGACTGGTAAGAAGCTTGAAACCTTTGGCAATCGTGTATCCAAAGTCTCGTATGTCGTGCTAATGGCATTCTAAGAAACTAGGTTGCTTAACCTTGTTATAACCTCTAAAAAGATGCTACAATAAAATACTCTGCTATAAAGCTATAAAATCTTGACCAAATCAGTTCTCAATGAAAAATGCTTATTGAAATTTCCTAACTTTAGTTAAGGGAATAATCAGATAAGTGCTCACTAAACACTGGTGATGTAGTTCTTTCCTCAGAGGAATATATTCCTTATAGACAACAGTTCTGCAAACAGGTGAAGTTCAAGAGTTAAAATCTAGCAAATAGTCACATCGCTTCTGTATATATGTTAGTAAGTAAATTAGTAAGTCAAGTAAAAAAATAGGCAAAAATGATACTAATATCCGACCCAGACTCAAAAGGGGGACTAGATGAAAAAACATACAGTTGACCTCCAGGAAAGTTTGGGATCTGGAGCGAGAGAATATCGGGAAGTAGCACGCCTGTTTTCTGTTGATAGCCAGTTTGGATCCCCTGCTACTAGGGAGAGCCAAAAGGTAAGTCAAAATCTCGCAATTTAGTTGTCTTTGACACAAACCATGTGCTGAAAACCGTGGAAGTATCAAAAAAATCCAGGTTAAGCTAGAGAAGAGAGTTAGAGTTAGCTTTGCACCCCTTTGGGGAAGAAGCAAAACTTATTCTCACCGCAGAAATTTTCTCAAGTTGGCATTGTCCTTACTCCATGCTGCGAATCATTACTCAGCAGGCAGACGTTAGACCAGAACTACAACGGATCTGCGATCGCACCCATGATGAACAGGTGCTGCACAAAGAAGCAACAGTGCGGGAAGTGTTGCAGGCAGTGAAGCGCCAAGGCGATAAAGCTGTACTGCATTACACAGCCGAATTCGATAAGCAAACCCTCAAGCCAGAAGAACTGCGCGTGACAGGCTCAGAACTGGATGCAGCATACCAACAGGTATCAAAGGAATTGCTCCAGGCAATCAGGCTGGCTTGCCGCCAAATTGATACATTCCACCGCCAGCGAGTTCCCAAAAGTTGGGTACAATTTGGCGATGATGAGGTCGTTTTAGGCAAGCGGTATACACCAGTAGACCGAGCAGGGTTATATGTGCCGGGTGGTAGCGCCGCCTATCCAAGCACGGTATTGATGAATGCAATTCCGGCAAAGGTGGCTGGTGTACCGCACGTGGTGATGGTCACACCACCAGGACCAGACAAAGCAATTAACTCAGCAGTGCTGGTCGCAGCACAAGAAGCTGGGGTGCAAGAAATTTATCGCGTCGGAGGCGCACAGGCGATCGCCGCTTTAGCCTATGGGACAGAAACGATTCCGAAAGTGAATGTGATCACAGGTCCAGGTAATATTTATGTAACTTTGGCGAAAAAACTCGTCTATGGCACCGTAGGCATTGATTGCTTAGCCGGACCAAGCGAAGTGCTGATTATTGCCGATGAAACCGCAAATCCCGTACATATTGCCGCTGACTTGTTAGCGCAAGCCGAACATGACCCAATGGCAGCAGCAGTTTTGTTGACCACGGATACAGCTTTGGCAAAGAACGTACAAGTGGCGGTGGAAAGACAGCTGATAGACCACCCTAGGCGCTTGCTGACAGAAAAGGCGATCGCTCACTATGGTTTGATAGTGATTGTCGAATCCTTGGAAGCAGCAGCCCAACTCTCGAATGAATTTGCCCCCGAACATTTAGAGTTGGAAGTAGAAGACCCCTGGGAGCTATTACCACTTATTCGGAATGCGGGTGCCATTTTCTTAGGGTATTCTACACCAGAAGCCGTAGGAGATTATTTAGCTGGACCTAACCACACCCTACCAACTTCTGGTGCTGCTCGCTATGCCTCAGCCTTAGGAGTCGAAACTTTTATGAAACACTCCAGTATCATTCAATACTCTCAGACCGCACTAGAAAAGGTGGCGGGTGCAATTGATGTGCTAGCAACAGCTGAAGGCTTACCTTCTCACGCTGATTCTGTCAGACGCCGAGTTCAAAAGGAAGAGTAAATTTGAATTTGAATTATTAATTTTTTCCTGAGAAATTTGGCAAAATTGAGCCTATGGGTTACAAATGAAACTTTAAGGCTATACAAACTTATGCCCTGAAATTGGGCAGGTTGGTGTAGCCATTAATCTCCTTCTGCCGTTACGTATCTAAAAGGTCTACTCTTGTGGAGACGACATTGGTGCTAAAGACTATTTTGGTTGCTCTGGATGATTCCGAACTTGCAGACAGAGTCATTCAGGCTTTACAAGAATTGGTGCTGCCAAAAGATAGCAAAGTCATTCTCTGCCATGTGTTTCCTACATCAGAGTCCGAGATAGAACTACCCGCCGACCGTCCTCAACCAGAGTCACCAGCATTTTCTTATTTCCATATTGAAAAACAATTGCAATCCTACCAGACAATCTTGCCAGTTGAAAGCGATATAGAAATTGTCACTGGCGACCCAGCAGAAGAAATTATTCGCCTTGCCAATATTTACAAAGCTAATTTAATTATGATCGGTAGTCGCGGCTTAACTGGTATGAAGCGAATTGTCCAGGGTTCCGTGAGTTCTCAAGTGGTGGAAGAAGCCAATTGTTCTGTATTGGTTGTCAAGCCGGGATGAAATAGGTAGGGCAAAAATCATACCTTGGGGGGATTTCAAAATTCACGCATTATTATGGCTCCGCTGTGTAGACACGTTGCGGGAACAAAATTAACAATCTTCCTACCATAAGTTGGGGTTTGTAATTGCGAGGTCACAAACCTTGCAGTTAATGTGTACCTTAGAGTATTTTTACTGATATAAAATAATATTATAAGTTAAGAAATTAAGAATTTAGAAAGTTTAAGTGCTTGCCCGAGGGCGATCGCGACGCCTCTAAACAACGTTTTACTGGACAATAGTGGACATTGGGTGAAAACTGTACGAGTAACCATCTTTGCGATGGATTGGCTGACAATGCTTGTGACGAATAGACTGCAATTTTCC
>JAHHIB010000032.1 GCA_019359075.1 Kalymmatonema hyalinum WJT4-NPBG1
AAGTCGTCAATGATAGCATAGACAGCAATTGTTTCATTTAACATAATTCCCCTCCGTTTTTCTTACTGGAGGGGATTTTATTATCTTTGCGATCGCCTTCTCAAATAACTAGCAACTTGGGTTAGTAAATGGGGAGGGATACCCTTCTACCTTGGCGACAACATTTCTACAAGCATCATCATGATATTGGGAGCTACCCTTACCCATTGATAAAGAACCCACTGTTAATGCGATCGCGGAAGTTGCAGGGTCAATAATACGGGCATCGTCGCTTAATAAATATTTCGGGTAATCTTTCCGAATTAGTTCTTTAGATTCATAATTGTAATAATAATTACCAGCCGAAATTACAAACACTATATTTTTATGCTGGAGCTTATATGCAATCTCATCAATTCTCGCAGCTAAACGAAATTGCTTTTGACCATTTCGATAAACTAAATCGGAATCACCAAGAGAGATATTAATGACTTTACAGTTAGAATAATTACTTATAAAATAATTAATTGCATCTTCTAATTGTTTATCCAAAAGCAAATCTGGATCATATTTATTTTCTTCATTGGTGACGCGAGCCGAAAATAGCCACACTACAGGCTGAAATAATTTGTCTTTAATACATTTACTTACATCACCATATAAGGCAATACCTGACACTCCAGTTCCGTGTCCACCCATTTTTACATCCCCATCTTCCGCTTCTCCCTTGATAAATTTACGACCTGGATCGGGAAAAACTTGTGCATCCCCCAAAGCAATACCAATATGCGGATGACCACTTTGAACACCAGAATCAATTACCAAAATGCCACAAGCTGACTCAGGGGGAGAAACCGCTTCGCGGAAGTCGGATAGAGAGATATTTACTTCTGCTGCTGATTCAAAAGCTGGTTTTGGTCTTCTATCAATCTCTTTAACAGCATCTTCCGTAAGAAGAAGTTCTAAAATTGGTTGTCTAAGCTTAACCCGCGCAGTACAAAAATAGTCACTAATATATCTGTCAGTTACCATCATCCCTGGATACTCTTCGTACTCACGGAGAAAGAGATCCAAATCCTTTAAGTAACCTTGCATTTCATCGTTATTCCCCGTATGCCATAATTCAAGGTCTAACGGAACTAACTCATCAGGTTCTAGTGGCTCTAACTCCAGCAAGCGACCAATCCTATCTTCCGGGTCTAGTGGAACAATGTCTTCGATAGCATCCAAATATCCATATTCATAATCACTATCGTTCAAACCACTATAAGACGCTAATTTTTCCCTAAACAGCTTTAATTCGTTATCTGAAGAAAATACAACAATAGCTTGACTCGCCCTCGGCTCTTTAGCTAATAAATTTAAACCTAAATAAGATAGGTTATTTTCTTCTAAACTATGTTTTTTTCTTAATTTTATTTTAAATATCAGTTTTGGGTTAATACCAAACGGAGTAACTTCCTTGGGAGGGCGATTAATTAGTGATGACGCTTGCGTTAAAAGCTTGCTTCCATGAGTTTGGCGGTCATCCCTCTTGTCTCTGGTAAAGCCGCCTCCTCTACTACGCCTCGGTAGCTCGATATTTATTATAGGTAGTTCCAGATGGTCATACTGGTTTGTCATCTTGACACTCTGCTTGTTTCTTTATCGATTTTATTGAATGCTCAATTATACGGGTTCTTGCTAAATGACGTTGCAAAGCTGCTTCTAAATCAGATGCCGTCAAAAGATTTTCACTTTTTAAAATAACCGATTTTATTGCATCCGAGCATATTCTTTCAATATCTGCACCCGTCGCATCCTGAAGTCGAGATGCAATTTTTTCCATGTTTATACCTTGATGCTTAATACTAATTAATTTATTTTTGAGAAGAGTTTTTCTTAACTGCAAATCTGGTTTATCAAAAAACAATACTTCGTCAAATCTTCTCCAAATAGCAGCATCAAGAAGCGATTCATAATTAGTAGCAGCAATAAAAATGCTCTGATTATTGGAATTATCTATAAGTTGAATCAAACTATTAACTAGCCGTTTTATTTCTCCATGCTCATTGAAGCTATTTCTATCTTTAGCAATAGCATCAAATTCATCGAATAATATAACCCATTCGCCCGTTTCTATATAATCAAAAATTTTCTTTAAATTAACTGCTGTTTCACCAAGATAAGAAGAAATTACAGACGGAAGATTAACATAGACTAGCGGTAAGCCTAAAACACTGGATAACACCTTAGCTGTGAGAGTTTTACCACAACCTGGCGGGCCACAAAACAGTAGCTTTGAACTTGGTTTTAACCCATGAGCGTACAAAATATCTTTCTTTCTATTCTCCAAAGCTATCTTTTCTAAAGCTTTTAGATTGTTTTCCGGAAGAACAACTCTATCCCAACTCAATTCATACTGATTAACATCTATCAAAGGAAGTCCACTATCTTTATCCTTTGGCACATCAGGATAAACATTCCAAGGAGAGGAATTAGAAGCCGTTTTTTTTGGAGGAGCTTGCAACATTTTTTCAAGGTCTTTGGCAAGTAAAACGTGATTTTTATCTCTTTCCTCTTGAATAAGCTCCATCGCAGCAGTATAAAATTCCTCTCGGTTATTTTGCGAGAAGCTCTTAAATAATTTTCTTAAAATCTCGCCTCTTGCCATAATAGGATGTATTATTTTTTATCCAAATTTATCAAGGCGTTTGAATTTATATGAAAGTAATAAAACTTTATAAAATACATTTATTATATTCTGGAAGGCTGATTTTCTAAATCCTAAATCTTTACAAATCGATAGAAAACAGTTTTGTATAAAAATTAGTACTCTTCCACTTAGGACTGAGCACGAAATAAATAAATTGATTAAGACAGCCTTAAAAAAACTACTAGAACTTATGTACTATTTTAGCTGTATATGGTTCGGTGGCGATCGCATCCTACCGTTACTTTAAACTGCCACTCAATTTGATGACATGACGACTCTGCATAATAGGCTCCACATAACCTAATGTACATTCACACATTCATGTCGCTAAGTATTTTTTCCTGGATTGGAATGCACCCAAAATATAGCGTTTTGCAGTTGAGTGCAAGACATCTAAGTTTTGCGATCGCTGTAGACGTGCTCTTCGGCTTCCCGCAAATGAGAAACGCCATAAATTAGATTGGCGTAGGTTGAGGTTACAGAAAAAGCTACGGTGAGTACACCTCACCCAGCAGGACTTCTTGACTTGCCCCTGTAGCGGTTGGTAAGTTACCAGGAGTACCCGATTGTCGCCAGTATGCCAAAACTGCAAAGGCGATCGCTTCTTTAAAATCGGCACTCAAACCAACTTCATCTGTTGTTAAGACTGGTACTGGTGCCAACACCTGTTGTAACCGACTTTTCAGATAAAGATTGCGACTGCCACCCCCGCACAATAACACCCGCTGTGGCATTTGTGGTAGAAAAGTGCGGTAACTATGAACAATCGAAGCCGCCGTTAGTTCTGTGAGAGTTGCCAAAAAGTCCGCGGGACTGAGTTGGTATGCTTCGGCGTCTTGTAAACACTGTTGCAAATATGTTACACCGAATAACTCTCGACCCGTAGATTTGGGGGGTGGTAGATGAAAGTAGTCTTGGCTTAGCCATTCTTCTACTAAAGGATAGCAGGGACTGCCACTCGCTGCCCAATTGCCATTTTCATCGTAGCTTTTGGCACCATCCGTTAAATGCTCCACCGCCAAATCCAAAAGACTATTTGCAGGTCCCGTATCCCAAGCGCGAATTTTTTCTAACCAGTTGTCCCGACGAGGTGGCATATAAGTAACATTACCAATACCACCAAGATTTTGTATACAACGTGCTTCTTGAGGATGGCTGAGCAAAGCCGCATCTATGCGAGGCACAAGGGGCGCACCATGACCTCCCGCCGCAATATCTGCTACACGGAGGTTGCTTACTGTCGTTATACCCGTTAAATTAGCAATGACCGCACCGCGACCGATTTGGAGGGTGTAACCGAGTGGGGATGAGGAAGTATTTGCTCCCCCACCTCTCCCGCCGGGTGGTCTATGGAAAACGGTTTGACCGTGAGAACCAATCAAAGTGGCTTTTTCATAACCAATTTGAATATTTTGCGCTGCTTGGGCAAAAGCAAAGGCGATCGCATCATCTAATTGAGCCAACTCTGCCATTGAGATGGCTTCCCCCGCACACACTGCTAAGATGCGTTCTCTGAGATCGGCTGGGTAGGGATAAGTTGCACCAGCTACCAACTCAATTTTGATATCGAGATTTGTACCGGAAATATCTACTAAGGCGGCGTCTATACCATCGACGGACGTGCCACTGATTAAACCTATTACAATCATTTGATTTTAAACCGCAGATAGACGAGGCAGTGCGTTGCTCTGGTTCCCAGAGTTGAAGCAACTGCCGTGCAGATAATAATTATCTCAAAATATCATTCCTGCATCGCCGAACGATTGAACCCATTGTTTTTCTCAGCGGATTCATCGGCGGAAATAATATGTAAATCGACGTTTTTCAGCAAGCGCAGCAATTTATGAGTTAAAGACCCTTTGAGGAGGATTTGCCAACGTGTACGCTGACTTGCACCTATAACAATTTGGGTGATGCGGTATTTTTCAGCAACTTGGGCGATCGCCTCGGCTACGTCACTGCTGGTGTGACGAATGAATGTACCGTCAAATTCTTTACATAACTTTTCACTGGTTTCTATATATAAACTTTCTTCCTTAGTGAGGAAGCGGTCTGGAGCGGCAACGAACACAACATATAGAGGGGCATTCATATAGCTAGCAATTCTAGCTCCCCGACGTAATAGTTGTACTGAGTTGGGATAAGTGGATACGCACACTAAAACTCGCTCGTGAATATTGCAAAATTGACCTTGGAGGGCGGAAGCAACGCCATTTTCCTCAACGTTATCCGCCACCTCCCGCAGTGCTAACTCTCGCAAAGCAATCAGGTTGCGGCGTTGGAAAAAGTTATCGAGCGATTGTTGAATTTTTTGCGGTGCGTAGATTTTACCTTCAAGCAAGCGTTCTTGCAGGGTTTCTGGAGTAACATCTACTACTACTATCTCCGATGCTTCTTCTAGGATGCGGTCAGGAACGCGCTCTCGCACTACTACCCCAGTAATCCGTGCTACCAGGTCATTGAGACTCTCCAAATGCTGAATATTCATTGTGGAGTAGACATCAATACCTGCTGCCAAAATGATTTCTACATCTTGGTAACGTTTTTCTCGTAGCGAACCTGGGACGTTGGTATGTGCTAGTTCATCGACTAACACCAACTGAGGCGCTCTGGCTAAAATCGCATCTGTATCCATTTCTGTCAAAATCAACTCACCCCGAGGAATTGAAGTGCGCTTTACTATCTCCAATCCATCCGCTTTTTGCGCCGTTTCCTTACGCCCGTGGGTTTCCAATAGCCCAATCACGACATCAATACCTTCGTGTTTCAGTGAATGGGCTTCTTCCAACATCCGGTAGGTTTTGCCGACTCCGGGTGCCATGCCAATGTATATTTTGTGTTTCCCCCGCCGTGCTGGACTAACGTCATAAGGGGCAGAAGGTACGGATCTAGTGGCTGCTTCTTTTGAGTTATTCTTACCGAGAAGCTCACGCTTATCAATCATGAAAGTGTTTACTTATATGCTTTAATATGCTTGCAGTGCTATTAGCCAATAGTTCAACAAAACTAATGACTAATGTAGACACGTTGCATCCGAAACTTCTACATTAATGACGACTTATCTATTTTCCTGACGGTTAAACTCATCTAAATCAAGGGCGTAATTTAGTTTTAAAACATTAACTCCAGGCTCTCCAAAAATGCCTAAAAATCTGCCCTCGGTATACTTATTAATAAAAGGCAATATCTCATCTGGTCTGACACCACGGGCACGAGCAATTCTATCCAACTGGTCTCGTGCTGCTTTCACTGAAATATGCGGATCTAAACCCGAGCCAGAGGTGTAAATTAAATCAGCGTATGGTTGAAGATTTTCATCTTTGAGGCGATTTGCCTCTTCCACAATTCGCTTCAGTAATTCTGGGCTGCTAGGAGCGAGATTGCTAGCCCCAGAGATACCAGTAGGATTACCTTGTTTTCCTTGGCTATATCTAATAGTACTGGGACGACCATGAAAATACTGTTCAGAGCGGAACTGTTGACCAATCAAAGCTGAACCAATTTGTTCTCCCTGAATATTTTGCACTACGCTGCCCTGTGCCTTGTCTTTAAGGAAAGGAACTTGACCGACCAAAAGTATGAATAAAGGATAAATGATAGCGGTCAACAACCATAAAATCAGAGTGATACGAATTGCTTTAGCAACTTCTCTAAGAATAGACATACAAATTTTTCTACACCCTTTCAAATGTACTTTAGATAATCAATAAAATTGTGTAGCCTAAAAGCGTTCTGGCTGAAAAACAACAACAAATAAGTAAACGATAACTGCCAAAGTCACCAATCCTAAAACCCCAATAGCCCAAGCAGAACGGCGCTCTAAAGTACCATCGGCAGCAGCATAAACTATAGGGGCAATGAGCAAATTCAGGCAAAGTGCTACAAAAATTGCAAGTGGCAACTTTTGAAAACGCCATTCCGACCAGACAAAAGAAATTGCCTGAACTATATTCATTGAGAAAAACTTCTCCAACATATAAACTTTATTTCTCATATTTCTCCTTTCTCTGCGTTCTCTGTCTTGAAAAGTTTGCTCTGTCGGGAAACCCGCCTGCATGGCTAGCGCTCCTCCTTACAACTTTTCGCTGCGCCTGTGTGGTTCCAATCCTTAAGCCAATCCCACTGCTGCAATCAATATATCTATCAACTTAATCGCAATAAATGGCGCAATCACACCACCCAAACCATAAATCAAAATATTTTGTTGCAAAAGCTGATTAGCAGTCAAAGGTCTAAACTTCACGCCCGTTAGTGCCAAAGGAATCAAAGCTGGAATAATCAAAGCGTTGTAAATTAAAGCCGACAGCACAGCAGAATTAGTACTAGTCAACTTCATGATATTCAAACTTCCTAGATTAGCTGAGGTAAATAACACCGGGATAATCGCAAAGTATTTAGCAATATCATTAGCGAGGGAAAAAGTTGTCAGCGCACCGCGAGTAATCAGCAATTGTTTACCAATAGCAACAATATCAATCAGCTTTGTGGGATCAGAGTCCAAATCCACCATATTGGCGGCTTCTTTTGCTGCTTGAGTCCCAGTATTCATTGCGACTCCGACATTTGCCTGGGCGAGTGCTGGTGCATCGTTGGTACCGTCCCCCGTCATCGCCACCAGTTTGCCCAGCGCCTGTTCCCGTTGAATCACCGAGATTTTGTCTTCTGGGGTGGCTTCGGCAATAAAGTCATCAACTCCAGCTTCTTTGGCAATCACAGAAGCGGTAATACGGTTGTCTCCAGTCAGCATGACGGTACGCACTCCCATCCGCCGCAACTGGTCAAAACGTTCGTGGATACCTGGTTTGATAATGTCTTTGAGATAGATGACGCCATAGATCTCACCATCAAGGGCTACTGCTAACGGTGTTCCTCCCAGTTGCGAAACTTTTGTGTATGCTGCATCAAGTTCTGGGGAATCTCGTCCGTCGCGGGAACGGACAAATCCCTTAATCGCTGATACCGCACCTTTACGCACTTGACTTCCATTGGGCAAGTTTGTGCCACTCATGCGGGTTTTTGCCGAAAACCCTATCGCTTCAGATCTTTCGTGGTCAAAATCAATCCTTGCCCCTAGTCTTTCTGCCAGTCGAACAATTGATTTCCCCTCTGGTGTATCATCGAACACACTTCCTACTAGCGCAACATTGGCAACTTCCTCGATTGAGTGCCCGTTGATCGGGATAAACTCTTCTGCTAAGCGGTTGCCGAGGGTAATTGTACCTGTTTTATCGAGAAGCAGGGTATTGACATCACCGCACGCTTCTACGGCTCGTCCGGAGGTGGCTATGACGTTAAACTGGGCGACTCGATCCATACCAGCAATACCGATCGCACTCAGTAACCCTCCAATGGTTGTGGGAATCAACGCGACTAACAAAGCAACCAATATCGCCACACTGATTGGACTTCTGGCATAGCTGGCGATCGCACTCAGACTCACCACGACAAACACAAACACCAAAGTCAGAACCGCGAGTAACACGGTGAGGGCAATTTCGTTCGGTGTTTTGCTGCGTTCTGCCCCTTCTACCAAGGCAATCATTCGGTCAATAAATCCTTTACCAGGGTCTGCACTGATGCGGATAATCAGCTCATCGGAGATAATCCGCGTACCGCCGGTGACAGAACTGGCGACATCTGAACCTGTTTCCTTCAGCACTGGCGCAGATTCCCCGGTAATTGCCGATTCATCGACACTGGCGACACCCATAATCACTTCCCCATCGGCGGGGATCACATCACCAGCAACCACGTACACCGTATCACCCTGGCGCAAGCTGGTGGAAGAAACTTCACTCATTGAACCATCAGGAGCGAGTTTTTTGGCAATTGTTTCTGACTTGGTTGATCTTAAGGCATCAGCTTGCGCTTTACCCCGCCCCTCTGCCACTGCCTCGGCAAAGTTGGCAAATAAAACGGTGCAGAACAGAATCACCGTAATCAATCCGTTAAAAAGTCGTAGGTTATTGCCTGGAACTGGACCAAACAAATAAGGGTCGATGGTCACAAGTAACGTGATAATGGTGCCAACCCAAACCAAAAACATGACTGGGTTTTTGATCGCGTTTTTGGGATTGAGCTTGACAAAAGCATCAATGATTGCTCTTTGGTAGAGCCCTTTCGTGTTTACCCGCGATTGTTTGCGTGCTTGGCGGCGATCGCTTTTACGAGGAGAAGGTTTGGATGAAGGATTTGCGGAGTCCATAAGCAACAATTCAAAATTGAAAATTACCACTCACCACGAACAAGATTATTTAAGGCTACTGGCAAGGTTAAAAGCTTCGGCTATTGGTCCTAAAGCCAAAACGGGGAAAAATGTTAGCACACCCAAAATCAAAATGACACCAGCTGTGACAGTCGTAAATAGCGTGGAATCGGTTCTCAGGGTGCCTGGCGTTTGGGGTACTGGTTGTTTGCGTGCCATGCTGTCTGCTAAAAGCAAAATCGCAATCATCGGAATGTATCGTCCCACTAATATGCTGAAACAAGCGCTTAAGTTCCACCACAAGCTGCTATCGCCTAACCCCTCTAAGCCAGAACCATTGTTGGCGCTGGCTGAAGCGTATTCATACACCACTCGCGAGATGTTGTGAAATTCCGGGGAACCAGTATATCCAGGCGGCGGAATTTGAAAGGCTAAGCTACTGGGAAATGCCAAAGCAATGGCAGTGGGAATCAAAACCGCAATTGGGTGAATCAGCAGCACTACACTGGCAAGGACAATTTCCCGCTTTTCAATTTTGCGCCCCAAAAACTCTGGTGTGCGCCCTACCATAAGCCCTGTAAGAAACACGGTGAGAATTAAATAAATGAATAAGTAAGCGGTTCCTGTTCCTTGCCCACCCCAAACAATCTGCAAAAACAAGTTTAATAGGGTGGAAAAGCCTCCCGGTGGCATGAGGGAATCGAGCATTCCATTGACTGCACCACACATGGTTCCAGTGGTTGTGATCGCCCACAATGCCGTTTGTGCCCAGCCAAACCTGACTTCCTTGCCCTCTAAATTCGGCTGTTCCAATCCCAATGTGTTATCAATAACGGGATTGCCTTGATACTCAGCAACCGCTGTGACACCAACCAAAACCGCATAGATGGCAAAAACCATCCAGAAAAGCAGCCAAGCTTGCTTTGTGTTGTTGGCAAACAAACCGTAGGTGTAAATCATCGCCGCTGGAATACAAATCATGGCGATGGTTTCTATTAAGTTAGAAGCACTATTGGGATTTTCAAACGGGTGTGCCGAGTTCATCGCAAAAAAGCCGCCGCCGTTTTCTCCTAACTGTTTGATTATCTCAAATGTTGCCACTGGACCTCTGGCTATATACTGCGTTGCTCCCTCCAAGGTTGTTACCTGTAAAGGACCATTCAATGTTTGCGGTACACCTAATGCGAGTAATGCGATCGCACCTACAATTGAAATTGGCAGTAATATGCGCGTAATTGAGCGCGTCAGATCCACGTAGAAATTTCCCAGTGGTTTACCTGTCAAACCTCTGATAAAAGCAATTCCTACTGCCAGCCCGGTAGCGGCTGAGGTAAACATCAAAAAAGCTAAAGCTGCCGTTTGGCTGAAATAACTTAAGGTTGTCTCACCAGAGTAGTGCTGCTGGTCAGTATTTGTTAAAAATGAAATCGTCGTGTGCAGCGTGATGTCCCATTTAGGAGCAGCGAACCCAAGAGGATTCCAGGGTAAGAATTTCTGAAAAGATATGAGCAGAAATACCACAACACCCATAATAATGTTGCTGTAAAGTACTGCTCTGGCATACTGCCAACCCGTCATCTCGTCTTTTGTGCGTGTACCAGCTAATGTAAAAATAATTCGCTCTACAGGTTTCATGACTGGGTCAAGCAGCGTTTTTTCTTCCAAGAAAACACGCGCTATATATCTGCCCAATAGCGGAGTTATTGCTATCACGATACACAGCGTTACGCCAATTTGAAAAAATCCTTGTCCCATTTATCTAGCCAAAATTATAGATGGATAATGTGAAAGATTTTTGAAGCCACAATCAGTCAGCAATCTCTTGATTATTTGGTCTTTACTTATAAATTGAATTTCTATTTTTCATTTGCTATATCATCTCTCCTTATTTCATTTTCTGCTTTTTTTTAAACTCCCATTCTTGCTTTAATAATTTAAATTTATTTTTTGCATCTGTCTTTAGTTATATACTTTTTATTATAGTCAATAAAAATTTGACTAAAAAATACATAATTTTGAATTTTAGGTAGTATTCCGCTCTACTTATAAGCAAATCAAATTACCACTTTTTAGCACAAAATGATATTGCTTGTTGACTCTGTTCTTAAGAAATATCACATTTTTACCAGCGCCAGCAATTATCTATTTGGTATAACGATCTATAGATGTGTTGATATAGGTGAAAGCGAGGCTATATATATATTGATATAGGTCAGAAAAGGATGAGAGTATAAAGTATAAAGTGAAAAGTCCTTAAAAGAGTGATTAGAGGGGCTGGGAACAGGGATATTTTTCGTTTGATATAAATAGTATTGAAATAAGAATTGTAATCTAATGACATCATCAGTCAGATTGTAATTTATCTCATTCTTTATTAAAAGCTTAAGATGTGGTTTTGGTTATTGAAAATCAAAGAAAATATCTTGACGAAGAACGAACGAGGACTGATTTACTGGTTGATAACTGGTGGATTTGCCCTAGTGATGACGCTGGAATACTTAACGCCGCCTGAGTATGTGTTCGGCTACCTGTACACCGGAACGATTTTGTTAGCAAACTCCCGATTAAGTCGCAAGGGTGTCTTTGGCGTGACGCTAGCAGCGGCTGGATTAACGCTGTTGAATTTGTTTGTCCCTGGAGTGGAAATGATTCATGCGCCAACGGTGGCAAATCGGTTCATTGCTGTGATTGCACTGCTGGTAACGGGTTATTTAAGCCATCGCAACCGCCGCAACGAAGAAGCCATTGCCTACACACAAGCACAGTTACGCTCCCAAGAACAACTAGCGCAGATGCGGGAAGATTTTGTTTCCACCCTGACTCATGACTTGAAAACACCGCTACTTGGAGCAATTCAAACGCTAAAATCCTTCCAGAAAGGTCAATTTGGTGGAGTTACGCCAATGCAAGAGCATGTCATAGAAACTATGACTCGTTCTCACCGCACCACGTTGCAGCTGGTAGAAACTCTGTTGGATGTATACCGCATCGACGCCGAGGGACTGAAACTTCAGCGTTCACCAGTTAACTTGGTGACAGTAGCCCAAGAGGCGATTGCCACCCTAACTGAGGTAGCAAGGGCGCGTCAGGTATATATCTGTGTTAATTATGGAGAATCGGATTTTCGCCGCTCGTTATGGGTAAATGGAGATTATTTGCAACTTGGGCGAGTTTTCTCTAATCTTCTGATGAATGGGATTAATCATACTCCGCGTGGCGGCAACGTAGAAGTTGTACTGGAAGGTTCTTCTCATCATGAAATTGTGAGAATTCTTGACAGTGGTTGTGGGATGACACAAGAAGAGCTACCCCATCTATTTGAGAGATTTTATCAAGGGCATAGCGATCGCCATGCTAAGGGTTCAGGGCTGGGGTTGTATTTATCACGCCAAATTATTGAAGCGCATGGCGGTATAATTTGGGCAGAGAATCGCGCAAGTAGGGGGGCAATGTTTGGGTTTCGACTGCCTGCGTGCCCACCACCGAGTTGAAGAGATGGAGAGACTTGGGGACGCGGAGAATAACTAATGACTAATGACTCATAACTAAAAATGAAACCAGGGGCAACGCTGAGAATATTACTCGTTGAGGATGATGAATTGTTTCGCCTGGGTTTGCGAATGCGGTTGCAACAGGAGGCGGGTATAGAAATCATAGCCGAGGCGGAAGATGGCGAGCAAGCTGTAGAATTAGCTAATCGCTATGGGTTAGATTTGGTTTTGCTTGATGTTGGTTTACCAGGGATTGGTGGAATTGAAGCTTGTCGTCAAATTAAGCAGCAGCACCCTTATTTACCCATCCTCGTTTTAACGTCTCGTTCGGAAAAACCCTTGGTTGCGCGCTTAATTGAAGCAGGGGCTGCTGGTTACTGTCTTAAAGGAATTCCGTCTGAGTCTTTGATATTGGCATTGCGTTCGGTAGCAGCAGGTGCTTCTTGGTGGGATCAGACAGCAACCACAGCAATTCGAGCCGCTTTTGAGGGAAACAATATAGCAGCATCGCCCGCAGAAGATCCGGTACCACTAGAAAATCCGTTGACAAAGCGCGAGCAAGAAATTTTAGCACTCGTGGCTGCTGGTAAAAGCAATCAAGAAATTGCGGAAATTCTCTACATTGCTGCTGGTACAGTGCGGGTTCACGTTCATGCAATTTTGCAAAAGTTGGAAGTGCGCGATCGCACTCAAGCCGCAGTCTTGGCTATTCAGAAAGGATTGGTAGCAAAAGAACTGTTGGGGAGTTAGTAATAGTGATTCCGGTTTTGCACTTGGCGCTATCCTTTTATAAAGGTGAAGACAGCTCTGGTCTCCACCTTCATCCCTCAAGTTAGAGAGTATAAACAGAAATTTGCTTGAAGCGCACTTCGGAAACTGGCTGATCCTGGTAGGTGGTCACTAGGCTAATCCGGAATTGACCAGACCATTCACCTCGTTGCCGTAGCGCCTCCACTACCTGAGTTGCCTCCAAGACAACTGTCGCTTGTGAATTATTCTCACCAGTGTCATGGTTGCCATGCTCGTGCCCAGAGTGTTCTCCAGTATGTGAGTGAGCATGAGATTCCATTGCAAACAACCCTATAGTCCCAACATAATTCTCCTCTTTAGGTGCTGACTGACCATTTGGCAGGAGGTAGACCTCATAATTCACGCCTGGGGAGTTGTCATACTCAATGCCTTCAAATGCAAGGAGAACTCTTTGGTTTGCCACTGGTAGCGCAGTACTAAATGCTGTTTGCGCGACGGGAGAAATCGAAAAGGAAGCTGCACTTGTTGTCAGCCGAATGACTTCTCCTTTAGACGTAGATCCAACCAACTGAGGAGAAGCTGAGGCTGGTGCAATCAATGATACGGTAGGTGGTGTTGGAGGTGGAGGCGTTAGCATATCGTCATAAACATAATTCAACTGCGAAGCTGTATCTAAGATATCTTTACCCGACATTTCCTGTTTCTGACCATTTTCATCAAAAAAGCTAAACTTAACATCCATCCATGTTGAATTATTGACTGGATTGGAACGACCTTGACCTAGCCTCAACCACTGCTCCCATAACCGATCAATATTACAGTGATGTAGCCAGAAAATTGGGTCACGAGCAGCTAAACGAGGATCGCTCATCCAACCTCCTGGTCCTCCTATATCGCCATGAATGACATTGTGAGGCTGGTTTTCCAGTTGCCCTGTAACATTAGGACTAGCAAACTGCATTGGTCTGGACACCACGCCTCCACCAAAGGAAGGAGCGAAAGAACCCGTATTAGTAAAGAAATTTACGTAACTCAAAGCACGGCTATAGTCAACTGACGTGGCTGGTAGTGGTGTGCCTTGATTGATTTGGGTTCTTCGCTGACTCACATACAACGTATTTGAACTATCTGCAGGAATGCGAAATGGCTGTGGTAAGACACGCTGATTTGGCTGTGAATAATTCCAGTAGGGAAGTGCAAAGTTCAAATCCCCTGAAGCAGATCGCACAATTCGCTCAAAAAAGTAAATATACATTCGATGCCAGGACAAGAAGAAAAAACTTCGGTGCTGACATACATTCCAAAATTGATTAAAGGTAGGATTATTCTCTGAAGTTCCGTGAATGTTTGCCTGGAATATCCACCCGGTTGGATCGTTTGAATTCGCCCTAGAGCGGGCTTTCATCACCTCCATACCCCTACGATACGAGGCAATTGTTGAGCCTCCATCCTCTAAAATGTTGTAAATATTACGACGGGTTGGCATAAATTACTTCCTAAGTCTTGTTTGCTAAGTGCAAAATCTATAGTTTTGTGCTACTAAATTAGGACTCACAGTGACTTCTTCGTTTTACTTAGGAGGTTAGCTTTCTGTAAAAATTCTTTACAAAATTAATACCGTAGCTGCTAGTATTTGGCGTGATACTAGCTGGTTAACTGGTGTGTAGAGATCATCTACGATCTAAAACGTAACCGTCTGTGATTATCGGTTAACCTCAGTCAAAATCAGTCATGATAGAAGCATAGACGCTGTCGTATGCTGGGGGAACCATGACAAACACCCCGCTTTTTACTAACCGCATTCAAGCTGGTGAGCAACTGGCACAAACGATTCAGGCTATTTTAACCCAGCAAACTGCTAACTCGGTAGCAAAGCCTGCAACAATTGTCTATGCTTTGCCAAGAGGAGGATTACCAGTAGCAGCACCAGTAGCGCGTCTCCTCAACTGTCCCTTGACGATAGAGGTAGCGAAAAAAATTAGCCATCCAGAAAATCCCGAGTTGGCTATTGGTGCGGTTACTGCTTCCGGAAATGTTCTTTGGGATCAGCACAAGCTGTCTTTTCGCAATATGCCGAATTCAGGGTGGCGAGAAGCAGCTTTAGATACAGCTGCGATTCAAGCGAAGTTTCTTGAGGCTCAATTGAGTCCTGGCTGTCCGCAGGTGAATACCGAAGGTGCTACGCTGATCTTAGTTGATGATGGTATTGCCACAGGTATGACAATGGCAGTAGCGGCAACATCTCTCAAGGCACTTTGTCCAGCAGAAGTTTGGTTATGTACTCCAGTAGCGCCCTTGAAGTTGCTACCTTGGTTACATCAGTGGGGCGATCGCGTGATTGTCCTAGCAACACCAGAACCTTTCTGTAGTGTGAGTCATTTTTACTCCGAATTTCCCCAGCTAAAGACAAGAGAAGCTTTGGAATATCTGCTGCAACAAAACAAAGAAATCATGAATTAATGAATAAGAATTCAGAAGACAGAATTCAGAATAACCTCACGATTTTTTATTCCATCACCGCTAACACTGATTTTGGCAACAACTTATCTTTAAACCAAACAATTGTTGCAGGAACATCATTTAATGTGACCCCTGCTTTATCCAAATTCAATCGCTCAGAAATTGCTAAAATCAAGTTATCGCATCCCGAACGCCGCACCTGTGAAAACTTCTTTTGTAAATACTCGGGTCGCCAATAACCAACTATTTCTAATAAAAATGTGCGACCATCAGGATGCACTAATCTAAAATCGGGAATCATCACACTTCCAGGAATGGGAATTAAGTCAACCTCTCGCTCTAACACCCAATCTGTCTTCATTGACTCCCACTTATTAGCAAAAGATTCTTCCAGCATACTATCGTATGGCTTGCCGGCTGAATAATGAGACACCAAACCGCATTCAGAATTGAGAGTAAAACGCCCAGTTTTCCATGTGTTTGTGTAAACATCACGAGTTTGCAGAGTCGCGGAAAGACTCCATTTTGTCACATGAAGTAAAGCCGGGATAAGTTTAGCTATAGCCAAACCATAACGTGTACTTGGAGTAAACAAACTCGTCGGACCATCAATTGTAATTGTAAACCCGTGGTCAGCATCGCCCTCAATATAAGACATTAATTGAAACAACTTGAGATAGCGAAATAAAAGCTTATATTGTCCTGGAACATTACGATGAGCATTTATTATCAACTGACTCGCCTTATAAAACACCCCCTGCACTTGAGATAAATTGTATCGATGCAAGACTTCCTTAGAGTCTGGCGTATCAAAAGCAGTTAAAATCTTATTCTCAGACAAATCAGCATATAACCCGTCACGAACTTGTTTCACCAAAACTTCGCGTTCAAGTTCATGACTCAACTCCAAAGCAATCTTTGTCAAGGTAACTTCCGTCAACTCCCGACTCGGAGGAGACTTCGCAGCCAAAGCAAAAACCTTTTCTCGTAACATTTGAGGTTCCAAAGGACTCACAACCTCAAACGTGCAAAAAGCGCTTTTGAGGATATAAGCCAAACCCCGCTTGATCCTGTAATCTGGAGTATCCCCCTCCAACTCCAACAACTGACGCTCAAGCGCCCCCTGAGTATCGCCCACAACCTTCTGAAAACAAGTCATTAACTCAGTGGCGATCGCCAAATTCTTATCATCAATCTTTAGTCTCTTTGGGATTATCTCTTCCCCATTTTGCCTGTGACTTAGTAACTCTGTTGGTAACATTGGAATTTTAAACCGCAGATAAACGCAGATGAACACAAAGAACTATTGAAACATTATCAACTTTCATCCGTGTTTATCGGCGGCTTTTTTTGAACCTTATAATTTATCTCTAACTGTTCAGCAGCCTTAAGACTCTTTTCCTGTCCACTCCCATAAATAACCCGCAAATTCCCTTTCTTCTCCTCTTTACCTTGGCGTTCTTGGCGTCTTGGCGGTTCATTTCTCTCCACACCTCTTCTCCTCGCCGAAGTCCCCTCCTCACTCGTATCCTCCGCCACCACCTCGTACAAAATCGCCTGCTTATTATTATCCTTCCCCTTTCTTAAAACCCTTCCCAATCTTTGAATATACTCCCGTGTGGAACCAGTCCCAGATAAAATAACAGCAACAGAAGCCGCTGGTACATCAACCCCCTCATTCAACACATGAGAAGCAACCAGAGTTTTATACTCCCCTTCCCGAAATTTTGTTAATATTTCATGACGTTCTTTTACAGGAGTTTGATGAGTAATCGCTGGAACGAGAAACTCTTGGGAAATGTGATAAACCGTAGCATTGTCAGCAGTAAAAATCAAAATACGTTCCGGATAATGCTGAGCCAATATATCAGCCAGAACTCTGATTTTCCCATCAGTACCCAAAGCGATTTCTTTCGCTTCCCGGTGTGCTAACATTGCCCTACGTCCAGCTTGCGATCGCGCACTCATCTGCACAAAATGTTGCCAGCCTTGAAGACTCCCCAAAGAAATCTTTGATTCCTTCAAAAAATCGTTGCGAACTTGAATCAGCTGAGTGTATCTTTCGCGTTCCAGTTGTGATAATTTCACCTTAAGTTGTACAATTTCATGTTCTGCTAACGCCTTACCCGCTAAATCTTCAGCCCTTTTACGATAGACTTCTTTGCCTATTAAAATATTTAAGTCGGCGTGTTTGCCATCCGTGCGTTCGGGTGTGGCGGATAGTCCCAGACGGTAGGGTGCGATCGCGTATTCTGCAATCACTCGACTAAAATCTGTTGGCAAATGATGACATTCGTCAAAAATTAACAAAGCATACAGATTCCCCAGACTTTCCGCATGAATTGCTGCACTGTCATAAGTGGCAACAAGTACAGGTGTTCTATCCCGCGAACCACCTCCCAGTAACCCCACCTCAGTATCAGGGAACGCCGCCTTTAAATGAGCATACCACTGGTGCATTAAATCCAGTGTTGGTACAACAATCAGCGTCGTGCGCGGTGTTGCTTGCATCGCCATCTGCGCCAAATACGTCTTTCCTGCTGCTGTAGGAAGCACTACTACCCCTTGTCTTCCCGCAAGTTTCCAAGCTGCTAGCGCCTCACTTTGGTGGGGGTAAGGCTCCATTTCCACACTGGGAACCAACTCCAGAGGATAAAACGCCTTAGCCTCATCGATAAAGTCAGTATTTTCCGCTTGCATTGCTTCCACCAAAGCACGGTAATGAATAGCCGGAATGCGGAATTTTTCCACTCTATCATCCCATGTAGCAAAATCCATCCAAGCTTTGCCGCGTGGTGGTGGATGCAAAATTAATGTGCCACGATCAAAGGTTAATATGGACGTGCGAGCCATTTTTCGCTTTTCCCAGCTTTTTTACAATGCAAGATGTGTCTCACATTTAACTATTAATAACGTAAAAGCTGCATGAGGAATCAAAGCCACGCTCGTTTCCACACTCACCGCAAGGTTTGATGAAGGTCAAGGAAAAATGAAAAAATGTTAAAAAAATATAAAGTTATTTTCGGTATTTTTGAAAAAAATTTAAAACTCTTTAAAATTATCTGCAATTAGAGTTTTAACAAAGTAAAGTTGCTGATACAAGCTACAGCAGTAGAGCAAGCAATTGTTGCTGTGAGTGCTGCACCAAAGGAGAACCCACTTTGAAAGGAATTCGCCCTCTTCTTGTGCCTTACGCTGTGGCAGCCTTAGCTGTTGGTGGCGCGTTCATACTAACACTATTGCTACAGTCACTGCTGATGCCAACCTTGTGCCAACTGTTTTTTGCGGCTGTAGCAGTGAGTACTTGGTATGGTGGGATGCAACCAGGGTTGCTGGCTACTGCTCTGTCTACTTTGGCTATGGGCTACTTTTTTACACAACCTGTGTACTTAGTAGGCAATTTTGCTCTGGATAACATACTGCAGTTAGGGACGTTCGTACCTGTAGCGATACTCATTAGCTCACTAAATTCAGGGTTACGCAGTGCTAAGCAGGGCTTTGATAGAATCGACGTATCCCATGAGATAGATAAGCATGGAAATTCTCAGTACTTGGTGAACAATAACAATGTTGTGGGAATTGTAGAAAATGGTGTTCTAGTGCGAGGGTGGGGAACTCAACAGGACATGACAGAACGCCAGCAGGTAGAAGTTGCTAGGCGCGAGAGCGAGAAGCGCTTCCGAAGGCTGGTGGAGTCGAATATTTTTGGTGTTGCTTTAGGCGATTTTAGTGGCGGTGTCCACTACGCCAATGACTATTTTCTCAACATGGTGGGCTATACCCGTGAAGAATTACACTCAGGCAAGTTACGTTGGGATGCCATAACAGCGCCGGAATATATAAATTTGGATGTACAAGCATTAAAAGAAATCAGGAAACAAGGAGTTGGCACTCCCTTTGAGAAAGAATACATCCACAAAGATGGTAGCCGTGTCCCAATTCTGATTGGTGGTGCGTTGTTGCAGGAACCTTACGACTGTCAACAGGAGATGATTGTTTTCTCTCTGGATTTGAGCGAAGGCAAACGGATCGAAGAAGCACTGCGTCAACGAGAAGAACAACTGCGCCTAATTACAGATGCTGTGCCAGTTTTAATTTCCTATGTCGATGCCCAGCAACGCTATCGCTTTAATAATAAAAGATATGAAGAATGGCATGGGATTCCCGCCTCAAAAATTTACGGCAAGCATATTAAAGAAGTTGTGGGCGAGTCAGTTTATGAGTCGATTCGTCCATATGTGGAAGCGGTATTAAGAGGAGAGCAAGTCTCCTATGAGACAAATTTAGATTATGAAGATGGCGTAACCCGTTATGTTAACGTCTGTTACGTTCCTCAATTTAGCCAAGGAGAAGTCGTAGGATTTGTTGCCTTAATTAGTGATATCTCAGAACGCAAGCTTTCAGAAGCAGCTCTCAAAGACAGCGAAGAACGGTTTCGTAAACTGGCAGAAAAGGTGCGCGTGATTCCTTGGGAGGCAGACGCTACCACAGGGAATTTTACTTATGTAGGACCGCAAACAGTTGAAATTCTTGGCTATCCACTCTCAGACTGGTACACAGATCATTTTTGGGAGTTTCATATCTATCCAGAGGATCGGGAGTGGGCTATCAAGCATTGCATAGACTGTTCGCTGTCTTTGGAGAATTACGAATTTGAATATAGAATGTTGGCAGCAGATGGCAAAGTTGTGTGGCTGTATGACATTGTAAATGTGGTGCGGGGTGAAGATGCACCACAGCTACTGCGTGGATTCATGATTGATATTAGCGATCGCAAGCAAGCAGAGCAAGAACGCGAACAACTGCTGACAACAGAACAAGCTTCCCGCGAGTCGGCAGAAGCAGCAAATCGCATGAAGGATGAGTTTTTAGCCACACTCTCCCACGAACTCCGTACCCCGCTCAACGCAATGCTCGGCTGGACACAACTACTCAGGAGTCGTAAATTTGATGAGGAAACCACTGCCCGAGCGTTGGAAACAATTGACCGCAACACGAAATCCCTAACAACACTGATAGAAGATGTGTTGGATGTATCACGGATTATTACTGGTAAACTCCGCCTAGATGTGCGTCCAGTCAAACTTGCATCGCTGATAAAGGTAGCTATCGATACGGTTATTCCAGGTGCTGACGCGAAGGAAATTTGTATTGAGTATTTTTCAGACCCAAGTGTCGGGGTAATTTTGGGCGATGCCAACCGCTTGCAACAAATTGTGTGGAATTTACTATCCAACGCCGTTAAGTTCACACCTAAGGGGGGAACGGTAGATGTACGACTTGAAAGCATGAATTCCCGCGTGGAATTTCAGGTGAGAGATACAGGAGTTGGCATTGCTGCTGAGTTTTTGCCGTATGTGTTTGAGCGCTTCCGCCAAGCTGATAGCTCAAGTACGCGATCGCATGGCGGGCTTGGTTTGGGTTTAGCCATTGTACGCCATTTGGTAGAATTACACGGTGGTACAGTTCGTGCCGAAAGTCCAGGAATTGGACAGGGGGCAACGTTCATTGTCAATCTGCCTATGAAAGTTGTTGCCACAAAGACAAGTGAGGCAAAGCAGCTTTTATCTACACCAGAAAGTCAAGTGGTTGAGAACGATCTTCCAAACTTGGGAGGCTTGCGGGTGCTAGTCGTAGATGATGAGCCAGACGCCCGTCAGCTTTTGACCACAATGCTCTTACAGCATGAAGCACAAGTCATAGCAGTGTCATCTGCTTCTGACGCACTTGTTGCCCTGCAAAAATTTCAACCGGATGTCTTAGTCAGCGATATTGGGATGCCACAAGAAGATGGCTACTCCTTAATTCGTAAAATCAGGGCGCTTCCTGGTGAAAAAGGCGGACGAACTCCAGCCGTGGCATTGACAGCATACGCTAGAGCAGAAGACCGGACAAAAGCACTCAACGCAGGTTTTCAGCTTCATGTTGCCAAACCAGTCAACCCAACCGAGTTAGCAGCCGTTGTTGCCAATCTCGCCGGACGGACTTGAAGAGGAGGGGGTAGGGGGCAGGGGGCAGGGGGCAGGGAGAGATTCCAAATTTTGAATTTTGAATGAGCGAATTTTGAATTGATGTGTCCCCTCATCCTTTTCTGCACCTTTACCGAGACAGGAATTAAAATTAACGTATCCCTTTCTGGTTGCTAAAGTGTCTGACTCTCTGCCATTGCGTGAAAAGTATCTCGCCTTAATCGACGAAATTGTCCAAAATACACTTAAGGGCAAGATTAGCTCTCAAGAGCAAGTGTATCAAATGTTGCTTAAAGGTGTGACTGCTGACACAGGGGAAGTTTTTGAGTTAGGTTTGAGCGATCGCCTCAATTCCACCCAGCAACAAGTAGACACCGAAAAAGATGAACTTAAGCAAGCGAAAGCAACCCGCACTCTTAGGGCAATAAAGACGATTCAAAGTCAATGGCAACGTGCTCAACAGCAAAATAAAGCCGTAGAAGCCATTACTTCTGCAATTAAAGAAATTACTACAGCCGAAGCAGGGGAGCGTCTGGCTGCATTCTTACGCGCAACTGATCCTAATAGAAAGAATGCACTAACCTTACAGCAAATCCAGCAATTGTCAAAATCTTTGCAGCAATTTGCTCAGCCGGATTCTGATTTGCAGCAAATATCAGAAGGTATTACCCGTGGTGTGGCTGCTTGGCAACGACTGCAAGACCACTTGATCAGCTGGATGTACGAGCAAAGCCGCGAGTCACTGGGATTTGGCGGCGTACCGGGAGAACGTGGTCCTTGGGCAACTTGGGCAAAGCAAGTTAGTAGTCAGTTACCCCAAGCACTGTTTCGCACCTTGGCAATGGAGCAATCTGCAATAGAATTTGCCCAACAGCAGCGCGGTATCACCCTCCGCGACTGGGTGGAGATGGCAATCGTTTTGCAGTACTTGCAACGGGGGTTAGTCAACTGGTTTGATCAACAACCATACAATGTTAAAGCAGGGTCAAAGTTGTCAATTTCAACTTTCTTGACGTTTGCAGTGATTTGGAATCAACTGGCAGATGGTTTTAGTAGTGCGGCGGTGTACAGCGCTGGTTGTTCTCTAGTGATGCTACAGATTCTGCGAACCTTTGCACAGCTTCCTTACTTTCCCTTGTACGGGGGGATTTTCGCCTCGTTTTCTGGTAGTTATTTGCGGGATGCACTGAATTATCTGGATGAACCGTTGCGGCAAGCTGAGGGAACTCAAGAGAAAGCAAGAATTTTGACACTTTTAGGCTATTCTCAACGAGCATTTGGACAATATAAGCGCTCTGTAGAGTTTCATCAGCAAGCATTGGAGATAGCACGCAATTCAGGCGATCGCCTTTGTGAAATTGCCAATTTCAACCACCTCAGCCGTACTTACGTTGCCCAAAAAATGTATGATGAGGCAATTAACTACAGCCAACGCGCATTAATACTGAGTCGGCAAACAGGCGATCGTACGGGCGAAGCAAATGCTCTGGTAAACTTGGGCTACAGCGAAGTCATGCAAGCACAGCAGCTCGAACAGCTAGAACCAGAAACTTATGAAACGGCGATTAACTACTTACAACAAGGCTTAACACTATCAGAAAGATTGGGCGATGTTCAAAGTAAAGCTTTGTGTGTCAGTAGTTTAGGCATAGCTTATCTAGTCATCGCACAGCCTCAAACAGCAATTAAATATTTGGAAGACGGCTTCCAAGCAGCGCAAATTTCTGGCGATTTGTATCTTCAAGCTTTGAATTTAGCGAATTTAGCAGAAGCTTATTATCATCTACAAGACCAAGAAAAAGCAATTTACGCAGGCTGTTTGGGAATGTATTTGTTAAACCAAATTGCTTCCAATGAATGGCGTAAAACAGCAGGGTTACTCACCATTTTTCAAGGACAAATAGGGGCGGAAGCTTTCAGAAATTTATTGCAGCAAAATCGTTCTAAAATCATTGCCGTCATTGGTGTGGATGGGTATGATTACATTCCGCAACTGTTAGAAGAATACAAGCAAAGTATGTAGCTATCCTCTTAGATAGAGACGCGCTGAATGAAAGCAAGCGTCTCTAGTTAGGTTATGTAGCTGTACTTGTAGTTGTTTAGTAATTTTGCTCTTCTTGATTTTGTACTAACTAAGAGGCATAACTTTCTATGTTGAACGTAAATTTAGATGACGAAACGGAAAAGTATTTAGTAGAGATTCTCGCCCAGGAAAAAACAACAAGTCGTGAATTAATTAAACGGCTACTACGCGAACATTTGCAAAAGTTACAGCCTCAGAAGACCTTTTTAGAACGGCGGGGTGGACATCCTCAGCATTTACTCAACGGTCCAAGTGACTTATCCGACCGGGATGCACGCTCTAAGTACCTAGCAGAGTATTTCCAGAAACGCTATGAACAGAGCCAGCAGAAAGCTTGAAGCATGACTTATTATCCTGTTATTCTTGTCGATAGCTCTTTACTCGTAGCTTACTACAATGCTGGGGACAGGTATCACAGCCAAGTTCGCGATTTCCTTGCTGACTGTACAAGTAGATTGGTAACTACAGTTGGGTGCGTTACTGAGGTGATGTATTTGCTTGCTCCTAATTGGCGGGTGCAAAATGAGTTTTTATCAGATATGGCAAATGGTCTCTATGAATGGGAGCCTCTACTAGCAGAGGATTTTTCACGTATTGCCGAACTCAATGCCCAGTATGCCGACTTACCAGGAGATTTTGCAGATTTATCACTGGTTGTGATTTCCGAACGCTTGGATATTTCTGCTATTGCAACTCTTGATAAAGATTTTGACATTTCTCGTCGCTATCGTCGCCAGCCATTTGAGCGCGTGTTTCGACCGTAGTAAAGATATCACTCCTGAGGCTTGGCAGTAATATCATGTCCGCACTCCTCATCTATCTGACAATCCTGGTAATTTATCTGACCGCAATGAGCCACGGCAGCACATTACTAAACATTAGTGAATACTAAAAAATATAAGTAATTAATTTAACAAGTGCCATACATACTTAAAAATACTACTATAAGGGTTGTGTAAACCCAACAAATATAAATATCACCCTGTGAAATCGCAACGATACTATAGAAATGGGATCCCTTAAAATTTATTATGAAAACACTTATATCTCATTACAAAGAAATAAAAGAAAAGCTAAAGTCTCAATTAGAACGTGTAGAAACGACTGAGCAAGCCGTTAAGATAGTCCAAGAAGAGATTAACAAGCTTGCAGACTTGAGTGGTGATTACATTAGAGGATTGACCCCACCACAGGCACGCCTTGCTACAGTGATGTTAAAGGCGCTCAATCAATACACGAGCATTTTAATATTAGTCAAACTGCAAGATTCAACCCCAAACACTTCGGAAAAATCTCACAGTAATGCTAACTCACAATCCGAAAACCAATTAGGTTTGACTGAGTTAACCTCTAACACTTTAGCGCCATTTAACACAATTACTCAGATAGAAAAAAATCTGAAAGCCTTAACATCGCTTGATTATTACAAACAGGCGTTATCACAACAAGTACAGCAAAACCGTGAGGTTATGAGCAGCCTACTTGCTGGCGGTATAACAGGAACCTTGGCAGGGGGTTATTCATGGGGGTTAATAGGAGCAATCACGGGAGGAGTGATTGGAAAGATAGTTCAGCAAACGCAGTCGTCTGAAAACACAGGTGTCACCTCCCAGCCAGAACCTCCTAAAAACAAGTTGAAAATAGGTGTAGATATTGATAAATTACTTGACTATCTTTATCAAGCTTTTCAATCAATTGACCTAACTGTTGCGGCGTACGGGGGAACCCAAGAGAAAGCACCCAAACCCGGTCTGGAGAATCATCTAGACTTGTTAGAGTACCTACAAGACTTGATGGCAGAGGGACTTGATGAACAAACTCAACTCCCAACTGCAGTGCGTAGGCGCATTGAACAAGCTGCGACGATTTTGAGACGCTACGGAATTGAGACACGAGTTTATCAACCCACAGAGGAACAGGATTTGGCAATGGAAGCTTGGTCTATGTTCTACTTTGAGCCGAGTCTCGATCCACAAACGACAGATTACATCACCCTGAAGCACGCTTTTGTGAAAGATGACCAAGTACTCTTACCAGGCAGCGTAGTTGAGCCTGCATCGTCTTCAGCAGCCTAGTGGTCTGTCGCATTAATTTTCAGGGTTGTAGAGACGTTGCCCTTCGGGTTCGCCAGTCGCCTGCGGAGGGAAACCCTCCCGCAGCGCTGGACTCACATGCAACGTCTCTACAGAATTTATCACGAATCGGCAGCAGCCCCCCTGGATGCATTCCCAGGCAGAGCATGGGAACGAGCAAATAGTATTCATTGTATAAAGCAAACAGAATTACTCATGCATGATTATCATAATCTCAAAATTATCGGATTTGATTTAGGGCACGGAGAAACGGCTTTGACCTGGGTGCGAGCAGATAATCCAGAAACGACTCCTCAAAGTCTGCTTATTAATAACAGGAAAAGCCAAACCACCGCCATTGCCCACCATCCTAAAAAAGGAATTTTCATTGGGGAAATGGCGTATCAAATGCCCGATGCCACCATCTTTGAAATTGCCTTTAAAAGCAGGAAATTTAATGAACCAACATACCAAAAAAACATTAAAGAATTTGTGAATGCTATCTATCAGCATTTGATTGATACTAAACAAATTCACTCAGGAGATGACAACTACTTTTTCATAGGTTGTCCATCAGGATGGTGGCAAGAAGAAATTGAGACTTACAAACAACTCCTTTCTGAAGGTTGCTTGCCAAATGCAACCGTAGTCAAAGAGTCACGCGCTGCTTTGATGCATGCGAAAGAAAGTGGCATATTCACCATAGAAGAATTACAAAAGTCGGTGTTGGTCATCGACATTGGTTCTTCTACCACAGACTACACCCTTGTCAAGGGTATGTCTGACACCCCGATAGATTTCGGACACGACTTAGGTGCATCCCTCATTGAAAAAGAAATTCTCAAGAAAACTCTGGAATGTCAAAGACAATATAGGGAAGGACGCGAAGAAATTTTACGGCTTGGAGAAATTCTCAGAGATGAAGAAATTCTGCAACTAGAAGAAATTTCACACCTTGAAAAAATTTTTGAGCAAAACCCATTATACAAAAATCGCTGTGAACTCCGATGCCGTAAAGCAAAAGAAGAGTATTTTAACTATCAAGATTCTTACGAAGAGAGCATTGTTAATGTAGGCGTTGAGGATATTCAAAGAAAATATAAGTTTTTGCCTCTGGTCAATGGCAAAATTATGAACGCAATCCTCAGCAAACCTCTACCAGAACTTGGCAACAAAAGTTGGTGTGATGCTTTCCGTGACGAGTTGCAGGCAGTCAAACAAAAGTTGGAGCACATAGGCATTCAACCCAGCGTCATCCTCCTCACAGGCAGTGCTTCCAAAATGGGGTTTGTTCTGGAAATATGCCAAGAAGTCTTTCCTGATTTGCCTTGCAAGCGAGATGGAGAACCTGAGCTTTCTATTGCCAGAGGACTTGCCCGTTGGGGACGGGTGTACATTCGCACAGAAGGATTTATCGAAGAAATTACTCAATTCCTTGACCAAGAACTAACAGGTATTGTGGGAAATTACATACCCGTATTCTTGGAAAAATTAGCAGAGGAACTGGCAAATGGTTTGGTAGACGAGGTGATAAAGCCAAGTGTCGAATCTTGGCGAAAAAGGGATATCATAACGCTTTCATCTCTGGAGTCGGAAATAGAGCAGAAAGCTAAAGCTTGGCTAACAGGAAGTGATGCTAATTACAAAATGGCTACTTGTTTAGTTGAGTGGTTGTCAAAAGTTCAGAACGAGGTGAGGGAAAAAACAGATTCCATCTGTAGAAAGTATGGTTTACCACTGGAAACATTTAGCAGCAAAACAATTGACTTAGGGGATCACACAGACAAAGTTCCCACTTCCATATCATTTGATGATTTAACCGGGCTTTCTATATTTGTTGGACACGTTGTTGCTTTAATCGTAGGCGTTGTTCTAGCAGGAATATTCCATATCCTACTTTTTACTGGAATCATTGCACCGATTGTTGGGATATTAGCTTATTTTGTAGGTGAGTCCTTGGTTAAGGAAACTGATATACCTGGTTGGATACGCAAACTGGTGCCAGATCAGAAAATTGACGAACTAACATATCAGAAGAAACCGGAGTTGCAGCAAAAAATCCAACAGACTTTAACCCAAGATCCAACAATAGGTGTCAAACTTGGTAAATCTATCAGTGAGTGGTTGAAGGAAAGTGTGCAAGAGCAAGCGGATAAGGCTAGGTTGTTGATTGCTTAAGCAAGTATGTCAGTTTTGCAAATATACGCCCACAGACTGGAAGTCTGGACGGCAGTCGCCTCAAGGGGGAGAACCCCCGCACGGCGCTGCCTCGGCTAAACAAACAAAGCCCGCCTACGCGGGCTAAATTTTTGGCGTAGCTGAATCCAGGGATGATTCTTGTGGGGTACGCATCCTGCCATACGTGTTAACTTAAGCTAAAACCCTTGTAAAATCTCGTTTCCAGGTGGAACCTGGAAATGCCCTTGAAGCGGCTCTGCCGCTCCGCTCAATTGGCAGGCAGAGCCTCCCAAGGCTGCATTCCCAGCCTCAGGCTGGGAACGAGGCAATCTCTTAAAGCTTGTTCTATACTGGTTTTCACCTTAAGTTGACACGTATGGATGCCCATCCCACAAGAACACAAAATTCATCCTGCAAATATGCAACGCCAAATTTTTTTGCGCTTTATTTAGCGACCTATGACACTATAGATGAAGTAATAGCCTGCAATTCCTGCCCAAAATCAACCGAGGCGTTACCGTATGGTCAACCCCACCATCACCATTCCCCAAACATTCAAAGTTAGCCACGAACAGTTCAAGGAACTTGCCGCCGTCAACCGTGATTTAAGGTTAGAGAGAACCGCGACCGGAGAGTTAATTGTCATGCCCCCAACTGGAAGCGATACGGGTAACCGTAACTTGGACATTGAAGGACAGCTTTGGCTGTGGAACCGTCAAACAAAGCTGGGCAAGGCGTTTAATTCTTCTAGCGGATTTCACCTCCCCAATGGTGCTGACCGTTCTCCTGATGCCTCTTGGGTAAAGTTAGAGCGATGGGAAGCACTTACGCCCAAAGAGCGAGAAGGTTTCGCTCCAATATGCCCAGACTTCGTTGTGGAACTGGGTTCTCCTTCTGACAGTATGGAAACGTTACGGGCAAAGATGCGCGAATACATGGAAAACGGAGCCAGTTTGGGGTGGTTGATTGACCGCAAAAGCCGGAAAGTAGAGATATACAGGCAAGGTCGGGATGTGGAAGTATTAGACAATCCCACAACTGTATTAGGAGAAGATGTGCTACCGGGATTTGTTTTGGACTTGAGCGAAGTTTGGTCATGAATGATTATAAAAGGCGACACGACGCTGAATCCTAACCTACCAGAGATCAATCGCTATGAGCGAGGATAATTTGTTGTCGAGAATTTCTATGCACCCGAATATTTGTTTTGGTAAACCTTGCATTCGCGGACATCGTATTTGGGTTTCTCTCATTGTTGATCTCTTAGCCAGCGGTGAAACCATTGAGGAAATTCTTGAGGAATATCCTAGCATTGAGCGGGAAGACGTGCTTGCTTGTCTCGCCTATGGTGCAGAAATGGCGCGGGATGTTTTTGTTGAAATTCCTTTAGGTACAACCAAGGAAGCAGATGCGTAAAGTGAAAGCTGGAGGAGGGAGTGTAGGTGCAAGAGAAACCTTACACTCGTGGATCTAGTTTCAACGAAGTTTTAAGACCAAGTTGAAAAACTTAGTTTGAGCTTGGCGATACTGTCAATCCTTTGTTTCTATCTCATACAACTGACAAAGGGTGCGGAGCTTATGCTTCAGGCGATCGCGCATACTTTCGGGTGACACAATCACGCACTCATCCCAGTAACGCGCAACTTCCCTAATGAGCCAAAAAGGATTTACAACTCGTCGCACCACTTGACGCACATCTCCAATGGTTTTATCATCAACATCATCGTCTTTAAATTGATAGCTTTTTTTCAACCAGCCATAAAAGTGTAAGTGCACTTCTAAAGAATCTAGTTTTCCTCGCCAATTTCCATTAATAGGGACAGCTGACTGAATGCGGTCGTAGGTTAAGCAACGGTTGTGCCAAAGTTCTGGTAATTCGGGAATCTCATTTTCTACATCATGAGTTTCTTCGCACCAGATGAGCAGATAAAAGCGGTTATCGAAGGAGCGAGGTTCTGCATAACGAATTGTGTATTCCAGTTCTTGACCTTGAGAATTCCGGTAAAGGATATAAAACGGCTGTTGCTTTTTCCTCCAGTCTTCAATTTGAATCCGCCATCCTTGAGTAGATTGGCTAATTTGTTTCATTAAAGATTGACGCAGGGGCGGTTCTAGATTGCCTCGTTCTAGTAAAAGTGCAAGTACAGTTTGGGCTTCCCCGATACGACCTGCATCATTCAAGGCTTTTATCGCTCGTTGCAGGGCGTTAACCTGATTGGAATCAAGAGTAAAGGGCTTCCCAACTTCTAGAGTCTGTTCAGCTATGGCTACTATTAGACCGGAAATACTAGGTTCTTTGCCCCATGAAATATCGAAGTGGCGGGCGATTTCCTCCAACTTTTCCTTAGTTCCGGGTGGAATTGACAGTGTAATCGTGTCTTTTTTTCTGGGCATCTCTTAAATGTACTTGCAGTCTGAAAAAAATTGTGCGATAGTCATAAATGTAATTATAAATTATCTGCTCACAGGTAAGTGCAGTGACATCGCCTTGAGACAGTATTCCTCATAGCGGATATATCTAACTCACAACTTTGTGGTGAGCGTATGTCACTCATGGAAAACACTGATAAAACGCTAGAGTAAAACGCTCATAACAGCAAAATATCAGTGTAAGTGACAGTCTCAAGAATTTGTTTTGTAACCTAGACTCAATTTTGAATTGAAGTATTTGTATATGTCGAAGCGTACCCGGCTTTTGAACCGTCCTCCAATGTTTTTGGAGGAACGTTATTTTAGTGAAATTCGCCCCCTATTCTACGAACGCTTGGGAACTCATCATCAATATGGGGTGAGGGAGGGAACAACTCTTGCAGAACATCTGGACTCTGCTTGTCAGTTCATGTTGACAGTGAGTCGGATAGCTGGAGTCCCTGAAGATAAACGACCTGTGTTATTAGCAGCAACTGCGGTTCACGACTTAAATAAATTAGATCCGTTAGAACGCAAGGTGAAAACCTTAGCCAGAGACAGGGGCTTTTTACGCCAACAGTTTGAACTTGCAGGTGTACTGAGTTTAGTTTCTAGTGAAGAAGATTTTGAATTAGCCAGACGGCTAATTGAACGTCATTCAGGGCATAACGTTACTGATGGCGCGAGATTTTTACCAGAAGACCCTGCTATTGAACGTTGGGCGGCGATGATAACAGCTGCTGACTTATTTGATTTAGGAATCCCTGATGCAGAGCGTTTTCGTAAAGTTCAAAATGAATTGACAGTTGCATTCGACCGTTCCAGCAATCTTTTTAGAGTGCGGTTATCTGAGGATAGAGGTTATATCACTGCACTCTTACTGGGAGCTTGTGAAGAAGTTTTGACAAAGCATGGCTTGACAGCTCTAGCGATTTTCCCTGATGGCGAACTTTTTGAGGGAGAAGCGATACCAAAGGTAGATTTAGTGACAGACATAGCTGGTGTTTGGCAAAGAAAGATTGACGAAGTTTTTGGAAACAATATTGAACGACTTGTCAGACCTACTAAAGATGGAATTAAGATTGCTCACCAAGCTATTCAACAAAATGTTGAAGAGGTGTTGGTAAATGTAGAAGCACTTTTAGAAAAGAAAAAGGCGGGTTACAAATCAGATAAAGTTGCAAAAGATATATTAAAGTGGGGCGATACTGCTGGTACTGATGCTGTAAAGAATGCAGTCGATTTGGAATTACTACCTGTAAACAATCCAGAAGAATTTGCAATATCTGAAGGATTGAAGGCTGCATATCTCAGCTATCGAGAAGTAGGCTTAAACCCTAAAGAAGTTTGGGATAAAATCGCTCATCATGTAGAAATATCTGAACACCAACGTACAGTACTAGAAGCATTTAACGGACAATATGGACGACCTTTGTTTGCAGCAAAGGCAGCAGTGAAAGGTATCGAAGGCATTAAAGAGGCGTTGCGAGAATCTTTCCAATTGAGAATGGAAAGTACACAAGCATCACAAGCAACAGAAGTATCACCAGAAATGATTGCTGTTGTCAATCGGATGTTAAATTTACCTATTCCATCTAAGTTGGATGGGCTAAAAGAATTAGATGCTTATGTAGAAGCTAACCCTAAACTAAGGTGTTCTCTAGGTTCTACTTCCAATGACATTGACGAACTAATTTCTGATGCTATGCCTCCCGGTACAAAAGTACAGGCTTTTTCTAACCGCTTACCTGGTGGAATCACTGCAGAACCGAAAAGGCAAGCAGATTCAATTGCAGCATTAGCATATCAATTGATGACAGTTGGAGCAAATTTTCCTGCTGTCAAAAAACAAGATCCACTGTATTTACACTTTGCATTGCCTAAAGGTTCAAGCCCTGAACTGTTAAGACTTTGGCGGGAATACTTAGAAAGGCTTGCTGCAACTAATGCTGAAGGTGGCACGGTTGCAGTTGATGAATTCCAACTCTATCGAGAAAATTCTCTAGAATTTAAAGCTAACAAAGTTGTCGGATTTGCTTTTCCTAAGCGTCCTGACTTTGTTCACACTACGGTGATTATTCCTCTTGTTTGGGGAGATGCTAATACTTCTTTAAGCTTACTCAAAACACTACGTCTAGCTTTGGAACTTTCCCTGTCTTTAGAGTTTGGATTTCCATTTACTGTAAGTGGAAATTTGGAAGTAGAGTTATCTAACGATATTTACGGGCGAGTAGAAGGCATTCCAGCTTCATTACAACCTTTATTAGGCAATGGTCAATACAAACGCCAAGATTCAGAAAAATTTCTTGAGCGTTTACGCTGTATAGGAAAACTTGCAATATCTGTCGCCAGTATTCAGAAAGTAGACGATTGCCTATATGATTTAGCCCGTGCTTGTGTAAGACCAATTGAACTTTATTATGTCCTACTACGTTGGACTTTACGAGAAGAAGATGAACCAAATCTAAGTGTCACTTGGAGTCGAATTCGTGAGCCATTAAATACTTTACTGGAGAACCTTATGCCCGATGATAACTCACTTTTAACTCAATATCTTAAAGAGGCGGCGCAAGTCGCGGCTGAAGGGAAAATATGGGGAAGTTCTTTTAAACGAACTGCACAAGCGGAACCCTTTACAGCCTTGATTGCAGCTATTCGATCTCAAAAACCTCATTTAGGTTTAGATGTCATTTTTGCTGCTTTAATTCAGCAATATCATACTCGCTTAGACCGCATCCGAGGATATGGTGTTGGTCAAACAAAGCTTGAACACATCAAGCGATATTACGAAGTTTTGCGAAAACTTTATGAGGATGTTTACCAAGGACGTCCTGAAAAGTTTTTAGCTGATCACAAGACATTGGAAGCTGCTTATCTATTTTTCCTTGAAGAAGCCCGTCAGCAGCTTAAAGGTAAACCAGAAGAGAATTCTGTTGAAGCTAGCACATCTGTTTAATTAGGAGGTTATCATGTCAATTCAAAAACTTTCTCCAGTTCTTGCCCAAACCTACGAAAACTTTCCCAAAGGACGGTTTATTAGTTTAGTTGTTCTCAGGAAAACTCAATCTGAAACTATCTTTCGCACAGAAGGTTCTGGTGAACCTATATCTAGCGAGTTTGTACAAGCCGGTATCAACGATGAGGATATTATCCAACGCCTAGTAATGACTAAGCGCAAACAAGTAGCACCAGAAAGACGTTACGGACGAGAACATTTAAGAGCGCATGAGCTTTTGTATACCAGTAAAGATGGTTCTCTTTGTTCTTTGAACACAAACTCTCCTTGTGAAATGTGTGTGGACTGTTTTCTGTACGGTTTTGCTGCTGGTGGCGGTGGCGCACAGAAAAGTCGGATTTGGACTGAAGATGCTTTTAGTATTTTACCTGCTACTGAAGTTTTAGGAGAAAGAACGATTAATGCTATTTACGAAAATGGCACAATGCGCGATCAAAATGGTAATGCCTCAACAGCTTTAAATACCAGTGAATATATCAAACCAGGCGTCCATTTTCTTGATGTTGTCACTCTCAAAGATGTCACTGCTGATGAATTGCGGTATGTTATTGGCAACATTCTGTATACCAGCCGCTATGGTGCTGTTTCCAGTCGTGTTGGACGGATGGAAAATGCAATATTGGGTATCTTTGGTAGCATTGCCGAACTTCCCAGTTCTTTGGAACTTGTACAAGCTGTTTATGATGCTTTGGAAAAACCTTTAGAACATCCAATGAATACTAAGCGTCTAACCGAAAAAGCTAAAGAGGTACTTTCAAGTTGGAAGAACAAGCGAGGCGTTTCTGTGTCTTTATCTGACGAAGAATTAGCAACCGTAATGACTGATGTAGATAACCATTGGTCAGAAGAAGAACGTGATAATTTCTTAAAGCGGTTAAGCCAATCTTACGAACCTTTCCGTCAAGTTCCTGCTGAGTCTAAAAAAGGCAAAAGCAAAGGTAAAAAAGCAGCAGTTGAAGTGGAGAGTTAGGTTATGTCAACAATTCCTTTTCAGCAGGCAAAGCTTGTGGAATTACTGTGTTTAGAACCAGTCTTTTTTGCCTCTAGGGAGTTGTCGGATACCTACTACACTGAGGGGACGATTGGGAATTATGCTCTAACCTATGCTTTGGGTTTGGTTCATTCTCCTTATCGTCTCCAAGGACAGGCTATAGGACGACCTACCTACAAAGAAGATTTTGAAGCGATCGCACAATCATTCTATATATTACCTGCTTCGCCTACTCATGGTCGAGTGACTTTCCGGTTTGAACGTTTCAATGCTCTTTCCGATGCTTACTGGTACGCGATGACTAATAACCGAGTCGCTACCGCACGGGAGGATGTACCATTACAACGCCAAGGGAAAAAACCCAATTCCTTTAGACCAAGTAATTTTCCTCAAACAGGACGATTGCGGATGATTGAACGTGGTAATAAATTTCAAACTGTGGTCTTTGGCAATTATGAATTACCTGAATACATTCGTGTTGGGAAATTTGCAAGCAAAGTAAGAGTGAATATTCTAGAGAAGTTTGATGTCATTCCATTACCAGAAGGAAATTACCAAACTAGGGCTTACTTGAACGTTGCTGATTTGCCAATGCAGACTGAAATATTGTCTTTTGATTTAATTTCTATGCCTCCAGCACCAATACTTAAAAATCTTCATTTCCGAGGTGCTGCTTGGCAGGTAGGAGAAATCATTGTTCCAGAGGGTTTACAATTTTGTTGTGGAGCTAGACTCAATGGCTAATCAAAGATTAGTTACTAAACTTGAACCTCGTAGTATTTTTGCCTGTGCATCATTACCGGATGAACTTTCATTCATAAAAAATGCACTTCAGCATCAAGTTGAGGTTTTTGAAAAATCTCGTGATGCTGATATTATCCTTGATTTAGCACCAACTGGTACAGGTAAAACTAAAGCAGGCTTCACAGTTTTATTGCACAAACCTACAAAAAGTGCTATCTACATTGCCCCAACTAATGCTTTGGTAGAACAGCAACGTGAAGCCGCAGAGGAGTTTGTGAAAGAAGCTGGTTTACCCCATGTAGTCAAATCTGCTTCTGCAAGAGAAATAAGAAGATGGTCTGATGACAAGGTTGGTAAGCGACCAGGAGAAAAACTCTACAATGTTTTGCGTAATCCTGCAACTATCTTTCCAGAAGTAGGTGCAAATAAACCAATTATATTGGTGACAAATCCCGATATTTTTTACTACGCTACTTTCTTCGCCTACAACAAGCTTGATAGAGGTAACATCGCCAATGCTTTCTACACCAAATTTGCTACAGTCATCTTTGATGAATTTCATCTTTATGATGCTAAGCAGTTGGTAGGATTACTGTTCTATCTCGCCTATTCCCATATTTTTGGCTTTTTTAAGGATGGAAGGCGAGTTGTCTTGCTGACAGCTACACCAGAACCAGCTTGTGAATTAGCATTGCAAAGTTTAGAAAAACAGGGTGTGAGAATAGCAAAAATCAATGGGGAAACTGGTAACAGTAATCTTTTACCATCACAAACAGCAGTAAATCTAGAATTAAGACCACAACCTGATACTAGGGAAGAGTGGTTAGCAGAGTTAACATCTGAAGTGGTTAAACGTTTTCGAGAAAGACCAAAGGAAAATGGTGCGGTCATTCTTGACTCTCTGGACACCATTAATCGCCTCAAAAAATTGTTAGATAAGCAAGGACTGACCGATTTTATTGGGCGCATTACTGGTCCTGCACCTTTTAAAGATAGAGAACGGGCAATGCAGTGTCAAATAATTTTGGCAACTAGCACTGTGGATGTTGGATTTAACTTTGAAAGAAACCCTGCACCAACACGACAAAATTTAGATTGGTTGATTTTTTCAGCCCATAATCGTGCTGCATTTTGGCAAAGAATTGGTAGAGTCGGACGTGTTTTGGGTAAGTCTGAGACTAACATTGACTCAGAAGCTATAGCTTATTTACCAGCGATCGCTTGGGAACAAGGTTTAGCTTCCCTCGATATATCTGGAGGACGTGCTGCACTTGAGCAAACATTCAAGGATGTTCCTTGCCTAGATAAGCCTTTATTGATTGCATATTGGCGTTCTGAAGCATTTTTAGAAATTGCTCGCCCACTGTTAGAACTTGAAGAGGCATTTCAAGATATAGCAGGTGCAGAACTTATCCCCCAACTTTTTGAAACAGTCAAATCAACTTTAGGGGGAAATCGTACTTGGGATGACTGTCGTTTTAGAATGAAAGTTTTACGAGGCGCTGAGAACCTTAGTAAAGCTTCACTTAAAGATGTCCAAAATAAATGGAAGTTTACTCCTGGTGGTCAAGCTTTTGTTAGAACTTACATCAAAGCCAAGTATCCAGAAGATTGGGAAGACTTACAAAATGGAGGTGCTACTTTAGATAACTATGAACCACTGTTCAAACAAGATGAGGAAGCAGCAAAGGATTTAAAAGAATTTGCTGAAATTTTCAGTACTAGTTATGCACCATTATTCTCTTTCAGAGATAGTTTGTTTGAAAGTCTCCCAATTCGTGATCCTCATGGATATCTCTTGGATGAATCAGAAGAAACGCGTCTCGATCCTATCCATCTTTTACGTCACTACGAATTTATTCCAAATGGGGAACTTATAGAAGTCACTAGTCGGGCAAAGGACAATTATGAACTGGTTTTTCGTCTGAGTTATTCTGACACTTGGCAAGAATTTGTCAATACAGAACTCAATAAACTGACTGCCTTCAAAAATTGCCGTATTGAACGACGCTTAGGAGTAGGAGGAGCAATACGACCTACGCCCTTGATTCAAGTGCTAGAAAAATATCTAATTCCAGGAGTGATTCTAGCTGAAAAAGAAAATCAGTACATTATCTTTCAAATGCGAAAAGAAGGAATTGTTTCATATCCGATTGTTATTCAATGTAGCAATGCTCAAAAAGAATACAGATTTTTACCTGGAATTGCAGGAATCTTAACAATGGCAATGAAGGGTAAACAATTGCGTCTTCCAGATGATGAACCCTTTATTGTTTAATCCAGCTTTGATTATGCCCCATAGCCTCGTCCTTAACCTCATCCCCCAGTCTCCCATCTACCCCGAATTCCTCACAGGTAGACACTACCACGCCCTCTTCCTCACCCTCATTAGTTCCGTCGATCGCACCTTGGGAGACTATCTACACCAATCCAACGCAGAGAAAGCCTTCACCCTTTCACCTTTACAAGTACAACGAAATCATAAAAACCACCAACACAAACACCACTCTCTGCAATTTTGTCATCAACGCCCAATTCCCGCAGGTACGCCTTGCTGGTGGCGCATCTCACTCCTAGACGACAACCTATTTAGCAAGCTGACTCCATTGTGGCTCAATCTCAACCCCAATCATCCTTGGCATTTGGGTTCAGCAGATTTGTATATTACCAGCATTTTTGGGACTCCACAATCAACTCAACCCTGGGCAAATGCTTGCACATATGCTCAATTATATGAACAAGCTAGCGATCGCGATCGCACTCTTCACTTCACCTTTGCTACACCTGTAGCCTTCCGCCAAGGAGGATACGATACCATTCTGCCAACACGAGAATGTTTCTTCAACAGTCTTCTGACTCGCTGGAACAAATATAGTGGGATTGAATTTACTAACACTCCCATCGAGTCAATTTATCCAAGTTTTTGTAACATCCATACCGAAGTTGTTAGCAACTATGACAGCAAATTTATTGGTTCCATTGGCGAAATAAGCTATCGGATTCTCGGGGATGTTGAACCCATTGCAATCAAGCAAATCAACGCCCTTGCTGACTTTGCTTTGTATGCAGGAGTTGGACGGAAAACAACAATGGGTATGGGTATGACACGTCGTCTATCAATAACTAATTCTCGTTCATCAAATATCCAAAGCCATGAATGATACAGAATACATTCCTATCGCTGCATTAAATCAATATGCCTACTGCCCACATCGCTGCTGGCGAATGTTTTGTGTAGGAGAATTTATTGATAATCAATACACAATTGAAGGAACAAGTTTACACGAACGTGTTCACACAGTTGGGGAAGGACATCAACAGGAAACTTGGCAAATACGGGCGATTTGGCTGAAATCAGAAAAATACCAACTTATCGGCAAAGCTGATTTAATTGAAGCCGAAAACAGTGAATGGTATCCGATTGAATACAAGCGGGGACGCAAAGGCGAATGGGATAACGATGAACTGCAAGTTTGCGCCCAAGCGTTGTGTCTCGAAGAAATGACAGGACAACGTGTTAACAATGGCTATGTTTACTACGCACACTCGCACCAACGTCAATTAGTAGAAATGACCGAAGAACTGCGTCAGAGTACGATCGCTACCATTAAAGCTGTTCAAACATTGCTATTTACAGGCACTATGCCAAAAGCTGTCAAAACTAAGCGCTGTACTGGATGCAGCCTTCAATTGCGATGTCTGCCAGGGACTGCTGACAAAGTAGGACGCTATCAAGAAACCGAATAATTTTGGATGACAGTTTGATTCCAGTTAACTTTTGATGAATTGAGAATGAAATTATGGGTACAGTTTATATCACTCAAGAAGATGCTTTTATCGGCAAAATTGATGAACGCCTGACTGTCAAATTTGATAAAAAGACAATTTTGGATGTACCATTAATTAAAATAGATGGTGTTGTGGTTTTAGGACGCGCTACAGTTTCACCTGCAACAATTTCTGAACTGCTTGAACGCCAAATACCTCTGACATTTCTCACCGATACAGGTCGTTATTTAGGACGTTTAGAACCAGAAGTCACCAAAAACATTTTTGTCCGTAAAGCACAATGGCAAGCAGCTGGTGAATCAGCCCAAGCAATTCATGCCGTCCAAGGGTTTGTACGTGGTAAGCTGAAAAACTACCGCAACGTCCTCATCCGTCGTCAACGTGAATGTCCAGGCTTAGATTTATCCGAAAATGTGACGCGCTTAGAGCAAGCAATTGCACCTATTGACAAAACTCAAAGTATTGATTCTTTGCGCGGTTTGGAAGGCGCTGGTAGTGCAGCTTATTTTGGCTGCTTTAATCAACTTCTGCGGACAACAGAATTTACTTTTCCCAAACGTGTCCGCCGTCCTCCCACCGATCCTGTGAATTCTTTACTCAGCTTTGGTTATTCCTTGCTGCGTCATGATATTCAAGGGGCAGTCAATATTGCCGGGTTTGACCCTTATCTAGGATATCTCCACTGCGATCGCTATGGTAGACCATCACTTGCGTTAGATTTGATGGAAGAGTTTCGCCCCTTGATTGTGGATGCAGTCGTGTTATCTGCATTGAATAAGCAATTTTTGACACCTACGGATTTTGTCACAGAACCATTAAGCGGTGCAGTTTCCCTCACTCCAGAAGGGCGAAAAACATTTTTACGGTTATACGCGCAAAAGAAACAATCCCAATTCAAACATCCAGTACTAGGACGCAAATGTATGTATCAAGAAGCATTTGAAATGCAAGCCCGTTTACTGGCGAAATACTTCATGGGTGAAATCGAGAAATATCCGCCATTGGTTTTGAAGTAGGCGCTGGAGGTGAAAAGTCGCAATGAATGTTGTTGTATCCTACGATATTTCTGAAGATAAGCGCCGCACCAAAATCCACAAAGTCCTCAAGTCTTACGGACAGTGGGTGCAGTATAGTGTGTTTGAGTGTCAACTGACTGATACTCAATATGCAAAGTTGCGATCGCGCTTGAACAAGCTCATTAAGCCTGATACTGATAGTATTAAATTTTACTATCTTTGTGCTTGCTGTTTTGGTAAAATCGAGCGTATCGGTGGTGAACAACCTCGTGACGAAACCATTTTCTTTGCCGAATGCGCGGATGGGTAGGTGTTGGTAAAGAGGTTTTGAAAAAAATGGCTGAATTTCCCACAGCACAAAGCTTTACGGGAATATGCTCTGACAAAGTATCCGCGCTGCTTGTCTAGACTGGGTTTCAGCCATTTGTATCTTGAACAACCAAGATTTCGCATGCTATGATTGCTCTATCCGCGCTCAAGAACCTTGAAAACCTTATATATATTAGTTCTCAGGCTTCCGCAGTTGAAATTTCATTAACTCCCTATTAGGGATTGAAACAGAAATTGTGTGTCAGCAGCAGACTCTGTAGCGAGTTGAAATTTCATTAACTCCCTATTAGGGATTGAAACAACTTACACTGGCAAAGACCCGTTGATCCTAGGTCGCGTTGAAATTTCATTAACTCCCTATTAGGGATTGAAACAATTCAGTTTCCGATTCCTTGCGGCGCACATAGTAAAGTTGAAATTTCATTAACTCCCTATTAGGGATTGAAACGTATTTCGCCTCTTTTGGCTGGATTTCACCTGCGCTGAGTTGAAATTTCATTAACTCCCTATTAGGGATTGAAACGCGTTTAAGCATGGTACAATGTTTCAATTCCAGGTTGAAATTTCATTAACTCCCTATTAGGGATTGAAACCTATTACCTATTGGGGATTGAAATGCTACGCTAGCGTTGAAATTTCATTAACTCCCTATTAGGGATTGAAACGACCATATGAGCTATATCGTAGCGCCCGGCTGTGGTTGAAATTTCATTAACTCCCTATTAGGGATTGAAACAGTATTGACGCTATCTTTACCCAAGCATCTGACGTTGAAATTTCATTAACTCCCTATTAGGGATTGAAACATTCCCCGAGATAATGCCCGCGCATTACCTGTGGGTTGAAATTTCATTAACTCCCTATTAGGGATTGAAACAATTCCGGTAAACTATCTTTCGCTTTCATGTTTAGGTTGAAATTTCATTAACTCCCTATTAGGGATTGAAACAGCTAGGACTGAAACGCAATCAGGGATACTGAGCGTTGAAATTTCATTAACTCCCTATTAGGGATTGAAACTTGATAATTACTTGGGGGCGGTGCGGAGGGGAAAGGTTGAAATTTCATTAACTCCCTATTAGGGATTGAAACAGAATCAATGACCTGTAATGCTACCTTTGGCATTAGCGTTGAAATTTCATTAACTCCCTATTAGGGATTGAAACAAAGTGTCATCACCTTGCTTACCCGTTGCGATAAGTTGAAATTTCATTAACTCCCTATTAGGGATTGAAACGATTTACGTGCCTTTTGATTAGCTGGCTCTGGGGTTGAAATTTCATTAACTCCCTATTAGGGATTGAAACCATAGCGTCGATGTGTCTGCCTCTATGCCGTTAGTGGTTGAAATTTCATTAACTCCCTATTAGGGATTGAAACTAGCGCTGTAAGAATGAAAGGCTGATAATACCAAGTTGAAATTTCATTAACTCCCTATTAGGGATTGAAACTATCTCCTGTATTGCTTCAAGCGTGGAAGTTGCTGGTTGAAATTTCATTAACTCCCTATTAGGGATTGAAACGAGCTATGAAAAAAGCGATCGCAACATTAGAGAAGTTGAAATTTCATTAACTCCCTATTAGGGATTGAAACCAAAGGCTTTTTTAATCCCGCTGTAGGCGTGGCAAGTGCGTTGAAATTTCATTAACTCCCTATTAGGGATTGAAACTTAAAAGTTGCAGTACCGGGATTAAAAACGGGGTGGTTGAAATTTCATTAACTCCCTATTAGGGATTGAAACATCGCTTACTGGCTGGAACAGTGTGGGGAAGATGCGTTGAAATTTCATTAACTCCCTATTAGGGATTGAAACGGCTCTTGGGACACGGCAAAACTGAGGATGAAGGTTGAAATTTCATTAACTCCCTATTAGGGATTGAAACAGACCCATCAATCGGTACGACCTCCAGGACAATGGTTGAAATTTCATTAACTCCCTATTAGGGATTGAAACAGGAGGCGATCGCGTATCGCCTCGACAAAGAAACAGTTGAAATTTCATTAACTCCCTATTAGGGATTGAAACTGAAAAGTCTGGCAGGGCTGGGCGAACTTCAAAGAGCGGGGTTGAAATTTCATTAACTCCCTATTAGGGATTGAAACCTTGCTGTTTGGGTGATCAATCTTGCAACCGCACCGTTGAAATTTCATTAACTCCCTATTAGGGATTGAAACAACCTCTTTAATTTTGGCGCTCACCGCATTTATCCAGGCGTTGAAATTTCATTAACTCCCTATTAGGGATTGAAACTGAAAAAGAATAGCTTTTCATCCAAAGAGCTATAGTTGAAATTTCATTAACTCCCTATTAGGGATTGAAACAGAATTCGTTTGTGCCCCTCACGGACATGGGCAAGGTTGAAATTTCATTAACTCCCTATTAGGGATTGAAACCAAGTGGGGAGACTGTCCCGCGCCAGTGCGCGAGTTGAAATTTCATTAACTCCCTATTAGGGATTGAAACAAGTGGTACGGCTGGCTGTATTGGCATCATAGACCGTTGAAATTTCATTAACTCCCTATTAGGGATTGAAACAAGCTTATTCCTAATTGAATTTCAAGTGAGCAATTTGTTGAAATTTCATTAACTCCCTATTAGGGATTGAAACGCGTCCATCAGCAGAACGAGCCAATCAAATTAATTTGCTTCAGCGTTGAAATTTCATTAACTCCCTATTAGGGATTGAAACACTATGAGAAAGACAGAGGTTAGAGGTTCACGAAGAAGTTGAAATTTCATTAACTCCCTATTAGGGATTGAAACATACTCGATTTTCTCCGTGATTGGGTGTGGTGTTGAAATTTCATTAACTCCCTATTAGGGATTGAAACATAAAGATACCTTCGTAGGCGAATCGGCAGCATCAAAGTTGAAATTTCATTAACTCCCTATTAGGGATTGAAACAATGAACGTGGTTCGCCCGTCATCATCACAATCTAAGTTGAAATTTCATTAACTCCCTATTAGGGATTGAAACCCATTGCATTGCTCACCCACGCGGTGAACATATCATGTTGAAATTTCATTAACTCCCTATTAGGGATTGAAACGGAAATTGCAAAGCGTCTCCAAAAGCACCCATCAAGTTGAAATTTCATTAACTCCCTATTAGGGATTGAAACCGATACTTCTATGGCTTTCAATGCGCCATGTGCCGTTGAAATTTCATTAACTCCCTATTAGGGATTGAAACCGCTATATTCTCCAAAGCGCAGTTTACAGGATTTGATACGGTTGAAATTTCATTAACTCCCTATTAGGGATTGAAACCTATTTTTTGCAGGTCAGCAGTCTCATGACTGTCGTTGAAATTTCATTAACTCCCTATTAGGGATTGAAACGCTTCCATATATCTTATGCACTGCTGCACTAGTTGAAATTTCATTAACTCCCTATTAGGGATTGAAACATCCCATTTCTCTGATGGCAGTGGAAGTTTATCGGTTGAAATTTCATTAACTCCCTATTAGGGATTGAAACTGCTGTACCAGTAAGTAGCCTTATTGCCCCAGGGTTCAAAGTTGAAATTTCATTAACTCCCTATTAGGGATTGAAACTGACCCAGACAGCGAAGAAGACGACTTCCCAGAAGTTGAAATTTCATTAACTCCCTATTAGGGATTGAAACCGGCTGGTTTAGTCCCTTCTGCCTCTGGGTCGCGCTGCGTTGAAATTTCATTAACTCCCTATTAGGGATTGAAACATACCCGGCATATTCAAGCAACTGATCCGCTGAGGGAAAGGTTGAAATTTCATTAACTCCCTATTAGGGATTGAAACGCATTTTTCAAGCAGCTATTTCCTTGTAAAGGTTGAAATTTCATTAACTCCCTATTAGGGATTGAAACCTATTCTTTTACAAATGCCATAGGCAGAAGCGCGAGAGTTGAAATTTCATTAACTCCCTATTAGGGATTGAAACATAGGAGAATTATCGCTAGCCTAGCGGCTGATGATGTTGAAATTTCATTAACTCCCTATTAGGGATTGAAACCTCTGAAAAAATACATCATCCCGACCATTATCAAGGTTGAAATTTCATTAACTCCCTATTAGGGATTGAAACAAAGCAAATTGGTGGTAGAGGTAAGAAGGCTCCCTAGTTGAAATTTCACTTACTCCCTACTAGGGATTGAAACTTAAAGTTGGAGTTGCTGAATCTGTATTAGGAAATGTTGTGGGGGGCATGGTGTAGGATTGCCTTATTGACTAAACGTGATAAGCGGTAATAACAGTATTTTTATCAGAACTGTAGATAGATTCGACTCTTGGGTAAGTGTCATGTGACCACCATACTTTCACTCTCCCACCTTGGGCAGGTGCGGTTCCCACTTCGTAATATCCAGCGTTAAGCATCCTCTTTTCAAATTCGCTTGACGGTAATGTTTTTGTGGTGAATGCTGCTAATCCTTGTATCGTATGTTTATCAAGCGTCATAGCTACCTTGATAAGTCGTAAATATTCTGTATCCTGGTAGGACTAATGCAATGCCCGTAGAATCATGAATTTTACCAGGATATTTGTAAGGATTGTCGTCTGGTGTTGCTCCACCAAGTCTTACAGTGAACCAAGGACACCAAAAGTAAAATCCTGGTATTAGTAAGTCCATACTGTATGTGATCGCTCTTAGCTTTTCTTGTCTGCTAATTTTCATTTTTTTCACTCGATTGGGTAAAGTTGCATTGCTTTGGTTGCAGGAATCCATTCTTGCGACGGTAGCATGACACGATGCTCTCCATTAATCGCCGTAGATGCCAACACTAATCGTTGCTTGTATGCCCACTCATACCATTCGTTAAAACCAGTAGTGACTGCCATTTTCTCTGTTTTCTTGCCGTTCTTGCACGCCGCTACAAACACTAACGCTAGCCGAGATTGCTGAAGATTTAGAGAGAGGGTTTCTTGCCGTTCTTGCACGCCGCTACAAACACTGCCTCTGGTGATTTTACCTTATCCCCAATGCTTGATTTACTTCAGGACTATTGTTAGACGCTACAAACACTGCCTCTGGTGATTTTACCTTATCCCACGTCCGCAACGGTTCCTTAAGATATGCGATTGACGTTACTGGATAGGAACTGATACTACACAAGTAGAGTCCACAACTGGAGGCGGTAGTCTCCTACAGTTGTATTGTCAAAAATATCACTTGTGAACCTTAAAGCGATTCTTCTCAGTTTATTATTACTCGGATCCAGTTCCCCCGTCCTATCTCAGGACATCCCACAAAAACCAGAAAATACTATCCCTGCACTGCCCGTAAGAGAATTCAGAGGTGTGTGGATTGCTACCGTAGCCAACGTTGATTGGCCCTCGAAACCAGGATTAACCAGCGAGCAGCAAAAGGCGGAACTCATTACAATACTTGACAGGGCGGTAGCATTAAAGCTCAACGCGGTCATCTTTCAAGTACGACCTGCTTGTGATGCCTTATACCCATCTCCCTACGAACCTTGGTCAGAGTACTTAACTGGAGAAATGGGCAAAGCGCCAGAACCTTATTATGACCCTTTAGCTTTTGCAGTGGAAGAAGCGCATAAACGGGGTTTGGAGTTTCACGCATGGTTTAATCCCTACCGTGCCCGTCAGGCTAACGCAAAATCCCAAATTTCACCTAACCACATCAGCAAAACTCAACCACAGTTAGTCAAGCAGTATGGCAAGGCTCTGTGGCTAGATCCTGGAGAAACGGCAGTTCAGGACTACTCTCTCAAAGTCATTATGGATGTTGTTCGCCGATATGACATAGATGGAGTTCACATTGACGACTACTTCTATCCTTACCCAGAACGCGACGGAGGGAAGCAGATTGACTTCCCTGACGAACTCAGTTGGCAACAATATCTGCGTACCGGAGGGACACTCAGCCGCAGTGACTGGCGGCGCGAAAATATCAACACGTTTGTTCAACGTCTTTATCAAAGTGTCAAAACTCAAAAACCTTGGGTGAAAGTTGGCATTAGCCCCTTTGGAGTTTGGAAACCGGGCTACCCTCAAGCGACAGCAAATAAAACGTTCAACGCCTACGACCAAATATATGCTGATTCTCTAAAATGGTTGGTGAACGGCTGGCTAGATTACTTGTCCCCACAACTTTATTGGAAGATTTCACAAACTCATCAAAGTTATCCCGTTTTGCTAAAGTGGTGGCTAGAGCAAAACTCCTTGGGTAGGCATATTTGGTCTGGAATTTACACCAGCCGCGTAGGTAACGACACCTCGAAAACTTGGGATGCTCACGAAATATCCTATCAAATTCAGGGGACGCGGGGTTTTTCAGGAGCGGGCGGCAACATTCACTTCAGTATGAAATCCTTGATGCAAAATCGTGGCGGAATTTCTGACTTGTTAGCAAAGGAGGTTTACACAAAACCAGCTTTGGTTCCAGCATCGCCGTGGTTGGATAACACACCACCAGCTAAACCCGAACTGACAATAAATAAAGATGCAATTACAGGCAGAATTCAACTCAACTGGAAACCCACAGGTAGTCAAAAAGTTTGGTTGTGGGTTGTGCAGACTAAAACAGGAAGTGAATGGACGACAAATATCTTACCCGTCGGGCAAACTTCCTACGTGCTAAATAATACTCAAGTTGAAAGCGCGGCTGTCTCCGCAGTGACTCGCTACGGTACTCAGGGAGCGATCGCCCAAACGACACTGGCAAAGCCAGTCGCTGTTATACCTTTGAAATAGAAGTATGAAATGTCCTAGATGTGCATCAACCCAGCATTAGATCTGCGATTTGACGGAGCGCTCAGAAAAAATACCCTTCATCAGGTAATAGTAAATTGTAAAGAGAATTGTTGAGAAGATTTGTGTACCCCAACCTGTGTGCCAGAATTCAAATGCTTCTTTCCCCCAGAAAGTATTTGCAAACGCTAGCAACATAATTCGGGGTAAATTCACAACAAGAGCCAAAACAATCCCTACAATAACTAGTCCTACTGTTTGCAACCAGCTTTGCTTAAAAATTAAGCCTAGTAACAAGCTAGTTGCAGCCATAGTAATAGCCATATCAGTGCCAGTACAACCCCACTCTACCTGGATTGCACCTGTGCCTAAATAGATAATATTATCAGTTGAAGCCGCTGAGTGACCTATACCTTGAAGTCCTAGACTACCACTCCAAGCGATCAATTGTTCTAGAGTTTTGTCGTAATTGACGGCTCTCCACAGATAATCAACGAGGTAATTTGGTGTTGGATGTACGCTTAGGAGTATCAAGAAGGTAGGCTGCGGGTACTTTTTGAAGAAACTTACACCCCAAGAACTTAAAGCAATCCCAACTAAGACCAAAAACCACAGTAGAGCTTGTGACCAGAAGGCGAAACGACAGAACGGAAAAAGACCTACACTAGTCAAAATTACGAAGTGTCCTAGTCGCCTCTGTTCGACAGGAGCAATTAGCTTAGCAAGTTGGTTTCGCTGATGCCATAACTGTTGTATTGCCAAATAAGCAGCTACAAAGACAAGTAAAGGAAACGCAACACCGTGAACACCCAAGTGTAGTAGAATCCCTAGCCAAGCAGGCAGGTACCACAGACCTACTGCAAGACCACATAGAACAATCCAATTGTGAGCAGTTCTTGGGCTTTTAAACAACAACAGCCGACCCATATTGCCTACCTTTTACCACATTTTTACAGGACTGGGATTCTATACATTGGTACAATCTCCGGAGGTAACCTCAAGCAGCAATGCTATCTCCCCGCTAACTGCTCTCACTAGCATGGCAAGAGCTTTTCTACGTTGCTCTAAAGACTTCTTGGCTTATCAGCTGGGTAGGACCCAATTGCCAATTGACAGACAAATAAGAATGATGGCTCTCTAGTCAAAGTTTTGCCTTAAAAGTGCCATCAATTATGACTTATAGCTAGGTGAGCCTAAGTGGGACGACATAACAGTCCAGGTACTTAACCGTAAGAAACTTTAGATATCAACCTCAGCCTTCTCAGCCTTGCGCTTGCGTAGTAAGCCCACGCCTAAACCAATTAAACCTGGCAGCAGAGCCGGAGTGGGAACTTGTGCGCAGTTTCCTCCCAATACTCCAACGCAAGCATTAGCATCAACAACATTAGTATCAACATTAGTATTAATACTAGCATCTTGAGCTTGAGCAGACTGCTGATGGCTCAGTGTTAACCCTGTGAACACGGCAACAGTTAGGGCTACGCTCATGAAAATAGCTTGGAATTTCATGTCCACTCCTGGTAACTTCATAAGAAATTTCATAACAATCTAATGTTACTTATGTTCTATTTCCATCAGAGATTGTACTGAAAAGTTGTTTGCCTGTTATCTTGCAACTCGCCTTTGAAACCTCTATTACCTAAGCATGGAGTGCAAATATTTCATCAACTAGGGATGAGATTTCAACACAACAGTGCAAATGCTGAATACCTGATTGATTTTCCTTATTTATCTGTCATAACAACCGTATTCGTCGCTATCGGCTGGTGAATTCACAGAAGTACAGGAGCTACATCGCCTCCAAGCGTTGCTCTCTTATGAATCAGGCAAAGCATAAGCTTAACGCATAATGGCAAAATTCAGCAGATAATGACATAAAACCAGCTTGCAAGTTACCCATGCCACAGGATAACCAAATCGCTGTCGAATTCCACAATGTTACCTTTAGCCGTAACAACCGCCCTCTAGTATCAAACCTCAATTTCTCTATCCATCGGGGAGAAGCACTGATATTAGTAGGGCGCAGTGGGAGCGGCAAAACGACAACAATGAAATTAATCAATCGCCTATTTATACCCACACAAGGCGAGGTGTTATTTGATGGCATTCCCACAACTCGATGGGATGAAATTAAACTGCGGCGCAAGATTGGTTATGTTATTCAAGAAACGGGTTTATTTCCTCATTTCACGGTTGAACGTAATGTAGGTTTAGTTCCATCTTTAGAAGGTTGGAAACCCAAACAAATTAAAACGCGAGTTTATGAATTGTTGCATTTAGTTGGTTTAGAACCAGAAAAATTTGCTCAAAGATATCCACATGAACTTTCAGGAGGGCAAAGGCAACGGGTTGGTGTGGCAAGGGCGCTTGCAGCCGATCCGCCAGTCTTATTGATGGATGAACCGTTTGGCGCACTTGATCCCATTACGCGGTTGGAACTGCAACAAGAATTTAAAAGGTTACAGCAGGAACTGGGCAAGACAGTTGTGTTTGTCACTCATGATATCCAAGAAGCTTTTGTTTTGGCATCGAGAATTGGGTTAATGCATGGGGGAGAATTGGTAGTGTTAGGTACAACTGAGGAATTTTTGCATTCTCAACACCCAGAAGCCCTTGCATTTCTCCAATGTCTTAAGCCAGCTATATGAACATCAGTGACTTCTTCTTAATAAAATATGCCCCGGAAATCCTGGAACGCACTCTAGAACACTTGCTACTTGTAGCGATTTCTATCGGGATTGCCACTCTCGTAGGTATTCCACTTGGTATATTAATTACCCGACAGAAGAATCTCCGTCAACCAATTCTCGGGATTGCGAATATTATGCAAACCGTTCCCAGTCTGGCGCTGTTTGGCTTGCTTATCCCTGTGCCTGTCATTGGCGGAATTGGAGCAAACCCTGCAATTTTTGCCCTGATTTTGTATTCTCTATTGCCAATTATTCGTAATACTTACACGGGTATTACTGGTGTGGATTCAGCCATTATAGAAGCTGGGCGGGGAATGGGAATGACAGATAAAGAACTATTGCTTCAGGTGGAGATTCCCTTGGCGCTGAGTGTTATTCTGGCAGGAGTGCGGGTGGCGACGGTGATTGCGATTGGAATTGCAACCATTGCTGCAGCGATTGGTGCTGGTGGTTTAGGGGAGTTGATTTTTCGAGGTATTTCAGCGGTGAATAATCAGTTGATTTTAGCTGGTGCGATTCCTGCGGCGGTGATTGCTTTACTTGCTGATTTTGCTATTGGTTGGTTGGAGGGGAAGTTTAAAATTACAAAAAAATAGAGTGCGTTGTCATTAATAAACCGCAGAGGAAGCAGAGGAGGAGAAAGAGAGATAAATGAAGAGATTTTTTGCCTTTTTCCTTTTAACTTTTGCCTTAGTGCTCTTAATCGCCAGTTGTAACCCCAGCACAAGTGGCAGTGGTGGTGGTGATATTGCCGTTGCTTCAAAAGGTTTTACTGAACAAGATATTTTAAGCGAACTTTTAGCACAGCAAATCGAAGCAACAACCAATTTAAAAGTTCAGCGTCTTCGCTTTACGAGTGCGTTAGTCACTCATCAAGCAATTACTGCTGGGAAAATTGATGCTTATGTTGAGTACACGGGTACAGCTTTTACTGTTATTTTAAAACAAAAAGCAATTAATGATCCAAAAGAGGTTTATCAGCGGTTAAAAGAAGCTTACGCTCAACAATTCAATTTGGAAGTTATGGAACCGTTGGGTTTTGAAAATACTTTTGCAATGATAATACGCGGTGAAGATGCAAGTCGCTATAATATCAAAACTCTCTCGGAAGCTGCTAAATATACACCTCAATGGCGTGGTGGTTTTGGCTATGAATTTATAGAACGGGAAGATGGTTTTCCTGGATTGTCTAAAACCTACGGTTTACGCTTTACGAAATCTCCTCGAATTATGGATTTGGGGTTGATATACCGGGCAATTCTGCAAAAGCAAGTAGATATGATAAATGGCAATTCCACTGATGGGCAAATTTCTCGCTTGGGTTTAGTTGTGCTAAAGGATGATAAGCAGTATTTTCCACCTTATGAGGCGGCTCCGATAGTACGGAAAGAAACTTTGCAAAAGTATCCAGAATTAAGGAAGGCGATCGCCCAACTTGTCGGCAAAATTTCGGCTTCGGAAATGCGGCAATTGAACTATTTAGTTGAAGGTGAGTTACGTGATATTAAAGAGGTTGTCAGCGAGTTTCGCAAAGCTAAAGGTTTAGCCTCACGCCAACAGGTAAAGACATAAAGTTGGCAACGCATTTTGTAAAGGATGCTGCCGATGAATTATCTGTACAACTAACAGATGATTCATTACATTTTTTATCTTATTAATTGCCTAAAAGTCCTGAAAATTATAATATGTATTATATTTTAAAACAAAATTAATTTATGAATAATATTTCCATGAGAACTATCAAAATACCTTTAAAGGCTTTGATAGTAGGCGCTTGTCTAGCTGGTGGAAGTGTCTTTGCTCAAACATTAACTCTGCCACAAAATTTGATTGCTTTCAATTCGCCTGAAGGTGAAAAATTATTTGTTGAAAGTCAATCGAGAGAAGATTTTTTTCCACTCAGTATGCAGTTTGTCACGCAAAACAATCAGGCATATTGTGGGGTTGCTAGTATTGTTATGGTGCTGAATGGGTTGCAAATCCCTGCACCAGAAGCGCCGCAGTATTCTCCTTATCGTGTGTTTACTCAAGAAAACTTTTTTAATAACGAAGCGACGCGAAAAGTGTTAGCACCCGAGGTTGTTTCTCGTATGGGTATGACGCTAGAGCAGATAGGGCAATTCTTAGCTAGTTATAACGTTAAGCCCAAGGTTTATCATGCTGCAGACACTAATCTACAAGATTTTAGAAAGCTAGCATCAGAAAATTTGAAACAGCCAGGGAATTTCGTCTTAGTTAATTATCTACGTAGAGAAATTGGGCAAGAAAAAGGCGGGCATATCTCACCTTTGGCAGCCTATAACGAGAAAATGGATAGATTTTTAATCATGGATGTTTCTCGTTACAAATATCCGCCGGTTTGGGTGAAAACAGCAGATTTATGGAAGGCTATGGCAACGCCTGATTCAGTTTCTCGTAAGACACGGGGATTTGTATTTGTCAGTCGAAATTAAAGACAGAAGGCAGAAGTGCAATAGTCTATTCTGCCTTTCGACAGATGCACAATGAATAATTTTCCGGGTGGGAACTTCACACAGACATTTTGAGTCTAACTTGTCTGTGGTTTCAATCCTATATAAAAAATAATACTTAGTCAGCCTCTGATAAATTAAGTGTTTATAGGTATTTAAGTAGATTCTTCGTTTTTCCACACCCGAGTTATATTGTATTCAAACGAGAACCGCTATCATTATGGTTCAGCCCCAAAATGGACTTAACAGAGGTGTATCTTTCGGTTTTCGCCAGTGGGTGAGTTACACAGTTATTCTCAGCCTTCTCGGTTTGTGTACTGCCTGCGGTGGTACAATCCAGGCACAGGATAATACTTCTGAAACTCCTTCTGCAGCAAATCCCAGTTCTACCACTCGCGTAGTTGCTCTTGGTAAGTTAATCCCAGAAGGAGACGTGATCAAGATTTCAGTAGCAAATGCGCAGGATAGCCGCGTTAACCAAATTTTGGTAAAGGAAGGCGACTTTGTCAAAGCAAATCAAATCATTGCCATCCTTCAGGGAAAAGATAGAGCTGAACAACAGCAGAGGGATGCTAGGGCAAATGTTGCCATTAAACGATCGCAATTGCTGAAAATCCAGCAAGGAGACGTAAAACAGGGAGAAATCACTGCCCAACGTGCGACTATTGCTGAGTTAGAGGCTCGCATTCGTTCTGAAACGAAACAAAGAGAAGCAGCGATCGCCTCCTCTGAAGCGACTCTGCGCAATGCCAATCTGAAATATCAGCGTAACCTTGCCTTAGTGAAGGAAGGAGCTATCAGTACATCTAACGTAGATAATGCACAAGAAGAGTTTGGCAGGGCGACTGCAACTCTTGCACAAAACAAAGCAGAGTTAGAAAACACTAAGACTACTTTACAGGCACAACTTGCTAAAGAACGGGCGAATTTGGGGAAATTGCAAGAAGTTCGCCCAGTCGATGTAGAAATTGCCAAAGCTGAATTAGAACAAGCCCTGATTCAGGTGGAACAGCGAAAGGCTGAATTGGACAACACCCAAGTGCGAGTACCGATTTCTGGACAAATCTTGAGAATCAACACCCGCGTTGGAGAACTGGTGAGTACCCAACAAGGAATAGCAGAATTGGGAAGAACAAATCAAATGTATGCGATCGCCACAGGAAAACTTCGCTCTGCCGACCCAGCCGATGTATTTTAAATCAAGGAACTGGTGAGTGGAGCTATGGAACCTACTGTTGCTGTTCGCAATCTCAACCACGCTTTCGGTCAAGGAATGTTGCGTAAACCCGTGCTGAATGATGTGAATTTGGATATTTACCCCGGAGAAATTGTTATTCTCACTGGTCCGTCTGGTAGTGGTAAAACAACATTATTGTCCTTAATTGGAGGATTGCGTTCTGTGCAGGAAGGTAATCTAAAAGTCCTTGGTAAAGAACTACGGGGTATCAGTAAAGGACAACTCACTAAAGTCCGGAACAAAATTGGTTTTATCTTCCAACACCACAACTTACTGAAATGCCTAACTGCTTATGGTAATGTCCGTATGTCCCTGAAACTGCACCAGGAAATTCCTAAACAGCAGTATCGACAACGAGCTGTCGCAACACTGCAAGCAGTGGGATTGAGTGATAAGGTGGACTGCTACCCCGCGAATCTTTCAGGAGGACAACAGCAACGAGTGGCGATCGCCCGCGCCTTAGTTGCTCAACCTAGATTATTGCTTGCAGACGAACCTACTGCATCGCTGGACAGTAAAACCGGTCGAGATGTCGTTGATATCATCCAGCGTCTTGCAAAAGAAGAAGGCTGCTCTGTGCTACTTGTAACCCACGACAACCGTATCCTAGATATTGCGGATCGCATTGTTCATATGGAAGATGGTCGCATACAACGGCATTGAAACATAGGGCAAAAGCAGAGTCATGAACAAAAAAGTTTTCATGGCATTTGGTACTCTAGATATGGGTTTAGCCCTCAAGAAAAAGCTAGGATGATCCTTTGGATCGATCCTGTCTAAATTTGCCCTCTGATCCAATTCTCGGCAAGAAAGCCGTATTTACGGGTGAGGTGATGAGTCCAGTCCTGTAAGCGCTCCCTTGCACGCAGATCAGTTCTTACCAAAGTCATGTACTATATAAATAAATTAACAAAACTTAACAATGGTAGAACCCCCAATCAAGAAATCTGACCGTCAGCCCAAAGCAGGTACTGACAACGATTTAGAAAATTCGGATTCTGTGCCTCCTATTGAATCCAATCGCAAAAGCTCAAAACAAAGTGATGAGCGCTCAAAGGGTAAAGGCAAAAGAGCATCCTTTGGGGATGAATCTAGGCAGCCGGTTAATCCTGCTTTGGCGCGTGGACCAAAACCCGTTAAGCCGAAAACCAATGTCAAAACTGAGCCGGAAACCGAATCGGAACCTATCTCTGAGGAGTCTCAAGATTAGAATCCTCATGCATACGTAGCGAAACAAACGATACGTTAGTTCTTGCCATCGTAGTTATGGAGATATAAAATGCGTGTTTTTTACCGATGCACGCGGTTTTCAGGCTTTTTACTTTATCTGTGTTTCTCTGTATTGCTGTTTAGCAGCCAGAAAGCAGCATTAGCCTTCGTGATCCCACCCGTACGTACGAAAAAGGCGATGGTGGTTTCAGCACATCCCCTAGCAAGTGAAGCTGGTTTGCAAATGTTACGCAAGGGTGGTAATGCAGTTGATGCAGCAGTAGCGACCACCTTTGCAATTTCTGTGGTAGAACCTTTTTCAGCGGGAATTGGTGGCGGTGGATTTTTGCTATTGCATCAGCCGAAAACTGGCGAAATCAAGGCGTTGGACTTTCGCGAACGCGCACCTTTAAAAGCTACAAAAAATATGTATTTGGATGCACAAGGCAAAGTGCGTCCAAATCTGAGTGTGAACGGTTATTTGGCTGCGGCGACACCAGGGACAGTGGCTGGATTGTATGAAGTTCATCGTCGTTATGGTAAGCTGCCGTGGCAACAAGTGGTGCAACCTGCGATCGCTCTGGCTAAAGATGGTTTCATCCTCTCTCAACAGCAGACTTGGCGTTCTATAAAAGTGTACGAGGATCGCAAGCAAGTTATTCTGGATAATCCAGCAGCACGAGCAATTTTCACTCGCAACGGTGAATTTTTTGGTCCTGGGGAAAGGTTGGTACAGAGAGATTTAGGACGAACTTTGGCAGAAATTGCTAAGAATCCCCAAAGTTTCTACACCGGAAATATTGCCCGGGCGATCGCCTCCGACATGACAAAAAACGGTGGTTTAATCACTCGTGACGATCTAAAATCTTACAAAACAGTATGGCGCACTCCAGTATGTGGGAATTTCCGCAAAGCTAAAATTTGCTCAATGCCACCACCTTCATCAGGAGGCGTTCATCTATTACAGATTTTAAATATTATCGGTAACACCGATTTAAAATCTTTAGGATGGCATCACCCAGACGCCTTGCACTTGATGGTGGAAGCCATGAAAATTGCTTACGCTGATCGTTCCCAACTTTTAGGCGATCCAGATTTTGTCAAAGTCCCCGTAGCACAACTTGTTAGCCTTGCCTACGCTCAAAAACGGCGTCAACAAATTAATATGCAAAGGGCTACACCGTCAAGTGAGGTTAAGCCAGCAGATAACGAGACGCTACAGCAGTTTACATCAAATTCGGTTAATTACCCTCAATTATTGCAGCACCTTACCCCCCAACAGAGTTTCCGTAAGCGCAGAGGGGGACTATTTCCTCGCTTAAGTGCAGGCGGGGTGGGGTTGGGCACCAAATATGAGTCGCCCGAAACCAGTCATCTTACCGTTGTCGATGAACAGCGCAATGCTGTTAGCTTAACTTTCACGGTAAACTACGGCTTTGGATCTGGCGTGGTGGTGCCGGGAACTGGTATTCTACTTAATGATGAGATGGATGATTTTGCTGCAGCACCCGGAGTGCCAAATGCATTTGGACTTGTGGGGAATCAAGCGAACGCGATCGCACCGCGCAAAACTCCCCTATCTAGCATGACTCCCACAATTGTCACGGAAAATGGTCGCCTCCGCATGGCTGTGGGTGCACCTGGTGGTGGTACCATCATCACCCAAGTGTTGCAAGTGATCCTGAATGTACTGGAATACAATATGGATGCAGGCGCGGCTGTTTCTGCACCCCGCATACATCATCAGTGGTTACCAGATGAGTTAAGAGTGGAACCTCTTGGTTTGGATGCTCTCACCCTTGCAGACTTGCAGCGTCGGGGACACAAAATTAAGCAGACTGAACCTTGGGGTAATATTAACGCAATTGTCGTCACACCTGATGGAACATTAGAAGGTGCAGCCGATCCGCGTGGAGAAGGTTCCCCCAGAGGTTTATAAACAGTGAAGAGTCAAAGAAAAAGAAATTTTTCTATCTTCTTTCTTTCTCATGACTGAACTGAAGTGGCTGATGGGGAGAACTCGTTTGCTCTTGCACTTGGTATCAAAGCCCAGCCTGCTTTTAACAATTTTTGGTAAGTCGCCCAACCTTTGGAACCGCCTGGTATTTGGTAATCTGGAACTGCATATTGCCCAAAAGCTGTGTAAGGACGCCAAGGTTCATTGGGTGAAGTTTGCAGATGTAAAATTTTTACCCCATTGTCTCCAGACTTTGATAACCAGCACATTCGTCGATGCATGGCACGCTCCTTAGTATTTAGCTTCTAAATGCATAATCGCAGACAGATGTCAAGAGTAACCTCAGCCTTTCGGGATACTTTTTTATCCTTCACAACTGTTAACCTCAACACACGTAACAGAATTCAACGCAAACGTAAGATGTAGACACCTTACAAACGAAAGGGTACAGAAATAAACGCAGCAAGCTTCTACGTTTAGCCAATAGTATCTGTGCTTCACAAAAATTTATGTATGATCGAGTACTTTTTTAGATAGTTATGCCTTATATGGACGAGGCATATAGCTTATCACTAACGATATTACGAATTTGGGCGACTAATTGAGTGTATGTTGAATCAGACAAAACGGGTTGTGCTCCTTGCCGTGAAATCGGTTGAGCCAAATCAATCCATGACTTACAGCCGCCATACTCACTGCGATAGGGAATTTCCTGCTCTTGAGGGAGTTTGTAAGTCCGTAGCAGGAGAATATACAGTGGCTGACGCGGTTTCCAGTTGAGGCGATCGCTAATAAAGTACTCATTCCAGATATGGAACGGAAGTAAAGCATTGACTATTGACTCGTCACTGACTGGGAAAATATCCGTAATTTCAGCCCAACTGCTGATCCGGACTGTTTCTGGATGCCAGCCAGATGTCACCGGAACGACGAGATTGGCATACTCGGGTTTGAGCAAGAAAGGCTGTTGATGTTCAAACGTTGGGTAAAGCAATATCTGCTCGTGGGCAACTTGGAAGCGTCCATTGCGTTCGTGGATACCACCTTTGCGAAGCAGCATAATTGTTTTACCTGTTTCCAAGGCGTTGATAGCAACAGCCCATTCTTTGAGTGCATGATTCGTCATAGTCAGTTCTTGCATAAGCATCTACTGTAACTCTGATTTATTTAATTTGACGCCAACACCGATAGACTAAGTCACTGTCTGAGGAAATGAATTAAGGAACAGTTAAGGAGGAATTATGGAAAAGCGAAAGCTGGGTAGATTGGATATGAGAATCACCCTTATTCTCATGGGAACATGACAAGCTGGTAAAAAAGCATGGGTGGGAGTTAAGGACACTGACTCGATTAAATCAGTGAACAGTACCAGCCGCAGTGACGGCTCGCTTTGGTGGGGGATTTAAACCCGCCACCAACGCTTTCGGTCCAATTGGTGTGGTGTTTCCCCCAACGATAAAACTGATAACTGGTAACTGGTAACTGATAACTGGTAACTGTTAAAGCAATACGAGCAGCATTTGAAGCTGGTATCACGACAATTGACACCGCTGGAGTCTATGATGACGGACACTCAAAGCGCATTGTTGCTGAAGCTTTATCTAATGTTCGATAGCAAGAGGAGTATGCCACGAAAGTTTTTGCTAACCATGCTATTGCTACTTAACGATGGAAAATCAAGAATATACCTAAATTTCACGCTTTTATTCGTATTATTCAAGATAAATTGAATGCTGTTTTTAGCATATTTTTTATAAAAATCAACTACTATCAGTCAGAAAAAGCTACGCTTGCTATTACAAAAAAGTATTCTTAATCACAGACTTGTTTAACATGAGACTATGCTTTAGGCAGACGAGCCAGACAATTAACAGAGTTAACTTTTAAAGAGAAATATCAATATCAAGTTAAATACTTCTGACAAACAGAGTGAATTAATTGCAGTTCAGAAGTACCACAGTATTTTGTCGAAATTTCTGCAAATCGCGTGGTAGGTTAAAAGTTTTTCAGCTTTAACTTAAGGAGATACAAATGAACGGAAACAACAGCAAAAATTTGTTCCAAACCCTTGCTAGCCTCGTAGGAGTTGCTAGTGCCAGTGCTTTACTCAGTCTCCCGGCATCTGCACTGCCAAATTCCAGTTCTAGAAGCACTGTAATTAGTGAAGCCCCAGAAGGCACCTTATACTCTCAAGCCTCCCAAAGAGGCCCAGGGCAACCCACGGGTGGTTCCACCGGCACAAGCGGGCAATATGGTGGCAGCGGTACCAGCGGCGGAAGCACCGGCACAAACGGGCAATATGGTGGCAGCGGTACCAGCGGCGGAAGTACTGGCACAAGCGGGCAATATGGCGGCAGCGGTACTACCGGCGGAACTGGTAGCGGCACAAGCGGGCAATATGGCGGCAGCGGTACCAGCGGCGGAAGTACTGGCACAAGCGGGCAATATGGCGGCAGCGGTACCAGCGGCGGAAGTACTGGCACAAGCGGGCAATATGGCGGCAGCGGTACTACCGGCGGAAGTACTGGCACAAACGGGCAATATGGCGGCAGCGGTACCAGCGGCGGAAGCACCGGCACAAACGGGCAATATGGCGGCAGCGGTACCAGCGGCGGAAGCACCGGCACAAGCGGGCAATATCAAAATGACGGCACTACCGGAACCCAGCAAAATACAGGTGGTTCCGGCACAACAGGCGGCTCAAATACTGGTGGAGGTGGTGGAGGTGTCAGAGGGCTGTGGTAAATTCCCTTAGAATTTCCTAGCTCTACACACACTGGCAAACTTGTTAAGTGTAGTACCTCTGATTATTCTTTCGTAGACTACCGAAATTACTCCTGCAACTAGTCGTAAGACTCTACTAGTTATCAGGGGTAATTTTTATCTGAATTACCCTCAAGATAGATGTTTAACAAATTACTAATATATTTGGATACTAAATAAATAGGTTGTTGCAAATTATTTATGAAACTAAAGCAATCAGTCAGGTTGTTTTTTTTAATTGGTGCAGTTGGGTTATATTCAAGCCCTCAGATATCGTTAGCTTCTGAGCAAACTTTTGATTCTAACAACTCTTTCAATAATTCAGTTACTGTACCGACTAATTATTATCTCGATGATTTAGTTCCTCAACCTACTTACCTAAAGATAAGTCTTAGCCGCCGTCAAGTAACCCTCTATCGAGGAAAAACCCAAATTAAAAGTTATCCAATTGCAGTAGGTCGCCGAGGCTGGCAAACGCCAATTGGCAATTTTCGAGTACGTGAAATGTTAGAAAATCCTACTTGGATACACCCTTTGAAAAAAGGTATAGCTATCCCAGGAGGAGACCCAGAAAATCCTCTTGGTCGCTACTGGATTGGATTTTGGACAAACGGTAAAAATTGGATTGGCTTTCATGGCACGCCTAATCCTGAGTCAGTAGGCAAAGCAGTCTCACACGGTTGTATTCGGATGTACAACAAGGATGTTGAGGAATTATTCTCTCTGGTGGGCATTGGAACACCAGTTACTGTTGTGCGATAGCTAAGGTGGTTTCCTCGTCAATAGCTATCTACCTCAGTTGCGTAATTTTAAGAAAACATGACTTGTCAGGATTGAAACATGGAAAAGCGAACACTAGGTAAATCAAACGTGCAGATCACGCCCATCCTAATGGGGACTTGGCAGGCTGGTAAAAAAGCGTGGGTGGGGGTAGAAGACACTGACTCGATTAAAGCAATACGAGCCGCGTTTGAAGCTGGTATCACGACAATTGACACCGCTGAAGTCTATGGTGAGGGACACTCGGAGCGCATTGTTGCTGAAGCTTTATCTGATGTTCGCGATCAACTGGAGTATGCCACGAAAGTTTTTGCCAACCATCTCAAGTACGATCAAGTGATTGAGGCTTGTGAACGCTCCCTCAAAAACCTCAAAACTGACTACATAGACCTTTACCAAATTCATTGGCCCGCTGGCTCTTTCAATTCTGAAGCTGTCCCAATTGAAGAGACAATGAGCGCTCTTAACCACCTCAAAGAGCAAGGTAAAATTCGGGCTATTGGTGTTTCCAATTTTTCGCGTGCGCAATTGGAAGAAGCATCTCAGTACGGACGTATTGATAGCTTACAACCTCCCTATTCTTTGTTCTGGCGGTCTGTAGAAAAGGATGCAATGCCTTATTGTATCGAAAACCAGATTAGCATCATTGCTTATTCACCTTTAGCTCAGGGATTGTTGACAGGGAAATTTGGTTTTGGTCACAAATTTGACCCAGAAGACAACCGCGCCAAGAATAAGCTGTTTCAAGGAGAAAACTTTGAACGTGCCCAACAAGCTTTAGAAAAACTGCGTCCAATTGCCGAACGTCATCATTGTACCCTTGCTCAGTTAGCGCTGGCGTGGCTCATTGCCCAACCACAGGCGAATGCAATAGCTGGTGCGCGTCATCCTGAACAAGCAACCGCAAACGCCCAAGCTGCTTCTGTTCAACTTTCTACAGAAGAGCTTCAAGAAATTGATGCCATTGGGCGTATTGTGACTGACCATTTGGACGATGGCTCAGTTATGTGGAATTGGTGATTTAGACAAAGGTGTAGAAAAATTCAAAATTCAAAGTGTGTCCTAAGCCTACGGCACACTTCGTGAACGGACACGCTACGCGAACAAAAAATAATTTTGAATTTTGAATGGATTTACTCCTTATTGAGAAGTTCTACAACTTATTAACTTAGGTTAACAACCGCTTGCAATTCCATATTGAGGTGATAACTTATAGATAAGACACCAAACAAGGCACTACCAAACTGAAAAGGGCAAATGACCCGGTGTCTCCTGTCAGTAGCCCGAGCAAACGTCGGCATAAGTATGATGATAAGTGGCACAGCGCCCTGGTTGCGAGGCGAAGCCAAATCCCAAAGCGGAAAAACAAATGTATGCTGAGTTTGCTAGTGTTTTTGTCCACCCTAGTTATTGACCGTTTACTTTTTTTAACGATAAAAGCAGTTTGATCACTACGAACCTTTTTAAAAAACCTGGTCACCGTTGACCAGGTTTTCGCGTTTTATATAGGGTTTAGGTTAAGTAAATATGCTTAACTAAACAAGAAATGCAACTGCTATGCAGCTAGGGGGGGCAATGTCGGGTTTCTGGAGTATTCGTTGCGGTTGGTTCTTAGGTATTGCGATAGGGAGTGTCAGCGTTTGCAGTGCAAATTGTGCGATTGGGCAAAGCCCAGTGCCTTCGGCGATCGCTCAAATTACCCCCGATGGCACTCTACCTAATAATTCCAGTGTCACAAGAGAAAGTAATATTTTCAATATCACTGGTGGAACCTCAGCAGGAAACAATCTGTTCCACAGTTTTGAGCAGTTTTCTGTACCCACTGGGAGTACGGCTTACTTTAATAATGCTGTTGACATTCAAAACATTATTAGTCGGGTGACGGGTAAGTCTATTTCTAATATTGATGGTTTGATTCAAGCCAATGGTACAGCGAACCTGTTTCTGATGAATCCCAACGGAATTATCTTTGGATCTAAGGCTAGTTTAAATATTGGCGGCTCGTTTTTAGCAACGACTGCAACCAGTTTTAAGTTTCCTGATGGTAGCTTTTGGGGTGTGGTGCCATCACAAGATAAACCCCTATTGACGATAACAGCGCCTGTGGGATTGGGTATGGGGAACAATCCGGGAACGATTCAGGTACAAGGACCAGGACACGAAATTGTCTATAAGGACCTAAGCGAGGAAAAACCCCGTCCCAAAATTGACACGAGCTTTACGGGATTGCAAGTCAGACCGGGAAAAACCTTAGCACTTGTAGGAGGGAATGTCTCTGTTGAAGGTGGCGTACTCAGGTCATCAGCAGGACGTATTGAAATCGGCAGTGTAGATAGCAATGGGGTTGTGAATCTTGTCCCAGTACAAGAAGGTTGGAAGCTGGGTTATGAAGGCACTCCCAGTTTTAGAGACATCCAGTTTTCTGGTAAAGCGTTCGTGAATACCACAGGAGATGGCAGTGGTTCTATTGCAGTTGCAGGTAGGAATATCAATTTCACAGAGCAATCAATTCTATTAGCTGATACGCTTGGTGATAAAAATGGCGGAGAAATTAGCATTGTCGGTGAACAGATAGTTTTCAATCAGTCCAACATCAGCACTAACACCTTCAGTTCGGGGAACGCTGGACAAATTAAACTGGGTGCCAACAACATCAAGTTTGAGAATAACGGTAGTGCGAGCATTCAGACATGGGACAGGGGTGACGCGGGAAATATCAACATTCGTGCAAATTCTTTGGGGCTTGAAGGCGAATCAGCGCTTGTTAGCATAACGCAAGCAAATAGCACAGGTAAAGCCGGAGACATTAACATGACTGTCAAAGGTCCATTGATGATTGTCGGTACAGGTATAGTGACCAACACCTTTGGCACGGGTAACGCGGGTAAAATTACCATTAATGCAAATTCTTTGCGGATTGAAGACTCGAAGGTTTCTAGCGCTGTGGTGAACGCAGCTAAAGCCGGAGAAATCAACATTTATGTTGCAGATTCTCTTGCCATCAAGCGTACATCGATAAATACTAATACCTCTGGCACGGGTGACGCTGGCAAAATCAGCATTAATGCAAATTCTTTTCGGCTTGAAGATGCAGGTGTCCAGAGCAACACGGGGGAAAATAGCACAGGTAAGGCTGGAGAAATCAACATTAATGTCGCAGATTCTTTGGAGTTACCATACCATGGTGGTATAAATACAAACAGTTTTAGTCAAGGTGATGCTGGAAAAATCAACATTCGTGCAAATTCTTTTCTACTAAAAGACTCGGACGTTAGTAGCAATACGGGGGGAAGTGGCACAGCTAAGGCTGGAGAAATCAACATTACTGTCGCAGATCAATTTACGATCAAAACCGCAGGTGCCCAAACCAATACCTTGGGCAGTGGTAATGCTGGAGAGTTGAAGGTGCGAGCAAAAACCCTAGTTCTTGACAATAGAGGGGGATTGGAAGTTAGAAGTACTGGTAATGGTGATGCTGGTAATTTGACGATTGTGGCTGATACTATTAAGCTTGAGCGTGACAGTGCGATTCGTGCAACCACGACCTCTGGTAATGGCGGCGACCTTCAACTAAACGTTGCTAAATTACTGCTGCTACGTGGTAGTAGCCGCATTTCAGCCAGTGCAGGTACTGAGAATGCTGGTGGCAATGGTGGCAACATCACCATCAATGTTCCAAAAAGGTTTATTGTTACTGCTCCTGGTGAAAATAGCGACATCACCGCTAATGCGTTCAATGGCAAGGGTGGGAATGTCATAATCAACGCTACTGGTATTTTTGGCATCGCTCCACTGAGTCGGCAAGACCTTGAGAGGTTAAACCCTGATATAGAGCCGCGTCAAATTTCGACGAATGACATAACGGCAATTTCCCAGACAAGTCCTACTTTAAACGGTCAGGTTACTATCAACACACCCAATGTTGACCTCAATCGGGGATTAGTCCAACTGCCAACAAATCTAGTTGATGCCTCACAGCAAATTGACACAAGCTGCAATCCCAACAGCAGGCAAAGAGCTAGTTCCTTTGTGATCACAGGACGTGGCGGATTACCTCCCAACCCCATAAATGAACTCCTTGAAAGTGATGCGGTGCTGGTTGATTGGATATCGCTTAAACCAAGCACAGAAAAACGCTCTACTGCATCTGTGACAACCAAAGCATCTACAGCTACACCAGAACCGATAGTAGAAGCGACTGGGTGGGTGATAAATAAAAAGGGAGAAGTGGTTCTTACAGCTAATCCGCCTACCACGACGCCTCATAGTCCTTGGCTAACCCCCGCATCTTGCAGAGCAAGTTAGAAGCCCAAAGGGAGTAATATCAAGCCTGGTATGTAGCAAGCTTGATATAAGTCCTAACCCATAACTGTGGACAAAACCCAATCACGTAACAGACGATTTACCTCATCTGGTACTTCATCATGGGGACAATGACCAGCCCGCAGGAAATGTTCTGTCAGTTCAGGATAGTATTGCCGAAACTTGTTTGAACGTTCTCTAGCATTCACCCAAGGGTCAGCTTCTCCCCACAACAGCAACAGAGGACAAGTTAACTGCTTCAGCAGCACATTAACTTTTTCCCCTTGAGGAGTACTAAACACAGACGTAAACACATCCAATGCACCTGAGTCGCAAGCAGGGCGATAAATCTCTTCTACTAATTGGTCCGTAATCGCGCTTTTGTCAAGATAAACCTTCTCCAAAGTTTGGCGAATGACCCAAGGTTGTTTTATGTATTGGAATAGAACAAATTGGGCTAAAGGTTGTTGAAAAATCCACTTGACAACATCACCTAGGAGTTTTTGCAACTGTTCGTTCGGCTTCACCGCAGGAGGCTCAATTTCAGTTTGCAAAGCTTCCGGTTCAGCTGAAGCTTGGTTTTCGCTAAAAGGACCAGCACTGTTAAGCAATACCAAACCCGCAGCTGCATCAGGGCGTTGTGCTGCAACACACAAACTGGCATACCCTCCAAGGGAATTGCCTGCTAAAACTGCCTTTTGACCAATCACTTCAGTGATAAAGTCGCTCAGTTGGTCGCGCCACAAGTCGCCACTGTACTCCAATTTAGGTTTTGCGGAACGCCCAAACCCTAAAAGGTCAATGGCGAAGACTTCAAAATCGTTACACAGTCCGCTGAGATTCTTGCGCCAGTGGTCTGTGGATGCACCAAACCCATGTACCAGTAACAAGGGAGGACGTTGCGTGTGCTTTTCTCCCGCTTGTACGTAATAAATCCTATGCCCTCGCCACTGCCAATATTTACCTGGAATTGGGGTTGTAGAGGGGGCTATTGTTCCCTGCATGATCCAAACAAATGTTAAGTACCTTTTAATAATTTTAACGGAGTCATGAGAGTCATTTGTTGTTCGTATCAGTGAATAATGACTAATAGACCTCTTGCAAAAGTCAATTTTTGGAAGATGAAACCATGGGTACACACAGACACATTAAAAAAAACTATCTGCGTAAATCTGCGGTTTCAAATACCCTGAAACTAGATTTTTACAAGAAATCTCTTGACTCATGATAAACGAATGATTACAGGTAAAACCAAACTGCTTGGAGTGATTGGGTATCCGGTAGAACATTCCCTATCACCAGTGATGCATAATGCTGCGCTCGCTCATTTAGGATTAAATTACGTCTATGTCCCTTGGACCATAGAACCACAGAATTTAGAAATCGCTATTCAAGGCTTTGGCGCTGTCGGTGTTGTTGGCTTTAACGTCACAATTCCCCACAAAGAGGCGATTCTACCTTTGCTATCAGAAATTTCACCGATTGCCAAAGCCGTGGGGGCAGTAAATACTGTTAGTCGCAAAGATAATAAATGGATTGGCACAAATACTGACGTTGAAGGATTTATCGCCCCTTTACGAACAACCTATAACCGAGATTGGAGCCAGACGGTAGCGGTGATTTTAGGCAATGGTGGTGCAGCCAGGGCAGTTGTTGCAGGTTGTGCTGAATTAGGTTGTGGCAAAATTTTGGTCATTGGACGCAACGCCCAAAAGTTAGAAGAATTTCGCAAGAGTTGGGACAATTCACTCGAATCGAAAAATTTGCACATCTATCAATGGGATGAACTGCCAAAATTAATTCCGCAAGCAAACCTGCTAGTAAATACAACTCCTATTGGAATGTATCCTAAGGTTGAGGAATCACCTTTGAGTGCAGCGGAAATGGCGAATTTGCCACCACAAGCGATCGCCTACGATTTGATCTACACCCCTAACCCAACAAAATTTCTCCAACAGGCGCAGCAAGTGGGTGTCATTGCCATTGATGGACTGGAAATGCTCGTTCAACAAGGCGCAGCAGCGTTAAAAATTTGGTTGGAACGGGACACAGTTCCTGTGGATGTCATGCGCCACGCGCTGCGACAGCACCTCGGTTTAACAAGTTAGAGCATAAGTTTGATGAGGAGGAAGAGGAGTCTGTTCCTCATCAGACTTATGCCGTACAGAGATGAATTTTGAATTGATTTGTCCCCCACTCCTCACCCCTGTAGTCTTCGCCAATTAAAGCGATTCCATTCGTACATACCTTGAATTTCAAACTCAGAGCCGTTGTTGAAGCGGATGATGCAGTTGGTACACGAGTCATCACCATTGCTTATTTCATCAACCTTTATGACGAGGCAAGAATACCATTCCGGGGGACAAGGACCATTCTCTTGTACCCATTCCCAAAGAGCATTGCAAACTTCAATGCGATCGCCCACCTTCAGCTTGAGGACATCCTGAGCAGAGTACTTCTCAAAATGATATGGCTCAATCCGATTCAACCACTGCAATCCATAGCGATCGCGAATAAATTGTACTGCTCCAGAATCATTTTCTTGCAGCCAGTCGTTCAGTAACTGCGCTTTCCACGAGCAATTTTGTTCCTCTTGTGCTTTGACGAACTCAAAAAATGCTTGCAATTCCTCTTTTGTCAGTTCGTCTAAAGGATTCGCGATATCAGACACAGTAGGATGAGATCCCTTCATTTGCTCTAAGACTTGCAGTAATATCTCTTTCTGCGTATCAGAGAGAGGGCAGCTTGCGACATCACAACGATAAAACGCTGCTTGCAAGGCTACTTTAATCTCATCTGGACTCATAAGTGACGTAGCAATTTAGGGTTTAATATTTAATAATTATTACAAAAGTTAAAAAGAACTTGCCAATACCTTGAGAGTGAATTTCGCTTAACCTGAGGTTGAAAATACTGCTCAGAAGCTTTTCGCCTGTGCTGAGTTAGCCGCAGCCGTTGTCTTGTTACAAATCTCGCTATTTCTTGTTATTTGAGATATGGAAAAGAAAAATAGCCTACTATCGTTGTTGAATCTCCTGCCTTTAGCTATTAGGAACTTCTTAGAACTCAGTACCCAGTACTCAGGGCTACTTAAGGTTATTTTGATTTTTTGTGTTATTGGGGTTCTATCGTGGGTGTTGACTCCAAGCGCCGTAGCGCTGACACAGATTAAACTATCTAACATTTCCTATCATGAATGCCCACAAGAACTCGCGCAAGGAGCCGTTACGAGTGGGACAACGATGGCAGCCAACTGCTTTATTGTTACAGGTAAAGCTCAAAATGGCACTAACAAAACCGTCTACGATGCAGATATTTTTGGGCGCATTTATGATGCCAACAATGACTCAGTGATGCAAAACCGTACCCGTCTTGGTTCTATTGACGAAATTCCACCAGGCGACAGCGATTTTGAATTAAGGATTTCTGTGCCTGCAAATCAGCCGTTACCCTTGAAGTTGAAGCAGTTTAAGGCGGCGGGATTTGGCGCTCAAGTTCGTAAATAGTTATACAAAATAAATTTGTAGAGACGTTTTCCACAAGCGTCTCTACAAACGTTGCTATATCTTTGGTGTAGACTTAACCAACTAATGGAATGGTACTTAGCGAGGCGAGCAAAGAACTCAATAAGTTGAGTAACAGAAACGCCAAGAGTGGGGAAAAATCAATGCCGCCCAACGGGGGAATGATGGAACGGAACAGATTGAGGTAGGGATCGGTAATCTGGCTCAAAGCAGCAAATGGTTGGTTGTACCAGTTGATACTGGGGAACCATGTCAGGAGGACTCTAATAATCAGTAGAGTGCTATAAATCTGTATGAAAGTACTCAGTGTGGTAATCAGTAGACTCATGGATTGGTTGATTTCCTGTTAAGTGTCAAATGCGGTCTTATCATTAATTTTAAATTAGCCTCTGTCATGGCGGATGCAAGTTCTGCATCTCCTCATGATTGCCACTCTCGCACTTGTCGTTGATATTTGCCACCAGTCCCAAGGTATGTGTTAGCGTCACTCCTCACTGCGCGAGGAACGCTCGTGAATGGCTTGCTCGGAATTGCTATTCACATTCCCTAGTTGTTGCCGCACTTCATCAATTGTGGCATTGAGTTGGGCAATTTTATCTTCAAGCGATCGCCGCGCCGTTTCCATTTCCATGTTCTCCTGATCCGAAGCTTTCATCTGACGCCTTTTTGCGGCTTTTTTAGCTTCTACTGAGTTGGTACTCATTTGAGGTTCTTCCTCTGCTGCTTGTTCTGAATCGCGTTTCGTCACTACAAGCGCACCAACAATACCACCAACGACACTACCGAAAATTGCTCCGGCGAAAAAACCGCTCGCGAAACCATCTTTTTGACTCATATCTTTACCGCCTTGAAGAAACGCTGCACCTCTTGGGTTGTTTTTGCACACCAATGCTGTCTTAGCTGCATACTAACTTATGTCCCAAAGATGCGATCGCCCGCATCTCCTAATCCCGGTACAATAAATCCCTGACTGTTGACCGTTTCGTCAATGGCCGCAGTGTAAACTATTAAACCTGGATAAGCATCATTCAGTTTTTGTAAAGCTGGCGGAGATGCTACCACACATACAATCCGCGTCAAGGCTGGATCAACACCCCGTTGTGTCAATTGTGCCATTGCGTTCATTATCGACCCTCCTGTTGCTAACATCGGATCGGTGACTAACACTCGCGTTTGTGGTTGAAATTTTTCTGGCAATTTGTTGAGGTAACAAGAGGGTTGCAGTGTTTTTTCATCTCGCACCAAGCCAAAATGGTAAATTGACGCCAGAGGTAACACTGTCTGCGCTCCTTCCAGTAATCCCAGCCCAGCGCGTAGAATCGGCATCACCGCCACTGGAACTGTTGGATCTATTAAAGTTGCGCTGCTGTAATCCAGGGGGGTTTGCACTGTTGTCTCTTGAGTTGGCAACCACTCTCTAGCCGCTTCATAAGTCAACCACCGTCCCAACTCAGTCATCGCACTGCGGAATAAAACCGAAGGTGTAGCAGCATCACGGGCAACTGCCAACCAATGCTTAATTAGGGGATGGGGTGGGACATAAACACGCAATTGTAGCGTCATAGCCGGAAATAGGCTTTTCCATATCGTATAACAACTGAAACATAATAATACTTTTTCTTGGATGCGGCTGACCCACAATCACCTTCAAATTCAAAAAATCATTTTGAATTTTTCACTCTCCCAAAGCAATGTGGGGATTGTTAATTTTGAATTTATATTGCGTGAATTCTCAAGGAAGTTTCAATAAAATTAGCACTCTCAAATTTTATTGAAACTTTATTGAAAAATAATTGCATTAGTATTTGACATTTATTCTCAAGCGAGGTTATATTGTAATTCAGTGTTCTCCTCTCTTTAAGGATCGGCAGACGGGATTGGCCAGCGGTAGCGGGCTTGTCCCTCTTTTTTGTAATGAGTCATTAGTAAGCTGAAAATCCTACAATTTGCACATCATCTTTTAATCAAATTCTTGTGGAGTGGGCTGTCCTGCCCGCCCAAATTGTGCAAACGGCACGGCACAACAGCTTATTAGACAATTGGACTTTGGACAAAAAACAAAATGCAGGATACTGATGTCATCGTCATTGGATCTGGTATTGGCGGCTTGGTAACAGCGACTCAGTTAGCCGCAAAAGGTGCTAAAGTACTTGTCTTGGAACGTTATCTGATTCCAGGCGGCAGCGCAGGTTACTTTGAACGGCAAGGCTATCGCTTCGATGTTGGGGCGTCGATGATTTTTGGCTTTGGTCACAACGGTACCACCAACTTACTCACTCGTGCTTTGCAAGCCGTCAACGTAAGCTTAGATGTGATTCCCGATCCAGTGCAGATTCATTATCATCTGCCCAACGGCTTAGACCTGAAAGTTGAGCGAGTATATGAAAAATTTTTGCAAAATCTGACTGCCTATTTCCCCAATCAAAGCCAAGGGATTCGTCGCTTTTATGACGAGTGTTGGAGAGTATTTCATTGTCTCAACAGCATGGACTTGCTCTCGCTTGAAGAACCCCGATATTTAATGCGTGTATTTTTTCAGCATCCTTTAGCGTGTCTTGGTTTAGTGAAGTATCTGCCCCAAAATGCCGGAGATATGGCGCGGCGCTATATTCAAGACCCCCAGTTGTTGAAATTTATTGATATGGAGTGTTATTGCTGGTCGGTAGTACCAGCTGACATGACGCCAATGATTAATGCTGGGATGGTATTCTCCGACAGGCACTATGGAGGAGTCAACTATCCTAAAGGTGGTGTGGGACAAATAGCCCAAAAATTGGTAGAGGGGCTTGTCAAAGCAGGTGGTCAAATCCAGTATCAAGCTAGGGTAACAAAAATTATCATAGAAAATAGACGAGCCGTAGGTGTGCAACTGGCTAATGGTCAAATCTACCGTGCCAAGCGCATCGTTTCCAATGCTACACGCTGGGACACCTTTGGGAAATTACTTAGTCAACAAGAAATTCCTGTTGCTGAGAAAAAATGGCAGCAACGCTATCACAAGTCGCCCAGTTTTCTGAGTTTGCACATGGGAGTGAAGGCAGAAGTTTTGCCCCAAGCAACGGAATGCCATCACATTGTGCTGGAAGATTGGGAAAAGATGGCAGCCCCAGAAGGAACTTTATTCGTGTCTATCCCGACGTTGCTTGATCCAGATTTAGCGCCTAGTGGGTACCATATTATTCACGCCTTCACACCTGAGTGGATCGATGATTGGCAAGGACTCTCTGGGCGGGAGTACGAGGAAAAGAAGGAAGAGGCGGCTAGGCGAATTGTTGACCGCTTGGAGAAGATTTTTCCTGGTTTAAATGCGGGGTTGGATTATCTGGAGGTGGGAACACCACGAACCCATCGCCGCTTTTTAGGTCGTGAGGATGGTACTTACGGACCAATTCCCCGCTACAAATTGCGAGGGTTGTTGGGGATGCCGTTTAACAGAACGGCAATTTCAGGGCTTTATTGTGTCGGAGATAGTACATTTCCAGGTCAAGGGTTGAATGCAGTGGCGTTTTCCGGGTTTGCTTGCGCCCATCGCATTGCGGTGGATTTGGGGTTTTGACACTCCCCACGGAAAGACGCGCCGGGGGATTCTTGCTAAGCCCTTCGGGCACGCTGCGCGAACGCGGGGATTCCAATAAATTTACCCCTTGCTCATGCATCTTGACTGTCTGCCCGACAGCTGCAAGTCCACGTATCGCGACTATTTGAGCGGCTGCTACATCTCTATCGGTTGTATAGCCGCAATTCGTGCATTTGTAAGTACGTTCCGAAAGCTGTTTTTTACCTGTTTCAACTCCGCAGTTTGGACAAATCTGACTTGTCTTGCGGCTATCTACTTTTTGAAAATAAACATCGCGCTTGAAACAAGTTTGTTCAAGAATGTTGAAGAACTGACCAAATCCCGCATCCAAGCAATGCTTAGCCAGCATTCCACCAGATAAGCCGACAAGATTCAAATCCTCAACAAACACCATTCCCGCGTTGTCGCAGATTTGATGAGATAGCTTTCGATGCCAGTCTTTACGACAATTGGCGACGTACTCATGTTCTGTCGCAACTTTATGAAGGGCTTTTTTCCAGTTGTTCGAGCCAATACGTTTTCTGGAAACGCGCTGTTGCAGCAATTTAAGCTTGCCTGCTTTACTCAACCATCGGGTCTGAATCTAGTTTCCACTCATGCTTGAGCAATTCCTGGTACGTCGTTTCCCGAATCATCATCTGCTTATACAGCATCAGCAAAAACTCTTGAGATTGTTCACGGGACATCTGTTGTACTTGGTCGGCAAAGGTTCTAAGGCTAAATTCTTGTTCTAAAGATAATGTAATGGGCTGATTCATCGTAGGCTCCTGTGCCAAACTGGGCGAAAACTAGAGGGTCAATGCTGGCTATCTTGGAAAGAAGCTAAATACCTAGCTATCCTCAGCAGTCATACACTCATAAGACCTCGTGGGAAGTATGGAAACTCAGCGTCTTCAGACCTGAGAGGAAATACGACTCGTGCGACTTTAGTCGCTTTGTTCCATTACCGCCTTGGGGTTACTTGAATCGGTGTACTTTTG
>JAHHIB010000033.1 GCA_019359075.1 Kalymmatonema hyalinum WJT4-NPBG1
CTCTTCATTGGAACTAACTCTGAGTGACGGTTGCGCTCTGCGCAACCGCTAAATTGGCATTGGCGATCGCATTAATCTCAGACTGCGAAGCGCTCGAACTCAGATAACCCGCAACTTGGGTTATTAGGGCAATTTGTAACCAGCAACTCTTATTGTTAACTGACCCTGTCGAGGGTCACTTCTGAAGATAAACGCTCCTTCTTCCTTTTCACCACTAGATAAAAAATCAATCTGCAAATCCCCCGTTTCTTCTACATCACCGTTCATTTGCAACTCAGCCATAATCTGAATCGACTCAGCCGTTTCTCCTCCAGTATTAACAACCTCAAAAGGAACATAAAACTGTCCATTCACTTCCCGAATTGTCTTGTTGCTGACAGAAAGGACAGGGGGTTGATGCTTTTCGTTGAGCCACGTATAACCTACCAAACTTACAACCACTGCTAGGAGAAATGAAGCTGCACCGAAAGTTACCCGTTCAGCTGGTGTTCTCTTTGGTTGCTCTTGTTCTTTTTTCCCATTCGTTAATTCATTTGTTTGACTCATACTGCTAACCTTCCTGCTGCACCGCCGATAGTTGCAGGTAATCCCAGCAGCAAAGTGTGTTCAAGCCAAATGGTCCAGGGGTCGCCAAATGTCAATTTTTGAAAGAACCACAACATGAAAGCGGCTGCTAGCAGTGACACCAAGTATGCCACCACAGTTTCGCTTGTAGGTCGTTGGAAAATTCCTTGTTGCTGCCTGCGCTTTTGCTGATCTGAAAAGCCTGCTTCAAAAACAATACCATAGGAAATGAGGATAGATGTGGCAATAATTGCCAACAGCCAGGGCGGTGTCACTGCTGCTGCTAACATAGGAATCTCATCTGTTGGCGCGATGTTAAATGCAATTACAGTTGCACCAATCAAGGTTGCACCTATATCGGCAAAGGTGGCAGATAACTCGTCTGGTTTCTTTGTGATTTCGTTACTTGCTTGAGCGCCCGTTCGCCCTTGAGCATTGGCATCACGAGTGTCTCCTAAAAACTGGTTGGCTAATGCCACACCTAAGGTAAATGGTACACCTTCAAAGACAATTTTACCCAAGGCTTCTTTTAGGGGAGTTTCAGGTGTCACTTCTTGCAGTAACAAAAGCACAAAGGCGGAGCAAGTCAATCCAATCGCTATTGCTTCTACAGTATCTGTGACTGATCCATAAGGTGGTGAGTTGCGTCTGCTTCTGCGAAAACCTTCTGTCCGGTTAAGTAGGAAAACCACGACGAACGTTAGTGCGATCGCCAACATCATCATTGAAGGTTTTGCCAGTGATCCTATCCACCAAACCTCCATTGTGTAGAGCAAAGGGATGCCAAACAAAAAACCTCCACATACACCCCGAATAATGTCATTAATCTCATTGAGCCATACATTTTTTCTACGCTTTCTTCCTACACCCATACTTTGCTTGTCATGAGTACTTTCTTTTATGGTAGGTATTCCGTTATCAACAATCTGTTATAGAGGCGTTGTATCACAACTTCTCAGCTAAGAAAGCCAAAGAAATCATTGCTCATTCTTTCCCTAATTATTTCAAACGTATTTATCCTGAGCGACAAATTAGCCTTTCTCTTTCCTTAAAGGTCTACATTTATTTCCTCACAGCCCACTTATTAGGAAATTTTGACAACGTTGAATCCGGAAAAGATATTTCTTTATCTTACTTTACTGATATTTGTTACTTGCATCTATCATGAGATAGGACTTTATATTAATTTATATTAAGTAAATTTTCTAGAGAAATTAATAAATTTGTGCTTTTTTTATGCATCAAATCTTTCTTCTGATAGGTACCTAGCAAAGCAAATCCTGATATTTTCTTTGATATGGAGAAATAATAGCTAAAAGAAGAGGTATGATATGAGCGTTGAGAAAAGAATAGAAGCAACAGCAAAAAATATCGAAGGCAAAATTCAAGAGGTAGTTGGTGACTTGAGTGGCAATCCGCAAGATAAGGCTGAGGGTCAAGCCAAGCAAACTGAAGCCCAAGTTATTCACACTACCGAGAATTTAAAAGATCAGGTGAAGAAAGTTTTAGAATAGTCTATTCGCGTAACTATGTTAAAAAGGTTCAGTGACATTGTTCATTGACAGAATCTTTTATGAAATACTCCACTGCGTAACGTACAGTGGAGTATTTTGATAGCTTAGAGCAAAAAAAGGTTAGTCCTAATAAATCGGCTCTAAGCATTGTTTCTACTATCATTCACCTAAGCAGCGCTGCCACGAGTGATTAAGCCCCATATGAAAATGGCAACCATTGCGCCAATGATAGCAACAATCAAACCAGGAATACTTAGGGTAGCTGCAGTTAGTTGGATTGTTCCTGTCTGTAACAAGCTAACTATGCTACCTCCAACAAATGCTCCAATAATACCTAAGATCATAGTGGAAAGAATTCCACCACCTTGACGACCAGGATAAATAGCTTTACCGATTGCGCCAGCTATAAGACCAAGAACTATCCAAGCAATAATGTTCATATTTTGATTCTCCAATTTCTTTCTTAACGCTGCCATCTTTAATTTATCAATTCAAACTAAACGGCTCTTCTATCGCAAGTCCAGTAGCGATTCCGTCGCAAGAGATAACTGTTATAAATAAAGCCTAATTATTTCTGTAGAGACGTAGTATGCACTTTCACTACACTCATGGAATTGTCACAAATCACCCTTAACGGAAGGGCATTGTATTATATTCAAATTAAATATACTTTTGCTTATCAATATTTTTAATCAGGCAAAACTGACCGATTGCACTAGCTGGATTCCTGGTAATAATTCTTAACTTTTGGCTGATATCGAAAGTTCTTATATATAGTAATAAATTATCAGCCAAGAACTGGAAGTTTCTGGCTGAGATGAGGAATTATTGAGTAAACCAACTTCTTATTTGTTCGGTGGTCAATGTCATTGATGCTTTTTGACACTCTCCAGGCTGAACAAATTTCGCTACGCTCATTTGTTCGCAATCTTGGGGGTTCTACATTCATCGTCAGAACTTGCGAAAAGCAGGTTTGCACCCTTCGGGTATCTCCTTCAAAGACGCTACGCGTATGCCTGCGGCACGCTTTGCGCTTACGCAGTCGCCTAGTAGGTCGGGAAACCGTTCGGAGTTCGGCGAGGAGTTCGGCGAAGGCTCACTCGAGCCGCTGAGCGCGGTTCGGCTGAGCTCACCGTCGAAGCCTGACGGCGAAGCCCTCCTGCAGCGCTGTCTCACCAACTAGAGCAGAGGTTTCAACTCCTGTAGCGTTACTTCGGGACTGCCGATCCCTAGTTTTTGTTTATTTGAATGTTGGTCTTACATTTAAACTTTCACAAGCGGCTAAAGCGTTAGCTTTGCATACCTGATGTTACTATCTTTCACATCTATTCCGTTGCTTGCTTATATTTAACTGTATTTTTCTTAATATCTATATTTGCATTTGCGCATTCGCACGTACTTGTCAATTCACTGTAGCCTTAAGCCGTAATAGGTTGGCTTTCATCCCCTGGCTTTCATCCGAGGGGTTTTCAACCTACCTTTTATAAAAGAAAATCGCTAAATCTACAAAGAAGGCATTCACACTACAACACACTCTACTCAAGTGAGTGTTTGGAAGACTGAATATTGAACCTAGGACGTCAGAGGAAGTGCAAAGTAGATTAGAGTGTTTGAACTCGTGTTCATCACTCAACTGAAAGGTTATAGGCACTCTTGTATGCGCACTTTTGTTGGGTATTTCAATCTGTGATCAGATTGTTACTGCAATTGTCAGAATTCTACAGTGCATTTCCTCTTAAGAGTAGGGTGCTGAGGCAAGTGATTCACGTTGGGCTAATTTGATGATTGACAAGGCTCAATCCAAAATCAGTATATGCTTCATGCTACTAAGCCAGAACGTAAAGCGCGAACAGCAGCTTGGGTACGATCATCGGCACACAGTTTATTCAGGATGTTGCGAACATGGGTCTTAACGGTACCAACTGTGATGTATAGTTTCTCAGCAATCTGCCCGTTGCTACACCCAGCGACAATCAACTCTAAAATTTCCAGTTCTCGTTGCGTGAGTGGATAAGTTTCTAAAACTTGCTCGTACTCAGATGATAGCGCCTCAATTTTTACAGTCTTGGGCTTATCAGATGCCTGGTTTTCTGGGATACCTTGCCGCATTTGCTGCAGCACCACGTTAGCGATCGCCGGATCGATCCAAGAGTTACCTGTGTGAGTTGCTTGGATTGCTTCCGTCAACTTATCGATGCTTGTATCCTTCATGTAGTAGGAATCTGCCCCTGCTGCAAAAGCCGCAAGTACAGCATCCTCTGAATGATCCATTGTCAGAACAAGGATTTTCGTTGATGAATCATTTGTGTCTGTTTGGTATTGCCTGAATCTTCGGGTGAGTTCAATTCCATCTATGTCGGGCAAACCAATATCCACAACAGCTACATCTGGCTTAGCTGTTTCCAAAAGTTTCAGCCCTTTGGTCCCATTTGGTGCTTCACCAATCACTCGAAGTGTGCTATTTGACTGTAGTGCAGCCTTTAGCCCCATTCTCGTCAGGTCATGATCTTCAATTAAAACGATACTAATTTCACTCATTGCTACACTCACTCTCTGTAAATTGCATCTGTCGAGAGCCGACAAAACAGCAAACTGTTTCTTTTATTTTCCAAAACCAAAGATAGATGATATTTTATCAAACTTGCATCCACCGATAGAAATAAGGAACTTACTATCTTCCTCCCATTTGACAGAGGCTAATATCTAGCTTGGGATATATGGAATATATATGAAATATTATGAAATACTTGTACACATTCCAACTGGTACCCCTCAGATGACACAACTACCTATTTACCAGACGGATGAAAGCGATTACCTTTAATCAAAGAATGTGTCTTTCCTAGTCATTGAACCCTAATTAGACATTTATTACTAGTTTTTAGCTACTAAATAACTATGGCTGAATCTTGCTGAAAATTCAACTATAACGCTTCTTTTCTATAATCTTTAATAAATTTAACAAAAAATAAAGGTATGGTTCAAGATTTCAAATCTGCTGACACCAATAGAAAGAAATTAGAGCAGGTCGAAGCAGCTTTACGAGAAAGTGAGCTACGTTTTCGTGCCATTTTCAACCAGACCTTTCAATTTATGGGATTAATGAAGCCAGATGGCACTCTTATTGAAGCTAATCAAACAGCCTTAAAATTTGGACGACTGACGAACCCCCAAGTGATTGGTCGCTTCTTTTGGGAAGCTAGCTGGTGGAATTCACCACAAACTCAAGTAATGCTACGAGAAGCAATTGCTCATGCAGCCAAAGGAAAACACATTCGCTGTCAAGTCAAGGCAGCTCCCTCAAACAATCCACCCGTAACTGTTGACTTCTATATTAACCCATTGCGAGATGAAACTGGGCAGATAGTATTATTAGTAGCAGAAGGTCGCATTTTCCCGAATGGGGATTTAGAGCATTCGCCAAATCACCGAAGTATTCAACAATTGCAGCGTGAACAAGCCCAAGTACAGTTGGAGACACCCAAGAGACAACACCAGCTTTACAAGGACATTGTCAACAATATGCAATTCGGCTTGGTTGTGTGGCATTTAGAAGACCCCAACGATATCACTTCGTTCCGGTTAGTGACGGCAAACCCTGCTGCATCCCGCCTGACTGGAATATCTCTCGAACAAGATGTTGGCAAGCAAATTGTTGATTGTTTTCCTAATATGCTGGTGCAAAGGAGAACATCTTTGCAACTGTACGCAGAGGTTGCCAACTCCGGTCGATCAATAGACCTGTATGAAGTTTATTACGGCGATGAACGCATACCAGGTAGCTATTTCAGCGTTAAAGTGTTTCCATTGCCGAATCGGTGTATTGGAATTGCCTTTGATAACATTACTGGGCGCAAGCAAGCCCAACGGGCGTTGCAAGAAAGTGAGCGTCGGTGGGCAACTTTAACACAAATATCTCCTGTGGGGATTTTTCGGACAGATTTGTTGGGAAAGTGTCATTATGTCAATGAACGATGGTGTGAAATTGCTGGACTTTCTGTAGAAGATGCTCTGGGAAAAGGTTGGCGATCTGCTGTCCATCCAGAAGATTTAAAGCGTATCGACTCGCAAGTCAAGCAAATTATTCCGGAATACCTGCCATTTGAGTATGAGTTTCGCTTTGTGCATCCTAATGGGAGAATAAATTGGGTGTTTTCACAAGCAGTGCCGGAAAGTGAGGACGACGATCAGGTGATTGGCTACGTTGGGACAGTCACAGATATTACGGGACGCAAGCAATCAGAGCAAGCGTTGCGCGAAAGCGAGGAAAGATTTCAAGTGATGGCAGAAAATGCTCCCGTGATGATTTGGGTGTCTAGTTCGGATCGGCTGCGTACTTACTTTAATAGTGGTTGGTTGGAGTTTACCGGACGCACAATCGAACAAGAGCTAGGCAATGGTTGGACTCAAGGAGTGCATCCGGAAGATATAGAGCATTGTTTGGATACATACATCACTGCGTTTGATGCCAGGGAACCGTTCATGATGGAATACCGCCTCAAACGTTTTGATGGTGAATATTGCTGGATCTTAGATAAAGGCGCTCCCAGGTGGAATCCAGATGGCAGTTTTGCTGGGTACATTGGTTCGTGTATTGACATTAGCGATCGCAAAGAAGTAGAAATTGCTCTCCAGCAAAGGGCAGAAGAACTCACGCGCATGAATACAATCTTGGCGCAAACAACGACATTGTTGAAAAAACGCAATGATGAACTTGACCAGTTTGCTTATGTCGCGTCTCATGATCTTAAAGCACCGTTGCGGGCGATCGCCAGCCTTTCAGAATGGATAGAAGAAGATCTCACAGACACACTTCCAGAGGAAAACCAACATCAGATGCGCCTGTTACGAGGGCGAATCAACCGCATGGAAGCGCTGATCAACGGTTTGCTAGACTATTCACGAGTTGGGCGCACTCAAACTCCATCGTCAATGGTAGATGTTACCACATTGCTGAGGGAAGTGATTGACTTGCTCGACCCGCCAGAAACTTTCACTATAGAGGTCGAACCAGGAATGCCTAGCTTTGTAACCAAGCGACTACCTCTGCTACAGGTGTTTAGCAACTTGATTGGTAATGCGATTAAGCACCACAACACAACAGATGGTCATGTGAAAGTTTCCGTACTAGACCAAGGACAGTACTATGAATTTGCTGTATCTGATGATGGTCCCGGCATTGCCCCTGAGTATTATGATAAAATATTTCAAATTTTCCAAACGCTACAAGCTCGCGACCAAAAAGAATGCACAGGAGTTGGTTTGGCAATTGTTAAGAAAATAATTGAAACAGAAGGCAGTACCATTACCTTAGAGTCCCTCTTAGGGGTAGGAACCACTTTCCGCTTCACTTGGCTCAAGCACCCTCTTCAATAGTGCTGAGTGTTGAGACATCAGCCCTGAATCGTTTTCTTTTAGTTTCCTTGATCCCACTACGCACTCGAAACCCTCTTAACACTCTTGTGGGAAGTTAATATGTACTTCTGACCAAGGGCTGAAGACGGGTGCATAACTGTCTGTCTAGAATTGTGATGAGCTAAAACGGGTATTTTCTTTTACTCTGCTTTGGTTGTCTCTGCTTATTGGATAATCATTTTCACTGCTGCTTGGGGTGTTTGTCCTTCTGCTTTTGTGCCATGACAAACCCAGAGGCAATTATCTGCCATCTTAATTCCAGTAATTTCTATCAATCAACTGGAATATAGATAAAACAGATTGTATTCAATCAAAGGAAATGTCAGAAAAAGTGATGAACATACTGCTTGTGGAGGATGACGAAGTTGATGTCATGAATGTAAAGCGCGCATTCAAGAAAGTGAATATCAATAATCCACTTTATGTTGCTACCAATGGAATTGAGGCGCTAGCAATGTTGGGTAGCAAAAACGGTGAGCCGCCCGAGGTTCCTGTAGAGCGACGCTTGATCTTACTAGACTTAAATATGCCTAAAATGGGAGGAATAGAGTTCCTGCAAAAATTACGTTCTGACCCTCAATTAAAACCAACCCCTGTGGTAGTTATGACCACCTCAAACCAAGATAAAGACCGCGTAGAGGCGTACAACCTCAACGTTGCTGGCTATATCCTTAAGCCTGTCACTTTCGCGAATTTTATTGAACTCATGGCAACGCTGAATAAGTATTGGACATTGTGCGAAATGCCATAAGCTAATATTGGGGGAAATTAGAGGTTTGAGATCAGGAAATAGTGTTGTTAGTTATCAATTGTTGGTTGTTTAACTAGCCGATAGGTACTATAAAATCTAAAAATTTTTCAAAGCAACTCCTAACAATAAAATGTTAGACATTTGCTCAGAAAAGAGAACTGATATAAAGAAAAAGAAAAATAGTGTGTTTCATCGCGATGGCTAGAAGTAATGGAAGAAAAACTCAGAATTTTAGTTGTAGACGATGACGAAGTAGACCGCATCGGAGTGCGTCGTGCCCTCACTAAAGCAGGCTTTGAAATGGAACTGTCTGAAGTGGGTGATGGCAAGGGTGCGATCGCTCTTTTGAATAATGATACTTCCTATGACTGTGTATTTCTTGACTATCGCTTGCCAGATCAGGATGGTTTAAGTCTACTCCAAACCCTACGTTCCAATAATATCAAAGTGCCTGTTGTCGTCCTCACAGGTCAAGGAGACGACCAGATAGCAGTTGAACTCATGAAAGCAGGTGCTAGCGACTACCTCTCCAAGTCGCGGTTATCATCAGAAATTTTGGCACAGATTTTGCGCAATGCCATCCGGGTTCACCGGGCAGAAATGCAAGTCGCTTTAGCAAATCAACAACTGCGCGAAAGTAATTCGCTACTCATTCGTAAGAACCAGGAACTGGAAGCACAGCGGCGACATATAGAACTACAAAACCTGAAACTGATTGAAGCATCACGGCTGAAGTCGCAGTTTCTGGCAACAATGTCTCATGAATTGCGGACTCCAATGAATGCCATCATTGGGTTTTCTCAGCTCTTGTTGCGTCCTAAGTGTGGTGAACTGACATATAAGCAGCAAGACATGATACAGCGTATCCTCAACAATGGCAAGCATTTGCTGATGCTGCTCAATGAAGTTCTCGACTTTTCTAAACTAGAGGCAGGAAGGTTAGATTTAAAACCAGAAATCTTTGATTTGTCAAAGCTAGTCAATGCTACCGTGCAAGAGATGCGTTCTCTAGCAGAGGAAAAAAATCTGTCTTTGTTGATTCAAATTGAGTTGCAAAACCTTGTGGTGTTTAATGATCCAACTCGTATACGACAGATTTTAACAAACCTGCTTTCAAACGCCATCAAGTTTACAGAGTCTGGTGGTATTGCAGTTGAACTGAAGGAACTGCCAGAAAATCAAGTCGAAATTGCGGTTTGCGATACTGGCATAGGCATTGCTCCTGCGGATCTCGAAAATATTTTTGAAGCTTTCCGGCAAGTTGATCAAACTACCACTCGCAAATATCCCGGGACAGGTTTGGGTTTGCCAATCATAAAAGCGCTGCTGCAAATGATGGGTGGTAACATCACCGTTGAAAGTCAGTTGGCTCAAGGTTCTGTCTTTCGGATTCAACTCCCCCGTCAAATATCATCCTCAATGCAACACGGTGCAGATGGGGCATCAAATACTGCTACGCCCGCTAAAAAAAGTTTTTGGAAGCAGGAAATTTCTCGCTTTGCTCAAGAAGGTGCGCAAAACAAGAGTAGAGACAGGTAATTCTAAAATAGAAAAGAGAAGTCAAACTATAAATTTTTATTCTCAGTAAAGCAAATAACTATGTTAGACGAAGAAGCTTCTAAAGTAGAACGTATACTTGCCGTTGATGATAATCCTGATAATCTCGTGTTGCTACAGACAATTTTAGAGGTTGAAGGATATGAAGTTGGGTTAGTAGACAATGGTATGGATGCTTTAGAGCAAGTTGTTCAGTCTCCACCGGATCTGATTCTGCTAGATGTCATGATGCCGGGAATGGATGGCTATGAAGTCACACGCCGCATTCGTAAGAATCCAGAAATATCATATATTCCAATACTGCTGATAACGGCACATCACGATGCAAGTGTTGTCGAAGGCTTGGATGCAGGAGCAGATGATTTTATTCGCAAACCATTCAATCATGAGGAACTACTGGCAAGAGTGCGATCAATGCTGCGACTCAAGCACAGTATTGATGAACAACAAAAAATGGCACGCCAACGCGAGGACTTTGTTTCACGTCTGACTCACGATTTGCGAACTCCCTTAGTCGCCGCAGATCGGATGCTGCTTTTGTTTGAGCAAGAAACATTCTGCCCAATTTCTGAGGACATGAAATCCGCTATATCCGCCATGATGCGCAGCAACCAAAATTTGTTGCAAATGGTGAATAACCTCCTAGAAGTCTACCGCTTCGAGGCAGGGAAAAAGACTTTGCAAATGGAAAGCTGCAATATGGGGCTCCTCGTTGAAGAAGTTGCTCAAGAACTCAGTTCTCTTGCAATGGAGAAGGGGTTGGCTGTGAATGTAGACAAGAGCAAGTTAGATCCACAAGACGAAACTGCTGGTGTGGTTAAGGGCGATCGCCTAGAATTACGGCGCGTGATCAGCAATCTTATAGGAAATGCTATTAAGTTTACAGATACAGGCAGTGTAAACATTGCTATTTCGGAAACACCCTCAAACCCTCACGGTAATCCTTGGGTGATCATTGAGGTACAAGATACAGGATACGGCATTGCAAAAGAAGACCAAGGAAAAATCTTTGAGCGGTTTCGCCAAGGTAAAAATAAACGTGCTGGCAGCGGCTTGGGATTGCATCTATCTAGCCGGATCATTGAATCACACAAGGGAAATATCGAGGTTTTCTCTGAACTTGGCAAGGGCAGTGTCTTCGCTGTACATTTACCGAAGCAAGCTTGAGTGTAACTCTCATTCCAAAGGCTGCTTGATCGGCGTGAGTTGCGCTTGCCTTGTCAGTAGCAAAGATGCTACACCTTGTCGTCGCCTGTGCGCAGTGCCGTAAGCCCTGCGCTCCACGCCATTGCAGCTTTTGGCTGAATATACCTATCAGCACTTATGCCAAGAGGTGAAATAGAAATTTTTGAGAAATACTGCATTCGGATGGTGAGTTTCCGCAATTCTTCCCAATATAATTTTATCAGTAATTAGGGATTCCTGAGTTTTTTTACACTTAATGATAAACCTACACTGCTAACGACAACTCAAAAAGTAAACAGACGTAATTTGGGGTTTTAACTCCAAGCAAGTATGGGCGACGCGTCAGAAGTTCAGTAACTCATAATTCATCACATGACTTTCTGGCTTGTCGTTAGTGGTCTAAATCTCTAGGAAAAAGAAACACATGAGCACATCAACACCAACTCGCGGTCAAGTAGAAAGAACATTAGCACAACGTATTCAAGCTCTGTATCGTGAGCAACTTGGACATCAACCCACTAAGGTGATCTGTCAGCTATCGGATCAAAATGTAGTGATTGTCATGGAAGGTTCGATCACGCCACCAGAACTCTTGCTGGCTCATACAGGTCGCCTAAAACTGGCTGAACAGGTTCGCTCAGATTTAGATGATGCTATTCAGCCACAACTTAAGGCACTGATTGAAGAGACTTTAAATGTTACAGTTATAGAAATACTCAGCGATGCCACATTAGAGACTGGTCGTACTGGTATTATTGCTGTTTTGACGGATACACCTACTGTTCGCACTCCTACTCCAAATCACAAGGCAAGGAGAAGAACTTTATCGGACACAAGTCTGACTCCAAAATCTGCGTGATTATGATTCATCCTGACATAAGTTAAAAACTGAATTTGGATTCAATTTCTTACAGAGGTAGCGGCGGACTAGAGCTTCTAGGTCTTCTATCATGTAAGGCTTACTGATGTAGTCGTTGAAGCCTGCATTGAGGATGTGTTCTCTGTCTTCCGCACTAGCCAATGCTGTCACTGCAATAGCTGCAATGTTAGTAGTTAGCGGTTCCTGTTTCAGAGAACGCACAACATCAATCCCACTCACACCAGGTAACAAAATATCTAGCAGTATCAAGTCTGGCTGATACTCTTTGGCAACAAGTACTGTTGTTAAACTATCCTTTTGACATATTAGCTTACAACCGAGCGACTCAAGAGCATAACTCAACAACAGTAAGTTATCTTCATTATCCTCAACCGCCAATATTAAAGGTGACTGGGATCTGTGCTTCTTTTGATCACTTATAGCGACTTGTGCCTGTTCCATTTCTTCTCCATAAGATTCATATGATGTTCATCATCTGTCTTGAGAGAACAAACGAGGCATTCCGCGAGCGGTTTGTTAGCGCTCACATTAGACTGGCTCGTGTCTCAACTCTGTCAAGTTGATGATCTTTGCTCACCCAATTAGCTCTAAGGAAAGAATACCTCAAGCAGACAAAGTGAGAAGACACTTTTTCATTATATGCAAAGTGGACAAAAAGTTTAGCAAAGAAATCATAAGTACTTAATATACTTAATAATTATTTAACGTAACACCCTGGAAGATACATATCTGCATGGCAGTCTGTTATACAAAGTTCACCAAACCTCTTTGGGAACCGGGGTATTGGCTTGTAGCATACAGTGTCTTTTTAGGGGTGCAAGATGTGAGTATCCGTTACACCCATACCCTCTTAGCCTCGTACCGCACAAAGAAAGCGCGCCTCAACACTCCTTATTTATTCTGCTGGTATAAAAATGAAAAATTTTTGTCTAGCTCCTTGACACATAATGTAGTATTACAGTAGTATAAGAGAAATAAACAAAAACCAAAAATTTCTAACAAAAATTTCTAAATTGATTAAAGAGTGTGTCATCACTCAACTTAAAGATCTACCCTTCAAGTGTCTACAGTGGAGTTCCTTTCAACTGATAAACGATGACTGTGGCAACTTCCACGTAAGTAGTTTATATTACAATAAAACTTTTGCCAGATCTCCTACATCAGGAGAGGATTACTCCACCAAGAAGTGCACAACTGACAATATGGACTTTGAATATTATAGAAACAATGAAGGCGGTCCTGCCAATAGTAACCGTCAAAGCTTACTGGCAACTGGCTGGCGACCCTTCCATAGAGAGTTGGACTGGGAGTTTGTATGGCAACTGTTGTCTAACGACACGCGGGAGTTTACTCAAAAAAGTTTGAATTTAGCAAGTAATATTGCTGAAGTCTTGGGGCGGAATAATTACACTTGGTGGGCTAATTTCTTAAGTATCGTATCTGATAATACGCGCTACGAAGTAGAAAAATTTTGGAATTACGTCACACCCGATCCTCTGGCACCAGACCATCGTTACAAAGACGTTTTAAGTACGGAAACGCCTATCGTCCAATTTGTCAGCCGTAACAGTATTCCAATTGATTATGTTCTTAATCGTCTTCAAGAAATTACTGTGTTACGCGTTTTAGATGTGTTGGGATGTCCTGACATCATCACGCAATATTATTTGGAACGGGATTTTTATCTGCCAGTCGAGAAATTTGTCAACTGGGAGCGTTTAGATGTTGTTAACACCGTTTATGCTTACTGGTCTAAGGATGACGTTTGGCTACAAATAGATTCCTTTGACAGAGGACGACGGCAGTATACTTTAATGGCAAAAAATCTGGCTCCACTGATTAACAAAGCGACGTATGACCTGGCAATCATGCTGAGTGGATATCAAAGTCGTGTGGGTAAAGTTAACAGTCAGTTTCCCATTCGGAGTTTCCCCACGGATATTCAAGGCTTTACTGATTCAGTACAGCAGGCGATTCTTAATCAGAAGCAGTTAGCGGTTTTGGTACATGGAGAACCAGGTACGGGTAAAACTGCATGGACGCAAGCAGTCGCAAAAGAAATTTTGATGCCTTTGGGGTATGTGATTTTTATTTTGGATCATGATGCGATCGCCAACTTTGTCCCGCCAACATACTTAGAAAGAATTTGTATCATTATTAATGAAGCTGATAATTTAGCACAAAATCGTGCTTCTGAGGTAGCGCAATACAGTAACAAAACGGAACATATTTTGAGTTTGCTGGATGGGACGTTGTACCAAAGTGTGATTGATGAAGGTGGCATTCATATACAGCAGCGATTGGTTGTGTTGATGACTTGCAACACCACAGAAAGATTAGACCCAGCAATGTTACGTAAAGGCAGGGTGGATTTGATGTGTGAGTTTACGCAGCGATTTGTTTAATGGATGGGTTTCTTAGCCTAGCGTCTTGAAGTCATTATGTTTACGTTAGAAAAGCGAATTCTTCTGTAGTAAATATCTGGAATTTGTTTCAAAGCTTTTGTAGAGATTGTAAGGAAAATCTATTCCCACAAGATAACAAATTACTCCTATCCCGCCAAAAGATTACCTATTAAAAAAACCGCCTTAGCGTACCCGAAGGGAGCGCTTTGCGCTTAGCGTGTCCGTTCGGCCTCAAGCCGTGCCCGAAGGGCTCAGGACATAGACGCCAAGAGCGCCAATAAAAAATAGGTAATCATGCACAGGGAAGGGAGTAGGAAACCGACAATACGCTTTAGAAGTAGGGTGGGCATTCCCCACCTAAAATAAACGTGTATTTCAACAAATTTCAAAGCACTTAAACTCGTGAAAACTCAACAACTGATTTTAGAAGCACTTAACCTTCCTACTAACGCCATTACCTACTATGTCAGTCAGGAAGTAGCAGCACTTTATCCGAAAAAAGCATTGCTAGAAGGTAGTGATTATGCTTTTGATTTAGAGAGGTACGCTGAGGCAAATTTCTGTACTATTAAAAAAGCTGATACCTACATCCATAATCAGATTATTTCTGGTTGGGATGGCATGGAAAACAAAATTGATAACTCTACTGAAAATGGCAACTTTGAGGTGACATGGGAAGGATATAACTTAGATGTCCTGCTCATAAGTTTTCAGGATGGTTATTGTAAAACCAGATATTATTGCATTTTGGCTGACAGCAAAGACATTGCTGAAAACTTTTTTGCTGCTGTTTGTGAGTGGAACTCGGAAGTTAGAAGCGAAATTTTGGTATTTGAAGAGGGTTATTGGTCAAAAAATATAGAGTTGTTTGAGTCAATTCAGAACGCGAGTTTTGATAATCTGATTTTGCCCAGCGCTCTTAAACAAGAAATTCAAGACGACTTGGCAAAGTTTTTTGATTCACAAGAAACTTACGAAGATTGTGGTTTACCTTGGAAGCGAGGAATTTTGTTTATCGGTTCTCCCGGTAATGGCAAAACTCACGCGGTTAAAGCTTTAATTAATAAGATGCAACAACCGTGCTTGTACGTCAAAAGCTTAAAATCGGAGTATACGAACCCTCACCACAACATTCGTCAAGTTTTTCAAAGAGCGCGACAGTCTGCACCGTGCATTCTGGTTTTAGAAGACCTAGATTCCCTGGTAGATGGTGAAAATCGCTCGTTCTTTTTGAATGAACTTGATGGTTTTGCCGTCAATACAGGAATAGCGATTTTAGCCACAACTAATCATCCAGAACGTATAGATTCAGCAATTTTGGACCGTCCCAGTCGCTTTGACCGCAAATATTACTTTGAGTTACCGACTTTGGCAGAACGCATAGCATATATAAACTTGTGGAACGACAAATTTAAACCTGGCATGCGCTTGTCTGAAACAACAATAACTCAGATTGCTGAGAAGACGGATGGCTTTTCTTTTGCTTATCTTAAAGAACTTATCATCTCATCTATGATGCACTGGATGCAAACAATGGAAGCTGGTGAAATGGAGAAAAGCATATTTTCACAACTTGCTATCTTGCAAAAACAAATGACCAGCACAACTGTTGAGTCAGAAACTGTAGCTGGCTGCTAAGATTCAAGAGCATAAGATGATACCAAATCCGTTTTTCTAACCCCCTTTTAGCTCAGGCGATGTTCGTAATCGCGGTTCATCTTGCACACAAACAAAGTCGTTCTTGTGCGGACTAAATTATAAAGGGGGTATTAGATCCGGATTTGGTATGAAACTCCATCAGTTTGAAGATCCAAACCAATTTTACGAGCGGGTGAAAGACTACTTGCTCAAACAAGAAGCACTCCATAACGTGTTGCTTGCACTTTGCAACGCCTTGATTAACAACCCCGAACGCTTCGACCAAAAGCCCTACTTGGCAACTGTTGAAGTAGACGGAGATATCGTTGCAGTGGTGATGAGAATACCTCCGCGAAACTTGCTGTTGTCAAAGATACAGAATTTTGTGGCTATTGAGGCGATCGCGGAGCGACTCTGCAAGAGTATCGCCCAAGACCTCCACCTGACCCAAGAGTCATTACCAGGAATCAACGCCCCCACCATTGAGGCAGAAGCGTTTGCAGAGGCTTGGCATTCCCTGACTGGTCAATCCTACCAACTAAAAATGGCGCTGCGTGCCTTCCAGCTGGAGCAGGTGCAAGCAATTCCCCAAGCAACAGGTCGCTTACGTATTGCTACTGAGAATGAGCGAGAACTTCTTATCCGTTGGTTTGAAGCCTTTGCGCTGGAAGCCTTGGGTAGTGTTGACCCAGGAGTTGAACGTAGGGTAGAACGCCATTTGCAGCGGGGTAGTGCTTACATTTGGGAAGATGAAACCCCCGTCTCAATGGCGTGCCATATTCGTGTAACGCCGAATGGTGCAGGGGTTAGTTTGGTTTACACACCACCAGAACACCGCAGAAAGGGCTACGCCAGTGCTTGTGTGGCGGCTTTGAGCGAAACCTTACTTAAAGCGGGACATCGATACTGCTTTTTGTTCACTGATTTGGCAAACCCAACTTCAAATCAGATCTACCAGGCGATCGGCTACAAGTCTGTAGGTGATTTGTCTGATTACTCTTTCACTTAAAATATTGCCATTAATGTCACAGCATAATTCTGTCAAGATAACTGATGTTGAAGCCGCCGCCAAGCGTTTGGCTGGTATTGCGCACCACACTCCTGTTCTTACCTCAACAACTGTCAACAAACGCACCAATAGCCAAGTGTTTTTCAAGTGCGAGAACTTCCAGCGCACGGGCTCTTTTAAGTTTAGAGGCGCATATAATGCACTGTCACAGTTATCTGAAGAACAAAAGCAAAAAGGCGTTTTGACGTTTTCATCAGGGAATCATGCTCAAGGAATAGCACTTGCTGGACAACTGCTAAAAATTCCTACCACTATTGCTATGCCTGATGACGCCCCAGCTGTGAAGCTAGCAGCAACGCGTGGGTATGGCGCTGAAGTCATTTTGTATAACCGCAAGCAAACAAACAGGGAAGAATTAGCCCAAACTCTAGTAACAGAGCGAGGAAGTGTGATCATTCCTCCTTATGACCATCCTCACATTGTGGCAGGACAAGGGACTACTGCCAAAGAACTTATTGAAGAAGTTGGTGAACTAGATTTGCTGCTTGTTTGTTGCGGTGGCGGTGGATTACTTTCTGGTTGTGCGATCGCAACCAAAGCCGTTTTCCCCAACTGTCGCGTGATAGGAGTAGAACCAGAACTTGCTGACGATGCGACACGCTCTTTTCACACCAAAACTCTGCAAACTGTAAATAATCCCGATACCATTGCTGACGGTGCGCGTACTCCTTATTTGGGTAAAATTACTTTCCCGTTGGTGCTGCAATATGTCGATGATATGGTTACAGTGTCTGAGGAAGCGATTGTGCGCACGATGTTCTTTTTATGGGAACGCCTCAAAATTGTCGTTGAACCGACTGGGGTGTTAGCTGCTGCGGCTTTGTTGGAAGGAGTTGTGAAGGCACCGGGGGCTAGAATTGGGGTGATTGTCAGCGGTGGGAATGTGGATTTGGCTAAAGTCGGTCAATTGTTTTCTTGACAGTTGACGCTCCCCCTGCTCCCCTGCGGTCTTAATAATAAGTCTTTAACCGGACACGATATTAATGGACAATGCTCGCCTCATCAAAATCAGCAAATATCTCAGTAAACACCTGCGCCATCAACCTGAGCGCCTTGGCATTAAACTTGCTCCAGGTGGCTGGGTTCCTGTCGATGAACTGTTAGCAGCTTGTGCCAGAAACCATTTTCCTATTAGCCGTGAGGAACTGAATGAAGTCGTCGCAAACAACGACAAAAAACGCTTTTCCTTCGACTCTACAAGCAGTTTAATTCGTGCTAACCAAGGACATAGCGTAGAAGTTGATTTGCAATTGGAACCTGTTGTTCCTCCAGATGTGCTTTATCACGGTACAGGACACCAAGCCGTCGAGTCAATTCTGCAAACGGGCTTATCCAAAATATCACGCCATCATGTCCATTTATCACGAGATATTGCCACAGCAAAAGCCGTTGGTGCAAGGCATGGAAAACCTGTGGTGTTTGTGGTGGATGCAGTGGGGATGTACCAAGCAGGTTACACTTTTTACTGTTCAGATAATGGTGTTTGGTTGGTAGAGTATGTGCCACCAGAGTATCTGCAAAAGTTGGCAACGGATTAAAGCCTTATGCAGGCAGCATTATCAATATTCATTCCACAATAGCTCCATCAAGTACTCAGCAATCCGTTGAGAGGCTCCCGGTTTCCCCATCCGTCGTATGCCATTTTCCGCGATCGCTTGTAGAGTGTCTGGGTTGCTGAGAAGCGATCGCACTGCAGAAGCTACCTCTACTGGCTCTTCTACTAAAATCACAGATGCTCCTAAAAGACGGCTTTGTGCTTCAGCAAAGGCATAGGTAAATTGGGGACCTTGTCCGGGAATGGTGATTGCTGGTTTGCCCAAACCTACAAACTGTTCTGTTGCTGTTCCTGCCATTGCGATCGCCATATCTCCCAAATGCAAGCAGTCGTTATAGGCGTTTTGTGACAATATAAAATATGCATTTCTTTGCTTAAATGTCAAGGCATCTGCATCAGGAATTTGGATTGGAGGTTCAGCGTGGGGACGCCAGCCTTGAGATTCAAGAATTTGGCGGATACTTTCAAAGTGTAAACTGGGGGCGATCGCTCCCAAAAACACCACTGTTCCAGAAGTGTGTCCTACAAACTCTTGCTCTCTGAGAACAGCCATCATTGCAGATACAGCAATCATAATTTGGTGCCAGTTGGCGTATGCTTCTGGGGGACGCGAACCAGGGAGAATAGTCACAATCAAAGGTCGAGCTAATTCTTGCTTTTCGGCATCAGCACTATAAAATCTTGGACGTGGAATTGTTGGTTCCAAACCATCCATCATCGGGTTGCCTAAATCAAAAGCAGGAAGGGGCCACTTTTTCAATATCTCTGCTGTCAGCGAATCTCTAGGAAACACTGCCTTGCAACGTTGACGACTCATCAACCAACGTTCCCAAGGGTGGTAAATTGAACCGGAAAAGTTTTCCCACGATGCCCCTCTATTTTTCCGCTTTAATAAATCAACTTCATCTCGCACGTGGTACTCTGATTTCGCCGTACCTACAAAGGCATAGTTAGCATCACTCAACCAAGCAAATAACAGTGGTAGAATATCGCCCACCGCTAAGATAGCTTTTTTGTTACCTAATTTTGACTGTGTATTTACCCACTGACGTACAGCTTTTATTTGACTTGTGGTCAGTTGTAACAAACCACCCTGTACATCTCGTACAAACTGGCGTCCATCCATGTAAATGAAACCACCAGAGGGCATAGTACGTACCGAACCAATCAGGCGAATATCTAAGTGTTGGTAAGCGTGTCCTTGTCCCACTAATGGCAAAGCGAAGATTTCCGGTGGGTTGGGTTGTTGCTGAAGTTCTTGCAAGATACGGACTGCGATGACATCCTCTCCATGTCCGTTGCTTAAAACAAGTAACCGTAGGCGAGAACTTTCTTCGGAGTTAGAGGTTAGGGGTAAAGGTGATAATTCACTCATGAGAAACAAAAAATTAAAAATAAGTGTCTTTTGGGGGAAGAGGAATGAATGGGGGTATAAATCGGCGCAAAGCAGGAAGTTAGTATTATCCCCATTACCTAACCTCAGTACGGAAGTACAAACTAACTCCCAGTGAATTAGGCTACTATTATGCGAGTTTCTTCTGCTGCAATTTTTACTTTAGTGAGTTTGGCTACTGGCAATGCTAGTCAGCAAGCATTGGCTGCACCCTCAGATACTCCTGATCAAGCTGAAAAACCTGATAACTTAGTGGTGCCGGTGACTGAAGAAACACCTGCACGGGTAGAGGCGATTGCACACCCGGAAACAGTAGTTATTGGACAATTCTCGCAAAAATCTGGGAGTGTGCAAAGTGGCGGGAGTCATAATTCAGTTGTGATAGCTCCCCAGAAGGACAAACAGACACGGGAACAAGAAACAGCACAAGGAGTAGGGAGAGAAATTACTTTTCCATCCTCCCCATCCTCCCCATCCTCCTCATCCTCCTCATCCTCCCCATCCTCCCCATCTTCCCCTCCAGCTACGAACAGTGATTTAGTAGTCTCTGCTACAGAAGTGCAGATAGTCGGAGGTAATGAAGAATTGCAGCAGATCATTCGCAGTGTGATCAAAACTCAAGCTGGTGGAGAAACGAGTCAAACTCAGCTACAGAAAGATGTTACAGCAATTTTGCAGACAGGTTTATTTACGAATGCTCGTGTCAATAGCCAACCTACGCCAACTGGCTTAAGTGTAGAGTACCAAGTAGAAGCAGTGATTGTGCGTTCTCTACAACTTTCAGGGGCTAATGCCCTGACGTATCAAGTCGCCAGGGAACGCCTTGAACCTCAAATAGGAAAAGTCATCAGCCCGAATGGTCTCAAGGAAGCAGTACAACAAATTAATAAATGGTACGCTGACAATGGTTATAAAGTTGCACGGGTGATATCTATCCAACCCGGCGCTGAAGGAATCTTGACTTTAAATGTTGCTGAAGGTGTCGTCAACGATATCAAGTTTCGTTTTGTCAATGACGAAGGCAAGCCAGTTGATGACAAAGGTCAGCCAGTCAAAGCACGCACCAAAACAGATTTCTTGCAGCAGCAGCTGAAGCTGAAGCCAGGACAAATCTATCAAGAAAATTTGGTTAAACAAGACTTACAGCAACTGTATAAAACTGGGCTATTTCAGAACGTTAACGTTGCTTTTGAAGGAGATGCAACAAAACTGGATGTTGTTTACGAACTCAAGGAGATAGGAGCGCGTTCTATCAATTTGGGTGGTAATTATAGCGCCGATCAGGGAATAGTAGGCACGTTAAATTATCGAGACCAGAATGTTGGCGGCGTTAACGATACTTTCGGTGTAAATGTTGAAGTGGGTGCCCGTGACTTTCAATTTGATTCCAGGTTTACCAGTCCTTACCGGGAAACGAATCCAGACAGCTTTGGCTATAGTGTGAATGCCTTCCGCAAGCGGGGACTTTCTGACAGTTTGGATGGAGATGTCAAGCTGGCAAATGGCGACAGAGTGCGCGAAGGTCGAGTTGGGGGAAGTTTTAGCTTTCAGCAACCAATTGAGGGTTGGGATACTTCCTTAGGACTCAACTATACCCGTGTCAGCCTTCGCGATCGCGACGGGAAAATTACCCCCACCGATGAAAAGGGGAACCCCCTGTCTTTTAGTGGTACGGGTATTGATGACTTGACGACTGTATCCTTAAGCGCCATCAAAGACGAACGGGATAATCCTTTGAATCCGACTCAAGGTTCTGTTCTCAAACTCAGTACAGAACAGTCGATTCCTATTGGTGAGGGAAACATTTCTATGAATCGCATCAAGGCAAACTACAGCCAGTTTATGCCTGTGAAGTTATTTGAGTCTAAAAACCCACAAGTCTTTGCCTTGAATCTCCAAGCTGGTACAGTCTTGGGTGATTTACCACCTTATGAAAGCTTTAACTTGGGCGGTCCCAATTCCATACGCGGTTACGATGGAGGTGATGTTGGCAGTGGTCGTACTTATGTGCTGGCTTCGGCAGAATATCGCTTCCCGATTATCCAGGCATTAGGAGGTGTATTCTTTGCTGATTTTGGCTCAGATTTGGGTACTGGTGAAACTGTCTTGGGAAACCCTGCGGGAGTTCGTGGTAAACCTGGTACTGGTTTTGGTTATGGGGCGGGAGTGCGCTTTGACTCACCCTTGGGCTTGATTCGGGCTGACTTTGGGCTGAATGACCAAGGAGAAAGCCGTCTGCATTTTGGTATCGGTCAACGCTTCTAAAAGTGCAGAATGTCGAGTAGAGAGTGCTGAGTATATTATGGAGAAGAAAAACTTTGGAACAGTCGTCTGTGGAGTGAGGTCATTGAAGAATGCTGAGTAATGAACCAGATTTGATATCGCTTAAGATTCACGTTAGACTCAAAACTCAAGACTGGAGCTTTGCTTTGTTTCAATCTTGAGTTTATGACGCAGTACTTATTATAGTTACTCAGCACTTCAATACTCAGGACTCCCTATATGTTAGCTGGTAAAACCTTGCAGGGTGGCAAATATAGCTTAGACCAGGAAATAGGTCGAGGTGGCTTTGGTATTACATTCAAAGCAACTCACCACTTCTTGAATCATATAGTGGTGATTAAAACTCTCAATGAAAAGCTGCGACAGCATCCTGATTTTGTCAAGTTCTCGCGCCAATTCCAGGATGAGGCGAGACGATTGGCGACTTGTATCCACCCAAATATTGTCCGGGTGAGCGACTTTTTTATCGAAGATGGGTTGCCCTACATGGTAATGGAATATATTCCGGGTGAAACTTTGGCAGAAGCATTTGTCTTACCAGGGATGCCTTTATCAGAGGTGACAGCAATTCATTACATCCGCCAAATTGGAGCCGCTTTGCAAGTCGTGCATCAAAATGGGTTGCTGCACCGGGATGTGAAACCAGACAACATCATCCTCCGCCAAGGAACGGCTGAGGTGGTGCTGATTGATTTTGGCATCGCACGCGAATTTAATAATGGGGTCAGACAAACTCACACAGGTATTGTTTCTGAGGGCTATTCCCCAATTGAGCAGTATATGTCGCAAGCAACCCGCACTCCTGCAACCGATATTTATGGTTTGGCTGCAACACTTTATGCACTGTTGACAGCACAAGTGCCGATACCAGCACTGCTACGCGATCGCGAACAAATGCCTGCTCCCCGCGAGTTACAACCCTACTTAAGTGCTGCTGTCAATCAAGCCGTCATGCGTGGTATGGCAATTGAGGCTCGCTTTCGTCCACAGACAGTGGCAGAATGGTTGGTGCTGTTACCGGGCAATAGAGATGCTACACAGCAACCAGTATTAACACAAACAGTGCCAACTGTCAATTTATCTGTCGATCCATACCCAGATTTGCCAGCGCCTGTGGCGGCTCTGAGCAAAACGTCAACCCCTTCACCTTTGGGAAATGTCAATTTCAATAAAGTTGTCAACAAACTCTCGTCACCTAAGCTGTTTATTGCCACGGGTGTAGCCCTTGTGGCTGCTACAGCAGGTTTTGCTGTCACAAGTATAGTTACCAAAACTCAGCCACGCTCATTTCCACAACCTGTTGTAGAAAAGCGTGATGGTAACGAGGAAACACCTAAAATAAACATTACACCATTGCTTTCAACTCAAGAGAGTAACACTGCCCAGAAAGAAAATAATGCTTCGTCGCCAGTTGAATCTGCACCCACCTCCACACGGCGTAGGCGTATCCGTCGTGCTTCAACTGAAGAATCTCCCAGTCGCAATGTCACAGAAGAATCGCCTCAAACCTACTCCAGAAAATCCCGATCTCGGCGATATCAACAAGAATCCCAGGAACCTTCTCCTTCCCCTAGCACTGATTCCTCGTCGCGATTAGTTGAGCGACTACGCGCAATCCGCGAATCTCGCAGAACTTCCTCTTCACCATCTTCAGTAAATAACCCACCCTCTTCTCGTGACGCTTCTGAGTCGTCGCCCCCACCTAGCCAATCGAATAATTCTCCTGTTGTTATACCAGCACAGCCATCTACTGCGGAATCAAAGCAGTCTGATTCTCCTGCTGTAGTCGTTCCTACAGTAGAACAAGTGAAGCAAAATTCATCATCCGCTGAAACTCAAACTGAACTGCAACCCCGCAAGGAAGATAAGGAGCTGCAAAACCCACAAACTGATAACAATTAGTTCATAGTTGATCATCAAAACTGGAAATTCCAGAGTTTTTTTTCTACTAATTATTGACAATAGACTAATTGTGTGGTTATAGAGTGTGTTCTACCTGATGTAGTAGCGATCGCCAAACCTCATAACCTTCTGTGCTCAGATGCAATCCATCTGTGGTCAATTCTTGGCGCAAGTTTCCTTGAAAATCTGTAAACGAATCATAAAGATTTAAGTAATCAGCTTTTTCTTGTCTCGCAATCAAGGCGAGTTGATCATTAAGATGACGAATACGGGTATTTGGGATTGCGGACAAACGAGTTGGCAGAATCGATCCGATAAAAATTATGGTTTTTGGATGAGTCTGTCGCAACTTGCGCACAATCTGGCGGTGATTGCCTAAAATGGTTTCGTCTGTCGTACCCTTCCGCAAGTCGTTAATTCCAGCCATGATATAAATCACATCCGGTCTGGTTTCACTAAAAATAGACAACCTTTTTAAAATACCATTGGAAGTCTCTCCAGATATTCCCTGATTCAGCCACAATCTACCTACAGGCAATTTTTCTCTAGGAAACCACAAACTTAAAGAATCACCCACTAGGATTCCCAAACGATTGTCACCTTGAGTTTGAGCCATTGCTTTGGCTTCCATAGCCAATAAGCTTTTCCAATCCTCATATGTCAGTTGAGTGTTCTTCGTAGATATCAACGATGACTTTATGCTGTCTTCTGGTAAGCTTGGATAAATCTGACCCGCTTTCAGCGCCGCTAACCTTTCGTAGTAAAGTTGGTTTCCAGATGTAATTCGCCGAGGAACGAGTTGAGTTTTTGAGCTAAGTTCCGATTCTACTGGCTTTGGCAACCAAGAGTCACTAAATTCTGGTAGAGAAATTTCTGCAGTAGAGAATATTTTTCCACCTACATTTGGCTTTAAACCGTCTTTTAAATTCCAAAAAGCTCCACTATTTCCTAAGTTGATATTAGGCAAATGTGGAAGATCTGATGCTGGTATTACCAATCCTGTTAACAAGCCTGCTGCCAACAGATAAAGGTCCCTCATCTTTACATCTCTCCTCCATGTACTGCTTTTTTCTATTGACAGCATTAATTAGTTGAATTCAGGAAAATTTTTAAATAGTTATGTCATTATTTTTATTTATGTATCTATTTCTGTAAAGCTTGGCGGCATTGCATTTATAATCTCTTCAAGGTTTTTGCATATTGCTTATAGCAATTTTCATTGTTGTCAAAAACTAAGGAGCGTCACCTAATGTGGTACGGCATACAGCAAGCAGGTTGTTGTGTATGAATCTATACGGAATTAGGTTTGTCGTGAAGGCGATCGCCGTAAGCCTAGCGGCATCGCAGGAAAGGCGGACCTTTGCCCATCGCTTTGTGTGTCGTCAAGTATAGCAAACCAGAACTTGTAGTACTTCAGGAATCTTCAAATCGGTAACGACTACCGATAATATAATCCTCATTGATTTCAAACGAAATCCATCGGCGTTGTAAGATTTCTGCAACGAAACCCGTTGTGTTGGAACCTGCGAATGGATCTAAAACAATATCACCTTCATCAGTCAAAAATTTGATGAAGAATTGTGCAAAACCTTGAGGAAAACGTGCAGGATGTGGTTTAATTCCTGCAGCTTTACAGCGACGCAAGTAAGCACTATTGGATTCTGTATTCGCGATTTCTAGTAAATTTGGTGGAATAGCGCCGTTATTATCCTTCTGAAATTTGTCAGAAATATCGTGACCACTAGGACGTATTTTTGCTTTATAGCCATTTTTAAGTAATTGCTTCATACTTTGGCTATATGGCTTTAAAACTTTTCTATTGTCGGCTTTGGGGTGAGGCGTTTTGGACAACCACCAAACCACATTCACTGAATCTTTAACACGAATCCGCCTAATTGTGACCCATTCAGCAGGTGTTGGGAGTCGTGCTGGATTATAGTGATAAAATTCTTGAGCGAGAAAAAAACCGACTTCCTTACACAATCTCACTAAAAGCTCATATTGGTAGATACTTCGTACAGGATGACCAGGAAGATAAGCTCCACCTAAATCTAAAATAAATGAGCCATTTTCTGCTAGAACTCTTTTAAATTCGTAAGCAAAAGGTAGAAACCATTCTATATATTTTTCTGCACTTTCGTTGCCGTATTCTTTTTGGCGTGTGAGTGCAAATGGAGGAGAAGTGATGATTAAGTTAATGCTGTTGTCTTCGAGAAATTGAAGTAATTTTAGGCTATCACCTAAATATACAGAGCCGTTTTTTTGAGAATAGTAAGGCGTAAAATCTAGTATTTTTTCTTGTGTTTGTTGTTCTTCTATCAAAAGTTATAACTAGGTGACAATTTAATTATAAAAATAACAGCGTCATGTCAGTTCAAAAGCTTGAATCATTACTATGTTCAACTGGCGTATTTGACCATCTCCCAATTTACCTAAACGTCTGCTAATTAGTCTACGCTCTATGGTCATTATTCGAGTCACTTTAACTCGGGAGGAAACTTTTAATCCAGTAGCCGCAAAATCTGGGTCAGAAGCATCTAAAATAAATTCCTCCGGACTAAGACTAATGATATTTTGAGACGAAATAAAACATAAAGTGACATCATTCCCAGTAGAGTCTACCCATAAAACCAAAGCCGGACGCAGCTTTGTTCCACTCAAGTCTGTGAACGGAAACGGAACTAAGACAATATCTCCTTTTTGAAGGGACATTAAATAGGTTCTCCATCTTCAAGAGTATATAAGTCTGGTTCATGATATAGAAAATCAAATGCTTTACCATACTGTGCAAGTTGCGTTAAGTCGTGGGTTGATGGATATGAGCTATCAAAAAATAGCTTTTCTTCTAAGAGGGAGCGTTCTTCTTCCGAAAGAGATAAGATGACTTTTACTAGTGATTCAACAAGTTTAGTATTCATATTCAGTGTCAAATATTTTGCCACATCAACTATACAATCTCTTCTGCTCCAAAATAGGTAATAGCAGATCTTATATCTTCTAAACTCAGTGGAGAATACTCTTGAACAATTTCCTCAAACGTCAATCCTTCAGCAAAATTATCGAGGATAACTGAGACCATAATGCGTGTCCCTTTGATACATGGTTTGCTGTGACACACTCTGGGATTTATGCCAATGCGTTCTTGCTAGTTTGTCATTGTTCTGATCACTTACAACATAGGCTTATTGTAGGCGATCGCTCTGTTGACTGACTTCATCGTTAAAGCAAGTTTTTAAGATTATAGGTCAGCCCCTATCTTTATATTTCCCATTACAACAAGAGAAAATTTCACATCTATGTGAGGTGGGCATCTTGTCCGGCCATAAATTAGGACGGGCGTCTCGCCCGTCCCACAAGAAAAGTAGTGTTACAAAAAAATCCCCCACTCTATGGTGGGGGATTTTATTTACTTACCTACAGCTACTTATTCAGTCAACTCATTAACCAAACTTACCAGCAGTAGAGGCAATGAGGAAGGCTGCGTAGGTGAGGATGTAGCCAACTGTAAAGTGAACTAGACCCGTCAACCAACCTTGGACGATGGACAGAGCAACGGGCTTGTCTTTCCAGCGAACCAGGTTCGCCAAAGGAGTGCGCTCGTGTGCCCAAACCAGTGTTTCAATCAACTCTTGCCAGTAACCTCTCCAAGAGATGAGGAACATGAAGCCGGTTGCCCAAACAAGGTGTCCGAAGAGGAACATCCAACCCCATACAGCTAGGTTATTCATGCCGTAAGGGTTATAGCCGTTGATCAACTGAGCGGAGTTAGCCCAGAGGTAATCACGCAGCCAGCCCATGAGGTATGTAGAAGACTCGTTGAACTGAGCTACATTACCTTGCCAAATGCCTAGATGCTTCCAGTGCCAGTAGAAGGTGACCCAACCAACCGTGTTGAGCGCCCAGAAGATGGCGAGGAAGAAGGACTGTTCCCAAGCGGAAGTTTGGCAGGTACCACCCCGACCTGGACCGTCACAGGGGAAGGTGAAACCGAAATCCTTTTTGTCAGGCATCAACTTAGTACCACGGGCATCCAACGCACCCTTGACACAAATTAGGACAGTTGTGTGTATAGCCAGGGCGAAGGCGTGGTGTACTAAGAAGTCACCAGGACCAATGGTCAAGAACAGGGAGTTGGTGCCATTGTTGATAGCATCCAGCCAGCCTGGTAAGTAGGGAGCGCCAGCCAAGGAAGCAGCGCTGTCAGGATTGGACAGTAGGGTGTTTAAACCGTACAGCACTTTACCGTGAGACGCCTGAACGAACTGTGCAAACACAGGCTCAATCAGGATTTGCTTTTCGGGTGTACCGAAGGCAACAACTACGTCGTTGTGGACGTACAGACCCAAGGTGTGGAAGCCCAAGAAGAGGGATACCCAGCTCAAGTGCGAGATAATCGCTTCTTTGTGCTTCAGTACGCGGTCGAGTACGTTGCCCTTATTTTGATCTGGGTCGTAGTCACGCACCCAGAAAATTGCAGCGTGGGCGAAAGCACCGACCATGAAGAACACAGCGAGGTACTGGTGGTGGGTGTACAGACATGCCTGGGTTGTATAGTCCTTAGCCATGAAGGCGTAGGGAGGCAGGGCGTACATATGCTGCGCTACCAAGGAAAGAGCAGTACCCAGTGCTGCCAGGTGTATGGACAACTGGAAGTGTAGGGAGTTGTTATATGTGTCGTACAGTCCTTGGTGAGGCAGGTTGAACTGACCTTCTGTTTGGATGCCAAAGAAGTTCTTGGCGTTCAGCATTTCTTTGATGCTGTGACCGATACCGAAGTTGGTACGGTACTGGTGACCGGCGATGATGAAGATAACCGCGATCGCCAAGTGGTGGTGAGCCATATCAGTCAGCCACAGGGACTGAGTCTGAGGATGGAAGCCACCCAAAAATGTCAGAATCGCAGTACCTGCACCTTGAGATGTGCTGAATAAGTGGTCAGCGGTGTCGGGGTTAGTAGCGTAAACACCCCAGTTACCAGTGAAGAATGGTCCCAATCCTTCTGGGTGGGGTAGGGTGGTCAGGAAATTATCCCAACCTACGTGCTGTCCGCGAGATTCGGGGATAGCAACGTGAATCAAGTGACCAGCCCAAGCCAAAGAACTCACACCGAACAAACCAGCCAAGTGGTGGTTCAAGCGAGGTTCAGCACTCTTAAACCAAGCCAAGCTAGGACGGTACTTAGGCTGCAAGTGCAACCAACCAGCGAACAGGAACACTGCTGCCAACAGCAGGAGGAACACTGAACCTTGGTACAGGTCATTGTTCGTCCGCATACCGATGGTGTACCACCAGTGGTAAACACCAGAGTATGCGATGTTAACTGGATAGTTAGCGCCGCCTTGGGTAAAAGCTTCTACTGCTGCTTTACCGAAGTGGGGGTCCCAAATCGCGTGGGCGATTGGGCGAATATGAAGAGGATCTTTAATCCACTGTTCAAAGTTGCCTTGCCAAGCTACGTGGAACAGGAGGCTGGATGCCCACAGGAAGATAATTGCCACATGACCGAAGTGAGTTGCGAAAATCCTTTGGTAAAGATTTTCTTCTGTCATGCCATCGTGGCTTTCAAAATCATTTCCCGTAGCCATCGCATACCAGATCCGACGCGTAGTCGGGTCCTGTGCGAGATCCTGGCTAAATTTTGGATATTTCGTTGCCATAGGTTTGATAAATTCTCTGACCTTCAGCCATCACATTCTTAAAGTTCTGAGTTGGTGAGTTCTGAGTTCTGAGTTTTCAAATCAAAACTCAAAACTCAAAACTCATGACTCATCAAGCTGATTTTTAGCCCAGTGAAATGATTCGTGCGTGGAAGAACGCCCAGGTAGTCACAATTCCTCCCAAGAGGAAGTGAGCCACCCCAACAGCCCGACCCTGAATGATGCTTAGAGCGCGAGGCTGAATTGACGGTGCTACCTTTAGTTTATTATGTGCCCAAACAATCGACTCAATGAGTTCTTGCCAGTAGCCTCGACCACTGAACAGGAACATCAAGCTGAATGCCCAGACAAAGTGAGCTCCCAAGAAGAGCAGACCATAAGCTGATAGCGCACTGCCGTAGGAGTTAATCACTTGTACAGCTTGTGCCCATTGGAAATCACGCAACCAGCCGTTAATTGTGATGGCACTTTGGGCAAAGTTACCGCCGGTGATGTGGGTCACAACACCATCTGAGTCTACCGTTCCCCAGATATCAGATTGCAACTTCCAGCTAAAGTGGAAAATTGCAATTGAAATGGTGTTGTACATCCAGAATAAACCGAGGAACACGTGGTCCCAACCAGATACTTGACAGGTACCGCCACGACCAGGACCATCGCAGGGGAACCGGAAGCCCAAGTTCATCTTGTCTGGAACCAGACGAGAACTGCGGGCAAACAGGAATCCCTTCAACAGAATCAGTACTGTGACATGAATTTGGAAGGCGTGAATATGGTGGATCAGGAAGTCCGCCGTACCCAGCGCCATGGGCATCATTGCCACTTTGCCGCCTACAGCTAGAATACCGCCGCCAAAGACATAGCTAACAGGTTCTAGTGCATTGGGCACGGTTGCGCCAGGAGCGACCGTGTGCAGGTTTTGTACCCACTGGGCAAACACTGGCTGCAACTGAATTGCTGTATCCGAGAATGTATCTTGGGGACGACCCAAGGCACGCATCGTATCGTTGTGTACATACAGTCCAAAGCTGTGGAAGCCCAGGAACATACATACCCAGTTCAAGTGAGAGATGATTGCATCTCTGTGACGAAGTACTCGATCCAGCAAGTTGTTCTGGTTCACCACCGGATCGTAATCCCGCACCATAAAGATGGAAGCGTGAGCGGCTCCACCAACGATAAAGAAGCCACCAATCCACATATGGTGCGTGAAGATGCAGAGTTGGGTAGCGTAGTCAGTTGACAAGTACGGATACGGAGGCATCGCGTACATATGGTGCGCCACGATGATGCTCAGCGAACCTATCATGGCAAGGTTGATTCCCAACTGAGCGTGCCAAGATGTGGTGAGGTTTTCGTAGAGACCTTTGTGACCGTCACCAGTGAAGGGACCTTTGTGGTTTTCCAGGATCTCTTTGATGCTGTGACCGATACCCCAGTTGGTACGGTACTGGTGACCAGCAATGATGAACAGGACGGCGATCGCCAAATGGTGATGAGCAATGTCCGTCATCCATAAGCTGCCTGTGACTGGGTTCAGACCGCCTTTGAAGGTGAGGAAGTCAGCATACTGACCCCAGTTCAACGTCCAGAAAGGCGTTAAACCATTGGCAAAGCTGGGGAACAGCTCGGTTATCAAGTCACGGTTCAAAATGAACTCGTGGGGCAACGGCACATCTTTAATGGCTACTCCCGCATCCAGCAGCTTATTAATAGGCGAGGATACGTGAATTACGTGACCTGTCCACCCCAAGGAACCCAAGCCCAATAGTCCAGCCAAGTGGTGATTGAGCATCGACTCCACGTTCTGGAACCATTCCAGCTTAGGAGCGCGCTTGTGGTAGTGGAACCAGCCTGCAAACAGCAACAAGGCTGCTAACACCAAACCGCCAATCGCGGTGACGTAGAGCTGGAACGTATTTGTAATACCCCAGCCACGCCATATGTAGAAGAAGCCGGAGGTAATTTGAATGCCGTGAAATCCACCACCAACATCGGCGTTTAAAATTTGTTGACCAACAATTGGCCAAACGACTTGAGCGCTAGGTTTGATGTTGAGGGGGTCGCTCAGCCAAGCTTCGTAGTTTGAAAAACGAGCGCCATGAAATATCATCCCGCTCAGCCACAGAGTCACTACAGCTAAGTGACCGAAGTGGGCTGCAAATATCTTGCGGGATACGTCTTCTAAATCGCTTGTATGTGTATCAAAATCATGGGCGAGTGCGTGAAGGTTCCAAATCCAGGTTGTGGTTTTGGGACCTTTGGCTAGGCTTCTGTCGAAATGTCCTGGCTTTGACCACAGTTCAAATGAGGTTGGAACCGGATCATTATCGACTATGACTCTTGCCTTTTTTTCCTCTCGCTCCGGAGGACTAATTGTCATTCGACCTCCCCTCTTAACAGGTTTGAAAAATCATGAGTACCACATATTGTCTTCCTGGCTTTAGTTAAGCTTTATCGCGGTCTCCAGAAATATACTTTACTGGAGCAGCGACGAAGACCGTCTGTGAAGATTGCTTTCTGTTGAATTATAAAGGCTTATCTCGTACATAGTTAGAGACTTGTTAACAATAATTCAAAATCGGTCAATCAATTGTCTCATCTACCTTTTCCCTTGAAACTTCGGAGCCAAAAGTCAATAGTTTCTTCATTTATTTTACAATCCGTAACATTGCGTAAAATTTATGTATTTACCACAAAAAGCTATTTTTTCGGGTTTAACTGCTTTTGCTTAATATTAGTTAATATATGGGTCCAGGAAATTTTTGTCATAGCAGATAATAAGCTTTCATAAAATTATTTTGCAAAATTTTGTAACAAATATGACTTTTAAAAAGCGATGGCTGATCTCAGTCATCGCTTTTTAAAAGTCATATTTTTCAGATATATCCGGGTTGTTTGTAAAGGCATAGCAATACTGTGCCCCTATTGGGTGGTGTATGCAACCCAGAAGCGCTATAGTGACCAGTGGACAGTTTGAGCCAAATTTATCACTTGTTTAGGAGTATTACTGGGTGGAAGGCATGAACTTGTGGCGGAAGACCGCAATGGCTATCCTCAGGTTGCTAATGGTATGCGTGCTGGTGTTAACTTTGACCAGCTGTGGAGAGAAAGCCGTTAGCCAAGAACCGTCTGGCAGCTTGCCAGAAAAAGCTCAACTTTCAAAGCAAATCTCAGAAGTTTCCCCACCAGCAACAATCCAAGAACTGCGCCTAGCCTTGGAAGTTTATCAGCCACAAGTAACACTAGTGACTCCTAAACAGGATGATATCCTCCAAGAAAATACAGTCACAGTTCGCTTTCAGGTTAAAGACCTACCTATATTTAAAGATCCAGAACTCGAGCTTGGTCCTCATTTACACGTCATTCTTGATAATGAACCTTATATAGCTGTCTACGACCTAAACCAACCCCTGGTGTTGCCAGACTTGTCCCCAGGTACGCATACGCTACGTGTCTTTGCCTCCCGTCCTTGGCATGAAAGCTTTAAAAATGAAGGCGCTTACGCCCAGTCAACATTTCACATCTTCACCAAAACTGACGACAACAACCCCGATTTAACCAAGCCATTATTAACGTACAGTCGTCCCAAAGGCAGCTACGGTGAAGAACCAATTTTACTGGACTTTTACCTAACTAACGCCCCATTGCATCTCGTTGCTAAAGACAACCCCAATGACGACATAGCAGATTGGCGCATTCGTTGCACAATTAATGATGAAAGCTTTGTTTTAGACCGGTGGCAAGCCGTTTACCTCAAAGGCTTTAAGCCAGGTAACAATTGGGTAAAACTTGAGTTTCTCGACGAACAGGGAAACCCGGTGAAAAATGTCTTCAACAGCACAGTGAGACTTATTACTTACGAACCCAAGGGGAAAGATACTCTATCTAAAATTGTTAGAGGAGAACTGTCAGCAGATCAAGTTCGCAGCATAGTAGATCCGAATTATACCGCCAAAATACCAACTGCCGAACCCACATCCACCCCAACTTCAACGCCCAAGGTTGAAGAAACACCTGAAACACAACTTAAGCAAGAAAAGCAACCCGTTCCTGAAAAACCTACACCTACCCCAACCTCAACGCCCAGCGTTGAACAAACAACACCTGAAACACAACCTCAAGTAGAAAAACAACCCGTTCCTGAAACTGAATCTCAGTCAGCGCCTGAAATACAGCCAGAGAAACCAAAATCAGGTGGCTTTTTCAATCGGTTCCAGCGTCGAACAGGTAAGATACCAACGCCACAAACAACTGCCGAACCAACTCCTGGCTTACCTCCCACCTTGCCAGAGATTATTGAGACTCCGCAACCAGAAACCACAGTCGAACCACAGCCAGAGGTGACACCCCAAGCTGAAGCAACGCCTGTACCAGAAAAAGTTGCTCCTGTAGAAGAAAGACGGGGATTGGGTGGCTATTTTAATCGTCGAGCAGGTAAGATACCAACGCCACAAACAACTGAACCAACTCCTGGCTTACCTCCTACCCTACCGGAGATTATTGAGCCCCCTGCACCAGAATCAGTTGCGCCTCAAGGAGAAACCACGGCAGAACCAAAACCAGAGGTAACGCCAGAAGCTGAAACAACCTTACCTCAAAAAATCGCCCCCGATCCAGAAAAACCGGAATTGACACGGTATTTCAGCCCCCGTCAGTACCCAGGTGCTGCACCATCTTATACCTTGCCGCAAACCCCACCAAATGTTATTAAGCCTCCATCACTTCTGAAAACATTAGAAAAGGCAACCACGCCCGAACAGCAAAGCGAGGAAACCAACGACCAAGACGACTAATCGTGGCTATCCCCCAAAAACACTTAACTGTAAACCTTGGGATAAAGCTTCAACAAAAGCGATCGCCCCCATAGAATTACCAATACTATCCAAGGCAGGACTGTAACAAGCGATCGCCCCTTGATCTGGTACTACTGCCAGCAGTGCGCCACTGATACCAGATTTCATCGGCAGACCAATCCGTAAAGCATACTGGGAAGAAGCCTTGTATAGCCCACACGTTAACATGAGCGAGTTGACAATACGGCGGTGCTGCGCCAAAATCAATTCGCTTTCACAAGCCAGAAGCAAACCCAGACGGGCTAAGTCTTCTACTTGTCCAGAAAGAGAACATATTTGCTCATAAGTGTCAAGGGCTATTTCAGGATTTTTTACAGAACCTGCTTCGGTGAGGTATTGCGTAATGGCTCGATTAGCTTGGGAACCTGACGAACGTACGGAAGCAAGCATCTCCTCATCCAAGCTAAGTTGACAACCTGCGAGTTTATTTAACCATTGACAAAATTGCTCTAGGCGATCGCCGCTTGCGGCGCTGCGCTTTGCGCAATCGCTAGCGTGTTTTCCTGGTAACTTATCTGCAAGAGTAATTGCGCCACTGTTAATCATAGGATTGCGGGGTCGTCCATGATCAGCAATCAGTTGCTGTAAGGAATTGAAAGGAGCATCAGATGGTTCAACCCCAACCCACTGAAAAACCGTTTCTGCTCCAAATTGTTCTAGTAGATACAGCAGCGAAAACGGCTTTATCGCGCTCATCAGGGGGAATACACAACTTGTATCGCCTTGGCTGAAAGTTTGTCCTGAACGACAGCAGATGTAAACCGCAAACCAATCGGGATTAGCTAATGCCAATTTGGGAATACGGTTAGCAACTTGTCCTTGATGTGCCAAGACTTTAGCTTGTTCCACCCAGGTTGATAATTTGGTAGTAGTTAGCCTTTCCAATCCAACCATCTAAGTTTATAAATAATCTAAAACAGTAGTTTTTCCTTTTTGAATTTTAAATTTTGAATTGTTTATGACTCCCCGCGTTCGCGCTCCCGAACTCCCGCAAAATAACCCTTGGTTCAACACCGAAAAACCCCTGTCTCTTCAACAACTTAAGGGCAGAGTTGTGATTTTGGACTTTTGGACATACTGTTGTATCAACTGCTTGCACATCCTGCCAACGCTGAAATATCTCGAACAAAAATATAAAGACAGCCTCACAGTTATCGGCGTACATAGTGCTAAATTTGACAATGAAAAAGAAACCGAAAACATCCGCCAAGCAATCCTACGCTATGATATCGAACATCCAGTTTTAGTTGATAGTGGTTTCCGAGTTTGGGAAGAGTATACTGTACGTGCTTGGCCTACTTTAATGGTGATAGATCCACAGGGTTATGTAGTTGGCTATGTGTCTGGTGAAGGCGATCGCAATGTTTTAGACGAACTCATTCAAAAGTTAATCAGCCAACACCAAGAAAAAGGTACCATCAATTTCCAAGAACTCAGCCTTACCTTAGAGAAACAGCGAAAACCATTAATCACACCTTTAGCTTTTCCTGGTAAACTCCTGGCGACACAAGCAGGTTTGTTCATTGCTGATTCCGGACATCACCGCATTGTCATGAGTAGCTTAGATGGGGAAATCATACATTTAATTGGCACTGGACAATCTGGATTAACTGATGGTTCCTTTGACGAAGCGCAGTTTTTCGCACCGCAAGGAATGGCATTTGATCAAGAAAATCAGATTTTATACGTTGCGGATACAGAAAATCATGCTCTGCGGCGAGTTGATTTGAAACGCCAAGTGGTGAAAACTATTGCAGGAACAGGTAAACAAAGCCGTAATATTTGTCCTCACAGTGGTGCTGCAAGAGAAACAATGCTGAATTCTCCTTGGGATTTACAGCTATGGGGAAATAGCTTGTTTATTGCGATGGCTGGTTCTCACCAAATTTGGGAAATGGACTTAGAAACTAACATTGTGAGAACCTATGCTGGTATGGGAGCAGAAGCTTGTGTAGATGGCGAACTAAGCGAGTCTGCTTTTGCCCAGCCTAGCGGTATCACCACTGATGGACAGGAATTATACATCGCCGACAGTGAAGTTAGCTCGATTCGCGGTATGGGACTCGTTGAACCGCAACAAGTGAGAACCGTTTGCGGTAGCGGTGATTTGTTTGGCTTTGGTGACGTTGATGGGCAAGGTTTTGATGTAAGGTTACAGCATTGCTTGGGGGTAGAATATGCCCAGAATAACCTATGGATAGCAGATACTTACAATCACAAAATTAAACTTGTTAACCCCCACACTGGCAATTGTCAAACAGTCTTAGGTGATGGTTCGGTTGGTTTACAAGATGGGCAAGGTAAAAATACCCGCTTTTCTGAACCTTCCGGGCTGAGTGTGATGGGTTCTCTTTTATTTATTGCTGATACGAATAACCACGCTATTCGCCGCGTAGATTTGGATACGCTCACAGTGGCAACACTTCAATTTCCTAATTTGTGCGCCCCAGATGTATGTATTCCACATGAGTCATAGGTTCGTAGTGAGGACTTTAGTCCTCTTCCTCTAAAGCAAGGACTAAAGTCCTTACTACAAAGAAGTTTTCTGATAAGTGATTTTACGAATATAATATAGCAACCGCTAAGGCGGTTAGGACGCCAGGTGTAGGACATCCTCGATAGCATCACGTAGACACTCAAATTGGTCGAGTTGCGTGGCGTACCGACTTTTGAGCCAAGACCAGCATCGCTCAATCCTATTGAAGTCCGGTGAATGTTTCAGTTTCGCTTTAATTATATCAATCCGATGCACTAACTCTGCTTGATTCGTCTTGAGCAGATTCAGTATTCCTTTCTAATACATGTTGCATAGCCAGGACTGAGCAGGGAGCATTGTGGAGTACGTAATTGCTGACACTACCCAAGGCTAACTCACTCAAACCAGATAGACCCTGACGTCCAACTACGATTAGGTCAGCACCCCAAGTGGAGGCTAAGTTACAGATGGTTTGACCAGGATTACCAGGGGATTGGATGAATTCTGTACTCACGCCTGCTAGAGTTGCTTCATCCGTACACGATTGTAGTAGCTCTAGACCTTGCTTTTCCAAAACCTCCCACTGCTGTTGATTGAACTCCAAAGTTTTTTTACTCATCACGGGATATGGATAGTAATCCTGCCTGGGAAGTATAGGTATATTTACTGTCGCCTGTTCTTCACCCGACAGAACATGCAACAGCATAAGGCTGGCCTCGCTCGCTTTTGCTAAGAACAAGGCTTTATCAAAGACATCCTTGGCGGATGCAGAGGTGTCGATTGCAACTAGAATCTTGTGAAACATATAGACTTCCTCCAAACTGTTGTGACTCCATATAAGAGCTGATTTATAAAGGTTCTCTTTAGGCAGCAAGGCGCTTCAACATCAAGCGCACCATTGCCGTTTCGCTCATCAACTCGCTCACGCCTGGCAATAGTTCATAGTCCGTGGCTTGTGCGATGCAACCAGCGAAACCACCCAAATGTACACTCGACAACCCAGGTTTTGGCAACACCTGAAATTATGCTTCGGTTCGCTTGATAATTTCAACTTTGGCACCACAAACCTGCAAAAATGCTTGGGCGAACTTCTCCTTACTGTAGCCCTAGTCTACCTAAATCACAACTAACATAGATCAATCTTAGTTCCTTTCTTTCTATCTCCTGTCTCATCAATAATTAAAATGATTGGTCTACCTTTTAGTATCTGTAAAATTAGTTCTAAACGCAAAGCTCTTAACTTCTCTACATCCCAAGATGATGTTGTTAAGAAATGATGTAGCCCTTAATACTTATCTAATCCGACAATTTTTGCTATTTTTAGGAGGCTTTTCCCTTTTAAATCAGAAATACATCCTATATGTAGATACTTAAATGCTTCAAAAAGCTTAACATCTAAAAACAGCTTTTTATACAACAGACAATATTCGTCCACAAAGTTGATGGTTTGTACGGGTGAACGAGGCTCTACCATACTCTGTATCTTCGTTCTAGGCTTTGTACATTATTATACTACTGCTAAAGTGACACAACAGGGCTAATAACCCCTCATTCCCTAACGTATCTTTCAAAAGATTGTCCCAGTAGGCAGATGCGCGCCTACTGTTCTCTACATTAAACCAGCAATTAAGGCCGCGTTAACTCTTTTTAAATTTTGGCTATTCAGTATGTTTAAGGAAGTAGAAGACGAAAGCTTACTAAAAAAGATCCCTCTCCCCATTCAGGAAATACCAGAGGATAGGGAATTAACAGAGACGGTAATTCTTCCCACAAATCTGCCTATTAAACTTTCCAAACCGCAAATTCGCACAAGTCTCAGGGCATTAACTCTCGAGAGTCTCTTCGCTGCGGTTTTTTATAGTATCATCGGCTCAGCGTTGCTCAGTAATTTCTTGCTAGAGCTGGGTGCCGGTCCATTGGAAATTGGTCTGCTCGCCTCTATTCCTCAGCTGGTGAATCTGCTCCAACCGCTGGGAGCCTATCTGGTAGACAGAAGTACTAGCTTCAACTGGTATTGTATGAGGATTTTCATCCCGGCGCGGCTACTGTGGGTGATTCTCGTGCCAGCGATTTGGTTGGTCAGCTCATCTAACCATATCACTAAGCACCAAGTGGTGCTGTTGACATTGGGAATTATGTTGGTGGCTAATATCATTGAAGCTTTCGCCCGTGCTCCTTGGATGAGCTGGACGGCTGTGGTAGTACCTGGGCGGTTGCGGGGGCGGTATTTTGGCTTTCGCAATAGTGTTCTCAGTTTGACGAATCTCATCGGTGTGCCGCTGCTGGGTCTAGCAGTATCGGTCTGGCCTAGTGGAACGCTCCAAGGCTACGGTGCGATCTTGGTTCTAGGAATTGTGCTTGGGCTACTTAGTCAGGGCTGTCAGTTCTGGATGACCGATGTGAACCCGCAGCTTTTAAAAGTCGTGGGTTCAGAGACACCCCAACCATACCGCAGCGGGATACATCTTCGCTTCCTCAATGACCCCAATTTTTTGAAGTTACTGCTTTACCTTGCCATCTGGTGCTTTGCCGTTAACGTCAGCGCTCCCTTCTTTAACCTCTACATGCTGGATGACCTGGATATAGATGTCAGTCTGGTAACGATCTATAACGGCTTAGGAGCTGGTGCTAACATGCTGCTGCTAGTTTTCTGGGGCAAACTGTCTGACCGGATTGGGAATCGTCCCATCATGTTATTAGTAGGAATCTTGGTGGCGGTGACGCCTCTATTATGGCTAGTAGCTGGCAATGATTCAATTTCCCTTTGGATATGGTTACCCTTTTTACACGTGCTGGCATCTGGGACGTGGGCGGCCATAGACCTTTGTACCAACAATCTGATGATGGGAGTGGCACCGGTGACTAATCAGTCCACTTACTTCGCGATCGCAGGGGCGGTTGCTGGTGTCACTGGAGCAATGGGAATCACCGCTGGTAGCTTTCTCGCGACTCTGCCTACTACCGGTGGCTTAGTGGGAGTTTTTGTTCTCTCAACCGTCCTACGGACGGGTGCCCTCCTGCCCTTACTTTTTGTTCAGGAGCAGGGTTCTGTACCTCTAGGTCAGCTTTGGCGAGTCCTATTCCCAGTCAAGCAGCAAAGAGTGCCGATTTAACAATATTGAACGTCAACCGCTTGGGACATGAAACCACAGATACACACAGATAAATTATCTTTTATTATCCGTGTGTATCCGTGTCCATCTGCGGTTGGAGTGTCACTTTGAAAACCATCGAGGAAAACAAGAAATTTATGTAGTTTTTATTGTCAATCTTTTAACTGACTTGATGTCAGCAAATTGGCAGAATCTGTTATGAACCCAGGGTAAATTATGAGGTGAACATGACTCACTCAATGACTGAGACTGGCATTAATATGAATCAAAAATTTACACCACTAGAATGTGATGATGATGTCATACTCCTGGAAAAAGATTCTTTTATGGTCAGTAGATTAAAAGAGTTGATTGAGGAAGAAATTAGAAATAAATTGCAGCAGCATATTTATGAATACACAAGTTTATATCCTGGGGTTTCAATGCTGGAATTTTTAAGTAAACTATCTATTGGTCAAAAAAAGATAAATTTGAAGGAAATTCAACACAATTATGTTACAGAATGTCAGCTTCTAAAAGTTGGTGGGCATAGCTGGCAGAAAGGAAAGCTGAAAATTCAGATATGTACATCATCAGTCACCCCTTATCAGAATAAACTGTATTTAGAATTTTCTTCTGATGAACCTGCTGAACATGACTTTATTCTCGATGAAATTTGTAAAATTATACAATCTGATAAATAATTAATAGGGTGGGCACTGCCCACCTAGGAAAGCGTATTAAACAAATCTCAATGAACACCATCTTACATATCGCCCAACAGGAACAATGGAAACAAGCAAAACTCGTAGGAACATATCGCGGTGATACCCTCGACTCTGAAGGCTTTATCCATTGTTCAAAGCCGACACAAATCATCAAAGTTGCAAATACCTTCTTTCAGAATCAAAAGGGATTAGTACTTCTTTATATCGACTCTGATAAAGTTAAACCTGAAATTCGCTATGAAGGAGTTGAAGACAACGAACTATTTCCTCACATTTATGGTACTTTGAATATTGATGCTGTCTTTAAGGTCATTGATTTTGAACACGGTGAAGATGGCTTGTTTGAATTGCCTCAGGAAATATAATAAATACGAGGACATAGCGGCTCAAGTAGTTCCAACTAGGTTGCTTTAAGAGCTTGTTTGCAGCGGAATTAAGTGGAGCCAGCAGAGCACAAAAGATTAAAAAAATAACTCTTAAGGTAAATGTCAAAAACTGACATTTACTATAAATTAAACAAAGTTTGAGCTAGCTAGTCAAGAACACTCTCAACAATTAAATGCTAAAAGTTACCCGCTCTCGGCTACAGCAATATAGCGTTGCTGGACTCAGTGTCGGTCTGGCGCTAGTGCTGATGCTGGCGCTAGATCCTTGGCTTGCCATGACTAAGACCCCTTTTCTGCTGTTTTTTGGGGCGGTTATGGTGAGTGCATGGTACGCAGGCTTGAGAGCGGGGCTAGTGTCTACCTTCCTGTCTGTTCTGATTAGCAACTATTTCTTTATACAGCCAATCTATTCGCTGGCGCTCGATCTGCCCAACACTATGAGGCTCGTGCTATTCGCACTTCAGGGAATCCTCTTTAGTGTGCTATGTGAGGCGCTACGTACTGCTAAGCGACGGGCTGAGATGACTTTAGGAAAGCTACAAGCGGCTGAAGTAGGGTATCGTCGCATTGTGGAAACGGCGGGTGAGGGGATCTGGGTATTTGATGCCCAGTTGCGTACGGAGTATGTCAATCCGCAATTGGCGCAAATGTTGGGCTATAGCGTCGAGGAAATGCTGCAGCGTCCGATTTTCGACTTTATGGATCAAGCTGCTCAGGTGGAAGCACAGCGGTACATAGCCCGACTGAAGCAGGGAATGAAACAGCGATTCGACTTTCGGTTTCGGCGTCAGGATGGCTCTAATCTTTGGGGGATGGTTTCAACCACTCCAGTTTTAGGTGAGCAAGGAGAATTTCAAGGCGGACTCGCTATGGTGAGCAACCTGACTAAGCGCAAGCAGATTGAAGAGTCGCTACAAATTAGAGAGGAACAGTTGCGGTTGTTTGTCGAGCATGCGCCGGCAGCTATTGCCATGCTTGACAACCAGATGCGATATATTCTTGTGAGTCAACGATGGCTGACGGATTTTGAGTTGCAAGACCAAAACATTATCGCTCGCTCTCATTACGAAGTCTTTCCCGAAATTCCTGACTCTTGGCGGGAAATTCATGCTTCGTGTTTGGCTGGAGCGGTTCGCAAATGCGAAAAAGAACTATTTCCCCGTGCCAATGGCTCAATAGATTGGGTGAAATGGGAAATCCATCCTTGGCGGAACCGTGCTGATGAAATTGGTGGCATCATTATTTTTACAGAGGTAATCACTGAGCGTGTACAGGCAGAGGAAGCTTTGCAAGCGGCTAACAAGCGCACGTCAAGGATTCTGGAAAGCATAACAGAAGCGTTTGTTGCCTTTGATCGTGAGTGGCGCTACACTTACGTGAATCAGGAAGCCGCACGGCTTTTGCAAAAACCACCCGAAGAATTGCTTGGCAAGCAGTTATGGAAGGATGTTTATCCGGAATTCATCGGCAATACTTTTTATAGAGAAGCTCATCGAGCGATCGCCGAACAAGTTCCCGTTGAGTTGGAGGAGTTCAGTGAGACGTTACACTGCTGGCTGGAAATTAGGGCGTATCCTAGCGCTGGAGGGCTTGCAGTTTACTTTCGCGATGTGACTGAACGCAAACAGGCGAAGGAAGCACTCGAACAAAGCGAAGCTAAGTTTAGACGCTTGTTTGAGTCCAATCTTGTGGGAGTTGCTTTTTGGAATGCAGAAGGCTTCATCACTGATGCCAACGATGCCTACCTGCGTCTTGTTGGCTACAGCCGTCAAGAGTTTGATGCCTTAGGTAAAATTCAATGGCGCTCACTGACTCCACCAGAGTACAACGATGTGGATAACCGAGCGCTTGAGGAAGCGTTTGCCACCAGAGTTTCCAGTATTTACGAGAAGGAGTACGTCCGACGAGACGGTACACGGGTGCAAGTTGTCCTAGGTATAGCCTTGATGGACAATTCCCAGGTTCATGGAGTCGCATTTGTGCTGGACATCAGCGAACGCAAACGAGCAGAACTTGAGCGCGATCGCCTTTTGCTGGCTGAGCAAAAAGCCCGGGCGACAGCAGAAGCAGCAAATCGTATGAAGGATGAGTTCCTTGCCGTTCTTTCCCATGAGTTGCGATCGCCCCTCAATGCCATGCTTGGCTGGCTGACTCTGTTGCGTACCAGGAAGTTTGACGAAGCAGCCACAGCCCGTGCGCTGGAAACCGTTGAACGCAATGCCAGGGCACAAGCACAACTGGTCGAAGATTTACTGGATGTTTCCCGCATCATCCAAGGGAAACTGCGCCTGAACGTTCGTGCTGTAGATCTATTGTCGGTGATCGAAGCAGCAATTGACACAGTGCGTCCTGCTGCCCTGGCAAAAAACATCGAACTTCAACCTGTACTTGATCCTGCTGCTGGACCAGTTTTTGGCGATTCAGACCGCTTGCAGCAAATTGTCTGGAACCTGCTGTCGAATGCTGTTAAATTCACACCCAAGGGTGGACGGGTGCAGATTCGCTTAGAACGCGTCCACTCGTATGTAGAAATTGTTGTGGCTGATACAGGGCAGGGAATAAGCCCCGAGTTTCTTCCTTATGTTTTTGACCGCTTCCGTCAGGCTGATAGCTCGATGACTCGTTCTTTTGGCGGTTTGGGGCTGGGGTTATCCATTGTGCGTAACCTCGTTGAGTTGCATGGTGGTTCAGTTCATGTCGAGAGTCCGGGGGAAGGACAGGGAACAACGTTTACTGTGAAGCTACCCCTCAGTCCTGTCAGCGCCAAAATAGAAGAGCCAGAACGGGTGCATCCTACCGTAGGAGGTTCCTTAGGGTTCGATTACACTCCCAGACTGGATGGTCTGCGAATATTAGTGGTGGATGATGAGGTGGATGCCCGTGAGTTGCTGATTCAAATTCTTGTAGAATGTGGAGCTGAAGTTGTGGCACTGGCAACCGCAGATGAGGTGATAGCGGCGCTACAAGAGCAAACCTCTGACTCACGCTTTGACATTCTTATTAGTGATATTGGTATGCCAGAACAGGATGGCTACGCGCTGTTGCGACGGGTGCGAGGACTTCAATTAAATCAAGGTGGACGGATTCCGGCTGTTGCACTAACTGCTTATGCTAGGGCGGAGGATCGCAAAGCAGCTCTTTTAGCAGGCTTCCAATCTCATGTTGCGAAACCTGTTGAACCGGGAGAACTGATTGCGGTGATTGCAAATCTGACTGGGCGAACTATGAGGAGTTAACGAACCGCGAAGGACGCTAAGGACGCGAAGGAAGAAGAGGAGGAGAGATGGAAGATAAGGAGTTGAATGTGGGGGAGTATGTGGATTTGATGGCTTTGTTGTTGGATTTGCAATTGAAGGATGAGTATCGAGATGGGGTGGTGGCAAATTTTGAGAGAATTAAGGCGATCGCCCAAGTTGTGAATGAGTTTGCCTTACCAGAGGATATTGAAGCTGCACCTACTTTTGAGCCATGAATTTAGAACAAGCTGATGCTGTGGCAATAGCGGCGGCTGTGCGAGAAGGTAAAGTGAGTGCGGTGGATGTTGCCAAAGCTGCTTTACAAAGAATCGCCGCCAGAGATAATGAACTCAATTGTTTTACAACTGTGACTGCTGAAACTGCTTTGGCAGATGCAGAAAGAATTGATGAGGAAATTGCCCAAGGTAAAAATCCAGGTTCTTTAGCTGGTGTACCTTTTGCTGTTAAAAATCTTTTCGATATTGCGGGGTTAACAACTCTTGCTGGCGCAAAAATCAATGCCGAAAACCCGCCAGCAAGTCACGATGCAACGGCGATCGCAAGGTTGAAACAAGCAGGTGCGATCCTTGTAGGCGCTTTAAATATGGATGAATACGCCTATGGGTTCGTGACGGAAAACTCACATTATGGTAATACTCGTAATCCCTATGATTTAAAACGGGTTGCTGGTGGTTCATCAGGTGGTTCGGCGGCGGCGATCGCAGCTGGTTTGGTTCCGCTGACGTTAGGTTCTGATACGAATGGTTCGATTCGTGTCCCTGCGGCTTTATGTGGTGTTTTTGGTTTAAAACCAACTTATGGACGGTTGTCGCGTGCTGGAGTAGCTTTATTTTCCAGCAGTTTAGACCACATTGGACCATTTGCCCGTTCGGTGCGAGATATTGCTACCGCGTTTGATGTGCTTCAGGGGGAAGATGAACGAGATCCAGTTTGTACAAAGCGTCCTCCTGTACAGACACGCCGTGCCGCGTCTCTACAAAATACCGATGGTATAAGAATTGCGATCGCAGGTGATTATTTCCTCAAAGGCGCAAGCCCTGAAGCGTTGGAAGCAGTGCAAAAGGTTGCTAATGCTTTGGATGTAACCCACTATGTCACAATACCCGAAGCACATCGCGCCCGTGCAGCAGCGTTTGTAATCACAGCTTGTGAGGGGGCGAATTTACATTTGGAGAAACTGCGATCGCGCCCCCAAGATTTTGATCCAGCGACACGCGATCGCTTTCTTGCTGGTGCGTTAATACCGAGTAGCTGGTACATTCAGGCACAACGTTTCAGAAGATGGTATAGAGATAAAGTCGAACAAATCTTTCAAAAGGTAGATGTTATTCTCGCCCCAACCACACCAATCTCTGCGCCGTTCATTGGTCAACAAACGATGATTTTAGACGGTGAGGAAATTCTCGTTCGTCCTCATCTAGGGTTATTTACTCAACCATTATCTTTTATCGGCTTGCCTGTTTTATCAGTACCAATTCAACGTCCAAATACTCTACCTTTAGGGGTACAGTTGATAGCTGCACCTTCCAATGAAGCGGTGATATTACGAGTTGCTTCAGTGTTGGAGACTAAGGGTGTAGTATCAGCACCAGTCGTGTAATAGAATACTTGCGTAAACCCTTCCTAATAATAATTAAGTGGGGACTAGTTTGATAAATGCTGCCAAGAATTAGAGGTTAGTTTGGAGTGAGGGAAAATAGGACTTTATGCAAGCAGAAATATGATGTTCTTCATTGAGTCACTCTGCGCACTAAAGTGACGCGGATTCAGGCAAAGTTGGGACTAGCTTTTCACCCTGATTGGCTATCTGGCTAGACTTTTTGCGCTTCTGGGATAACTGCTCTAAGGGAGAATGAGTCTTCTCGCTTTCGGACTCGCCTACTCGACTTGCAGTTTGGTTTTCATAACGCTTCCAGGCATCCCACGTTATTGAGGTGTCATTAAATTGCATCATCAGAGGTGTTATTGTCTTCAGGTGTATGTTCTCTTTTTGTGAGGTATTCTCTGCCTTCCTCCGTTATTTTTAAATCTAACTCTTAGCTTCTAATTCTTAACTCTTAACTCTTGTGATTGCTATTCCACCAAGCCATGCTTAATCGCAAACCGGACTAATTCTGCTCGGTTATTGGTTTCTGTTTTTCTCAACAAACTGCTAACATACTTTTCGACAGTCCGAGGACTGAGGTGCAACTGCTGACCCATTTCAGCATTAGAAAGACCATGAGTTAAAAGTTCTAAGACTTCCTGTTCTCTTGAGGTCAAGTCAGAGAACATCTGGGATTTTTGAATATCAATTAACTGCGAGTGATGGGCATCCAACGATTTTGTTGGGGCGGGAGTCCCCCAATTTTCTTGATGAGAAAAACCGTACTGTGATTGAATAATTTGTGCTCGCTCTAAAAGATTGCGAATTGCCGCTGCTAACTCTTCCAGTTCAAAAGGCTTGGGCAAGTACAAATCGCATCCTGACTGGTAGCCTAGGATTCTTTCCTGGGTTTTAGTTCGCGCTGTTAGCAATATAACAGGCAACAAACGGAACCCAGGCTGTTGACGTACCCGCCGTACTAATTCATATCCGTTCATTCGTGGCATGACAATATCAGTGACCATCAAATCAGGATGGTACTCCTCCACCATCGCCAAGGCCTCTTGTCCGTCATCAGCTGTGATTACTGAATAGCCAGAGAGCTCAAGATAATCGCTGATAGACAGACGAGTGCCCAGGTCGTCATCCACTACAAGGATCGTCAAGGGCATGGACAGTACACCCCTAGCATTTTTGACTAAGAAGTTTGCTTCTGTAAGCACTGTAGGTAAACACAGGTAAGAATAGTACTCTTATGTTTCATACTATGACAGGATTACCAGATGATAACTCCACTAATAGTTGATTTATAAAGTCAATCTTAAATCCCTATTTAAGGTTAACAATGTTAAACTTACTATCAACCGACTACACTGGACGTTACATTAAGCTGTATAAAGAGTTACAATTCTCCATGAGAGTAGCGTTGAATAGAATGTGAGTTGAAAAAAATCTAGTACCTCATGGTGGAAATAATCCGACCATTAAAAAGCCACAAAAAGCTAATGTTGTTAGCATTTGCGTCTTTAGGATACCTGCCTTCTTGTACTAGATATATAGCTTGGGAAAATCAAAGATTTGACCAATCAGAAACGATAAAAATCTATTTCTTGCGGCTTTGAATGTTGTACCTAAGGGGTAGTTCACTCTTATGGGAGTTTTTTCCTTGGCTTGCAAACTAACTATAACTAATATCTCTCTACAACTCCCTTGTTTACTACCGTCTATAGTCATATTTTGTATTTTTCCAGCAACCGTGTTCAACTTTATCTACTTAAGAGACTTTTGATATCTTTGTGTATGCTTGGGCATAGGGTAAAGCCATAAAAGCTTTATGTCTCGTATGTGATCACCGTTGTGTGATCAACACTCACCTTAGTTTTACCACACCATAACCCTTGCCATCAAAATCCATCGATAGACAACGCTACTTGATCTGATTAGAGTATCCCTTAACAAATACGAACTCAACACATTGGCTGCTGCACCCGTTGCAGATGTAGTTGCCTCTACCTCTGTGATTGCTGTTCTTACTTGTCATTGGTAGATTTACGTCCAATAAGGCTTGACTACATTACGCATAGCGCAATTTTTATTTAATAGGTAGCCCCTAAGAATAAACTGCTTTCGCCACCTTAAATAAAGTGTAGCGTTACTATACGGATTTTACCCAATGCCCGCGATCGCTTTGCCAAGACCTAGAATAATAATACACAGAATTCATACTACTCATTGAAAATTTGGGTATCAATCAATGCCAAGCTCTTCTTAAAAAAATGTCACACTTGGACGATGAAGCTGTACTAAAAGGTTTAAACTTTTTGATCGGAGCGTGTGATAGAGGTTACTTGGAAAAGTTACAACATGATTCTAGGGTGAAGTTTACTTAGTTTCATGAAGAAATCAAAGGTAACTAAGTATAAATACTCAGTTATTTTGTGAGAAGAAATTTGTGGTTGGCATCTCCCCATATTTAATGATAAGTGTGTTATCGTCTCACCAAAACGAGAAAAGAGTGATATCCTTTTTATGTTAAGTCAGACTGGAAAAACTTTCATAGGTAAAACTTTTATACTGTAAGGCTTTGAGAGTATTTGTCAATTTGCCAAACGACAAAACTCTCCAGAAGCTGTAATCTATATAAATAAAGCAAGCGTTCTGAATTTTGCCTGCAACGAAAGTGACACGCAAATGGATAACAGCTTGGACTGACCGCATCTGGTAGCATTCATGAAACCCGCAAAGTGGGTCACTTATGGGTAAAAGGCAGGCATTTGACCCACCACATCTATAATTGAATTTGATTTGTCGTTCAAAGCACACGTGGACAATAGATTATGACAGGAAAAGGACAGGGATTTGGTTTTGGCTTGGGAAAAATGAAAGAACTGGCTGAAGCCTTTAAAAAAGCACAGCAAGTTCAAGAAGGCGCAAAGCGACTCCAAGAAGAATTGGAGCAAATGGAGATTCAAGGAGAGGCTGGCGGTGGTTTAGTTAAGGTCGTTGTTAGCGGTAACCAAGAACCCCGGCGGGTGGAAATTTCTCCTGATGCTTTAAACGAAGGAGCAGAAGTCCTTTCTGATCTCGTAACGGCAGCAATGAAAGACGCCTACAACAAGTCAACTGCAGCAATGCGCGAACGCATGGAAGAATTGACCAGTGGGCTGGAGCTTCCAGGATTTTAGTCAACACTCAAGAGTCAAAATTGCCTAGACTATGGGCTGTAGACTGTTGACTATAGACGAATGGGAAGCGCAATAGATATGCCTTATAAGCTGCTGTTTGTCTGCCTAGGGAACATCTGCCGCTCACCAGCGGCAGAAAACATTATGAACTATCTGATCGAGCAGGGTGAATTGAGCGAACGCATTGTCTGCGACTCTGCTGGAACATCCAGTTATCACATTGGTAGCCCACCTGACTCACGTATGAGTGCTGCAGCGTTTCAAAAACTGCAAATAAAATTACGTGGTCAAGCACGCCAATTCCAAAAGTCTGACTTTGAGAACTTTGATTTGATTTTGGCGATGGATCGAGAAAATTATCAGGACATCCTCTATCTTGATCCAACGGGAAAATATAACCACAAACTACACTTAATATGTGATTTCTGCTCTAGGCATAATCTCAAGGAAGTTCCAGACCCTTACTATGGTGGGACAGAAGGATTTCATCTAGTTATTGACCTACTTATAGATGCTTGTGAAGGTCTGTTGAAACAGCTTAAGCGCCAGCAATCGGACTTTTAAGAGCTAAGCCTGTCGGAGTTTTAAGTTGCATCGTCACTAATAGGCAAGACAGCCTATCCGGCAAGAACTTTGTTACGTGTCGCTTTGTAACTTCTAGGGGCGACAGCTGATCAAAAATTTAGCTTTTAGCTGATAAAATTTTTGACAAGCGCCTGCAAAAGCTTGTAGTTGCATGGAAGGAGGCAATTTTTCTGTATAATCTAATACGGTTCAGTTAAGCCTGAAACCCAGGAAAAGTAAGCATTATTGCCAAGCATACAAATTAACTGTGGTATATCTCAAGGATTTTTTAGTAATGACTTTGGAATTACCACTTGTATCAAGCCCAGCAAATCGTCCATAATAAAACTTATATGTAGTAAGGACAAGAGTCCTTGTTCCCGTGGAAGAGGACTCTTGTCCTCACTACAAAGCTGACTTTTTACGCCATGTGGAAAAACCAACGCGAGACTTAACCCCCCAGCCCCTTCCCTTTTACGGAAGGGGGAAAATTTAAAGCTTCTCTCCTTGCAGGAGAGAGGAATGGAAGCGAGATTTTTCAGATCCCGTGAAAAGTAAGACTACAAACATGGGACTGTATGTCACTTTTTTTAACATTGCACCTAATTAAAAAACTAGGTGTCATATAGCTCATCCCATGTCAATCGTTGTTCAACGTATTCTACGTTACTAGAAAGGCTTCCATCACTTACGGCAAACCAGATCGATGAGTGCAGACATGCCGTTGTGTCCTACCCCTTCGGATAAAATGGCATCATGTTCCACAAGATGGAGAATTTCCATTTTTGCGAATGATTCTTGCAGCAACTGAGCTGTGTACATATTCTCCACAGATGCTGGGCCTCCGGTTTTAAATTCCAATTGTCTGGGTGTGTAACCTTGTAAGAGCAGTAAGCCTCCAGTTTTTAGAGCTGCCTTAACACGCTCGAAAATTAGCGTACGCAGATCAGGTCTAGCAAATTGGATAAATATTGCCACAATTGTGTCGAACCGCTCTACTCCCCAGTCCCAAGTAGCGAGATTAACGACCTCTGTTGTTATGGTTACACCTCGGCTAGCTGCCAAACGCTGCGCCTTTTCAAGGGCAATTGGTGAGATGTCCACAGACAAAACATCAAGTCCCATTTCGGCAAGCCAGACCCCATTACGCCCCTCTCCATCTGCCAGGGCAAGCACCTTTTGCCCTGGTGTTAACCTATAACTCTGGGAGCGAAGGAATTCATTTGGTTGTTGACCAAAAAAATATTCATTCGTTGAGTACCTCTGGTTCCATCGCTCAAGCTCGTCACTATGCATAAATTTAAAGGAAATTTTGTCACTACTATGAAAGCAAATCACTGCTGGTGTCAAAAGACAAAATGTCAAACTTAGCTTACGGTGCACCAAGCGTGCATCAAGTATTCTTCACTTGAAGGTAAGGCTAAAAGCTTTCAGCAAAGATAACAGTTTCTCTAGCTTTAGGCGAAGTAGTATCTGGCAAAATGGCAACAATTTGGATAAGGAAAAAGTATTGTGTCAATAAGTCATCTTTAGTTTGACGACTATAACAAGCCCGGCATTTTGCTGGTGCTTTTTTGTGTGATTACACATTTGGCATTTTGGCATTTTAGAAACTTGAGCAATGAGTAAAGTAGTGCGATGAGAACAGAAGTTGCACATAGGCTGTGCAAAAAGTAACCCCTCGGCACGTCACCATGGGGGTTTTTATTTTTGGCGAAATACCGTATTTTACCTTAATCCACCATAATCACTCCGTTGGCCTATATCAGTCCGTTAATGTCCATCAACGTGTTCATGCTGTATTCTGTCATCAGCGGTGAAACGGAGTGTGTTCCTGCATACTTCAATAGGATCGATCCAAGCCTTGTACGACAAATTTAAGGCATTGATAGGCGTTTCCCAGGCGGGTTTAGGTGGAGACACAACACGCCTCAATTCCTCTATTTGTGCTTGGAGGGGAGCGATCGCCGTCATCCTTGGAGGCGGTGCTAGGAATGCCAGGGCTAAGTAGCCTTACTAGAACTAGCTGCTGAGCAACTAGTTCTAAAGACAACTATAGTCATGAGGTAAGTGTGACTGAAAACAATGAGCAAATTTTTGACCGGATGCTGAGCGTGTAATCGTGTACCTAAGCGATTGCTGTTAAACATACGCTCACCGTCGTACCTTCTGAAGCAGAAGACTGAATCAATAACTCCCCGCCATGAGCCTCAACAATACGTTTGACAATCGCCAACCCCAGTCCTGTACCATTCGATTTAGTGGTGTAGAACGGCTCTGTCAGCCGGGGCAAAACCTCTGGTGGAATCGGCTCACCGCCATTGTGAATCCGAATCCAAACATGATTGGGATCTAGTTGATTATCGATTGCCAAGGTGACAGTCTCGCCCTCCATTATTGCCTCACAAGCATTCTGCAAAATATTAATAAATACCTGTTTGAGTTTATCTTTATCACCGCGTACAATCGCAGGCGTAGGCGCTCTTAAAAATTCAATGTACACGGATGCTGAAGCCGTACTGCGTACATTCAGCATCTCCAAAATTAATTCGTTGATGTCTAGTTCCTTTAACTGTAATACTTGTGGCTTAGCATACAGCAAAATCTCGCTTAAGAAGCGTTCCAAACGACTTGCTTCACTCAGAGCCAGTTCAAGACGCTCTTGGGCTGGCTCGGATAAGTCAACTCGCCTAAAGTAATTCAACCCCATCATCATAGTCGTCAAGGGGTTGCGGATTTCATGTATGATTGTGGCGGCAAATTCACCAATTGCCGCTAGACGTTCCTGTTCCACCAGTTTGACCTGAGCTGCTTCCAGTTCCTCACTTCTACGAGCTACTTCCGCCTCTAGGATTTGATTAAATTGCCGCTGTTGCTGGTAGAGATTGTAATTATCTATTGCTGTGGCAGCTCGTTCAGCAAACATTTCAGCAATACGGACTTCTTGTGCGGTAAATTTACGCCGTTTCTTATAAAAAGAACAGATTGTACCAATAACTTCACCATGAGAAGGGCGTAAGGGTACGCCCAAATATGACCGATAACCTTCTGGCACCGTCCCATACTCACGAAAGCGTTGAGCATCCTTAACCACGATTGAACGACCCGTTTGCACAACAGTGGCGGTGATCAGACTATGCAGTGAAACTACACGAGTGCGATCGTTGAGGTCAATACTGGTAGCCAACACCCTCGCTCCTAATTCGTCCTGAAAAAAAGTAACCGCAGATAAATCTACCTGGAGCAGTTGGCTGACTGCACAGGCAATTTCTTTTAAATAGCTGCTTAGCTCGCCAGTTCGGTAGCTAAGTGAAGATAAAATTTCCAGTGTGCGTCGCTCTCGCTGCCAAGCCCACCATCTCCAAAACATGGTATTCTCCTTTCATCTGTCAGATTTGATACTTGCTGAACGCCATTAACAAGCAATAAATGAACTGATTGAAAACACTGAAATATCCACCGCAAGGAGGGACGATTGCTTACCGTGAAAAGCCAGGATTGTCAATCTTGACCATTTTAGAATCCATTTCCCCACTCACTTGCAGGAGAATGCCAAACTCCCGGTCTATGTGATATTTTTTTCGTAACACGTGACCCCAGCCTTTGAGCGATTAAGTACATTTTGCCCTTTCTCAATCACTGTAAGGTTTTTGGATTTCGCACCGGGAACTAGTCTAAACTCCAGTTACACTAAAATATAAAATTTTATACATTTTTTACTGAAAAATTAGAATTAGCTGAGAAAGTCATAACAGATCTCTAGACAAAATATAAGGTTCTTAGATGGAAAAGCTTAGATACTCATAATCTGTAGACGAATTCTTCAAGCAACAATCAATTTAAAGTTCAAGCCAAAAGTTTCACCGCTCATTATGGATGGTGGACTGGTTTGGAACTATAGCAATGGACACGAAGCTTAAGACAACAATCAATTCACAATGTACGCGCTTTGAAGGCGTCTATCGCCGACTTGTCCTAACGGCTTTGGCGACTGCTATATCAGCAACAGTAGGTAAAGGATGAAAAATTAGCTTTTACCCCTCATTTACAACTAACAACTATTAACTAGTGACTGTTCTCGCTCCTCACTAGTCACAAGAAAGCAATTATGACAAACACCCCTTTGTTTATTCCTGTCATTTTGGGTACTACCCGTCAAGGTCGTCAAAGCGAATATGTTGCCAAATTTATTGTGGAGCAGATTGCAATACGAGATGATGTGGAGACGGAACTAATTGATATTCGCAACATTCCAATTACTACCAAGGACGCAGGTGAATCTATTAAAGACTCTCTGTTCTCCGCCACCGTTGAGCGGGCAGATGGATTAATCATCGTTGCACCAGAGTACAACCACGGTTATCCGGGTTTGCTCAAACACGTACTTGACACGTGCCTCAAAGAATACATTCACAAAGCCGTTGGACTTTGCGGTGTTTCGGCAGGACCCTTTGGTGGTACGCGGGTGATCCAAAACCTTTTGCCTGTGATGCGTGAGTTGGGGCTCATAACCATTTTCTATGACCTCAACTTTGGCAACGTCCAGCACTTATTTGATGAGCACGGCAATTTGATTGACAAACAAACCTACCTTCGCCGCTTGGAACAGTTCATGAACGAATTGGTTTGGATGTCAACGGTACTCAGGTATGGGCGGCGAGAAGTTAGCCTGGAGAAGAAAGGCAGCACCCAAGTTAACGATACAAAGTAGCGATTTAGTGAAAGCGATTGAGAGAGCTATACCAATACGGTTCAGTTAAGCCTCAAAGTCAGGTAAAGTAAGCATTATTTCCAAACATGAAAATTAACTGTGGTACATCTCAAGGATTTCTCATTGTTGTGTCCAACGATACAAAGTAGCGATTTACTGAAAGCGATTGAGACAGCTATACCTGCGACGGCAATTGAGGAGGCGATCGCTAGTACACAAGCTGATGAGGAACGAAGGCGAGTGCGCGAAGGCGCACGCTGCGCGAACGCTACCAGCACAATTGGTAATAAGTCTTGTAATTGCAATGAGTCTATGGTCAAAAGACTCGATGCGAGATGTACTTAAGAACTTGATTGATGGTCTAAGTGAGGCATGGGTGAAGGTTGGTAAATATTGGCGAGTACCTTGTAAGTCAGCCATTACACAAGCCCGACAGCGATTAGGTGCAAGGGTAATGAGCCAATTATTTCACCAGTTAGTACGACCAATGGCGACACAGGAGACATTAGGAGCGTTTCTGAATGGACTAAGAATTGTAGTCATTGATGGCACCTGTTTCGATATCGCAGACAGCGATGAAAATGCGAGAGTTTTTGGTCGTCCTGGCAGTCGTCCTGGCACAGTAGCAGCTTTTCCAAAAGTCAGATTAGTGATTTTAATTGAAGCAGGTACACACTTAATTTTTGATGCTTTGATGTGCCCATATCGTATGGGAGAGCGTGTACGAGCGTTAAAGTTGTTACGCTCAGCCACCGCAGGAATGTTATTGATGTGGGATAGGGGCTTGCATTCTTATGCAATGGTACAAGCAACAGTTTCTCAAGGGTGTGATTATTTAGGGAGAATACCTGCCAATGTTAAGTTCCTGGCGGAACAATCTCTCCAAGATGGCTCCTATCTGTCTAGGATTTACCCATCAGGAAAGCTCCGAAAAAAGGGTTCTCAGCCAATACTAGTACGAGTGATTGAGTATACTATTGAGCATCCAGAAAACCCAACTGAACAACTCACATATCGCTTGATTACTAGCTTATTAGATATTGAAAAATTTCCGGCAGAGTTGTTAGCTAGAGAATATCATCAGCGTTGGGAAGTAGAAAATACTATTGATGAATTGAAAATACACCTTTTAGGACGAAAGACTCACGTTCGTTCCCAAAAACCACGCGAAGTAGTGCAGGAAATATACGGCTGGTTGTTGGGACATTGGTCAGTAAGGGTATTAATGTTTCAAGCCGCAACTACTGCTGGGGTTCCACCATTACGTCTGAGTTTTACAGGAACATTACGGGTCATCCGTCGTGCTATTCCTAAGTTTCAACACTTACAGCCAGAAGAATTCCCCCTTTTTTCGATTGGTTAACCGTAGAGATTTTGGATACGTTGTTACCCGAACGAGTTCACCGTACTAACCCCAGAGTTGTGAAAAAAGCTGTATCAAAGTTTCGTTCTAAAAAGCTAAAACACAGAGGTACTCGACAACGAGCCGAAGCTCCTAAATTTCATATCACTAGTCAGCTTTTTAGCCTTAACTGAACCGTATTGAGAGCTATACCTGTGACGATAATTAGAACAGGGGATCTGCTGAAAGCAGCAACGCTAAGCCCAAGGGCAGGCTCCGCCAACGCGGAGCCTGCCCTTGGGCTTACGCTATCGCCAGCACACACAAGCTGATGAGGAACGCTCATGGGTTGTTACCAGCTCAATTAGTTGTAAGTCTTGTAATTGCTTTGACACTCCCCTGGCTGTTAAGATTTCGCTACGCTCATCTTAACGAAAAGCCAGGGGATTCTTGGTTCGTCCAGCAAGCCGTAAACCTTCGTGTCCCTATTCCCAGTCGCCGACTGGTACACGGGCAATATCTAAACCAAACATCCGTCGTGTAGTTGACCAAATGTTGAGCCAGTTCACGAAAGACCTAGAGGGCATCTGTCCCCAAGCTTTCAGGTACTTTGTTGAGAGTGCCTTAGTAGCGTGTTCCTCTCTTTTCCCTACGTTCCAGCGTGCCCCGCCGTACGCTGTTGTTTAAGTTGTTTCTTTTCTAGGTTCACGCGCAACTTATTAGGTAGCGACTGGGTTTTTTAGGAGGACTTTCCCTACCCTCCGAGCATTTTTGTTTCCTAGCCAGTCGTGTGGAGACACCCCAGGTTTGTATAGTCACGTGCTAGCGGATATTCTACCTGTGCTATAGTTTTAGTATAGCGGTTGGTTCTAGAGATGGCAACAGGAAAAGGCAAAAAAAGGGTAAGAAATATTCCGGTTTTACATGACCAACCAAAAAGAAAACATACGATTTGGTTAACAGACGATGCATGGTACTCGGTGCAAGAATTAGCCGTAAAACAAAAAGTTAGCGCTAGCGAATACCTTGAAGAGTTAATTAGAAAACATTGCATCACGCGTTAGCAAAGCCTACGTCGTGGTTTTCATCCCTGGGCTAAAGCCACAGGGTTTTCAACCTACCCTTTATAAGTTTATGGTCGAAAGATTCGATGCAAGATGTGCTATTCCTTATCTTCCCCCCGTAAACGGGGGGATAGAGGTCGATGTGAGGAAGGGTGTTGTCGAAATTGTGAATAATTAATTAACAGAACCTGATATTATTCAAGCAGCAGCTTGAAACTCTCCGATCATTTTTACTTCTGGTTCTAATACAACAGACCAATGTTCTTGTACCTGATGCTGGACATGACGGATGAGATTGAAAATATCCCAAGCGCTAGCCCCACCACAGTTGACGATAAAATTAGCATGGCGTTGTGCAACTTGCGCTTTGCCAATTTGGTAGCCTTTCAAACCGGTTTGTTCAATTAACCAGCCAGCGGCGTAAGGTTTGGGATTACGGAACACGCTGCCACAACTGGGCAAGTGATAAGGTTGAGTATTCAGTCGATGCTGTTTGTGCTGTTTGGTAGCTGCCAAAACTTGGGCTGGATCTGCCCCAGGTTGAAGTTGAAAAGTGGCTTGGGTGACGATGCGATCGCTTCCTTGCAGATTCGAGGTGCGGTATCTGTAGCTCAACTGTTCCTGGCTGACAGTTTCCAAAGTACCATTAGGTAAAACTACCTCAGCACTGACTAATATATCTGCGATACAACTATTATGTGCCCCTGCATTCATAACTACAGCACCCCCAATTGTTCCAGGGATACCAACAGCCCACTCGAATCCTTGCCATCCTTGCTCTGCTGCTTGCCATGCAATAGCTGGAATTGGTTCTCCTGCTGCTACAGTTAATCGACCTGTTTGCGAATCGAAATGGCTATGGCGCAGATGGCGAGTCACTATCACTAAACCTGAGATTCCACAATCACTTACGAGCAAGTTAGAACCTGAACCTAGTACCGTAACTGGCAGTTCATGTATTTTCGCATACTGAATACTGGCTTGCATAGCCTCCAGATTCCGAGGAGCAACACACCACTGAGCAGGTCCACCAACCCTGTAAGAAGTATACGTTGCTAGAGAGACTTGGGATTTAATAACGCAATCAGTACCGGGTAAATAAATTTCCTTACTTTCGATGGAATTATTAGATGTTAGTTGTCTGGTGTTTGTCATGCCAGAAACTTTGCAGACATTAGCAACTGCCTGGGAGATAGTCATATTTTCTAGAATGAGCTAAATTTTGATGTTTATATGCCGTAAAAATACGACAACAGCGAGAAGCAATGTAACTATTGCTAGACGGACACTATGCACTTAAGGGAAATAATCTTGCATAAAGCAGAACTCCCTCTTATTGCGTAAGTCATCTTCCTTAGGAAGTTGCCTCAACTGGCGGGCATAGTGTCGCCATGACTTCGGGAATCACTTGATTGAGATTCCCTGCTCCCAGAAACAGTGCTAAGTCTCCACGGTGCAGAGTTTGCTGCAAGTACTCGCAAACTGAGGCTAAAGTTGGTTGGTACATCACCTGTGAGTGCTGTTTAGCCACTTCACTGGCTAGTTTTTCACCACTGACTTGCCCCAAATCTGGCTCGCCTGCACTGTAAATGTCAGTGAGGACAACTAAATCAGCATGACTAAACGATTGAGCAAATTCCTCCAGAAAGGTGAGTGTGCGGGTATAGCGATGGGGTTGGAAGATGGCAACGACTCTCTGGTGTAATCTTGCCTGTAGACGTGCAGCAGCGAGAGTAGCGCGAATTTCACTGGGATGATGGGCGTAGTCGTCAATAAAAGTGATGCCATTAGCTTCACCCCGGAATTCAAAACGTCGTCTTGCCCCTTCAAAGCTAGCAAGACCCTTCGCAATTTCTCCAAATTCTAACCCCAATATCCGACCAACCGCCACTGCTGATAAAGCATTGCTGAGGTTGTGCTTACTCAGTAAGCGCAAATTTAACACGCCCAGAGCCTTGCCTCTTTCCCAAACAAGAGCTGTGGTACCATCGGCTCTATAATCTACGTTGGTGACGCTGTAGTCAGCGCCAGTATCAGGATACAAGCTGTAGGTAATCGTGGGTTGTAAGCGATCGCGTACCGTAGCGCAATCAATGCTGCCTATCAAAGTTTTACAGCCTTTGGCAAATGTCTGAAAAGTTTGAACCACTTCCTCTAACGTGTCGTAGTGGTCAGGGTGGTCTAATTCTATGTTGGTGATAATGCCTATTTCGGGAGTATGTTTGACCAGCGATCCATCTGATTCATCTGCTTCTGCCACTAAATATCGACTTTGCCCGATTCGGGCATTGCCTGACCAAGCATTGACTTCTCCACCTACTAAAATCGTTGGATCAACACCTGCTTCAAGTAGCATATACCCAATCATACTACTCGTTGTCGTTTTACCGTGGGTTCCTGCTACAGCAATGCTCTCATATTCAGCGATTAACGCTGCTAGTACATCAGACCGATGAAAAATTGGGCAACCCAATTCTAATGCAGCTTTGTACTCTAAATTAGTTGTGTTAATTGCTGTCGAACAAATAACTTGAGGCAGTTTTGCTTGCTCAAAAGCTGGTAATTCTTCTTGAGTGTTTACTACTACTCCATTAGGCTGAGAAAAAGAACGAAAGAACTCGATATTACTTGCCTCTTGCTTGCCAAAAATATGAGTTCCGATAGATTCTAATTGTCGGGTAATCTGGTTAAGACGAATGTCCGATCCTGATACTGGCAGATTGCGCTTTGCTAGCACATAAGCTAAAGCAGACATACCTATGCCGCCAATACCAATGAAATGGAATGGTCTACCACTAAAGTCTACAGTATTTTTCATTGATTTTTCCTCTATCACCACACCACAGAATCATCCTAAATGACACGCGTATCATAACAGGAATTCAATTTTTACCGATACCACCTCTGTATACTTTTCATTATTGATAAGTTGATTTTTTGGCTCTTGTTTTTTCATTCAAATCGATTTTACCCTTGTTAGTGATTTTTTCTCTTTCTGAACAGATATATTATGTTTATTCGGAATATTTCTGCCAGATCGGGAAACAAATCATTGTAACTGAAAATACATATTTTTGGGTCATTTGCTAGAACTTGCTACAATGGTAAATTCGTAGATAAAGTTCTTTTCAATTGCATAAAGCTTGGACGTGAGTGGATGCAACGATTGGCAATTTTTGGTGGCACTTTTGATCCAATTCATTGGGGACACCTTGTCTTAGCACAGACAGCATTGCATCAAGTATCTCTAGAACAAGTGATTTGGGTGCCTTCACAAAATCCTCCTCATAAACAGGCGGCTTTATTTGAACATCGAGTCGAGATGGTCCAACGAGCGATCGCAGACAACCCGGGGTTTACTGTATCACTAGTTGAGAAAAGTCGTGGAGCTTCTTATGCGATCAACACCCTGATTAACTTGTCTGCTGAGTACCCCAATACTCACTGGTACTGGATTGTTGGTTTGGATACATTTCAAACCTTACCTCGTTGGTATCGTGGACAAGAATTAGCACAATTGTGTGATTGGTTAATTGCACCCCGACTACCAGGTGGTGAGAATATAGCTCAAAGTGAGTTAATCTGCAAGGAAGTGGAACAAAAACTGACACAACAGACAGTCAGCATACAGTGGCACTTATTGAATATCCCTTTAGTAGGGCTTTCGTCAAGTCTCATTCGTAACCTTTGCCGCGATGGCCAATCAATTCGCTACTTAGTCCCAGAATCAGTCAGGCTTTATATTGAAAATCACAACCTGTATACAAACGGGTAGGAAGAAAATATTTATTTTTTTGAGAATCTAACACTTTATAGTTATAAATACTCCCCCCTTTGCGGTATGATCTGGGTCATTAGTAGGATTTTGTAAGGTCTAAATATACAGAGGGCAAGACGCTGTGATTAGAGTTGCAATTAACGGTTTCGGGCGCATCGGGCGTAACTTTGCACGTTGTTGGTTAGGTAGACAAAATAGTAATATCGACCTCGTCGCTATTAATGACACATCTGACCCTAGAACCAACGCTCACTTGCTGAAGTATGACTCGATGCTAGGCAAGTTAAAGAATGATGACATTAGTGCCGATGATAACTCTATCATCGTTAACGGTAAGACCATTAAGTGTGTATCTGACCGCAACCCAGAAAACTTGCCCTGGAAAGACTGGGAAATTGACTTAATTATTGAAGCAACAGGGGTTTTCACTTCCAAAGAAGGGGCAACCAAGCATATCAACGCTGGTGCTAAGAAGGTGCTGATCACCGCTCCTGGCAAGAACGAAGATGGGACTTTTGTGATTGGCGTGAATCATCGCGACTATGACCACGAAAAACACAACGTCATCAGTAACGCCAGTTGTACAACCAACTGCTTAGCTCCCATTGCTAAGGTGTTGCACGAAAAATTTGGTATTATCAAAGGCACGATGACCACCACCCACAGCTATACTGGTGACCAACGCCTGCTAGACGCGTCTCACCGGGATGTACGGCGGGCACGTGCTGCAGCGATCAACATTGTGCCTACCTCCACTGGTGCGGCAAAAGCTGTAGCGCTGGTACTACCAGATCTCAAAGGCAAGCTGAATGGTGTGGCGTTGCGCGTACCCACGCCAAACGTTTCTATGGTCGATTTTGTCATACAGGTTGAAAGACCCACTATTACTGAGGAAGTCAACCAAGCCCTTAAAGATGCCTCTCAAGGTGAACTTAAAGGCATTTTGGACTACAGCGAACTACCCCTGGTCTCATCCGATTATCAAGGTACTGATGCCTCTTCCGTTGTCGATGCCAACTTGACGTTTGTCATGGGTGGTGACTTAGTCAAAGTCATGGCTTGGTATGACAACGAGTGGGGCTACAGCCAACGAGTTCTTGACTTGGCAGAGTTAGTCGCCGAAAAATGGGTTAAATAAAGAGCCATTTGTCCTTTGTCATTTGTGATTGGCAAAGGACAAAAAACAAAGAACAAGGGACTAATGATCAAAATGTTGAAATCCCCGACCAAGTTGTAAATCTTGATCGGGGTATTCTTGTGTTGGGTCATGCAAAATTACTGTTGACTCATCTGTAATTGTGCCGACAACAGCCGCGCCATTGCCCATCTGTTGCACAAAAGCATAAGCGAGTTCTTTTGGCAAGCACAGTACTAACTCAAAGTCTTCGCCACCATATAAAGCATATTCCAGCGCTTGTTCTTTTGTCAGCCACTGATTGAATGCTGTTGGTAAAGGAATTGAAATGAGTTCTACGACAGCACCAACACCACTGGCACGGCAAATTTGCACCACAGCATCTGCTAAGCCATCACTGCTATCCATACCAGCTATGCGGATTTGGGATGGTAAAGACGCGTCATGGTGCGTCTCTAGAATTTCCCAGAGAATTGGTAAGACATCTAGTCGGGGTAATGGTCTTTGGTGCGCCTGGATCAATGTTGCGCGATCGCTTTCACTGAGGTTTTGCCCTAATTCAGGATGCAGCAGTAATTTTAAGCCAGCAGATGCAGCCCCGTGAACACCTGTGACAATTATGGCATCTCCCACTTTCGCGCTGTTGCGGCGAATGACACGTAACGGTGAAACTTGACCAAAAGCACAGATCGCTATCGTGGTTGTGGGCGATCGCACGATATCACCGCCGACAATTGAGGTACTGTACTGTTGCAGGCATTGTGTCATTCCGTGGTATAATTCCTCTACCCAGCTGACGGAAACATCTCCAGGGAGTCCCAGTCCGACAGTAATTCCTAATGGGGAAGCGCCCATCGCTGCTAAATCTGATAAGTTAGCAGCAGCAGATCGCCAACCTGCATCTTCCGCAGAAGTTGTAATTTCACTGAAATGGACACCATCAATTAACACATCAGTCGTAACTACCAGAGATTGCCCTGGTTCAGTAGGAACCACAGCTCCATCATCTCCGATAATTTCTGGAGGACAATACCGTTGTAATCTTTTTAAAAGACCTTGTTCTCCAATATCTCGAATTTGTAGAGATGATTGACTTTCTAGGTTCTGTCCCATTGTGTATTAGATTTCTTAGAAAAACCAAATCTAGGAATATTTGGAACCACAGCCTGTAGCAGATCAATGCAAATAAATTAAATGATCTGTAGTTTTATTGGGATTATTCTATAGTTTTGCATTCTAAGTATTTCTCGAATTGATTTCTATGAGAATTTGATTTATTTATCTACAAAAATTCCGCAATTCTTTCTACAGCCGTTTGCAACACGTGTGTATTATGTACTAACGCAAAGCGGACATATCCTTCTCCAGATTTGCCAAAGCCGGCACCGGGTGAGGCAGCTACTCCTGTTTTTTGCACAAGCTGGGTACAAAACTCTACAGAATCTCGACTCCACGGTTCTGGTAATTTTGCCCAGACATACATGGTTGCCTTGGGAGTCGGAACATACCAACCGATACGATGCAAAGCATTGACAAAGGCATCTCGACGTTGGCGCGAGGTTTCGACAGTCGCTATCACCCCAGTTTGTGAACCAGTCAAGGCAGCTATAGCGCCGTTTAAAATACCGCGATACTGATTAAAATCAACTGCTGCTTTGATTTGACGTAAAGCACGAATCAATTCAGCATTACCGATGGCATAACCAATACGGAAGCCGCCCATATTGTATGATTTGGACAGGGTGAAAAATTCAATTGAGACGCTTTTGTGTGGGTCAGCTTGCAAAATCGAAGGAGCAAGAGATTGGTAGTTGCCCGAGTTTCCACTTTCTTGAAATACCAAATCTACATAAGGGAAATCGTGAACTAGGACGAGATTGTGTTCCTGACAAAAAGCAACGGCTTCTTTAAAGAACGATAAAGGAGCGATTGCGGTGGTGGGATTGTGAGGATAACTTAATATCATCATCCGCGACTGTGCCAAGACAGGTGCGGGAATATCGGCAAATACGGGTAAAAAATCGTTTTCTGCCAGGATTGGCATTGGGTAAATTTGCCCACTAGCTAAGTGGACTCCCCCCATATGAGAAGGGTAACCCGGGTCAAGCAACAGGGCAAAATCGCCGGGGTTGAGGACTGCTAGAGGTAGATGCGCCGTACCTTCTTGGGAACCAATTAGGGGCAGTACCTCAGTTTCTGGGTCAACAGTGATACCGAATTTTTGCTCATACCAACTTGCGGCTGCTTGACGAAAGTCTCGGGTACCGTGAAACAGCAAGTAGCCGTGGGTACTTGGGTTGTGTAAAGATTGGGCGATCGCCTCAAGGACGTGGACCTCAGGTGGTAGGTCGGAAGACCCGAGTGACAAATCAATTAACTGTTGTCCAGCAACCAAAGCTTTTGCCTTGGCTTTGTCCATATCAGCAAATACATTTGATTGCAGGGGTTGTAAACGTTTGGCAAACTGCATTTCTAGTTTTTTGTCCTTTGTCCTTTATCGTATGTTCATAGTCCTTTGCAGATGACAAAGGACTATGGACGTAGAAATTACAGCTATTTTCTGTAGGATCGGCACTGCTGCTTGCTGCCCACCAATACCTCAAATGTCCATTTTCTGGGCTTTTGACGGGCTTTAGCCCTACCCTACAATTTGTGGTCTAATCAGAGCGAAAATAGCTGTAATGACTATTGACTCATCTAATTTAGATGAGTTTCTAAGAGGTCGAGAAATTTGTCTTTGCTGATGACTCCCTCAGCGGACACCAAAAGTTTGTCACCTTGAATAAGTCTGATAGCGGGTACACCTTCCACTTGGTACTGCTTAACAGTGACTGGGTTAGGATCAACTTCCATTTTGACCACTTTCAGGCGATCGCTGTATGTGGTGGCTGCTAAGTTTACCAGTGGCGACATCAATTGACAAGGTCCGCACCAGGAAGCCCAAAAGTAAACCAACACCGGCTGCTTGGCTTGCAACACTTCGGTTTCAAACTCCGCATCAGTTATGGTAACAACACTGCTGCTCATTGCACTCTCCAGCAACACCCATTTATGATAACTTGCCCACTGAATACTCTATCCCAATCTAGAGACAATAGCTACGCACCTAAGTCGGTTTCAGTTCAGATGCTGTCTCAACAACGGTGAGTTGTAGTTATTTTTATAGTAAACTTCCTAGGCACTGAGAATAACTAATGCCTTTCCAGTCAAGTGATACTGCTGTGTATTTATAAAAACTTTAAACAATCTCCGAATCAATTTTTACTTTTGACAAAATTTTTATTTCTTACACACCATGCAATCCTAGTCCCAACGAATTGCTTATTTGACTTATTTTTATTTTCACAAACCTTGTCTTTACTGCGATTTCCTCTAGGATGTCCAGCAGTGCCGATCAATACCTTAAATGTCGATCTTATAAGCTTTTGATGGGGGAGACAACAGCGCGACCGTTGTCGATCCAACCGATCCGCTAACTTTCTGGACATTCCAAGAGTGGGTTGCGAACAAGGACATTTGAGCGACACAGATTACTGAAGTCAAAGTTACCCGCCCTGCTGCTGTCCCTGAACCTGCTTCTGGAGTGGGTCTATTAGCATTTGCTAATTTCTTTGCCAGATTATTGCTCAAATCTAAACAAGTAGAAAACTGTTAGACTAGCAACCTCTAGTGACGTTCTCCCACCACTGATTCGGAGTACCGAATACAGTGGGGGCTTCTCCAAATCGCTTTGAAGAATTTCCTGCTTCATTGGTCGCATCTAGATAGGCGCGATTTGCATCCTGCTATCCCCGAGAACGATGCCTCCACAGGCAGTTTAGAGATTCCTGACGCCCCACGGAATCTTTTTATGTAGCGAATTTATCAACAAATTCTATGTCTAATTCCGTTTCCCAACGTATGCCCTATGTCCTTCGGACACGCTACGCGAACGGGCACGCTACGCGAATGCACTGTTCACCTGTTTTACCCCTCGGCTTCGCTCGGGGTAAGGCTGAGCGAAGCCGAAGCCTTACCAGTCCGTTTGTGTCAAGTGGATGGTCGGCACGCTAGTCCCCTCAACGGGGGGAACCCCCGCACGGGGCTGGCTCACCAATGTCGCCTCACTAGAGCATATATTGCTACGGGCATTTATATTATAGACTTTGTGTTCTTGCCCTTGAGTTCCCGGAGATTGGAGATTCTTCGACCATCTCACTCCCTCTCAATCGCAACGCAATTGAATCGTTGGGAGATGTTCTCATCATCTCCCGGGTTATATCCCGCCACCAAACGGGGTACCGTTATGGTGGGGGACTTACGCCGATTCAGTTAACGCTAAAAAACAGAAACCTTGATAAACTCTTTGCAAATAGCACAAGAAACTATCAAGGTTTCTATTGAGAACAGTAAAAATCTGCCTCTGGTAAGTGGAGATGAACGCGCTTGTCAGTACAGAAGCTACATTTGATCCAATTGCTTGCGTAGCGAATCCAACTCGGCATCAACCACTTCATTATTATTTGATTTTGGAGCAGTTGTTTGTTGCGGTAGTTGAGGTTGATTTGGCGAACCGCCAGGTAGCATTTGCGCTTTCAAAGCAGCCAATTCATCATCAACATCGCTACTACCTTCCAACTTGGCAAATTGGCTCTCTAAATCTGTACCAGCCAACTCACCTGCTGATTGTGCGCGGGCTTCTTGCATCAGAACTTTGTCTTCCATGCGCTCGAAGGCAGCCATTGCACTGCTGGTATTCATACCACGCACCATGCCTTGGAGTTGCTCTTGAGCTTTGGCTGCTGTAATCCGTGCTTTGAGCATTTCTTTCTTGGTCTTTGCCTCAGAAATTTTGCTTTCCAGCTGGATTAAGTTACGCTTGAGAGTCTCAACCTGAACAGTTTGCTGGTCGAGGCTGCCTTTGAGCGCACTGCCAGTGTCGGTAAAAGTCTTCTTGCGCTCCAGTGCCTGTCTTGCTAGGTTCTCATCACCTTTCTGCAATGCTAGCTGAGCATTTCGCTGCCACTTATTAATTTCGTTTTGGGCGTCATTGTACTGTTTTTCAGTACGTTTTTGGGCAGCAATTGCCTGTGCTACGCCCTGACGCAGCTGTACCAAGTCTTCCTGCATTTCCAGGATGGCTTGTTCCAGCATTTTTTCGGGGTCTTCGGCTTTACTGACCATGTCGTTGAGGTTAGAACTGACGACTCGCCTAATGCGATCAAATAATCCCATAACTGTGTTTTTCCTCTTGTGATTTACGCGCCTAGTTGGGCAGTTAGCTTTTTTACTATTTCATAGCTACTTATTTCAATGTAATCGTTCCGGTTTGGATTGGTGCCTCCCCACCAGTTCTTATTTTTTAAGATACGCTCCAAATTCGATCATTGCCCACTCTTCATAAATCTGGACTTTTAGGTAGTGGGTGCGGGTTGTGTTGTGTTTTTTCTGATTCAGTGGAAAGCTGAGCCTTCATTGCTGCTAGTTCTGCATCAACCTCATGACCCTGTTCTAAAGAAGTAAATTGCTTTTCTAAATCATCCGTACTGGTTATGGAGATGGCTTCTGTTTGAGCTTCTAGCTGCAAAACTTTTTCCTCCATACGCTCAAAGGCTTTGATGTCGTCTATGCTAGAAGTCGCGCCCAGCATTTCCTGAAGTTTATATGACGCTTCGGCAGAACGAGCGCGCGCAATATACATATCTTTTTTCGTTTTTGCTTCGGCAATTTTTTGCTCTAGCATCCGCATATCCTTTTTCAGCCTGGCGACAATACCACTTTGTTGCTCTATTTGAGTGCCAAGGGCTTGTGCCGTTTCTTGGTAGGCATGACGTTTGGTCAAAGCTTCCCGTGCTAGAGGTTCGTTGCCTTGCTGGAGAGCCAGTTGAGCGCGGCGGTACCATTCTTCTGCTGTAGACTGAGCATGAGCCATTTGTCGTTCAGTCCGCTTTTGGGTAGCGATCGCTTGGGCTACCGCTTGCCGCAATTGCACCAGATTTTCTTGCATCTGCAAGACAGTTTGTTCCAGAATCTTTTCTGGATCTTCCGCACCCACAACCAAACTATTGAAGTTTGCGCGAATCACCCGCTTCATACGGTCAATCAGTCCCATGTAAGACCCTCCATTCACTGTTAATTAAGGGTGTAAGAAGTCAAGGGGTTATGGATTAAAAAAATATTTTTAATTATGATTTTTCTTTGATTTCACCTACACCCCCATTGATTCCCTTTCCCCTTTGAGCAACTCTTCTAAGGCTACTGAATCCTAGCTTGAATGCCTTTTGCTTGTACCTCTTGCAGCAGTTTTTGTGCTTTGTCTTTGCTCTTGACGGCACCCAGATAAATAAATTTACCATCCGCTGATAAATAAGCATCGGGAACTATTTGCCGTGCAGAAGCAAAACTGCGATCGCCTTGATTATCTGTGATCACATGATAAAACCCATCTGCTGACGGTTTGATTTGTGTATCCAGTTTTTGTTGAGTATTTGATGGCGTTTGAGGAGGGTTTAACGTTGTCTCTTGCGTGGAAGTCAGTCCCCCAGGAGGCGGCACATTCGGTATTCTGACTAGATTGCTGGGGTTAGATAATGCTGGTGGTGTTGGTTGGGATTTAGGTTTTAAGCTAACGACATCATTTGGATCTCTCACCTCCGCAAACTCGTCAGTCGCTAAATTGGGATACTTAGGTATGGGCGAGAGAGGTGGTTGAGCTACGGTTTTAACATTTTTGCTAGCTTCTGTATTGTCTGTTGTATTTTCCGCACTCGTTGGGGTATTTTGTGTAAAGAATCCATTTAAACTAAATTGCGACAAGCTCTTAGAATTAAATGCTACATACCCCAGGGTAAGACTTGCTAATAATAGTAGTAGCATCGAGCCAATGCCCAAGGGTGATAGCAGGCTGTCGTTAGAATTGGTTGACTTGTGAGTCTTAGGTTCTTCTTCGGCTAAACTTCGCAGGAGTGCTTCCGACGATTCCAAATAATCATTTGGTTGTTTGCTTGTATTCTCTTCTGGCTCTGGAATATTTTCACTCTTAGTGTGAGTTTGTTCCTTAACTTTTGTAGGCACGATACTGGCGTTCGGCGCTGGAATGGTTTGTCCTTCGACAGAGTCAGTTGGTGTTGCTTGATCAGATGGCAGGTGTTGTGTTTTTGAGGAAACGGATGTATTTGCTTGGCCTTGCAACAAAGTGTCCGGTGCTGTCGCTGATGTTAGCACCTGATATTGAGTTTCTGGTACAGATTTCGGCGTGTTGATTTTCGTTTCTGGGGTAACAAGAAGTTCTTGATCCACACTCGGAGTGGAGGTTTTTGGTGTTGCCAACCCAAATTTCTGGAGACTGTCTTCTAGTGGTGATGTTGTTGTGTCCCTTGTTGGATGAATAGCAGTTAATTGTTGATATTTACTGCTTGTGGAAATGCCTACACGGGGTTGGCTGAATGTCCTATATCCAGTTCGTGTGCGTCGATATCGAGTTAACTCTTGATCGAGTTGTACTTCCAAACTAGCCAGTGCTGCTGCTAGTGGTGGTTTCAACCCAGTTTTTTTGGAAGATTTCTCACCCGAATCTACTAGGGGGTTTTGACTCATAGCCTGTCTGCCTCAAACCTAGACTGCCGGATTAATCTAAAATACTAAAAATATATTTGTGCCAATCCTAGCGAAAATTATCATAGATATATTGCAGAAGTATGCTGCAATTTTCGCCAAGGTTGGCTAGATGTCGTTTAAATCAGTTAATGATATTTTAGAGGTTTTGGAGGCTCAAGCTGAATGGCAAGAGCAACCATTTCAACGCTTGCTCAAGTGTTGGGCTGAAGTTGTAGGATCAGTAGTAGCCGCTCACACGCTACCTTTATCGATTCAACGCGATGTTTTGCAGGTGGCAACTTCTAGCGCAGCTTGGGCACAGAACTTAACTTTCGAGCGCCAGCGGCTGCTTTTAAAGTTGAATGAAAAGCTGGCGATTGGTTTAGTCGATATTCGTTTTTCTACAGCCCGATGGCGGCGTCCTCAAGACACTCCTAAGGAACAACAAACAATGTCACTGCGCGAACATCCTAGTTACGTGGGTGATCAGATGAACCTACGCGGTGATGTAACCTCCGCACCCGAGGACGCCAATGCTGCTTTCCAAGATTGGGCTAGGACAGTACAAGCGCGATCGCACGGTTTACCTCTTTGTCCTTTGTGCCAGTGTCCCACGCCACCCGGCGAACTTCAGCGTTGGGGTGTCTGTTCTGTGTGTGCTGCTAAGCAATCTTTCACTCAGGGTATAGGGGAATAGAGATGTTGTTGACAACTCCCGCCGCTAACCTTACGGGTGTAGCGGGGGATTCTTAAGAAATAGGACGTTACCGCACACTCTAGGAATTCTTGGCGTTCTAGCCTACCCTATGCCGTAGGCTAGGACACATTTGCGCAGCGTGCGCTGTCTTCGCATAGAAACTAAGAGTTTCACAGAGTTCTTGCGTAAGTCCTAAGGATGTGCCAAATACCCTCTAGACAGTCCGAAATTACTTTCATTCTGCTTAGGCACTTGCCTTGAAATAAAATCCCAGCCGTCAAATCTAGATCCTTCTCCCAAGGGGAGACGCTTCGCGAACGTCACCAACCCGAAGCGCGTAAAACACGGCTGGGATTGGTAGAGTCGAGAGGGGATATTATTCCCCGTCCCTCTCTGTTAGATCCGGACGTGCCCATTTCTGTGCATCCGGCTCCCGATGTCCTTACCTTGCGGTTTTGCTCATGTGGATGTAATCGTGACAGCTTTCGTGTACAACCAAGAGGTTTTTAGCTTTCCAGTTCTGATGATTTCCATCGACATGGTGTAGATGTACTCTCTCATCACTGAGCATTTTTAGTTTACAGTGACCACATATATGGTTTTGCCGTTTTAAGACTTTAGAGGTTTCCCCGTCATAGAGTTTGCTGTTTCGCTCACTCCAATAGGTGATGTCCCCATCAAAGGGTGATTTATTCCCTTTGACCATGACGTGTTTATTTTCGGAGTATGGAACTGTTGGGAATGCCTTGTTAACAAGCTTTTTGCTTGAGTAGCGGTTATTCTTGGGTTCCTTGTTGAACACCGTATATGCTCTGTGTTGTATATGATACAGGGAAAGTTTAGACCCTTCCATCTTGCAGAACTTGTGGTAGTTCCTCCATCCTCTAACCAGTGGTGCTAACTTTTCAGCTTTAACACTGGAACCATAATTCGAGCTATTGACGATGGATTTTACTTTCTGTCGGAAAGCTTTAAAATTGTCCACTGAAGGGACACATCTAAATTTTCCGTTGCTTTGCACTTTGAAGCGCCAGCCAAGGAAATCGAATCCATCTGTCGATGCAGTTACCTTGGTCTTTCTTTCACTGATATTCATTCCTCTATCTGCAAGGAATTGGCTGATTTTTTCAAGTAATTTGTTTACGTTATCGTTGGGTTTGAGGATGATGACCATATCGTCAGCATATCTGACAGATTGGTGGATGTCCTCGATTCCATTGAGCGCAATGTTAGCTAACAGTGGACTTAATAGAGTAGGGACGGAGCGCACTTTCAAACCTCACGACTTGCATGTTTCTCTATCCCTCTCTCCAAACGAAGCGTGACAGTTTCCCGTCACTTCGCTTTCCATCATTGCAACCGACTGTG